>DATCTK010000094.1:0-18214 GCA_036567985.1 Gammaproteobacteria bacterium | reverse complement strand
ACAGATGACTGAGCATGTCTGGTGAATAAAGCCTCTGTTCCAGGGTTAAATACCTGGGCAGAGGTTTTTTTCAATCAACCACTCTGGGTCTGTTTAGCAATAGCAGCAACTGTCATGGTCGATGCTATTGCTAAACAGACCTTACACTGACACTTAAGGTGCCTCTGAACAATGCTGATATGTCTCTGCGAGACCTGAAGCGTGCAGCTACTAGGCGTGCTTCGCAGTGAATGGCCCGGTCCTTTACAAGAAGCACAACACCGTAGATGTGCGCTTCAGGACTCGCCCTACGGGGCTTACAGGTGTGCCCGCACTCTGCGTTAGCGTTTTTCACCAGGCTTCAGCCTGCTTTCAAAACGCTGCCTTGATTGCGAGCACACCTGTAAGCCAGAGATATGTCATCATTATTCAGAGGTACCTTAAAGATAATATACGTGAGAACTGCCATGGATATTTCACAATACAAGATTGAAGTAGAACCCTACTACAACGCACAGGGCAATGAAGTCGCTCTCTATCAAGCGGCTTACAAACGCCGCCTGCCGGTTATGGTGAAGGGACCAACGGGCTGCGGCAAGTCGCGCTTTGTTGAACACATGGCATGGAAGCTGGGCAAACCCATTATCACCGTCTCCTGTAATGAAGACATTACCGCGTCTGACCTGGTGGGACGTTACCTGCTGGATGCCAATGGAACACGCTGGGTGGATGGCCCGCTGACACTGGCAGCACGTCACGGCGCTATCTGTTACCTGGATGAAATCGTTGAAGCACGGCAGGATACGATGGTGGTTATTCACGCACTCACCGACCATCGTCGTGAGCTCTCACTGGACAAAAAAGGTGAGCTGATCAAGGCGCATCCCGATTTCCAGCTGGTGATTTCCTATAACCCCGGTTACCAGTCGTTAATGAAAGACCTGAAGCAGTCTACCAAGCAACGCTTTACGGCGATGAACTTTGACTATGCCGAAGCTGAACTGGAAAGCCGCATTCTGCAGAATGAAGCAGATGTGGACAGCGAGATAGCAGGCAAACTGGTACAGATTGGTGAAGCGGCGCGTAAGCTCAAGGGCCACGGCCTGGATGAAGGCATTTCGACTCGCCTGATGGTGTATGCGGCAGGGCTTATTGCCGAAGGGGTATCACCGCTGGAGGCCTGCGAGATGGCACTGGTCACCCCCATCACCGATGACGAAGACATGCACACGACATTAATGAACACCGTGGAAATGGTGTTCGGTTAATAGCCCCGGGTTCTCTTTATGAACACAGAGAAACTCACCACTTACCAGGCACAGTTCACCTCAAGCTGGGAACAGGCGCAGCAGGTTTTTCCGCAATGCGTCAGTGAAGCTGACCGACTGTTAACTGCCGAGGGGATTAGCACCTATATTGAAAAGGCTAATTTCCTGGGGAAAATCGGCCTGGGTGTGGAACCCTGCCTGATCTACCTGGAAGAAATGCCGGAGATCGCATCACATATCGATGAAGCATCGCTAGAACTTATTGCTGATTACGTCTATCAGCTGGGTCGCAGCCCCAACCGAAAATCGGTCATCCCTTTTCTGGAGTCACTGCGTTCTATCTGTCGCCGTGTCGATGATATGGCGTCACTCAAACACTATATCAGTATCATTGATGACTTTATCCAGGGAACAGAAACCGTTATCCATGGCCACAATTCACTGTACGAAAGTGCCGGTCTGGTACAGCTGCTTGAATCTATGCCCCAGCTTATCGGCCAGCTCAGCCTGCAAGGTGTCGCCAACTTTGTACGCTATGGCGTGCTCTCCTATGAAGGCGCACCCGAACAGGCCGCCGAATACTTCTCACTAAAGTCTGCCGATGCCAGGGCGATTATCCAGCGCGAACGGCATGGTGTGGTGTTTAAAGATGCCGAGCGCCACCTGGACATGCTAAAAGAATCGCTGTGGGACTGTGAACTGCCGTTTGCGACTTTTTCCACCAGCTTTGATCAACTGCGTAAACCGGTACCCTACCTGGACGACAATCATATCGCCGTCCCGGATATGTACGACAGTGAAAACGGCATTGACGGACTGGATCGCTACCGCGCGATGCTGGCGCATATGATGGCGCATAAACACTGGTCCAGCCGGTTAATGGCGGACAACTTCGCACCGCATATGCAGCTGTTTATTTCGACCTTCGAGGACTGCCGGGTAGAACGCCTGGCGATGGCACGTTACCCCGGGCTGAAAAAATACTTTCTCGCACTGCATCCTGTACCACCGTTGGGAGACTGTGATAGCGAAAACCAGGCCTGCCTGCGCTACCGTGCGACGCGTCTTTCCCGCGCACTGATTGATGACAGGTTTGATGCTGAAGACGAACTGATCGAAACATTCCGCCAACGCTTCAACACGATACTGATGGAAAAAGGCGAACAGTCCAGCACCGAAGACATGAGAGAACTGGGCACACTCTATTACGTCAAATCCCGCCGGCACTCAGATTCACTACCGAATGTTTATTTCGATCACACCGAGATCTCCTACCGTGATGATAACCGTTGTATGTGGTTCCATCACGAGGAGAACGACGAGTCCGAAGACGTCCATGAAAACGAATACGAAGCCGCCGACAAAATCGATGATAACAACGGCGGCCTGCCGCCCCGTCACTATCACGAGTGGGACTATTTAAGCGAATCCTATCGACCCGACTGGACCACGGTGTATGAACGCCTGCACCCGGCTGCCGATGCCGGGGATATCGACCGACTGCTGGAAAAACACAGTGAGCTGGCCAAACAGCTTAAGAAAATGATCGAGATGCTCAAGCCACAGAACAGAAAGCGCATCCGTTTTCAGGAGGAAGGTGAAGAGCTGGACCTGGATATTGCACTTCGCTCACTGATTGATTTTAAAAATGGTTCGGCACCCGACCCGCGCATCAACTACAGCCATATTACCGATAGCCGCAATATCGCGGTGATGCTGCTGGTGGATATGTCTCAGTCACTGAATAACACACTGCAATCCAGCCAGCAGACTTTACTCGAACTGTCGCAGGAGTCACTGGCAATTATGGCCTGGACAGTCGAACAGCTAGGCGACCGGTTTGCCATTGCCGGCTTCCATTCGGATACACGTCACCAGGTGCTCTATCATCATATTAAAGGTTACTCTGAGCACTATGGGGTGGAGGTAAAATCGCGTCTGGCGGCAATGCAGGCCGGGCTTTCTACTCGCATGGGGGCCGCTATGCGTCATGCAGCCCACTACCTGGAAAACCAGCAGGCGGAAAAGAAACTGATGCTGGTGCTGACTGACGGCGAGCCGGCGGATATCGACAGCAAAGATCCACGCATGCTGATTGAAGACACCCATCGCGCCGTACAGGAACTCAAACAGCAGGGGATCTACAGCTACTGTATCAATCTCGACCCCAGGGCCGATGAGTATGTGGAAGATATTTTCGGCAGCCACTACACCATTATCGATCACGTGGAAAAACTACCCGAACAATTACCACGTGTGTTTATGGCACTGACCCATTAAGCCACCTTAAGTATTCGATTCAGGCAGTCAGCTTTTTTCAGACCCTGCCTGGTAGGCTGCGAGCAAGGTCTGTTTTAAACCTTCGATCTCATCCAGGCTGTCAATCTTCATATGCTTCTGTGCCAGATGCAGCAACTGTTGCTGCATCTGTTGTGTCTGCCAGGCTTCGGTAAAACCTGGCAGATCGAACTGGCCGTGTTCACCCATAAACTCACTGGCTAAACCCGTGGCCTCACTAAACTCGATGTCAGATGATTCCATGACTTCATAGGCATAGGAATAAGTATCGATATCATTCGCCCTGGCCAGTCGCTCATGCAAGCGGGAAAAACCCTGCCCGGCGGAGAGTAATGCATCAAGATCGATCTGCAATCCCGGACTGAAGGTTTTACCCTGAAAACTGAAATGAACCTGTGCTTTAATGGTGTTTTTCATGCTATTTAACTGACCGCCACTGGCTTGATAATTGGCTCGATAATATTCGGCAAGGCCGAATTAGGGAACCTCTGAAAAACTCAGAGGTTCCGCGGCACAGGGATGTGCCGCCCCATGAATAAACTAACATGGCAATAACTGTTAAGTTATTGAAAATGAAAAACAAATCGAAATCGCATTTTGATTTGTTTTTGCTCTGATAATTCATGGATGAATTATTCAGAGCTTCCTTAGAATAAGCGCACTATTATGCACGCTTGCTGCAGAAAAAACATGTCATCCGGACTCCAGCAGGCCCTGGCTGGAAATCAGCCTGTCAGCGGTTCCTGCAGGCCTTAAAGCCCAAAATAAATATATAACCTATTGATATTTAAATAGTTATCATTTTACGACACGCTTTTTACAGCATACTGTAATACACGCGTTACCTCGCAAGGCTCGCCCCAGCCCCCCATCAGTACCTCGCAAAGCCATAAACCGCCCACCAAATCCACCCCTGAAACAGGCCGAAACGTGTATAATACGCAGCCTTTTACGGGCACCCCTGGATAATGTTGGATACCAGCATCAGGGTACCCAGGCACTGGATTTACGTTCCAGCTAGCAGCACACAGGTTATTACTATGTCACGCACCGTTATTGCGGCCCTTTATCATTTTGTTACGCTGAACGACTACAAGTCGCTGCGCCAGCCCTTGCTGGACGTGATGCTCAGGCACAATGTCAAAGGCACTCTATTACTCGCCAGTGAAGGCATCAACGGCACTGTTGCCGGTAGTCAGGCATCGATTGATGCCCTGCTCGACTGGTTAAAATCCGACGCCCGCCTGGCGGATATCCGTTGTAAATTTTCCTTTGACGACAGCATGCCGTTTTACCGTACCCGGGTAAAACTGAAAAAAGAAATTGTCACCATGGGGGTTGAAGGCATAGACCCCAACCATGTGGTGGGCACCTATGTTAAGGCGGAAGACTGGAACGCACTGATCGCCGATCCGGAAGTGACGTTGATTGATACACGCAACGGCTATGAAGCTGCGATTGGCACATTTAAAAATGCCATTGACCCGGCCACGCAAACCTTCCGCGAATTCCCGCAATATGTTGCACAGAATCTCGACCCCGATAAGCATAAAAAAGTGGCCATGTTCTGTACCGGCGGTATCCGTTGTGAAAAATCCACCGCATATTTAAAACAACAGGGCTTTGAAGAGGTGTATCACCTGCAGGGGGGCATACTTAAATACCTGGAAACTGTGCCCGAGGAAGAATCACTCTGGCAGGGGGAATGTTTTGTGTTCGATAACCGGGTGAGCGTTAACCATGCGCTGCAGAAAGGCAGTTACGATCAATGCCACGCCTGCCGTTTACCGATTACCGAGGCGGACAAGCAAAGCGAGAAGTACACGCCTGGCGTCAGTTGCCCCCATTGTTACGACAGCACCAGCGAGGAGCAACGCCAGCGTTTTATGGAACGTGAAAAGCAGATGCAACTCGCAAAAGCCCGTGGTGAAGAACACATCGGTTCGGCCGCAACCACCACTGCGAAACGTCGAAAAACCCTGAAGCTGAAAAAACGCCAGAAAGACAAACAGGCTAATCAACTGCCAGCTAAACAAGCTGCCAGGCAGGCAAGCAGCTCAGGCTTGTAAGCGCGCAAACAACACACATTTATTAACAAACTATGCGGGTCTAACAATCCCGCAGCGGCCTCAACAGCCCACACAGAACAACAGGATATACAGAGTGATTTCAACGGCAAACATCACCATGCAGTTTGGTGAAAAACCTCTTTTTGAAGATATTTCAGTCAAGTTTTCTGAGGGCAAACGCTACGGTTTAATCGGCGCCAATGGCTGCGGCAAATCCACCTTTATGAAAATTCTTGGTGGCGACCTGGAACCCAGCAGTGGCAATGTCTCGATTGATGAAAGCGACCGCGTGGGTAAATTAAAACAGGATCAGTTTGCCTATGAACAATACTCGGTGGTGGACACAGTGATTATGGGTCAGCCGGAACTGTGGCAGATCAAACAGGAGCGCGACCGTATTTACAGCCTGGCTGAAATGACTGAGGAGGATGGCATGCGGGTTGCCGACCTTGAAGTACAATTCGGTGAAATGGACGGCTACACTGCAGAATCCCGCGCCAGCGATTTGCTGCTGGGACTGGAAATTCCCATAGAACAGCATTACGGCCCCATGAGCCAGGTTGCCCCCGGCTGGAAATTGCGCGTACTGCTGGCACAGGCGCTGTTCTCCGACCCGGATATTTTATTGCTCGACGAGCCCACCAATAACCTCGACATCAATACCATCCGCTGGCTGGAAGATATACTGAATGATCGCAAGAGCACGATGATTATTATTTCCCACGACCGGCATTTTCTCAATTCGGTGTGTACCCATATGGCAGACCTGGATTACGGTGAGCTGCGTGTTTATCCGGGCAACTACGACGAATACATGACCGCCTCCACCATGATCCGCGAGCGTATGCTGGCCGACAATGCTAAAAAACAGGACCAGATCAACGAACTGAAATCATTCGTCAGCCGTTTTTCTGCCAATGCATCAAAAGCAAAACAGGCCACCTCACGTGCAAAACAAATTGATAAAATCGAACTGGAGGAAATAAAACCATCCAGCCGGGTTAACCCCTATATCCGCTTTGACCAGGAAAAGAAACTGTTTCGCCTGGCACTGGAACTGGAAAATTTACATAAAAGCTACGATGACAATGTAATTATCAAGGACCTCAGCCTGATGCTGGAAGTGGGTGAACGCCTGGCGGTGATCGGCCCCAACGGCATCGGTAAAACCACCTTTCTGAAAACACTGGTGGGCGACACTGAAATCAATAGCGGCACAGTCAAGTGGTCTGAAAATATTTCTATTGGCTATTATGCGCAGGATCACGCTGCGGATTTTGAACAGGACATGACCCTGTTTGACTGGATGAGCCAGTGGAAAGGAGAAAAAGATGACGAACAGGTGATACGCGGCATCCTCGGTCGCCTGCTGTTCTCGCAGAATGAAATCGAAAAATCAGTGAAGGTACTGTCCGGTGGTGAACAGGGCCGCATGCTGTTTGGCAAGCTTATGCTCAAAAAACCCAATGTACTGATTATGGACGAACCCACCAACCACCTGGATATGGAATCGATAGAATCACTTAACCTGGCACTGGAAAACTACCCCGGCACCATTATCTTCACCTCACACGACCGTGAGTTTGTCTCCTCCATTGCCACGCGTATTCTGTCGATGACAGCGGATGGGATACAGGACTTCCGCGGTGGTTATGAAGAGTTTATAAACTGATTAATCTGCCAGCTTTTACGCCTGCTATTGATTATATTTCTAATATTTCAGATTCAGGAAAAACTTAAATGCCACAAGCCAGTGATAAACCTGAACAGCCACCTGAACATGTCCCATTCATTGAAGCCTTCCTGTACTGGCTGAAACTGGGGTTTATCAGCTTTGGTGGCCCAGCGGGTCAGATAAGCATGATGCACCAGGAACTGGTCGAGAAACGCCGCTGGATTTCCGAGCATCGTTTCCTGCATGCACTTAACTACACCATGGTTCTACCAGGGCCTGAAGCACAACAACTGGCAACCTACATTGGCTGGCTAATGCACGGTGTTTGGGGTGGTATTGCTGCAGGCATTCTGTTTGTGCTTCCATCGCTGTTTATCCTGATGGGGCTCAGCTGGGTCTACCTGGCTTTTGGCAATATGCCTGCAGTAGAAGGCATCTTATATGGAATTAAACCAGCGGTGACAGCCATTGTTGTGTTTGCCGCCTACCGCATTGGATCAAGAGCTTTAAAGAACAATCTGCTGCGTGCTATGGCGGCACTGGCATTTCTGGCAATTTTTGCATTAGACGTCCCCTTTCCCTATATCGTGCTGATGGCGGGGCTTATGGGTTATGCCGGTTCACATTTTGCACCTGAACAATTTCGCACCGGTGGGCATCATGCAGAATCGGGCAAATCATTCGGAGCGGCTTTGATTGATGATGGCACACCTGTTCCGCGACACGCCAGATTCAATCTGGCAAGATTAATAACATTTTGCCTAATCGGCCTGGCAATCTGGGGCCTGGTGATGCTTATGCTGGTGTCGCATTATGGCTGGCAAGGCACGCTAACTCAGATGGGATGGTTTTTTACCAAAGCCGCACTGCTCACCTTTGGTGGTGCTTATGCTGTGCTGCCCTATGTTTATCAGGGGGGCGTGGAAAACTATGCCTGGTTGACCGGCGCACAGATGATTGATGGTCTGGCGCTGGGCGAAACCACACCCGGGCCACTGATTATGGTCGTTGTCTTTGTGGGTTTTGTGGGCGGATGGAGCAAGGAATTATTCGGCCCGGAGATGTTGCCGCTGGCTGGTGCAGCGGGTGCTGGCATTGCAACACTGTTTACCTTTCTGCCATCGTTTCTGTTTATTCTGCTGGGTGGGCCAGCAGTTGAAGCCACCAGACACGACATCAAATTTACGGCGCCTTTAACTGGCATTACCGCTGCAGTGGTTGGGGTGATTCTCAATCTCGCTGTATTTTTTGCTTATCATGTGCTCTGGCCACAGGGTTTTGCCGGCACGTTTGAATGGTTTTCACTGTTAATTGGTGCCGCTGCGTTTATTGCCCTGTTTAAATACAATACAGGTATTGTTACTGTGATTGGTGCAAGTGCCGTTATTGGTCTGGGCTATTCACTGTTGCTATAGGTTTACAAGACTAACTTCTAAGCCATTAAGCTGATGCCTACACCAGCTGTGGGTATTCTCTGGCTAACCAGGATAGTCATACGGGATAATGATCACCCTGTACTTTCTTCTGTTATTGCTACTGGCCATACTGTTGCTGTTTGTCTGGCGACAGCTTGACCACCGCGCCGATGCCAGGGCCATGCAGCGGCTGCTTGCCATGCAGGCGAAACAGCCCGCACGATTCGATCCTCAAATGGTTGCCGGGTTACCTGAACCGGCACAGCGTTATTTTCTTTATACCATTGAACCGGGCACACCACTCTACACCGTGGCCAGCATTAACATGTCGGGACAATTCGGCATGGGCGATAAAAACAAACCGGACTACCTGAAAATGATTGCAGAGCAGACCCTGGCAATGCCGACCGGCTTTGTCTGGAAAATGCGTGCGCAGCGCGGCCTGCTAAGATTATCCGGCTCCGATACTGAACACTGGACGCGCTTCTGGCTGATGGGTTTATTGCCCATCGCTCGCATGGGAGGTGATGCGGATCACCGACGTTCGGCGTTTGGCCGCTATGTGGCCGAAGCAGTTTTCTGGACACCGGCGGCAGTTTTGTCGGGCCCGGGCATTAGCTGGACTCAACTGACGCCGGATTGCGCCCGGCTTACAGTAAGCCATCAGGGTTTATCCCAGTCTGTTGATGTAACCGTAGCCGCCAATGGACAACCCACAGAGGTTCGCTTTGCACGCTGGAGCAATGCCAATGCTAACAAACAGTATCGACTGCAACCTTTCGGTGGCTACGTGTCAGGGTTCCGTTCATTTGCAGGTTATCGCCTGCCCACGCGAGTGGAAGCCGGCAACCACTTTGATACGGATGCGTATTTTGCGTTTTTCGTGGCAGAGCTTAGCGATATTAAATTTCCCCATGATTAGTTTTCAGATGCCACACTAAGGAGATCCGCTATATGTCCTGGATGGTAATTCTCACTCAACTTGTACTGCCACTATTATTGCTGGCCTGGCTGGCTCTGTTCCCGGCGATGGGATGGCTGCGCGGCCTGCAACTGATTTCTGTGTCCAGTATTCTGCTGGGGCTTGCATTAACCGCGTTATGGGTCATGCCGCCCTTCTGGACACCCTATCTGTATGCACTTTTGTTTGTGCTAATCATGTTCAGCCAGTTAATAAAGCATGGTTTTTCCGCAAGGAAGCCAGGCCGCACCTCAACCGCCAATACAATGACTACACTGCTGGTTGCCGGGCTGGGTATTCTCGGAGTTTACCTTAGCTACCACGCATTACAGGGACGCACACTGCCCGACGAACAACATGTGGATATTGCACCGCCCTTTGCTGCCGGGCATTACCTTGTCGCCCATGGCGGTGCCTCGGAAATAATCAATGTGCATCTCAAAACCCTGGATAAAACCAATCCAGCATATCAACCCTGGCGCGGCCAGAGCAAGGCGCTGGATATCTTTCGCATTACGCCGCTGGGTTTACACAAACAGGGCTGGCAACCGAGTGATCCTGCACAGTACACAACCTATGGCACAAGCGTTGTCGCACCTTGCCGTGGGAACATAGCCATGGTAGTCGATGGAATAAACGACATGCCGGTACCGCAGATGGATCGTAAACACATGGCGGGTAATTATATTGCTATCGATTGTGGCGAGTTTTACGTTTTCCTCGCGCATCTGCGTGATGGTAGCATCAAGGTGGTAAGCAACCAGCAGATTGAAATCGGTGACCCACTGGCCGAGATAGGCAACTCGGGAAACAGCTCGGAACCTCATCTGCATCTACATGCACAACGAGACTTACCGGAGAACGCACCACTGAGCGGCGAACCCCTGTGGCTGACTATCAATGGTCAGTTTCTGCAACGTAATAGCCGGCTGCATATTCCTCGGGATAATGCCCCGGTAAACCAGGAATAAACTAATGCGCACAGCTAATCACAGGGATTGTTTGAAATTAACCACCACCGCCTCAGGTTCAGGCTGCAAAGTAACATGTTCTATTGAAAAATCGTGATTGAGCATACTGCACAAACGCTCACGCAGCGCCTGCCAGTTATTTAGATCATCAATCACGACGTGCGCGGACAGTGCCACCCGGCTGGACGTGAGCGACCAGATATGCAGATCGTGTACCGATTTAACGCCATCCACTTCGGCCATGGCCTGGCCAATGGTTTGCAATGAATAGCCAGGTGGTACAGCCGCCATCAGCCCCTGCACTGCTTCCATTAACAGATGATAAGTCGAATATAACACCAGCAACATAATAATCAGTGACAGTATGGGGTCAATAATCACCCAGCCAGTGAACACAATAATAACCCCGGATAGCAAAGCAGCAATCGACGCCAGCAGATCCGCCATGACATGCAGAATGGCGGCGCGTCGGTTGAGATCTGCGGCATCGTGTTTGAGCAGAAACAGCACCACGACATTTAATAACAGACCGATAAAAGCCACCAGTGTCACCGCCTCGCCTTTTACCTCAAGTGGGTTGATTAATCGATCAAACGCGTGATACACCACCGTGACCACCACGGCCAGCATCAGCAGGCCATTGATAAAAGCGGTAACAAACTCAGCGCGACCGAAACCGAAGCTGAAACGGCGGGTTGCCGCACGTGTAGCAAACCAGGCACCCAGCGCGGCAATCAACAGGGCCGAGGTATCGGTCAGCATATGTCCGGCATCACTGATCAGCGCCAGTGAATTTGACCACCAGCCCACAATGGCTTCAATTAGCGCATAGCTCAGGGTAATGGCGGCAGCAATGTAGAGACTGTTCTGGGGTTTGTGTTGATGGCTGGCTTGCGCGGAAGATGAATGACTATGATGGTGTGAATGCATACAGGGCGATCAGTAAAACGCGTTCAGGAAATGGCAGGTGATGAACAACTAGCGCAGCGCCAGGTTCAGCGCATCGACTATTTCCGCCCAGTCGCTGTCACTGCTCAGGGCTTCACCTAAGAACTGCGCCTGCGAACTGCTCCAGAAATGTGCATCCGCTAATTCGATATTATTATCCAGCGGCGAATGTTCACTGAGAAAGTTTTCAATGGCATCCGCATCTGAATCAAGACCCAGTTGCGCAAACAGTTCACTAAAGCTATGAAACTGATCCTGCATAATTACCTCCGTATCGGATTACATCAGGCCGTTTGCAAGCTGTTACAGTGCAAACGACATCTAAAGCATAATATAGCTTGAGTGTAACCCTGATAGCTGAAGAATTCATCCAGTGTGATGGCCAGAAAACACATGCTTCATGGCCTGATAATGTCACCCGGTCAGCTATCCACAGCGGTTGACTGCGGATCGGGCAAACGCTGTGCCAGCAGCGCCGAGGCCAGTACAAAGGCACTGGACCAGATAAGACAGCCAACCAGGCCCTGATTCTGGTAAACCCAGCCGGAGAGAACCGTACCCACCAGTCGCCCACCGGCATTGGCCATATAATAGAAACCGACATTCATCGATACCTGGTCGTGTTCCGACCAGGCCACGATCAGGTAGGAATGCACCGCCGAGTTAATGGCAAACACCACGCCGAAAATAATCAGCCCGGCAATCAGCACGGTTTGTGGCTGGAAGCTAAAGTAAAGTCCGGCGGCAATGGCTGCGGGAACCATTGCCAGCAGATAGGCCCAGCGGGTGGCGGTTGCACCATCCGGCCCGCTGCCGTGATGGCTTTTACGTAACAGCCGCGGCGCACTCGCCTGCACCATGCCATAGGCAATAATCCAGATAGCAAGAAAACCGCCCACCTGCATATGGCTCCACTCGAACACCGAATACAGATACACCGGCAGTGCCACTACAAACCACACATCACGTGAACCGAAGAGGAAAAAGCGCGCCGCGGACAGCCAGTTAATCGCCGGCGATTTGGAAAACACCTCGGTAAATTTAGGTTTGTTTTTTGTTTTGCCCATGCCTGCGGGTAATAGCAGAGCCGAAGCTATCAGCACCAGCAATAAACCACCGGATAAAACGCCCAGTGCACTGCGGAATTCAATTAGCTGCAATAACAGCGCACCGAGAAAAAAGCCCGCGCCCTTGAGTGCATTTTTCGAGCCGGTAAGTACCGCAATCCATTTAAACAATTTGCCCTGTTTGTCGTCATCACTCACCAGTGTTTTAACACTGGCCTTGGCGGACATTTTATTCAGGTCCTTGGCAATACCCGACATTGCCTGCGCCAGCATTACATAGGCCACGCTCAACCAGGCATCCGGCACCATTAACATCGCAAGGGCGACTACCTGCAAACCCATGCCCAGGTGCATGGTCATGTTTAAACCAATGCGCGAAGCCAGCCAGCCGCCGACCAGGTTGGTGACTATGCCGAAAAACTCATAAAATAGGAACAGCATGGCCACTTCAAACGGTGAATAACCCAGGCTGTGGAAATACAACACCACCAGCATACGGATCGCACCGTCAGTCAGGGTAAACGCCCAGTAACCGCCGGTGACCACCAGGTAATTGCGCAATGCATCGGACATAAGATGTGGCATTTTAAAACTACAGGTCCTTGCTAATAAACGCCGCCAGTTCCATCATTCGGTTTACATAGCCCCATTCATTGTCATACCAGGCATAAATTTTTACCTGGGTGCCGTCGATCACCATGGTGGAGAGTGCATCAATAATACTGGAATGGGGATTGTTGACATAATCCACCGACACCAGCGGGCGTTCTTCATAACCCAGAATACCCGCCAGTTCACCCTGCGCCGCCTGCTTGAACAGTGCATTGATTTCCTCTGCACTGGTTTCACGTTGTGCTTCAAACACAAAATCGGTAAGGGATGCGTTTAGCAATGGCACGCGCACCGCATGGCCATTGAGTCGTCCGGCGAGCTCGGGAAATATTTTAGTAATCGCTTTGGCCGAACCGGTGGTGGTAGGAATCAATGATTCACCACAGGCCCGTGCGCGACGTAAATCTTTATGGCCTTTATCAACAATGGTCTGGGTATTGGTAATATCGTGGATGGTGGTCATGCAGCCGTGTTTGATACCGATGTGTTCGTGCATCACCTTAACCACTGGTGCCAGGCAATTGGTGGTACAGGACGCGGCGGTAATGATATTGTGTTGCTGCGCATCGTACTCATGCTGGTTAATGCCATACACAATATTGATCGCCGGTTCCGCTACCGGTGCGGATACCAGCACTTTTTTCACGCCGCGATCAAAATAGCATTGCAATGCTTCAGCGGTTTTAAACTTGCCGGTGCAGTCAATCACCAGATCGATACCCAGCCCGGCCCAGTCGATATCCGCCGGATTTTTTTCACTGGAATAGCCGATGGTTTTACCGTCGAGCATGATTGCATTGTCTTTAGTGTCGAAATTTTTATCCCAGCGACCGTGTACCGAATCGAACTCCAGCAGATGCGCCATGGCATGGCTGTCACCGGCGATTTCATTAACATGCACAATCTCATAGGCGGGGTTTTCCCAGCCTGCACGAAAACCCAGCCGCCCCATGCGACCCAGTCCGTTAATGGCGATACGAATTGGCATAGTTATCTCCTGCCTCTGTATTAGTAATTATTGTGAATCAGCCGCAGCAGGCGGCATCGGGTCGATCACTCATGCTGTGTAAACGCTGTAGATCATCTTTAAAAGGTGCGCGTTTACGATTCGCCTGCGCAGTAAGCTCGAGCACGGCAGCAGCCCATTGCTGCAACTGTGGATTGATCTGGTAATAAATCCACTGCCCGGCCCGGCGGTCACTGACGATACCGGCATTGCGCAGCAGCGCCAGATGGCGGGACATCATCGGCTGGGAAAGATTCAGCGCATGGGTGAGTTCACACACGCACAACTCCCCTTCCAGCTGCATTAGCATCAGGCAGCGCAGGCGAATCTCGTTGGCGAGTGAACTATAAAACTGGGTGGTATCAAGTGTCATGGGGCAGAATATATGATATTTAGTATATATGATCAAGCATATATATTAACACAGGGTTAATACTGCGGCCCAGGCTATACTGTGGAGAGAGGCTTTAAAAAGAAAACGCGAACAACGCGAATATACGCCAATCAACGCAAAGTTTATGTAGGGTGGCATCAAGCGAAGCGGATCCACCGCAATGAGCTTGTCCCGTTTGGTATGCGTTCCCACGCAGGAGCGTGGGAACGAGCCAACATTAACCGTTTGCAAACAAGCCGTTAGGGTTCCTGCGTCACCCAAACCTACATCATTATGAAACCCTGTGAATATCAGATATCTCTTGGCTTCTGTGGGTTCGGGCTTATCTGGCCCTCCCCCACATACTCCGCCACATCCTGCAGTTGTGACTCACTAAGATCATGCAGTTCATACTCTTCCAGCAGCCGTTGCAGCCGCTCTTTCATCAGCGCTTCATGCAACTCCATCTGCCGTTGCTCATCACGCAACGACCTTAATAATGCGCTGGCCATAAACACCATCAAAATCATAAACGGGAAAGCCGCCACAATGGAGATGGTTTGCAGCGCGGCCAGTCCGCCACCAACCAGTAGCACCCCGGCCACCAGTATCTGCGCCAGCCCCCAGCTGAAACGGATCCAGCGTTTGGGTTGCAGCACACCTTTGGCGGTAAACATGCCCAGCACAAAAGTGGCCGAGTTGGCCGAGGTAATCACGAACAGGATAATCAGAACCAGCATCAGGATACCGGTGTATTGCGCTCCGGGCAGGTAACCGAGCATGCTGAACAGGCCTGCGCTGATTTCATTGCTCACTATCTTACCCAGCTCGGCACCTTCAAATAACTCAAAGTAGAGTGCTGAGCCGCCGAAGGTGGAAAACCAGAAGGCACTGAGTAACACCGGCATGCCGATTACTCCCAGTACAAATTCACGGATGGTACGGCCACGGGAAATCCGCGCGATAAAACTGCCCACAAAAGGTGCCCAGGAGAGTCCCCAGGCCCAGTAAAAAATGGTCCAGCGTTCGACCCAGTCCTCGCCGGTGTAGGGTGTCATCACCAGGCTCATGCCGATGACATTGCTGAAATAATCACCGATGGCATTGGTCATGGCGGCGGTAATAAAATCGGTGGGGCCGGCAAAAAATACAAACAGCAATAACAGTGCGGCGAGCAGCATATTGGCATCACTCACATAACGGATGCCGCTCTCCAGCGGGGTCAGCGAGAACAGCAGAAACACGATGCCCACACCGCCCAGTATCGCCAGCTGCGCCTGGGTGCTGAAGCCAATGCCAAACACCGAATCCATACCGCTGTTTATCTGGATCATCCCCAGCCCCAGGGTGGTGGCGACACCGAACACCGTGGACACCACCGCCAGGATATTGATGCCGTGCCCCATGCCACCATCCACATGATTGCCCAGTGTGGAACGAAACGTCTCGCTGATTAAGCCGGGGCGTTGCTGGCGAAAACGCACATAGGCAATCGCCATGCCCACCACGCAGAAGTTGGCCCACTGGTGAAAGCCCCAGTGAAAAAATGAATAGCGCATCGCCAGTTCCGCTGCCTTTGGCGTCATTGGTTCGGCACCGCCCAGTGGCGGACTGACAAAATGGGTCATCGGCTCGGCCACGCCCCAGAACACCAGCCCCACCCCCATGCCGGCGGAGAAAATCATCCCCAGCCAGGAGCCATAGGAAAATTCCGGTGCTTCACCGTCCGCACCCAGGCGGATATGCCCGTAGTTGCTCAGCGCCACGCTGATGGAAAACACCAGGAAGCCGGTGGTAACAAACAGGTAGGCCCAGCCGAAATGCCGGGTGGTAAAGTCCAGCGCCAGCGTTGACCATTCACTGAACTGCCCAGGTAAGGCCAGCCCCACCACTACGAAGATGGCCAGAATAACCAGTGAACTATAGAAAACCCAGCCCGGACGTTTATCCTGCACAGATGCACCCTTTGCGATTCAGTAACTTATGAATGGGTTCATGCTAACAAATTACGCCTGCGGACGCGAAACCGCAGGTTTATGGCTGCAATCAGGCCGGCGGATCGAGGTTGAGTTTGGTGGTGTTATTCACCCGGTACCAGCCGGTGAGGCTATAACGGGAACAACGGGTGGGCAGCACTTCGTGGGGAAAATCTTCGCTGAGAAAAATCACCAGGGTGCCAAACGCGGGCAGAATGGTTTGCAGCACACCGCTGTCATCTTCCGCATACAGCAGCAGCTCACCACCATCGGTCGGCTGCCAGGCCGGGTTTAAATACAGAATGGTAGTAAGACAACGGTTGGAGCCGCCCTTAAACGCATCCACATGCTTTTTGTAGAAAGCCCCGCTGGGGTAATGGGCATAGTGGCACTCATAATCAAACAGGCCGAGCAACAGCTGGCGGTTGATATGCAGCCGCAGGCGTTCGGCCCATTGCAGATAAAAACGGATCGGCTCATGCTGCATATCCAGCCAGCGAATGCGGTCGCGGCGCACAAACTGGTTCAGCTGGTGCGACTGCTCGCGGCCAATGCCCGCCTGATGGAACGTCTCGCTGTCACTTTGCTTGATGTCGATTAACAGCGACTGCAGTTGCGCATCGCTGAACACATCCTGCAACACCACATAACCGTCACTGCGCAGGGCATCGGTGATCTGCATAAACTGTGTGCTTTCAGCAGGTGCGTCGTTCAACAGGGTGATGGACAAGCCAGTGATCTCGGTGGGGAAAAGCGCACTTATACCGTAAAAAACTGCCTGCGCATACTGTTATTTGTGGGCTGTTTCACCTGCCCGGCCACTGCGGTCATCTGGACTGATCCGCTGATTATGGCTATTATGCTGCGCAATGAAAAAGCTACTTGTCATCAGTTTTGCACTCATCGCCCTGACACTCGGTCAGCTGGGCAGCCTTGAGCATGCCTTTCACCAGCATGTGCCCGGCGAGCAGTGTGACTATTGCCTGAGTGCAAAATCACTCGACCACGGACTGATTACAACCCCCGTTATTGCCGTTAGCGGTTACAGCATCTCTGCACAGGCTGCCACTCAGCCGATCGTTGCAGCTCACCGCAGTCACCGCCACTACCTGGTACGTGCCCCACCCCGTTTTATCTAAATCTCCAGGAGTAATCCGTCTATACGACGGCTTTTCTTTTTAAATTATCGATTTAGGTAGAACACACAATGAAATCACATTCACTGATTTGTGCCGCCCTGGCTATGGGCTGTGCACAGAATACACTCGCCAGTACAGCAAACGCATTTAACCCGGCGATCAGCCTGACCCTGGATGGGCGTTACGTCAGCTACGACAATGACAGCGAGTATGAACTGCCCGGCTTTATGCTCGGCGGTGAAGCCGGCCGCAACGAACAGGGGTTTCAGCTGGGGCATAACGAACTCAGCCTGAGCGGCAATATTGATGACATGTTTTACGCCAAATTCACCGCGGCCATTGCCGAGCATGAAGGTGAGACTGAAATGGAGCTGGAAGAAGCAGTGATCCAGACCAGCGGTCTTGGCCATGGCATCACCATCAAGGCCGGTCGCTTCTATTCAGATATCGGTTATTT
>DATCTK010000093.1:0-17276 GCA_036567985.1 Gammaproteobacteria bacterium | reverse complement strand
CCAGAGATATGTCATCATTATTCAGAGGTACCCTAGCGGAGCACTTCCATGTACAGCCTTAACGAACTTAAACGACAAAACCAGGAAATCAGCGATCTGATCGAGGTACTGAGCCTGCTGCTGAATCAGCCACAGATGATGCAGAACCCGCTGGTGTGTGAGCTGGTTGGTCGCTTCAATGAGAAAGTGTGGATGCACCTGGTATTTGAAGACGATGCGCTCTACGCGGAGCTGGCAAAGCACCACAACCCGCAAATCAACGCACTGGCGCAGGAATTCCACAACAGCAGCCGTAAGATAAAAAAGCAGTTTTCGCAATACATGAAGCTGTGGTGCCAGGCCTCGGGAACCGACCATTACCAGCAGGCATTCTGCGAACAGACACCGGCCATGCTGGAAAAAATCAGGCAGCGCATTGCCTTTGAATCCGAGCATATGTTCCCATTAGTAGAAGCCCGCAGCGCCGCGTGAGTTCGGCTACTAGCGGATCGACAGTTGAACCGATGACTGGCATGGGCACATTGCAACCTGTGTGAACGTCCACTGTCTATTGCACAGAGAACATACAGCCAATAAAGTAAATAAAATGTTATCAGATGCCTTTCAAGCAGCAATTAAATTCTGCCTCGGCATCGGCCTGCTCGTGGCCAGCAGTCTGTGCGATGGCGCTGACCTGGCCAGAGAAATCCGCATGAAACAACAGGTAGCGGATTACATTATGCAGGGCGATGCCATGATGCTGCATGATGGCGCTGCCGAGCACGATTTTCTCAGCATCTACACCGAAGCCGAAACCGATGCCCCTAAGGGTGCGGTGATTATTATGCATGGCCGCGGTTACCACCCCAACTGGCCCGAGCTGGTCTACCCGTTACGCACCGGCCTGCCTGAACATGGCTGGCACACCCTCTCAATCCAGATGCCGGTGCTGGCCACCACGGCCAGCTTTTACGATTATATGGACATAGTTGAAGAGGCCCACCCGCGCATCAATGCCGCGATTGCGTTCCTGCAGGAACAGGGCATTGAATCAATTATCCTGCTCGCACACAGTTGCAGTGTGCATATGGCTGTCGACTGGCTACACCAGCACCCGAATGGCAGCGCCAGTGGCTTTATCGGTATCGGCATGGGCTCCACCGACAAGGGCCAGCCGATGCGCCAGCCGTTCCCCTTGCAGACAATAAAAATTCCTGTGCTGGATATTCGCGGTGAATACGATTACCCCGCGGTCAAGCGCAATGCCCCCAGACGCTGGGAAAATATTCAACAGGCCGGAAATCCACTGTCGGAACAGCGCGTGGTAAAGGATGCGCAACATTACTTCACCGATCATAGCGATGCGCTTCTACGCGAAGTGGCAAACTGGCTGGATAAGGTGCATGCTGCACAAACGGATAAAGCTGACTAAGCCCATGTGGATCGGGTGTGTAGCGCAGTCTGTGTAAAAGGTATTGGCCGATGCGTTCCCACGCGGGAGCGTGGGAACGAGCAAAAAATAAGCACTGACTAAAAGATTAACGTCAACAACGCGAATAGCCGCAAATGAACGCTAGAATTTAAAAATATATAAAGCTTTGATCGCGTTTATTTGCGGTTATTCGCGTGACGTGCATGGATGCACTAATTCAGCGAGCGCATGGATGCGCAGGAGCTGTCATTTATTCCGCACATCCTGTGCTCCACCCTTCGGGCCGAGCATGCGCTCGTTCAAAGTGCTCCTGCACTTTAGTGCGTTTTCTTTTTAGAGTTCGGTATCACTGGCATTTTCTGCTTCCCGATCCAGCACCGATTTTACAAAGGGAATGGTCAGACGACGGTGCTGCTGCAGCTGTGCCTTATCCAGTGCATCCAGCATTTCGAATAGATCGGCCATATCGCGATTGTAGTTATTCAACAAATAGGCGGCGACGTTATCCGCCAGTTCAAACCCCCTGGCCTCTGCCCGTTGCTGCAGGGCCTGACATTTCTCCGTGTCATCGAGTGGCAGCAACTTAAACACCGCACCCCATTGCAGGCGCGAGCTTAAATCTTTCAGCGCAATGGGCAGTTCCGTAGGTGGCTGGTTGGCGCTGAAAATAAGCTGCCGCTGGTTTTCACGCATGCGATTGATCAGGTCGAACAGCGCTTCCTGCCAGTGCGCTTTATCCTGCAGTAATTGCAGATCATCAATACAACACACATCCATCGCCTCCTGCCCCTGAAACACCTCGGGGGAGTAATCAATCAGCTGCTGCAATGGCAAATAGCTGACGCGCTTTCCCTGCTGTGTAAACTGCTGACACAGCGCCTGCATAAGATGGCTCTTGCCGGTATTGTGTGCCCCCCAGAGATACAGCTGCATCTCATCCTGCAATTGCGAACTCTGCAGCCAGTCGATCAGCAACTGGTTGGGACCAGTCACCAGGTTATTAAAGGTAAAGCTGTCCTTTAGTTGCAGATCAAGGGTGAGTTGGGTGTACATAAATTATGAAAACTGTAATCAATAATGGAATCAACGACTCAGGACGGGTCATTAAACATGGCGCTGGATTTATATTCATCATGGGCATGACGCAGCAGAACCGCCAGCACCGCAGCCACCGGCAATGCCAGCAATACACCGACAAAACCGAACAGCTGGCCGCCGGCCAGCACCGCAAAAATCACCGCCACCGGATGCAGGCCAATTCTGTCTCCCACCAGCAACGGCGTAAGCAACATGCCTTCCAGTGCCTGGCCAACCGCAAACACCAGCAGCACCGGCAGTAACATAAATACGTCCTGTGTCTGCAGCAGCACCGCAATACCCGCCGCCATAATGCCCACGATAAAACCCAGATAGGGAACAAAACTCACCAGCCCGGCGAGCATGCCAATCAGCAGCGCCAGCTCAAGCCCGACCAGCCACAGACCCGTGGCATACACCACACCAAGACACAGCATCACCATCATCTGCCCGCGCAGGAATGCAGCCAGCACCTCGTCGGACTCACGCGCCAGTTTGGCAATCACCGGCTGGGTTTTCCTGGGTAATAACTCATCCACCCGTTGCACCAGGTAGTCCCAGTCGCGCAGCAGATAAAAAGTCACCACCGGGATTAACACCAGGTTAGCCAGAAACGCCATCAATGCGAGGCCCGATGCCGCCACCGATTGCGCCAGTTGCGACACCAGCCCGCCCGCCTGCTGATAATGGGTGCTAAACAGTTTTTTAATCAGCTGCAAGTCAACCAGCTCAGTGTCCACACCCAGCTTTTCACTGAGCAGGGGCACCACATTTTTCTGCAGCCCATCCAGGTACTCCGGCATTTTGCCGATCAGATAGGCCAGCTGCTGGGTCAGCATGGGGAATACCAGCAACACAAACACGGTTAGCACCAGGAAAATCACCAGAAACACGATGCTCACTGCCAGCGTGCGCGACATCTTTTTTTCCAGCTGATCGGCCAGCGGGTCACCCAGGTACGCCAGCAATGCGGCGGCAAAAAACGGCGTGAGAATCGGCGCTAGCAGATACAGCAGAAAGCCACCACCAGCCACACCCAGCACCACCAGCAGGGTCCATATCCATTTATCTGAATCGGTGTACGTCATGATATAAACATCCAGTGTGTCTGCGGGCTAGCGCCCCAGCCGATAAGCCAGGATACGCGTCGGCATAGTCTGCAAAACGCTGCCGCTGTCTGGCTGGGCTTCAAGCTGCAATTCGGGCTGCGAGCCGCTATGGGGTATTAGCACCCTGCCCAGTGCAATCGCCCGCTTCAGGTCCTCTTCATTGCCGCTGAGCTCGACATGAAAATCCACCTGCCCCGGTTGTACCTCACTGGCATAAACCTGTTTAACCGGCGGCAGCGAAGCCAGGTAGCTGGCCGCTCTGGCGTAGTCCTCTACGCTATTCAGCTGATGAATTCGCAGCAGTAACTGGGCGCTGTCAAAACCGCCGGAGAAGACCGCGTAGCGACTGGCAATATGATCTGTGGCCACGCCAATACCACTGCCGGTAACAAGGTCCAGCGCCGGCGCATTCACCTGCCAGCTCTGCATTTCGCCATCCTGCAGCAGCGACCAGTCTACCTGCCAGCTGCCCTGCAGCCATTGCATGCGCCCCAGCAGTATCGCATCCACATTGTAGCGTTTGCTGGCCTGTTTAATCGGCTCCCAGAACTGTCCCCACAGGTCGCTGTATTCAAGCAGCGCGCGATCATCCTGGTCATACTCTGGCCAGACCAGCGGCAGGCCTCGCGCCTGAGCTGCTTCTTCCAGCGCATCCTTGATCAGTGACTGATCAGCTCGCCTGAGCAGATAGCGATTCGCACCATCCTTTACCGCCAGCCACAGCAAAACATCCGGGCGCTGTTCGCCCCATTGCGGTAAGCCGTTTTCCGCCAGCAGCCGCTTCAGTTTGCTGGCATCGAACTGCATCCACAATTTAAAGGCGGGGGCTGGCGCATCGACGTGCTTTTGCAGGTAGTCGCTGACTTCCTGCTCATTCATCGCGTGATAACGGTATTGTTGAACCAGGCTACTTGCCTGTGACAAATCCAGCTGGGTAGGCGCCAGGCCACTACCGGAGACGCGCATCGACACCTCGATCAGGCCCTGCTCAAAAGCGGCCTTGCGCGCATCCGCCTCCTGGCTAACCACCGGCAGGCTGACTTCATACATGTGTTTAATTTCGGCTGCCTGCAGTTTTACACTCAGGGCCAGAAGCAGAATTATGCTGAAAAAAAGCGTTTTGCAGTTCATTTTCATTCGTGGAGGTGG
Organism: Gammaproteobacteria bacterium; assembly: GCA_036567985.1. GTDB lineage: Bacteria > Pseudomonadota > Gammaproteobacteria > SZUA-229 > SZUA-229 > SZUA-229. Next base: position 12,530 of record DATCTK010000093.1, on the reverse strand, counting down.
CTCGGACGATGTACAATACCACATCTTTTAATGGTGATGCTTATCAGGTTCGCAATGTCTCAAACTGACTCAAACAAATCCACACAACAATCCCTTAGCTACCGCGATGCCGGTGTTGATATTGATGCCGGCAGCCAGCTGGTTGAACAGATTAAACCCCATGTTGCGCGCACTATGCGCCCCGAAGTCATGGGTGGCCTGGGTGGGTTTGGCGCCTTGTTTGAAGTACCCCTGGATCGGTATAAAAAACCGGTACTGGTCTCCGGCACCGACGGCGTAGGCACCAAGCTGAAACTGGCGCTGCAGATGAACAAGCATGACACCATCGGCATCGACCTGGTGGCCATGTGCGTCAACGACATCCTGGTACTGGGCGCAGAACCACTCTACTTCCTCGACTACTATGCCACCGGCAAGCTCGATAATACGGTGGCCTCCGATGTAATCAAGGGCATAGCCGAAGGCTGTCACCAGGCAGGCGCAGCCCTCACCGGTGGCGAAACCGCTGAAATGCCCGGCATGTACGGCGAAGGTGATTACGACCTGGCCGGCTTCTGTGTCGGCATTGTGGAAAAAGACCAGATTATCGACAGCAGTAAAGTGGCCGCTGGTGATGCGCTGATTGGCATCGCCTCCTCCGGCCCTCACTCCAATGGCTACTCGCTGATCCGCAAGGTACTGGAAGTGAGCAAAGCGGATCTCGCCCAACCCTGTGGCGAGCAAAGCCTGGGTGACGCGCTATTGGCGCCGACCCGCATCTATGTAAAAAGTATTCATGCACTGCTGGAGCAGGTCGACGTACACGCCATGTCGCACATCACTGGCGGTGGCCTGCTGGAAAACCTGCCACGGGTGATGCCACAGAACACCCGCGCACGCATTGCCGCAGACAGCTGGCAGATGCCGGAGGTGTTCAAATGGCTGCAGCAGCAGGGCAATATTGCATCACAGGAAATGTACCGCACCTTTAACTGCGGCATCGGCATGGTGGTTGTGGTTAACGCGGAAGATGCGGATACCGCCATCGACACCCTCAACCGCGCCGGTGAACAGGCCTTCCGCCTGGGAGAGATCACCAGCTCCAATGGCGCTGCGGATGTGGTAGTTGAATAACGGCCCCGCGGTTTGATAGCGACGCCAGACCACCACGGTTCCATGCAGACATCCCCTTTAGACATAGTTGTGCTGATTTCCGGCAGTGGCAGCAATTTGCAGGCGATTATCGATGCCATCGCCGCAGGCCGCCTGCATGCCCGTATCACCGCGGTGATCAGCAATCGCCCCGGCGTCAGGGGGCTTGAGCGTGCCAGTGCAGCGGGCATTCCCGCCTGTACCCTGGATCACACCGAGTTTGCCAGTCGTGAGGACTTCGACCAGCAACTGATGCAGCTGATTGACCAGCACCAGCCACAGCTGGTGGTGCTGGCGGGTTTTATGCGCATACTGAGTGATGGTTTTGTGAATCACTACCAGGGGCGCATGCTGAATATTCACCCTTCGTTACTGCCGGAGTTTCGTGGCCTCAACACCCATCAACGGGCACTGCAAGCCGGGGTTGCACAGCACGGGGTGAGCATTCATTATGTCAGCAATGAACTCGATGGCGGACCGCTCGTCTTACAGGCAGTGATCGATATCAACCCGCAGGACACGGTGGACTCATTACAGCAACGCATTCACCAGCTTGAGCATGTGATCTACCCGATGGTGATTCAATGGGTGGCCGAAGGCCGTCTCAAGGTGGTGGAACAGCAGATCTATCTCGACAATAACCCACTGACAGGCCCGGCAAAATGGATCGACAACCAGCTCATTCTGTAACGTTTATATCGCCAGTCATACGCGCACTGCTACTGTTTTGCCTGTGCGTCACTGGCCTTGCCCATGCAGACACCGCAGCCGAATTACCAGCCCTGCACAAGACTGTGTACAGCGTGAAAAAATTCGGCACCTCCCTGGGTGAAATGACCAATGAATTACGCCGTGAACAGGATCAGCTGCATTACACCTCCAGCGCCAGGGCCTCCGGCATAGCCGCACTGTTTATAAGCGGCGAGATAACAGAACACAGCATACTCAAACAAACAGAAAACGGCGCCCTGCAACAGCTCAGCTATACGCTGGACAATCCTGGGAAAAAACGTAAAAACGAACGCATCGCGTTTAACTGGCCGGCTTCAGGTGAAGCGCAGATCCGCGCAAGCTATAGAAACAATAACGAAATTATCCGCAGCACATCGGCCACCTATTCACGCCAGCTACTGCCGCTATTAATGAGCCGTGATCTGTTACAGAACAGGCAGCGCAAGAGCAACCAGTTCCAGGTTGTTGAAAAGGCAAAACTGGAGCACTACCACTATCAATTGTTAGGCGAGGAAACGCTTCGCTACAAGAGTGAAACCCTGAACACCCTGAAATTCAGAATTGACAAGCAGGACAGCGACAGCTATTCCCATGTCTGGCTGGCAGAAACCACCGATTATCTGCCACTGAAAATTGATCAGTACAAGGGCGACGACCTGCAGGCCAGCCTGCTACTAAAACACTATACACAAACACAATAGATAATCACCATGACCGAACATTACGACGAAGATGGCAACCTGATCAGTAAAACCCAGCGCAAGAGAGAATGCGACGAGATGCAGGCACTGGGTGAGAAAATGATTACACTGGGTAAGGATGAGCTGGCACAAATTCATATGGAAGACGAACTACGCAATGCCATAGAAGAAGCACAGCGCATGAAATCTAATGGCGCACTGAAACGCCAGCGTCAGTTTATAGGTAAGCTGATTCGTAATATGGATGCAGAATCACTGCAAACCCAGCTGGATAAAATTCTGCACCGACACGACCTGCATAATGCAGAATTCAAGCGCATGGAGAAATGGCGCGAGAGCATGATCGAGGATGGTGATGACGGACTGAATGCCTTTATGCAACACTATCCGCAGGCGGACCGTCAGTATTTGCGCCAGCTGATTCGCAATGTTGCCAGGGAACAGAAAAATAACAAACCGCCGGTTTCCTACCGCAGCATTTTCAAATACATTCGGGAAGTGGCCGAACTGGCGGATAATAACGACCAGAACGGTCTATACTCGTAAACATTTGCACACTGGCATCGAGAGGGTTTATGGACTTTTCCAGTATCAATAACTATTACGAGCACCTGGTGACGGATTATATTCATCGTGAAGTGGTTTCCAATATGCCGGAGCAGCCAGAAGATTTCTTTCTCGATGTCGCCTGCTACGCCCTCAGCAAACTGCCCGCGCGTTATATGCGCCATGAAATTGATATGGCGTTTTATATGGAAAGCGAAGAGCGATTACGCATGGTAGACGAAGTCAAAGCCGCGGTTGATAATGCCGTTGAATACATCAAGCTCAATTTCAATAAAAATCACCGTTACGAGTAGCTCGTAACGACTCGCGCGAGCTAGCGTCTGTATAAAAGAAAACGCAAATGAACGCAAATGCACGCTAATTAACGCAAAATTTGTTCTGAGCAAATAACACCTCCAAAACAAACCACCATCAATCAAGCCGTTGGGGTTCCTGCGTCACCCCAACCTACAGAGCTACAACCAACCCAGCCTGTGCAGGGCTTTAATTGCGTCTATTTGCGTTTTTAGCGTTCATTTGCGTTTTCTTTTTAAAAATCAGCAACCAGCATCCTTTCGCCCATAAAAAAAGCCATAAGGCGTGAGCATTATGGCTTTGTTTTTACATCACAGGGTGATGCGCTGTTGCTGGCTAAGCCACCTCAGCAGAGGCTGCCCCGCGCTTAAAGCTCAGTGCATCTCCATCCACATCCACTTCAATCACATCGCCGGGCATAAAGTCACCCTGCAGTAATTGTTGTGCCAGCGGATTTTCCAGGCTTTGCTGAATCGCCCGCTTCAATGGTCGTGCACCGTATACCGGATCGAAGCCGGCTTCACCCAGCTTGTCCAGTGCGGCTTCGCTGAGTTGCAGATCCATGTCCTTGTCCTGCAGGCGCTTGCGCAGGTACTCAATCTGGATCGCAGTAATGGAACGAATCTGTTTGCGATCCAGCGGATGGAATACCACCGATTCATCAACCCGGTTAATAAATTCCGGGCGGAAATGCTGACCGACAATTTCCATTACCGCGGCTTTCATCGCGTCATAATCATCACTGCCGGCAAACTCCTGAATCTGTTGCGAGCCCAGGTTGGAAGTCATTACGATCACCGTGTTGCGGAAGTCAACGGTGCGACCCTGACCATCGGTGAGACGACCATCATCCAGCACCTGCAGCAACACATTGAAGACATCGGGGTGGGCTTTTTCCACCTCATCCAGCAGTATCACCGAATAGGGTTTACGACGCACCGCCTCGGTCAGGTAACCCCCTTCCTCATAACCCACGTAACCCGGAGGCGCACCGATTAAACGCGCCACCGAATGTTTTTCCATAAACTCCGACATATCAATGCGCACCATGGCTTCTTCTGTATCAAACAGGAAGCTGGCCAGCGCCTTGGTGAGTTCGGTTTTACCTACACCGGTTGGGCCTAAAAACAGGAATGAACCATTGGGGCGATTCGGATCCGACAGACCAGCGCGTGAACGACGAATTGCGTTCGACACCGAGGCCACCGCTTCCTGCTGACCCACCACTCGCTTGCCCAGTGCCTCTTCCATGCGCAGCAGTTTCTCCTTTTCGCCTTCCATCATTTTCGACACCGGAATACCGGTGGCACGGGACACCACTTCAGCGATTTCCTCTTCGGTGACGCGGTTACGCAACAGGGTCATTTCCTGCATTTCGGCCTGGGATGCCATATCCAGCTGTTTTTCCAGCTCGGGAATACGGCCGTACTGCAGTTCCGACATGCGGGTTAAATCATTGGCGCGACGCGCGGTGTCCAGTTCAAGGCGCGCCTGTTCCAGCTGTTCCTTGACGCTGGCGCTACCATGCAGTGCGGCCTTTTCAGACAACCAGACCTCTTCCAGTTGCTGGTATTCATTTTCCAGCTCATCGATTTCAACCTGCAGTTTTGCCAGGCGCTCTTTCGAGGCCTTGTCGTCTTCCTTGGCCAGTGCTTCACGTTCAATTTTTAACTGAATTAAACGACGCTCCTGCCGATCCATCACTTCGGGCTTGGAATCAATTTCCATACGGATGCGGCTGGCGGCTTCATCGATTAAATCGATCGCCTTGTCCGGCAGTTGCCGATCGGTCACATAGCGATGTGACAGCACCGCCGCTGAAACAATCGCCGGGTCGGTAATGTCCACACCATGGTGAACTTCGTAACGTTCTTTTAAACCACGCAGAATCGCGATGGTGTCTTCCACACTCGGTTCATCCACCAGCACTTTCTGGAAACGGCGTTCCAGTGCGGCATCTTTTTCAATGTATTTGCGGTATTCATCCAGCGTGGTCGCGCCCACACAATGCAGTTCACCACGTGCCAGTGCCGGCTTTAACATATTGCCCGCATCCATTGCGCCTTCCGATGCACCGGCGCCGACCATGGTGTGAATTTCATCGATAAACAGAATGATCTGGCCTTCCTGTTTTGCCAGGTCATTGAGTACCGCTTTTAAACGTTCCTCGAACTCGCCGCGGAATTTTGCACCGGCAATCAACGCGCCCAGGTCCAGCGATAACAGGCGCTTGTTTTTCAGGCCGTCCGGCACTTCACCGTTAACGATACGCTGCGCCAGGCCTTCAACGATTGCGGTTTTACCCACGCCCGGCTCACCGATGAGCACCGGGTTGTTCTTGGTACGGCGTTGCAGCACCTGCACGGTGCGGCGAATTTCTTCATCCCGGCCAATCACCGGATCAAGCTTGCCCTGCTCAGCCCGCTCGGTTAAATCAATGGTGTATTTTTCCAGCGCCTGGCGCTGGTCTTCCGCATTCGGATCTTTCACGCTCTGCCCGCCACGAATTTTATCAATCGCCTCTTCCAGTGCTTTTTTCTGCGCACCGAACTCGCGCAGCAGCTCACCCACACGTGATTTATCTTCCACGCAGGCCAGCAGAAACAGTTCGCTGGAAATGTATTCATCCTTGCGCTGTTGTGCCAGCTTGTCGCAGAGATTAAGCACACGGCCAAGGTCATTGGACAGGTGCACATCACCGGCATTGCCTTCAATCTGCGGCATATGTTCAAGCACTTCACCCAGCTTGGAGCGCAGGCCGTTGACATTGACATTGGCCATGGTCAACAGGTGGCGCACCGAACCACCGTCCTGATCAAGCAGGGCGAGCAACAGGTGAACCGGTTCGATAAACTGGTGATCGCGGCCCACGGCGAGTGATTGCGCTTCCGACAGCGCAAGCTGGAATTTACTGGTTAATCTATCCATTCTCATGGCATAGCCTCATTTAAGTATTTCTGTTAGCTAGCAAGTGTGGCTAATCACCCATGATTTCAAGGGTAAACGGGGATTATGTTTTAATGCCTGCTAAAAGCTTGATCTGCAACAATTTACTCAAACACTCAATAAATCGGGGGGGTGCCGGCAGCACAGGGGTGCTGTAGAGGTTACTTCAACAGGTTGGTGGCCGACTGGCCACACAGGGCAATCAGCTCGTCGGCCGTCATCGGCTTACCCAGCAGGTAGCCCTGGGCGATATCGCAGTTATTCTGCTCAAGGAAATCCCAGTGTGCCTGGGTGGACACCCCTTCGGCGATCACCTTGATACCCAGTTTTTGCGACATCGCAATCACCGCTGCGGATATTTCCATATCGTCGCGGTCATGGGGAATATCGGTGATAAAGGCTTTATCAATTTTCAGCGCGTCAATCGGCAGGCGCTTGAGGTAATTCAGCGATGAATAGCCTGTGCCGAAATCATCGATGGCAATCGATATACCCAGTGCCTTGATACGATCCAGCAAGGCCACCGCATGCTCAATCTGTTCCATCAATGTGGTCTCGGTGATTTCCAGCTCCAGCTGAACCGCCTTGAAATCGGTTTCGGCGAGTACATCCTGGATGGTTTCAATCAGATCAGGGTCCCTGAACTGACGGGTCGACAGGTTTACCGCCAGCGCCAGGTGACAACCCGCCTGCTGCTGAATTTTTTTCACTTCCTTGCAGGCGGCCCGCAGCACCCATTTACCCAGTTTGATCATCAGTCCGGCGGTTTCCGCAATGGGGATAAAGTAATCCGGCATCAGCTCGCCCTTAGTGGGGTGATCCCAGCGCACCAGTGCCTCAACTCCCATCAGCCTTTTATCTTTAATGGTGTACTTGGGCTGGAATTTGACATACAGACCGTCATTATCAATCGCCTGACGCAGATCGTTTTCAATGGTCAGGTGATCAACAATCTGCGCATTCATTTCTTCGGTAAAGAACTGGTAATTATTACGCCCCGACGACTTGGCCTTGTACATCGCCATATCCGCATTCTTTAACAGAATATCCGCATTCAGGCTATCGGTGGGCGCCAGGGTAATGCCGATACTGGGGGTAATCAGAATTTCTTTTTTGAGTAACTGCAACGGCTGCGCCATGGTCTCCATGATTTTTCTCGCCACAGCGGATGCACCGGACATGCCGTCGATGTCGGTCAGCAGAATCACAAATTCATCCCCACCCATACGTGCCACCGTATCCTGATGGCGTACACACTGGCGCAGGTTTTCCGCCACCTTCATCAGCAGCGCATCGCCCACATCGTGTCCCATGGAATCATTGATGCGCTTGAACTCATCCAGATCCAGGTACAGCAATGCCGCCATTGAATTTGAGCGGGGCAGGCTTTTCAGCACCTGTTCCAGACGGTCGCGAAACAACAATCGATTGGCAAGACCGGTGAGGCTGTCCACATAGGCCAGCTCCTCCATCCGTGATCGGGCTTCCTTTAACAGCGAGACGTCTTCACACACAATAACAAAGTGGCTGATCTGGCCACGCGCATTGATCATCGGTGATATCGACACCAGCACCCAGATACTCCCGCTGTTTTTCCTGCGTAGCTGCAACTCACCCTGCCAGTCCTGGCCTGAATTAACCACTGCCCACAGGTCCGTCAGTACTTCCATATCCATCTGTTCCGCACGAAAAATACGCGCGTTTTTGCCCAGCAGTTCGTCTCTACCATAATGTGAAATTTCACAGGTTTTGGAATTCACATACTCGATCGCCGCATCCTGGTCGGTAATGATTACCATTGACGCACTCTGTTCCACTGCAGATGACAGCATGCGTAGCTGCAACTGTTGCTGGCGGATTTCACTTAAATCCTTAATGCCTTCAACATAGCCGTCAAATTCACCGTGCCAGTCAAATAGCGGCGCTGACTCCACCTGGATTAATACATTCTGTTCCTGTTTATTCTGTACTTCTATTTCATACACCGACGAACGACCCAGTTTACGTTCGGCAATCTGTTGTTTGATGACGGTTTGATCCACTCCCTGAAACAGTTTCAATACCGAACGGCCAAGCAGTTCGTCCACCGAGTAGCCCAGCATGGCTGCCAGTGCCTGATTTACAAACTGGATTTTATAGAAACGGTCGATAACCCAGATGCCTTCATTCAGGTTTTCCACGATGCGTTTATAGCGGTTATCCGCATTGGACACATCACGCATCACACTGAATATATGCTGTGCCCGGCCTGCTTTATCACGCTGCATGGCGCTGGCGAACACCTCGACTTCCAGCCACTCGCCTGAATGATTTTTTACACGAAAACTGCAACCCAGCTTCTGAATCTCCCCGGCATAGAGTTTATTAAACAGGCTGGTAATACGGCTGTGGTCATGGGGATGGATTTGCTGTTGCCACCAGTTGTGAAACTGATCGGCAGGGGGTAGATCCTGCAGAGAGTAGCCGAGAATTTTTGCCCAGTCGGCAGAGACATTGAGTTGCACTGCTGGCGGCAGGCTGTAATCGCATATGCCGACATTACACAGGCTGAGGGCAAGCTCACTGGCCTGTTGCTGATCAATATTCAAGGGTATTGTCATTGGGTCCTTTCCGCTAACTCGCCCAACAATAATAGTCGATTTTTAACCACCCATGTTAAGCATCACCGGACGGTAAGTGACAATTGCACTATTTTTTATAAACCTTGCGCTTAAACAGGTCGCTGCGCCGGCTTACCAGGCGATCCAGGAACAGCAGCCCGTCCAGATGGTCCAGCTCGTGCTGAATGGCTCTCGCTTCAAAACCGCTGGATTCGATTTCCTGTAGCTGTCCATTTGTGTCCGTATAATGCAGTTTTATTTTTTCTGCGCGAATCACATTGCCGGTAAAGTCCGGCACCGATAAACAGCCTTCACGACCCATCGCCATGCCATCCCATTCGGTAATTTCCGGGTTGATCATCACCATATGTCCGTGATTGTCCACCGGCTTTTTCATGCCCGATACATCCACAATCACTATGCGTTTGAACACATCCACCTGGGGCGAGGCGATGCCCACCGCACCCGGGCCGGACACCCGGGTCTGTTCCAGTTGCTGGATAAATTGCAGCAACTCCTTATCAATCTGTTCAACGGGCTCAGACAGCTGTTTCAGCCGCTGATCCGGGTAAGTCAGTATATCCATCGCCCGCGCTTAACCCCGAAGTGTACTGATTTCATCGAGATTAACTTCAATATCCCCATGCAGGCTATCCAGTGCGACCTGCAAGGGTTCGATGCCCCGGCTGGCGACACCTTCCAGTGTCATCACATAGATGGGTTTGTCGGCACTGCCGCCAACATCGGTTTCCAGATCGATAATGTTCAGCCCCGCCTGCGCCAGTGCCGAGGTCACCTGGGCCACAATACCGCTGCGATCTGCGCCATACACCGTTACCTGCACATCCGGCTCTACCTGCGACTGGCCATTGGTGGCATCTTCATCAATATGCAGGTGTAAATGCATGGCGTCACACACCGGTTTTAACCATTGCGACAGATCCGCCTCATCGGGGTGCGACACCCGCAGCATTATGGAGAAGTTGGCGCCCAGACGCAGCATCGAGGTTTGCGCCAGGCTACAGCCGTGCTGGTAAAGCGCATCGGTTACCGCCGCTACAATGCCTGGCTGATCAGCACCGACCAGGGTTAAAACAGACCATTTCATTTTATATTTCCCCAAACAACGGCTACGAATTCGCAGATCACAGAAACCTGTACCCGCTATGCGTGCTGCAGATAGTCTAAATAATGGATTTGCAGGGTTTTATATCAGGTCTATTGCCTGGTTAACAACCCGGCCCATATCAATCAAACCAGATCAGACTGGCCTGACGTCCTGTTTTACCATCCCGCCGATACGAGTAAAAGTGATCTGCATCATTAAAGGTGCAATAGCCACCGCCATAAATAGCCTCTACCCCGAATGCCTGCAGACGTCGACGTGCCAGTGCGTAGATATCCGCCAGATAATGCCCGGGGCGATTCTGCTGAAAAGCGCTGGCGGTTTCTGCATCCTCTGCAACAAACGCCTGACGAACCTCCTCACCCACCTCAAAGGCACCGGGCCCAATCGCCGGCCCCAGCCACACCAGCAGCTCCGCCGCCGGTTGCTGCAGTGCCCGAAGCGTGCTTTCAATCACCCCGGCGGCAAGCCCCCGCCAGCCGGCATGCACCGCTGCCACCCTGTCACCGCGCCGGTTACAGATCAGCAAGGGCAGGCAGTCGGCGGTCATCACCACACACACCGCGCCAACCTGCTTGCTGTAGGCGCCATCGGCCTCGGGTCGAGGATTATGTTCTGCGTGGCCCCATTCCGCAGCATTCACTACCTGTTGCCCATGTACCTGATCCAGCCATATAGGTGGCTGCGGCAGTGCCAGGACCTGTGCCAGACGTTGACGGTTCTGCTGCACCGTCTCTGCACTGTCGCCCACATGCAATGCCAGATTCAAACCGTTATAGGGCACTTCACTGACACCCTGTACACGACTGGTGCTCCAGGCGTGAACATTGGAGGGCGCAGGCCAGTCCGGCTGCAGCAGTTGCAGACCGTCCCGCGTAACGATTTCTTCGCGCTTTACTGATGGCATGGATTAATACATTGCTTGTTGATTAGGGATCAGGGCTTATGGGTAAATTCATCACCGAACTCGGCCAGAAAATCATCGAAGGAATAATCGTCGTCATCCACATCATCAGCGGACGGGCGGGTAATATCCGCCTGCAGCACATCAAGCAGGTCGCGCATATCCTCCGGCAGGGGGCTTCGCCACTCCATTGATTTGCCGGTTGAGGGATGTATCAGGCCCAGTTTTTTTGCATGCAGTGCCTGCCGGTTAAAACCGCGCAGCATCTGCTTGAGCTCATCGCTGCAGCCAGCAGGCAGTTGCAGGCGGCCACCGTAGGTCTGGTCGCCCACCAGCGGATGGCGCACATAGGCCATATGCACGCGAATCTGGTGGGTGCGTCCGGTTTCCAGATTGACCTGTATTAGTGTGTGCCCGCGAAAACGTTCCAGCACACGGAAATGGGTAATCGCCGGCTTGCCCTCGGGTTTGATTGCCATTTTCTTGCGGTCGCGACCATGACGCCCCATGGGCATATCAATAGTGTTGCCGGAGGTCAGCACACCCAGTACCACTGCCTGATACTCCCGTTTGACAGTACGCGCCTGCAACTGTGCCACCAGCGATTTATGCGCTTTCAGGTTACGGGCCACCACCAGCAGGCCCGATGTATCCTTATCCAACCGGTGTACAATACCGGAACGGGGCACGCTTTCCAGCCGGGGGTCGAAATGCAGAAGGGCATTTTGCAGGGTGCCACCGCTGTGCCCCGCCGCCGGATGCACCACCAGCCCCACTGGTTTGTTGATCACCAGAATATCCTGGTCCTCATAGACAATATCCAGCGGAATGTCCTCCGCTTGCACCTCGTCCACGCAAACTTCCGGCTCGATATGCAATTCCAGCATTTCCTCGCCGATCACCTTGTCCCTGGGCCGCGGAACCTGGCCATCCAGCAGCACCTTGCCCGCCTTGATCCATTGCTGCAGGCGGCTGCGGGAGTAATCCGGGAACATTTGCACCAGAACCGAGTCCAATCTTTGCGTGGCATATTCAAGGGGTATGGCCTGACGAATCACCTGATGCTCAGTTGCCGTATGCTCAGTTACTTGAGAAATATCATCGGACATAAAGGGCTTCTCTTGTATAATAAGTGCTTAATTTTCTGCGTGACATCACGCCTGTACCGGACTGTATGATGAAACTACTGACGATCGCTATTCTATCTGTGTTTCTTATCGGCTGCAGCGGCGACCTGATAAAAGATCAATATGCCGGCTGGTCGGCCGAGGACTTTTATGAGGAATCCAGCCTGGCACTGCGCAATGGCGAGTTTGAAACGGCCATCACCTATCTGGAAAACCTGGAAGCGCGCTTTCCTTTCAGTCCCTACTCGCGCCAGGCGCAACTTGATGTGGCCTACGCCTATTACAAATTCGATGAACCTGAATCGGCCATTGCTGCAGCTGACCGCTTTATCCGCATCAACCCCCGCGACCCCAATGTGGACTATGCCTGGTACCTAAAAGGCCGCGCCGACTATACACGGG
>DATCTK010000092.1:0-18821 GCA_036567985.1 Gammaproteobacteria bacterium | reverse complement strand
ATTTTTGTATAGACGGCTGAAAAATCAGTGATTTTTCATAAAAAAGCCGACTATTAGGCAACTTCGCCGACTGAATAGTTTATAATCTCCCTCTTATTTTTAACCATATTTTGGATTGTTTTTAATGTCTCTAGAACGCACTATTTCTATTATTAAACCTGACGCCGTAGCAAAAAACGTTATTGGTGAAATCTACAGCATCTTTGAAAACGCGGGTCTGCGCATTGTCGCCGCGAAAATGATGCATCTGACGCGTGAGCAGGCAGAAGGCTTTTATGCCGTACACAAGGAACGTCCTTTCTTTAATGACCTGGTTGAGTTCATGATTTCAGGCCCTGTGATGGTGCAGGTGCTGGAAGGTGAGAATGCAATTGCCAAAAACCGCGAAGTGATGGGTGCTACTAACCCTAAGGATGCGGCGCCTGACACGATTCGTGGCAAATTTGCTTCATCGATTGACGAAAATGCTGTACACGGTTCAGATGCTCCAGAAACTGCTAAAGTAGAGATTGCCTACTTCTTTAGTGCTGAGGAACTTTGTGACCGTACCCGTTAATTTCCCTCATATCGAGAAAACGAACCTGCTGGGATTAAACCGGCAGGACATGGAGGCCTTCTTCGCCGAGCTCGGCGAGAAGGCCTTTCGTGCTTCTCAGCTTATTAAATGGATACATCAGCTGAATGTGACTGACTTTGATCAGATGACCAACCTGAGCAAGTCGCTGCGTGCCCAGCTAAAGGAAAAAGCCTGTATTCAGGGGCTGAACGTCGAAGTCGATCAGCTATCAAAGGACGGCACCCGTAAATGGCTGCTGGCGCTGCCCGATGGCAACCGCATCGAAACCGTATTTATTCCGGAAGACGACCGCGGCACACTGTGTATTTCCTCACAGGTCGGCTGTGCACTGGATTGCAGCTTCTGTTCTACCGCGCGCCAGGGGTTTAGTCGCAACCTGAGTGTGGCAGAAATTATTTCCCAGGTCTGGCTGGCTGCGCATTTGCTGCAGGAAGAAAAGAAGCCGGGCCGTAAAATTACCAATGTGGTTCTGATGGGCATGGGTGAGCCCTTACTGAATTTTGATAATGTGATGAAAGCCATCGATGTGATGCTGGATGACTTTGCCTATGGCCTGAGCAAGCGTCGTGTTACCGTAAGTACAGCAGGTGTGGTCCCCGCGATGGACAGACTTGCCGACCGTCACGATGTGCAACTGGCTATTTCATTACATGCCACCCGTGATGAACTGCGCGATGACCTTGTACCCATTAATAAAAAATACAAGCTGCAGGAGCTGATCAGCGCCTGCAAACGTTTTATGGCTAAACGTTCGCCACGTTCACGGCTCACCATTGAGTATGTGATGCTTGCCGATGTGAATGATTCAAGGCAGGATGCGGAGGAGTTGATTGCTCTGCTGGATGGTATTTCAGTGCTGATTAATCTGATCCCGTTTAATCCGTTTCCGAATTCGGGTTATAAAACCTCGTCAAATAACGCGGTTCGACGTTTTCAGGACGTATTAATGCAGGCCGGCCTTACCACGGTGATACGTAAAACCCGCGGTGAAGATATTGATGCGGCCTGCGGGCAACTGGTGGGCAAGGTTGAAGATAAAAGCCGTCGTGAAGCCAGATTTGTTAAACCCAGACTTGGAATGAGTTCGTCATGATTATAAGACATGGAATACTGGCATTATTACTTGTACTGATGACAGCCTGTGGTGGTAGCACCAGTACCAGGCCCACGGAACAGGAACGCAAAACCAAGGAATCTGCCGTAATTAACGTGCAGCTGGCATCAGGTTATATCCGCCGTGGTGACCTGGAAGTGGCGGAACAGAAGCTGTTAAAAGCGATACAGCATGATCACAAATATGTTCCGGCCTATACCACTATGGCGGTGTTAAAAAGCATGATTGGTGATATCGAAGAAGCGGAAGATTATTACTCGAAAGCCATTGACCTGGATCCAAGAAACCCGGAACTGCATAACAATTACGGCACATTTCTTTGCAATAATGGCAAGCTTGAACAAGCATATGACGAGTTCAGAGAAGCCTTGCGTAATCAGTTTTATGCAACTCCGGAAACTGCCCACGCGAATTTAGGTTACTGCCTGTTGCAGGCAGAGAAGCCGGATTTTGCCCTGGCAGAACGGCATCTAAGATCGGCACTCAAGGTTGATCCCAATCTGGCCAGTGCCCTGCTGGCGATGTCTGAGCTGGGTTTACGCAGTAATAAATACCTGATGGCACGTGCCTATATGCAGCGATATCACGGTGTTGCTAAACCAACAGCAGAAACACTCTGGTTACAGGTTCAGGTAGAACACGCGCTGGGCGATAAAGACTATGTGCATAAATTATCGAAGATCCTGATCGAGGAATTCCCGGAATCGCCAGAAGCAGCTAAAGCGATGGAGTTATCTTACCAATGACAGAAACACATGATTCTTCCCTGAATCAGGAAGACACTGAAGCGAGTGTCTTCCATGATCCGGACTTTGCCAGGCCACTGCGTCAGGCACGGGAACAGGCTGGCCTGTCGGTACAGCAGGTCGCCAGTCAGTTACTGCTGGCAGTCGATATTATTGAAGCTATAGAAAAAGCCGACATGGAGCGTTTGCCTTCGTCTACTTTTGTCGTGGGTTACATTCGAAGCTATGCCAAAATACTTAATGTGCCGGCTGATGAAGTGATCGAAGCATACAATGCCCTGGTTCCACCACCCACAGAAAGTGTTTCCACACAGAGCCCGTTTGCCGAAGCGGAAACCGTCAAGTCAAATAAGCAACCACTGCTGGCTTATACAATTATTGCCATTGTGGTTGCCGCCTTGTTGTGGTGGGCTTTAAACCCACCCCTGAAAACAGAACAGTCAGCTGACACACAACAGGCAAGCGAGTTCAGCGCGCAGGTGGAGTCTTTTGCCAGTGACGCAACACCACAGGAGTTCACTGCGCCAGCACCTACTGAGGACACTGCTCCAGTGGAAGACACGGTTGAGCCCGTAGACAGTGCTGACCCTGAGCCAGTAGTGCAGCAGGAATCATCACAGCAAGATACATTACAGGGTTTAGATGCACCGCTGTTTGATGAACTGATATTAACCGGTGTTGCTGAATCCTGGGCAGAAGTCGTTGATGCGAACGGTGATCGTCTGTTTTATCAGCTGATAAATAACGGTGAAGAAGTCAAACTCAGTGGGCAGGCACCCTTTGATGTCTTTCTGGGTAACGCACCGGTAATCCGTATTGAAGTCAATAACAGCCTGGTCAGGTTTGAACATCTTATTTCCAGTAGCAAGAATGTTGCAAGTATCACCATCGCGGCAGATGCATCAGTAACACGTACAAAGAATAGATAA
The DNA here is from genome assembly GCA_036567985.1 of Gammaproteobacteria bacterium. GTDB lineage: Bacteria > Pseudomonadota > Gammaproteobacteria > SZUA-229 > SZUA-229 > SZUA-229. The sequence continues at coordinate 15,455 of DATCTK010000092.1, read as the reverse complement.
CACCATATGGGTAAAAAAATCCAGAGTATCCGGGGAATGCACGACATTCTTCCAGAGCAGACGCCGTTGTGGCAATTCTTCGAAACGACCATAAAATCACTTTTGAGTTCATACGCCTACAGCGAAATCCGCATGCCGGTTGTGGAATCGACGGATCTGTTCTGTCGCTCAATCGGTGAAGTCACGGATATTGTCGAAAAGGAAATGTACACCTTTGCGGATCGTAACGGTGACAGTCTCACCCTGCGTCCCGAAGGCACGGCGAGTTGTGTGCGTGCCTGTATCCAGCATGGGCTGTTGCACAACCAGCAACAACGTGTGTGGTATATGGGTCCGATGTTTCGCCATGAGCGGCCACAGAAAGGGCGTTATCGTCAGTTCCACCAGATTGGTGTTGAAACCTTTGGTATCGACAGTGCAGACATAGATGCGGAACTGATTCTTATTTCTGCGCGCATGTGGCAACAACTTGGCCTGCAGAATATTCGACTTGAACTTAATACACTGGGTAGCAGTGAGGCGAGAAGTGCTTACCGTGATGTACTGGTGGACTACCTCAATCAGCACAGGGAGCTACTGGATGAAGATTCGCTGCGTCGTCTACAGACCAACCCACTGCGTGTGCTCGACAGTAAAAACCCTGATATGCAGGCGATGATTGAGGCGGCACCCAGCTTAATGGATTACCTGGATGAGGATTCACGTCAGCATTTTGAACAGCTTAAAGGCATACTTGATGCCGCTGGAATTGTGTACCGCATCAATCCACGGCTGGTACGGGGGCTGGATTACTACTGTAAAACCGTGTTTGAATGGGTAACCGATGACCTGGGTGCACAGGGTACAGTATGTGCCGGTGGACGCTATGATGGCCTGGTGGAACAACTGGGCGGCCGTGCCACTGCAGCGGCGGGGTTTGCACTGGGCATTGAACGATTGCTATCACTGCTTGAAGATGCCGGAAGAACAGTGCAGGCCAGCTGTGATGTGTTTGTGATATTGCAGGGTGAACAGGCACAGCTAAAAGGGCTTGCACTGGTTGAGAAAATTCGAAATGATCTGCCGCAACTGGTCATTCAGACTAACTGTGGCGGTGGTTCATTTAAAAGCCAGATGAAAAAGGCTGATAAATCCGCGGCCAGTCTAGCATTGATAATTGGTGAAGACGAAATTGCCAGTGATACGGTTTCCATCAAGCACCTGCGTGAAGACAAGCCGCAAACAACTGTGTCACAGCAGGAATTAGTCACCTGCCTGCAATCGATTGAAATTAATCTATAACATAAAAATGCCGAGATAAGTCATGAAATATGAAACGGAAGAACAACAACTTGAAGCCATAAAAGACTGGTGGAAACAGAATGCCAATATGATTATCGGTGGCGTTGCCATCGGTATTTCCGCGATTTTTGGCTGGCAGTATTACCAGGATCAAACCATTGTCAGCCAGAGCAATGCCAGTGTGATTTACCAGCAGGTAATGAACACTAGCCAGAGCACGGATTCATTGAATGAACAACAAACCCGTGTAAACCAGTTACAGGCAGACTATGCAAACACACCTTATGCGAGCCTGGCCGCACTGCTGCTCGCCAAGCAACACATGGCTGCAGCTGAATTCGAAAAAGCACAGCAACAGCTGGAGTGGGTTGCCAGTAATGCAACACAGGATGAAATACAGTATCTGGCAAAAATTCGTCTGGCAAAACTGTTTTTTAGTGTACAGCAGCTGGATAAGGCGCTTGAAGTGCTTAACCAGGATTTTCCTTCCGCTTTTCAGGCAATGGCACTGGAACTTAAAGGCGACGTGCTGCTGATGAAAGGCGATAAGCCATCAGCACAACAGGCCTATCAACAGGCGTTGATGGTTTCTGACTCGCCGAGTCGTTTGCTGATGAGCAAAATTGATGAGGCAACTCCTGCCGAAGCAACGACATCTACAGCAGCGGATGCCTGATGCTGAAGCTTATTAATATGCAATCAACCTTGCGAGTATTACTGTTCAGTATAATGACCGTGATGATTGTCGCCTGTGGTGATACGGACAATACTGAACCACCGGCAGAGCTGGTGGAATTCGAGCCCGGTTTAGTCGTTGAGCAGCTATGGCAGGTCAATAGCGGTGATGGTGCAGGGCAGCTCTATTTAAAACTGTATCCATTTATTAGCGATAACAAAATTGTCGTTACAGATCGTTATGGTGAAGTCACCGCCTACGCACTTGAAACAGGCAAGCGCTTGTGGACAACTGAACTGGATATGCCGGTCAGTGGGGGGGTAGGGGGTGATGACACACACCTGGTTGTAACCGGCACAAACGGTCACGTGGTATTGCTGGATACCAACGGAGAAATCCTGTGGACGGTTGATGCATCATCGGAAGTGCTTACCCCGCCACAGATAGCCGCAGACCTGGTGGTGATCCGTTCGGTTGATGGCCGTATTTCCGCACTGCGCCTAAAGGATGGCTCGGAGCAGTGGACATTTAAACGTGATGTGCCGGCTCTCAGTTTACGTGGCAACAGTATGCCTGTTATCACACAGGGCTATATCTTTGCCGGACTTGATAGTGGGCGCCTGGTCACACTGGATTTACTCACCGGCAAGACTGTGTTTGACATTGCAATTGCTACGCCCAGTGGCCGTTCAGAACTTGAGCGCCTGGTTGATATTGACGGTCATTCGCTGATTGATGGTGAAACACTCTATATGGCAAGTTATCAGGGCAAGTTGATATCCCTTGATGTGCGCCGTGGGCAACTTAACTGGAGTCGACCCTTTTCAAGTTTCAGTGGCGTCGAGCTGGCAGCAAACACTTTATATTCAGCTGATGAGCGGGATCATATCTGGGCAATTGATGCCAGCAATGGAGCCACTTTATGGAAGCAGGATAAATTACAGGCACGTGGTATAACCCGTCCTGTGGCAATGGGTGAAACAGTGCTGGTAGCAGACTTCGAGGGTTACCTGCACTGGTTATCGCCATTCGATGGGCGTTTTCTTGCGCGCGTTCAGGCTGATTATGCAGGTGTGCTGGTGACACCACAGGTGCATAACAATATTGCCTATGTAATGTCCCGTGATGGCGAGCTTGCTGCTTATCGTATTAAGGAAATGCCGACTAACTAAACAGCGGCTGATATGCTTTTATCCATTATGTAGTCATCACCGGATAATTCTATATCTTGATAGACAGTTGGCAAAAACGCGTTTAGTCGTTTATACCTCTCAGCCGTCGCAGTTATTTATTATCCGGGCGCATGTTTGTAGCAGATAAAAAATCTGCCATATAATTAAACTCAATTAAATAAAACAATAAAAAGGGAGTGTTATGAGCAGCCGTCGTATTAAACTGGTGGAAGTGGTTATATGGATATTTGTTATTCTGCTGGTTGCACTGGTACTAAGCCCCTATGCAGTCGGCTTTAAGGTTAAAGCTGATTATCAGCGCAGTGTTGACCAGTACGCGCTACTCTCACAGTATGATGTTCAAATAGAACAGTATCAGCAGGGATTTTATACATCTGATGTGACTCTAAGGCTCAGCCTGCCTGAACTGGACCAACCGCTGGTATTGCAGGAAGTTATTTCCCATGGACCACTAAATCTGGGATTGTTTAACCAGGGCAAGTCGCCATTTACCGCCGCTGTTGTAAAAGGTGAACTGGATACCGTCGCAACAGATATCCCATTGCTGTCACGATTATTTAATCAGCAATCACCGTTAATTTATCAACATGTACTGGGTTTTGATGGTGCGCTGGAAAGCCAGTTCTACATTCCCGCTATCCGCACAGTTCTCAATGAGGACAATGGCAGGCACGTACTTGAGTCATCAGGCGCATTGCTGACACAATTTATGCAGGCACAAAGCCTGAAGGGCGAGTTATCTGTACCACATATTAAATTACTGACGCCTTCTGCTAACTACAGTGCACAGGGTGTGCTGCTGAACTTCTCCGTAAACGAAGGTGTCAACCAGGTTCTGGTAGGTGATGGTGTGGCTGCCATTAAATCGCTTCTTGTCGACGTTGATAAACAGCAGTTTGCACTGCGGGATTTTACCCTGCGCACGGTTACTGCCGATAACCAGCAGCTGATCGATACCGGCACCCAGCTGAGCGTGCGTGAAGTGCTGGCATCCAATCAGAAGTTCGGTCCCTTAACACTTAACCTGAGTGTGAATGGGCTAAACGCACAAAGCCTGTTGCAGCTACAGGGTATGCAGTCGCAGGTAAAGGCGATGCAGAACCAGGGGATCCCGCAGGAACAGGTGAATGCCATGATATTCGGTCAGGTGCTGAGCCTGTTGCCCGAGCTGATCAGGCAGGCAGCGGTTACAATAAACCCGCTGAGTGTTAACAGTGAGCTGGGCCGACTGGAAGCCGATATGGATCTCAGTCTGAGCGGTATCGACAGTAATACACCTGCCGATCCAATGTTTCTGTTACAGGCCATCAACCTGGACCTTAACCTGTCAATTGAGAAGCCGCTAATCAGGCAGATGATCAACTGGAACCTGCTGAATAACGGTGTCAGTGCAAGTGCCACAGAAATGAACAGAATGGTGGATGAAAACCTGGCGCTGCTTAAGCGTGAAAACTGGCTGGTTCAGGAAGGCAGTACCTACCATAGCAAGATTGCCATGCATAAGGGTCAGCTACAGATCAATGGCATGACCATGGACCCAGTGAAGACCTTTATGTCATCGGACGTAATGCCCTGATGAATCTGTCGTGTATCTGCGACGAATAGGGTAAAATACAGCGACCGATCCACTCGGATCGGCACTGACCATCTGCATTAAAGCTGATCTGGAAAAACGATGTTACCTGTAATTGCCCTAGTCGGCCGCCCCAATGTGGGCAAATCCACCCTGTATAATGTGCTTACCAGAAGTCGAGATGCACTGGTGGCTGATTACCCCGGTCTGACACGGGATCGCAAATACGGTCACGCCAGCTACCAGGACAGGCAATATATCCTCATTGACACAGGCGGGCTGAGTGGTGAGTCGGAAGAGCTGGACCAGCACATGGCCCGGCAAACCCTGCTGGCCATTGAAGAAGCCAACCTGGTGCTGTTTATGGTGGATGGACGGGGCGGCCTCACGGCTGCTGACGAAAGCATCGCTGCGCAGATCCGTAAACTGGACAAGCAGGTTCACCTGGTTATCAATAAGGTCGATGGCATCGATGCCGCCCAGGCGGTTGCCGATTTCTCCTCGCTGGGCTTCGCGCAACCCCATGCAATCGCTGCGGCCCACAAGCGTGGCGTGTCCCAGCTGATTGAAGACCTGCTCAACGACTGGCCGGACTGGGATGAAAGTGAAGAAACCACGCGGGGCATCAAGGTCGCAATCGCAGGTAAGCCGAATGTGGGCAAATCCACACTGGTGAATCGCATGCTGGGTGAGGAGCGGGTGCTGGCGATGGACATGCCGGGTACCACACGGGACAGCATCTATATCCCGTTTGAGCACAATGGTCAGGAATACACGCTGATTGATACCGCCGGGGTGCGTCGCCACAACAAGGTGAAAGAAACGGTGGAGAAATTCAGCGTGATCAAAACCCTGCAGGCCATCGACCACTCCAATGTCACCATTATTATGATCGATGCCCGTGAAGGCATCAGTGATCAGGATCTGCACCTGCTGGGCTACACTATCGACTCGGGGCGCGCACTGATTATTGCGATTAATAAATGGGACGGCATGAGCCCCTATGATAAAGACCGGGTAAAGGAAGACCTGCAACGCCGCCTGAGCTTCGTGCAATTTGCTGAAATCTACTTTATCTCGGCCCTGCATGGTTCCGGGGTGGGGGTGCTCTACAAGGCCATTAACCGTGCCTATGCTTCCGCCACCCGCAATCTGTCGACCTCGGAATTGACCCGTATCCTGGAAAATGCAACCCAGGCGCACCAGCCACCGATGGTGCATGGTCGCCGTATCAAGTTGCGCTATGCCCACCAGGGCGGCATGAATCCGCCAATTATTGTGGTGCACGGTAACCAGACCGAGCTGGTACCCAAGTCCTATACCCGCTATTTAATGAATCATTTTCTCGAGGCGCTCAAACTGCGCGGTACACCGATGCGACTGGAATTCAAAACCAGCAGTAATCCTTATGCGGAAAAGGCGGCGGTACGTAAGCCAAGACAGCAGGGTGGAAAGACCCCCTTCAAAAAAACCAGCAGAAAAAATGACACCGGTAAGCAACGTGAGCACAGCCGTCACAAGTAAATTTCAGAAATATAAAACCTCAACAATATCAATATATTAGCCAGTGTTTATAATGCTGGTACTTCAAACACTGAAAACTTTGCAATAAAATTGAACTATATTATATGCACTGATTTGACTAATTGTGTTTATTAACTATATTCACAATAATTCCAATAATTTCATAAATATACAAAATCTTCTTAAATACGACTTTAGTTTTCGAAGATATCCACACTTTAATGAGGCGATGCAATGAAAAAAGCGATAGTACCAGTTGCTCTGGCAACTGCACTTGGATTTTCACAGCAGGTTAATGCGGTCAATTTCGATGGATTCCTGACCGCCGGTTTCGCACTACACGATCAGGAAGATGCTACCTACCTGGATACGATTACGGACGACATTCGCTTTGATAATGACTCCAAATTCGGCCTGCAGGTAACCGCCGATGTAGCGGAAAATATGCAGGCAGTGGCGCAGATTCTCGCCGCCGGCTCCGACGAAAACTTCGATATGGACGTCGAGTGGGCCTATATTGACTGGCGCCTTAACAATGTAATGAGCCTGCGTGCCGGTAAGGTGAAAGAGCCGGTGTTCCTGATTTCAGACTATATTGAAGTGGGTTACGCCTACCCCTGGATTCGCCCACCGCAGGAAGTCTACCGAAACAACCCGATCACCACCATTAATGGCATGGAAGCGCTGTTCCAGACCAGTTTCAGCAATATGTCACTGACCTTCCAGCCTTATGTGGGTACCAATACCGAGGCAGTGCCGGGTACCAATGGAGGTATACAGTTTGATGCCTCCAACTTCTATGGCGCTGCATTGCAGCTGGCATCACGTGCCTTTACCCTGCAGATGAGTTATTTGCAGACCGATGTAGCGACCAGTGACCTGACCGCTACGGCAGGGCCAGGTAGTGGGTCTTTCACACCCTTTGTTGCTGATGGTGAGGCTGAGTTGATCAGTGCTGGCCTGTCCTGGGATGTGAATAACTTTGTGGGTTATACCGAGTATGTCACCCGTGATATCTCGGAAGCCCAGATGGAAGGTATTTTCCCGGATCAGGACGCATGGTATGTTACCTTAGGTTACCGTATGGGTAATTTCCTGCCGCATATTACCTTTGCTAATTCAGAAGCTGACCCGATTGCCAATCCAGCGGCTAATCAGGGCGTGACTCAGGAATCAATCACACTGGGTGTGCGCTATGAAATCAATAATAGCGCCGCCTTCAAGTTTGAAGTGCAATCCATCACCCCGGATATTGCAGCAGGTAGCGGTGGCCTGTTTGGTCAGAGTACTGTTGATGGGTCACCATTATTACCCGCTGACTTTGTCGATGGCGACAGTGCAACCATGATCAGTGCTGCAGTCGATATCATCTTCTAATAAATATAAAAATTACGAAACAATAAATTATAAAAGCAAAATGCAGCTCTCCATTCAGTGGTGCGAATGGAGAGCTGGTTTGTGTATATATATTGTTATGGATACATGGGTATGAAAGTTATCAAACAGTTGGTATTTATCTTCAGCCTGCTTTTTCCGCTGTATCTGTCAGCAGGCATTCCACTACAGTTAAGCAATGTTTCCGCCGGTCTGTTCCGTTTCCAGATGTCACTGGCGGAGAAGGGTAATGCTGAAGCACAGTACAAGGTGGGTGAAATGTACGAGCTGGGTAAAAGTGTTCCCAAAGATATGAAAAACGCCTTAAGCTGGTACGAAAAAGCTGCAGAGCAGGGCCACACCAAGGCAGGCTATAAAATTCTCTACCTGGAAATTCAGTCGAATGGGTTGAATGATTTCAGCAAGACACAACTGGGCGTGTTGCGTCAGGAAGCCGCCAGTGGCAATCCGGATGCGCAGTATTTCCTCGGCAAAATGTATGCAACCGGTGTGGGTGTGCCAAAAAGCCTGAACAATGCCCTGACCTGGTTGAACAAAGCGACCTTCAATGGTGTTGCAGAAGCTGAGCACGAGGCAATTGCGGTTGAAGAGGAGCTGGCCAGAATCCGTGCTGCCGAGGCTCAGAAGCGGGCGGTTGCACTGGAAGAAGCGAAAAAGAAAAAGCTTGAGGAAGAGCGTCGCAAGGCAGAACAGGCCAAGGCAGCAGAACAGAAACGACAGCAGGAAGCACAGCGTAAACGCCAGCGAGAGCTTGAGCAGCAGCGTGCAGCCGAAGAAAGACAGCAACGCATCGAGTCACAGAAGCAGGTACAGGCTGAAAGAGAACGCGTGGCACAGCAACAGAGTAAAGCCGAAGCTCCGCCTGCAGTAAAACCCGTGGAGGAGTCTACAAGTTCAGAGAGTTTTGTGTCGGACCCCTGCAAAGGGCCGCAGGCAAGATTCCTTTCTACCTGCCGCTAATATTTCTGCCCGATTGACCCGGTTCAATCGACGGTTAATCACAGCAGGAATTAATGCACAGACCTCAACAGCAAAGGCACCTACGGGTGCCTTTTTTATGTTTTGTGAGCTGACATGTGTTCATGGGTAGCTGTTTCTGCGATAATTTTTGCACACCAGCTAAGTAAACACACACTGTATGACAGATAAACACAGTCCAGATAAAAAAACATCCCGTCGAAAACCATCAAAACCCGGCAAAGCCGGTAAACACGTGACAAAATCCTCATCCAGGCAGGATTCACCCGGTGTACTGCGCCGGCTCTTTCTCAATAAAATTAGCGCCAGTGTGCTGTTGCTGGTTTTTCTGTTGTCTTCTTTGTACGTCGTTTACCTGGACATTCTGATCACCGAAAAAATGTCGGGGCGTATCTGGTCGTTTCCGTCGACTGTCTACGCGCGCCCCCTTGAGCTGTATAAAAACAAGGCGATTTCAATTGAAGACATTAGCAGCGAACTGGATTTGCTGGATTACCGGAAGGTTAATACACGACCGGCAAAGCCGGGACAATACCGGGTTTATGCCGGTGCCTATATTGAGTTAATCAGTCGGGATTTTAACTTCAGTGACGGCTTTCAGGCATCACAGGGGTTGCGCATCAAGCTGCAGAATAATTACATCAGCCGCCTGGAGGCGTTGAATAGTAACCAGGTGGTCGATGTGTTTCGCCTGGATCCGATGGTGGTCGCCGGTATCTATCCCAAACAGCAGGAAGTACGACAACTGATCCAGCTTGAACAGGTGCCGGATGACCTGGTGCTGGCCCTGTTGTCGGTTGAGGATCGTCGTTTCTATCAACACTGGGGGCTGGACCCCCGTTCAATTGCGCGTGCCTTTATGGCCAACCTGATGGCGGGTAAAACCGTGCAGGGGGGCAGCACCCTGACCCAGCAGCTGGTTAAGAATATTTTTCTCAGTGCAGACCGCACCCTGATTCGCAAAATCAACGAAGCGATTATGGCGCTGCTGCTGGAGTTTCATTACGACAAATCGACGATTCTGGAAACCTATATTAACGAAGTGTACCTGGGCCAACATGGGGCAACACAGATCCACGGTTTTCAGCTGGCCAGCCAGTTCTATTTTTCCAGGGACCTGAATCGACTCAGCCGGGACCAGATGGCCCTGCTGGTGGGTATGGTTAAAGGCCCTTCCTGGTATCATCCGCGGCGCCATCCAGAAAGGGCACTTGAGCGGCGTAACCAGGTACTGGCACTGATGCTGGAAAAGCAGGTGATTAACCAGTCGCAGTATAATTTGTACGCGGCCCGACCACTGGGTTTAACCCATAAACCGAAGCTGAGCAGCAACCGCTATCCCGCACTGGTGGATCTGGTCAAGCGTCAGTTACAGGAAGATTATAATGAAACCGATTTGAAAACCGCCGGGCTGAATATCTTCACCAGTATTGATCCAATTATTCAGGAAAAAGCGGAGAAAAGTGTTAGCGAGGTATTACCACGACTGGAGCGCTCCCAGACACAAACAGCACCACTGCAGGCCTCGGTGATTGTTGCCTCCAGTGAACAGGGTGAAATACAGGCGCTGGTGTCTGATCGCAGCCCGAAGTTTGCCGGCTTTAATCGCTCACTGGACGCAGTGCGGCAGATCGGTTCGCTGATAAAACCGGCGATTTATCTATCTGCGTTGCAGTATCCTGAGCGCTATACGCTGGCTAGCATGCTCAAGGATGTACCACTGCATCTAAAAACCTCGAAGGGTGATGTCTGGTCACCGCAAAACTATGATGGAGAAACCCTGGGTGAGATCACCCTGTTTGAAGCCCTGCGTGATTCACGCAATATTCCCAGTGTACGGCTGGGGCTGGACATCGGCCTGGCGGAAATTGCAGACACATTACACAACCTGGGTGTGCGCAGGGATATCCCCACCTATCCATCCATGACCCTGGGAGCGTTCAGTCTGTCGCCGCTGGATGTCGCCAATATGTACCAGACCTTTGCGGCCAGGGGCTATCATATTCCACTGCGGGTGATTCGTGAGGTACTGGATAAGGACAACCAGCCACTGACCCGTTACCCACTGGCGTTCAGTAAGACACTGGATGAAAAATCGGTGCATCTGGTGAATCATGTACTGCATGAAGTCACCCGCAGTGGCACGGCAGCTTCATTGCAGCGGATACTGCCGCTTCGCGTGGCGGGCAAAACCGGTACCACCGACGATTTACGTGACAGCTGGTTCGCCGGTTTTTCCGATGAACAACTGGCAGTGGTGTGGATTGGTCGCGATGACAACAGCAGCACTCAACTGACCGGCGCATCCGGTGCATTGCAGCTGTGGGGTGATTTAATGGGGCGTTTACCGATTAATGATTTATCACTGACACCACCCGCAGGCATTGAACAGGCATGGATTGAGCTTAAAAGTGGTGCCAGCACTAATAAAAATTGTCCGTCTGCGGTAAAATTACCGTTTATTACAGGTTCTGTACCGACTGAGAAAGCAAAATGCGATACCGGTGGTCTTTTCGATCAAATCAAGCAATTCTTCAATTAGCCCTGATCAGCGCATTGCTGGTCAGTCTGTTACTGGCCGGCTGTTCGGGTATTCCACTGCCCGCAGACTCAGGCCAGCAGGCACCGCTTGCCACAGAAAGCATTCTGCCGGTTGCTGACAGCAAGGAGTTGCCGGCGGTGATCCAGAACCTGATGACCCTGGCAGACCAGCAGTACTTTGATAATCGGGTGGACGATGCCATTGTCACCCTGGAACGGGCAATTCGCATCCGCCCGCGCTACCCGGAAATCTGGTCACGCATGGCCTATATCTATGCGCAGCTGGGCAAGCAGGACCAGGCTTATCAGTATGCACAACGCTCCAACAGTTATATCAACCTCAACCCACGGCTGAAATCATTTAACGACGAGCTGATTGCGTCGAGCCAAAGGTAATTATTTTGAGCAATGCATCAGCACTACTCGGTGAGCAGGGTGTCTTTACCGATAGCATTCAGGGTTTCAGGCCGCGCCAGGGTCAGCAGGACCTCAGTGCAAAAATCCAGAGTGTAATAGAAAAGCGCCAGGTATTGATTGCCGAGGCGGGCACCGGCATCGGTAAAACCTTTGCCTACCTGGTGCCGGCAATAACCGCCAACCAGAAAGTCATTATCTCCACCGGCACCCGCCACCTGCAGGACCAGCTGTTTCACAGTGATATTCCGGTGGTTAAAAAAGCGCTGAAAGTAGACCTGCCCTGTGCACTGTTAAAGGGGCGTTCCAACTACCTGTGCCTGTACCGTTTAAGTATTGCGGATCAGCTGGCCTATCTGACCCGCGAAACCCAGGATCATCTATCCCGCCTGAAACAATGGGGCAAGACAACCCTGCAGGGTGATGTGGCGGAGATGTCGGAAATTGCGGAAGATGCCCGGGTCTGGCCAGCGGTGACCTCAACCAGTGATAACTGTCTGGGCTCGGACTGCCCCGATTACGCCCGCTGCTTTGTGGTAAAAGCCAGAAAGCAGGCACAGGAAGCGGATATTGTGGTGGTGAACCATCACCTGTTACTGGCGGATATGGCAATCAAGGAAGAGGGTTTTGGTGAACTGCTGCCAGCTGCAGATACCTTTATTATCGACGAGGCACATCAGTTGCCGGAAGTGGCCTCGCGCTTTTTTGGCAAGGGTTACAGCAGCCGCCAGATCAATAATTTAATCAATGACAGTATCGCCGAGCAGGTTAAAGACGCGCCGGACATGCATCAGATTCGCGACGACTGCGATCGCCTGAAAACCGCGCTGGGTAATTTCAGGCTCGCGCTGGGGGCAGACAATCAGCGGGATGCCTGGGCAAAGATAGCCAACAAGCCGGCGCTGAAACAGGCGCGAGAAGCTATTGAAAGTGAACTGCAGGAACTGCAGGAGCATCTGCACATTGCCGCCGAACGCGGCCGTGGACTGGAGCAGTGTTACCAGCGTTGTACGCAATTACTCGACGGTTTTAAACGCTACGGTGATCCGACTCAGGATGTGGCCTCAATCTACTGGTATGAAACCTTCAGCCGCGGTTTTATCCTGCATGTAACGCCACTGGATATAGCCGCGCTGTTTAAACAGCAGCGGGACGCCTTGCCCGGTGCCTGGGTGTTTACCTCGGCGACACTGGAAGTGGGCCATGACTTTGCGCATTTCGCACAGCGTCTGGGGCTTGAAGATTACCAGCAGGGTAACTGGAACAGCCCGTTTGATTACCAGCAACAATCGCTGCTGTACCTTCCACAAAACCTGCCGGAGCCATCCAGCTTTAATTACACCGAAAAGCTGATTGAAGCCTCGATTCCGGTTTTGCAGGCCAGTCAGGGTCGGGCATTTGTCCTGTTTACCAGTTATCGCGCATTGAATGATGCGGCGCGTTTACTGGAGCGGAAATTAAACTACCCGCTACTGATCCAGGGCTCATTGCCCAAACACCAGCTATTGCAGAAATTCCGTGAGCTGGGCAATGCCATTCTGCTCGGCACTGGCAGTTTCTGGGAAGGGGTGGATGTGCGTGGTGAGGCGCTGTCCTGTGTGATTATCGACAAGCTGCCGTTTGCTTCCCCCGGTGACCCGGTGATGCAGGCGCGCCTTGATGGTATTCGCAAGATGGGGGGCAACCCGTTTATGGATTACCAGCTGCCACAGGCAGTAATTGCACTCAAGCAGGGCGCGGGCCGGCTGATTCGGGATATGAATGACTATGGCGTACTGATGATCGGCGATAACCGAATCAGCAGCAAACCCTATGGCAAAGTCTTCCTGCAAAGCCTGCCAGACATGCCGGTAACCCATGACCCCGCCGATGTGGATGCGTTTTATGCATCCTGGCATGATTAAGTGATTCATCTGTTATGAATAATCCAAAGCCACAGCCTCACCAGCTCAAAATTCTCGCAGTGGATACCGCTACTGAAGCCTGTTCCGCAGCGCTCTACATTAATGGTGAGCTATTCGAGCGTTATGAGCTGGCCCCAAGGGAACACACACAGCTGATACTGCAGATGGTAGAGGACTTGCTCGACCAGCAGCAATTAACGCTAAAACAGCTGGATGCGCTGGCCTTCGGCCGTGGCCCCGGTTCGTTTACCGGGGTGCGGATTGCCACCGGCGTGGTGCACGGGCTTGCCTTTGCCAGTGACCTGCCGGTGGTGCCGGTATCCACGCTGGCGGCAATTGCACAATATGCCCATCAGCAGAGCGGCCAGACACAGGTGCTGGCGGGCATTGATGCGCGCATGGGGGGCATTTACTGGGGTGCTTATGTGCTGGGCGACAACGGCCTGATGCAGTTACAGGGCTCAGAGCAGATTGCCTCACCGGACGCGCTGCAGCTGCCTGAAAGCGGTGACTGGTTCGGTGCCGGCTCTGCCTGGGGCAGCTACCAGACGGAACTGCAGCAACGTTTTGCGAAAGCCGGGGCGGTTCGGCTGCTCGATAAGGACAGCACACTGCTACCACACGCTGCCGCCATGGCAGAGCTGGCAGCGGCTGAATTTGTGCAGGGGAATGCCCTGAGTGCAGCACAGGCGCAGCCTGTGTATCTGCGTGATGATGTGGCAAAAAAATCCGCCCAGCAATAAGTCGCAATGCCTTTGACGGGGCGATCTGTGCTTAATCATGGATAGATGAAGCCGCCTTAATCATGTAATATAACGCTCCCTGTTAAACGGTCGTATTGACCCCGTAAACCCTGTAGCCAGATCAACTCCATGCTTGAATTAAATCCCGTCCAGAACCAGATCGCAGACCTTGCCGCGCGCCGTGATGCGCTCAGGGGGTATCTTTGACTTCGATGCCAAAAAAGAGACACTGGAAGAAATAAGCCGTGAACTGGAACAGCCGGATGTATGGAATGATCAGCAGCGCGCGCAGCAGCTGGGGCAGGACCGGGCACGTCTGGAAGCCATAGTCGTTACCATTGAAAAGTTGAACAGTGGCCTGGACGATGCCGCTGAATTATTAGAAATGGCCGCTGAAGAGAACGACGAAGACAGTGTGCAGGCGGTAATCGATGACCTGGCCATTATGCAGAAGCAGATTGAGGAACTGGAATTCCGCCGTATGTTCTCCGGCGAAATGGATTCCGCCAATGCCTTCCTTGATATCCAGTCCGGCTCCGGTGGCACCGAAGCACAGGACTGGGCGGAAATGATTCTGCGCATGTACCTGCGCTGGGGTGAGGCCCACGGCTTTAAAACCGAACTGATTGAAGTGACCGCCGGTGATGTGGCAGGTATCAAGGGTGCGACCATCCGCTTTGAAGGGGAGTATGCCTATGGCTGGTTGCGCACCGAAACCGGTGTGCATCGGCTGGTGCGTAAATCACCTTTTGATTCGGGTAATCGTCGTCACACCTCATTCGCTTCGGTTTTTGTCTCGCCGGAGGTAGATGATAATATCGATATCGAGATCAACCCGGCGGACCTGCGCATTGATGTCTACCGTGCCTCGGGTGCCGGTGGCCAGCACGTGAATAAAACCGAATCCGCGGTACGCATTACCCACGCACCCAGTGGCGTAGTGGTACAGTGTCAGAATGACCGATCGCAACATAAAAACAAGGACAGTGCGATGAAACAGCTCAAGGCCAAGCTGTATGAGCTGGAAATGCAAAAACGTCGCGGTGATCAGCAGGCGGTTGAAGAAAACAAATCCGATATCGGCTGGGGCAGTCAGATCCGTTCCTATGTTCTCGATTCATCACGCATTAAAGATTTGCGCACCAATGTAGAAACCGGCAATACCCAGGCAGTTCTGGATGGTGGCATCGATATGTTTATTGAAGCCAGTTTAAAGAGTGGCTTATAAACTAT
>DATCTK010000091.1:0-61877 GCA_036567985.1 Gammaproteobacteria bacterium | reverse complement strand
CGGGGAAAATCCGCCAGCAGCCGATCCATAATACCCAGTGAGCGGCCATAACCGTTCTGCTGTGCCAGCTGCAGTTGCGGCAGCAGCCGCTGCTCGCGCCAGAAGGTCACCCAGTCGTGCCCACTGTTACCTCTGGGCTGGTTGTACTGCGGCGTCGAGCCAATGGTGTTGTCCCGCTGCCAGCCGAAGCGCTCGCCGAAATGACGGTGCATCGCCGCCAGTTGCTGGCCCTGCAGTTCGGCATCGGGGCGGCCCTTGAGCGGCAGGTATTCCAGCACCAGGAATGCCTGGCCGTCGGCCTCGCCATGGCAGACAGGTTCGGGCACACGAATGGTGTTGCTGGCCGCCATTTCCAGCAGCGACAGGTACTCCACCTCGAACATGTCGCCGTAGCGGGCACTGTTGAGTTTAACGAAAAACTCGCGCTGGCCGTCGCTGATGTGGCTGGCGCGGTTAATGCAGCCACCGCCAACCGCCTGCTCCGTGCGCATTACAAAGGGCTGGCCGGTGGCCTGTTCGATCTGTGTGCTAATCGCGGGCCATAGGGTCATTGTGGGTACCTGCAGCGATCATGGGCTGGGTGTTGTGATAGCATAGGCCCCTTATACTGATCTGCCGGAAAGATGTAAACATGTCGAAACCCACGCCCCCCGAAAAAGCCAATCAGAAAGCCAGTCGTACTGCTGGCCATAACATGCCCTCCCGCGAGGACATTCAGCGCGTGGTAAAGCGCTTTTACCAGAAGCTGATGCAGGATCCACAACTGTCGCCTTTCTTCAGCCACATCGAAGACTTCTCCGAGCACGAGCAGCGCATCAGTGATTTCTGGTATATGAGCATGGGTGGCCGCCTGGAACAGCCGCCGAAGATCGATATGATCGGCAAGCACTTTCCACTGAGAATCAAAACCGAGGACCTGCAGCACTGGCTGGCGCTGTTCAGTGAAACCCTGGGGGAAGAGTTACCTCATAAGCAGGCACTGCTGTGGATGGACAAGGCAATGACCATCGCCGCCAGAATGCAGCAGATTGTGATCGATAACCAGGCGATGGGTGTGCAGATTAAGGAGCCGGATTAGCTGCACTGTGTGTCACGGCGACTCAGGCAAACAGGGGCGGTTGCTGGCAAAACCCGCCGCTGTAACGCCACTTATGCACAAAGCAGCAGAATCTGTCACAAAAATTGATCAAAAAATAACCAGTACGCCAAATATCTCGCTAAGTTACTGATTTTTAATTGATTAAATGCTGGATAAAAATTAATCATTTTGTAAAAAACGGCCTGATTTAGCCCCTTACAGCGCATCATACAAAGTTTTTCAACAGACTTATCCACAGGCAAAGTGGATAAGTTTAAAATTATTTATATATCAATGAGTTATAAATGGTTGCGTAATAAGTTACATTAGGTTTGTCTGCTAAGCGATAAACATTTCTTATTGATATAGGGTTTTGCAGATAACTAAATCGGCATAAAAGTAAAGACTTATACACATGATTTTTTTGCTGCGAAGCTTATACACAAAACACCTGTATCTATAGCGTATTTTGTTTTTGCATGATTTAAGTTGTTGATTTTAATACTTATTTAGACTGGTTATGTTTTAACCATTCTAACAGTAGATGAGCTGGAATGCCGATTTCGCGCCCCCTTCGGCGACTTCTCCACAGAGTTATCCACAGCTTCTGTGGACAAACGCACATAGGGATTCGGCAGAGCACTTTTTGCAAATTTATGCAAGACTCCAATGCGCCTAATTTCACTGGCACAATAGCGCTACATTTTCACTGGTTCAGCAGGTAAAACGAGAAATTAATGAGTCAGTTGCTTATTGCAAAAATTGCCGTGCCCGTGCCCCTGTATGGCCTGTTTGATTACCGATTGCCGGATACACTGGCGGCGAGCATCCAGCCCGGTTGTCGCGTGCGGGTGCCCTTCGGGCGCAAGCAGCACGTGGGCATGGTGATTGAGCTCAGTGACCAGGCCGATTTCCCACTCGACAAAATTAAATACATCGATGAGTGCCTCGACCCCCAGCCGGTAATGCCAACCGAGGTGCTGGAGCTGCTTAAATGGGCCGCCAGTTATTACCAGCACCCGCTGGGCGAGGTAATTTTCAGTGCCCTGCCCAAAGGCATCCGCCAGGGTGATGCCGCCGAGCTTAAACAGGAAACCGTGTGGCGCCTGAGCGAAGCGGGGCGTGAGGCCACGGCTGAGCAGCTTAAACGCTCGCCCAAGCAGGCCGCATTGCTGGCCTATATGCAGCAGTTAGATAACGAGCGGGTGAATGCCGCACAACTCAATGCCGACTGGGAAAACTGGCGCGCGTCACTTAAGGCACTGGTAGAAAAAGGCCTGCTAGTGCAGGAGCAACGCTCGCCACTGGAGCTGGTGGGGGATCACGGTACGGCACAGGTCGCGCCATTCGAGCTCAACCCGCAGCAGGCAGAGGCCGCGCAGGCGGTGATCGAGGGCCTTAACCGCTACCAGACCTTCCTGTTACAGGGCATTACCGGCAGCGGTAAAACCGAGGTCTACCTGGCGGTGATTGAAGCGGTGCTGGCGCAGGGGCAGCAGGTGCTGGTGCTGGTGCCGGAAATCAGCCTGACCCCGCAGCTCACGCGTCGCTTTACCCAGCGACTGGACACCGAAATTGTCAGCCTGCACTCCGGCCTGAATGACTCGCAACGCCACGCCGCCTGGATCAAGGCCAGCCAGGGTAGTGCACGGCTGGTGATCGGCACCCGCTCGGCGCTGTTCACCCCCATGCCGCAACTGGGGCTGATTATTCTCGATGAAGAACACGATGCCTCGTTTAAACAGCAGGAAGGTTTTCGCTACCATGCACGGGACCTGGCGCTGGTGCGTGCCCGGCAGAAAAACATCAGCGTGCTGCTGGGTTCGGCCACACCCTCGTTTGAAACCCTGGAAAATGTGAATCGCGGACAGTACCAGCGGCTGCAACTGACCCAGCGCGGCGCAAAAAATGCGCGCCCGCCCAGGGTGAGCCTGCTCGATGTGTGCCGGCGGCCGATGCAGGATGGCATCTCCGAACAGATGTTTGTGAAAATTGCCGAGCACCTGCAAAACGGCGGCCAGGCATTGCTGTTTCTAAACCGTCGCGGCTATGCGCCATTGTTAATGTGTCATGAATGCGGCTGGACCACCGCCTGCTCACGCTGCGATGCCAATATGACCCTGCACCAGCACAACCGCCGGCTACAATGCCATCACTGTGGCCATGAAAAAGCCGCGCCCTCGATATGCCCCGAATGCCAGCAGGACACATTGTATATTCCCGGTGCGGGCACCGAACGCATTGAAATGGCGCTGAAAGAAAAATTCCCCGAGGTGGTGGTAAGCCGAATCGATCGCGACACCACGCGGCGCAAGGGCGAGTTACACGACAAACTGGAACAGGCCAGAGAAGGGCACGCGAAAATCCTTATCGGCACACAGATGCTGGCCAAGGGGCACGACTTCCCCAACCTGACCCTGGTGGGCATACTCGATGTGGACCAGGGCCTGTTCAGCGCCGACTTCCGCGGCACCGAACACATGGCGCAACTGATAATCCAGGTGGCAGGCCGTGCCGGGCGCGGCGACAAGCCCGGCGAAGTCATATTGCAAACCCATCACCCGGAACACCCGCTGCTGCACACCTTGCTCGAAACCGGTTACAACGGCCTGGCAGAACAGGCCCTGCAGGAAAGAAAAGATGCCGGCTTTCCGCCCTACAGTTATATGGCCATACTGCGATGTGAAGCCACGCAGAAAGAAAGTGGCCAGCAATTCCTAAACGAATGCCGTGAAGCCTTCAATTACCAGAACGTACAGGTGTTCGGCCCGTTACCCGCACCCATGGAAAGACGCGCCGGTCGCTACCGCTGGCAGTTAATACTGCTGGCAAACGAGCGCAAGTTTTTACACGCTGCACTCAGGGTATGGTTGCCGCAGGTGACCAAATTAAAATCTGCCAGTAAAGTCAGGTGGTCGATTGATGTTGATCCGCAGGATATGTTCTAGCTGGCGCTATACAGATCATGGGGCAGGTAATGGAAGTGTAGTGCTCTGGGCTGTGCTATTAGCAAAAAATGATCGAAATAATATGGTCTTGCTGGTATGGTTCGTCAAAAACAATAAAAATAATAAGGTGATATGAGGCATGTCGTATATATCACTGTTAGGTTAAAAAGGAAAACTTACTTATGACTATTGGAACAGGGATATTTCTTTCAACTCTATTAGTCTGCACTATCTATCTGTGCATAAAGCTTTTAAGCCATAAAACATTTAGTCTTAAGAAGTCATTGATAGCTATTTTAAAAATAATAATCCCAATATCTGTATTTGTAATTGGTGTTGTCTTCGCATTTAACACTTATAAAGACAGAGTTGTTAAACAGATTGAATTTAATGGTATAAAACTAGGCCAGTCAAAGTCAGATATACTATTTACCAAAGGAAAACCTGATATAGATAGAGATACAGAGTGGGTTTACACTAAGTCATCAATAATTAGAAATTCCGATCAAATACCTGAACTAATAGTACAATTCAAAAGCAATGCCGTTGACTCTATTGTTTATATGGGGAATTGCTATAGTTGTTACGAAATAAGCGGTATTGGTCTTTTTGATAGCTATGAATCTGTAACAAGGAAATTTGGTTCTCCTTCATATATATCAATATCAAAAGATCAAACCGAGAGAATATTGAGTTATTCAAACTATAATACTTTCTTTCAGCTTAGAGAAAATAGAGTTAATGCATTTGGCATATTCAATGGCAACTCTAGTGAATTTAAATTCTCAAGTGAACACAGCAAATAAACCATACAAGACGTTCGTTCGGACGAAAACTGCGCTTCATTCGGGACCGGGCAGCTTTAACGTTGGGTATCAAGAAACGGATAGAAAATGACCATAGAAGAATTTAGAAATTTAGCTCAAGGGATTCAGGCTGTTTTTGTGGCATTAGCAGCAATAATAGCAAGTGGATGGGCGGTTTATACTTTCCGCTCATTGTTGTCAGTTCAAAAAGCCAAGATCGAACTCACCAAGATAGAAAAGGAAGTTGAGAAGAGCAGCATTGAGCTTAGAAAGATTCAAAATGAATTAAAAAGCAATCCTTTACTCAATATTATTATGGATGCTTCATCTATAGGCGATATTGAAAATAACAGTTTTGGTCTATTAGTAAAACTACGTTTAAAGAATATAGGAAATACTCATGAGATTATTGACTGGCAGGAAACTTGGGTGAAGGCTTCTTTGGTTTCTGGGGTTCAAGACGAACGGCTTAATAAATCAAGTCCTATTAGTGGCCTAATTGGCCGAATTTATAACGTCGAATCTGGGCATTTGCTTTTGCCTACAGAAGAGCATTGTGAAGAATTTTTTATACCAATAAGAGAGCATGGCATCTACTTGATTGAGTCAAATATTTTTGTAAGCGAAAAAACTGAAATAATATATAAAGCCATAGATGCAAATTTAGAGGAAGGTCTAGTTTCATTTGGCACAACAATGTTCTACGAATGCAGTGAATCCGGCACATAAAAAAAGGCTAAATTAAAGGGGTCGGTGACAAATGCGAATCAATATCATAATCAATTGTCACCGACCCCTTTAATAGTTAAATTATTCGTTATATGCCTTGAGGTCTTGTTTCAGGAATCAGCGTTCGGTATAAATTTAACGGTAATGACTTACTGCGGAGTAACCAGAATGCGCAAGCTTATAGTCCTGTTCCTTTTTATTTTCACGGCCTCTGTCACTTCCACTGTTAGTGCGGAACCGCCAGCAGGTTATCCTTTTCAGTCATTCGATAAAGCCATGCAGCAGGCGCAGGCGGAAAGCAAAGTACTGTTTGTGTATTTTGGTCGTTATGGCTGTGGCTATTGTGATAAAACCAATAAGGAAGCTTTTTCCGATAAAGCCATCCACAAAGCATATACGCAGAACTATGTTCTGGCTTATGTAGATGCGGAAAGTGGCAAGCGTGTGCGCCTGCCCAGTGGTGAGCGTATTACCGAACGCGAGGTGGGTACGCGTTACGATGCATTTGTAACACCTGTGTTTACGTTTATGACACCCGATGGAAAAGCACTGCTCAGGCTGGTAGGTGTTCAACGTATCGAAGATCTACGTGAGGCAGATGAAAAAATACAGCAACTACTGGCCAGGGCGGGTATAAAATGAAATTTGCTATAAGCGGGCTGGGCTTGCTGTTAATGGTTTCATTGCCTGTGCAGGCACAGCCCTGGCAGTTTGAAAAGCCGATAACCGTTGCCGATAATCCTAATGGAAAAACCTTTCATCATCTTGAATCCTCCGGCCGACGAAATATTGCGGTTTCAGCGAATACAGTTGCAGTCGCCTGGGAGGATGACCGTAACGGTGTACCAGGGATTTATCTGGCACGAAAAAAAATCAACGACAAAGCGTTTACAGACGAAGTCAAAATCAGCAACGAGGGTGAAGCTTACGAGCCATCACTGATCGCACTCGATAATAACCGGTTTGCAGTTGCCTGGGAGGAGGGTGCCCGCATACACCTGAGGCTGGTTACGCCAGACGGGCTGGGGCCGGTTGTTGTGCCGGTAAAACATGAATCGATGCAGGCCAGTCTTGCACGTCACAAGCAGCAGGTGTTGCTGGTGTATTCGCAACGGGATGCGCGTTATGGCCGCATAGTCATGCAAAGCATGAAAGTTGATGGCCAGACATTGCGCGCCAGCTCGGCGTGTCCGGTAGATGCAAAACCAGTGCAGGATGATCAGCTTTATCCCGCCGTGGCAGTGGTAGGTGAACGAGCCATTGTCGCGTGGGAAGACCGTCGTCCAGGTCATACTATTATCATGACTGCGCAGAATGAACTGAATGAGCCCTGTAGGTTTACACCGCCGCAGCGCATCAGTGAAGGTGGCTCAGATCAGGATGCAGGCTATGGAAAAGGTCACGGTGTGTCACGTGTCTCGCTGGCTCAATATGGCACAGACAGGGTGCTGGCTGCCTGGGCAGACAAACGTGATTTCCGCGAAGGTTATGATATTTACGCTGCAGACTATCGGAGCGAAAGGCAGCCCGGAAAGCAGTCACTGTTTGGCGCCAATACCAGAGTACAGGATAGCTTCGGTGGCGTAGCACAGCAATGGCATGCCACTGTTGCCGGTGATGCCTCAGGCAGACTGGTTGTGGCATGGGATGATAACCGCGACGGTAATGCAGATATTTTCCTGAGCCGGAAGGAAGATGGCGGCTGGAGTGATGACATGGCCGTGCCAGGTGCTCATGGTGACGGTGAACAGGTGCATCCCAGTATTGTGCTGGATGAAGAAGGCAATCTGCACATGGCATGGGTGGAGCGGCAAGAGACGGGTGGAACTACGCAACTGTATTACCTGTTGGGAGGGCTGATTGACAATTGATATTGATCCGCAGGATATGTTCTAGCAGGTGCTATACAAATCATGGGGCAGGTAATGGAAGCTTAGCCCCAGGGCTGGGCTATTGGCAAAAAAAGATCGAAATGAAACTGGCTTGCTGGTATGGTGCGACAAAAACAATAAAAATTATAAGGCGATATGCGGCATGTCGCATATATCTCAGTTATGACTACTATGTTTAAGAACATTCAACCATTGAAAGTACTATCAGTCATCGTATTGCTCGGGGTAAGTTCCGTCTTGGGGTTTCTTTCTCTCACCACAGAAATGGGCTTGGCTATACTGGCTGGTGCAATAGGTCTTGCATTTTCTAACATAGATAAAATCAGCAGTTTTGAGGGTGCTGGTTTCAAAGCAGAGATGCGCAAAAAAATTGAAGCTGTAGTAGAGAAAGAAACAGAACAAGATGCAGATACAGCTGAGACCGTGTCCTCAGAGCAAGAATCTGAGACATCAAAGGAAAGCATTGAGTATAAATTATTACTAGCACTAAACAGCCAAAGGTACACGTGGCGTACTTTATCTGGCTTATCAAAGGAAACGGGATATAACCAATTAATGCTTATTCCTGTGCTTCAAGAATTGTCTAAACTTGGTTATATAATGCAGTCACAAGGAGATAAAGGCTTGATTTGGTCACTTACATTAAATGGCAGGCATAAACTTAAATCGCTAGCATGACTAATAGGCAAGATAAAGGGGGAGAGCCCCTTTGATGCGATTGATCGCGGCGCTGATAAGCCGGGTAGTAGTTTTATCGAGTGATGCTGGAGATAGGAATCAGCGAGATATAAATGAAAAATAGAAAATCAATCGAGTCTGACCCTATTGATTCCTGACAAAGGGTTTGTCGATATAATTTCCATAATTTAGAAATTAGAAAATGTCATTAAGCAGTAATCGTATATTAATCAGTTAATTATGTGCCTGGTCTAAAAGTTGCTTAAAGAATAGATCCCTCTGCACAACATTTTAAATGGATATAAAGATGCTAAAAATAAAAATCAACATACTAATGCCTATGATTGCTTTAATTCTATTCAATATTTCTAGTGCGATGGCTGTAGTTGAGCCAGACGCAGATATAGTTAATCTAAAAACTAGTTGCATGATTAATGGCGACGAAATAGATAATTGCTTTACTGACTGGAGGAGTTTAAACATATGGATAAGAGGAACCAGAAAGCCGAATGTTACCAGTCCTTTAAAAGTGAGTATTGGAACAGGGGAGTTTGCTCCAGACTATGAGTCAGGAATTAATCATCATAGGCTAATGTGTAACCCATCTGATGGATTTACTGGATATATTTCATATGTTGGAGCGGGTATAGAGCATACAATTTTAAGCGGTGCCGGTAGCGGAAATACCTCGCCTCTTGTAGTTGATTCATGTACAAATATAAGTTTTTCGCACCTTCAAATATCAAACCCTAATCTAGGTATAAACGGCTACGGCGCCATTGAGTGGAAAGGAGGTGGTAAATCACACTGGAATAGCGTGAAAGTAATAGGTAATGGTCGCGCTTGGTATGAAACAAATTGTGGTTCGACGCCAGGTGAACATATTTGGGCTGATAGTCAAATAATAGGGCATGTAGCATTTACCGTTGCGGTTACTTATTTAGCAACCTGTGACGATAGTAAGTTTTACGCTTCATCAATTTCAATAAATATACCTAACACATATGCGGGTGGTATATATGAGGGCGGTGCAGTTGTAGCTGAAGATGAAGGCGTTATTCATGTGTACGGCTCTAACATTGTCGCTAACATTGATACTGGAGAATCCTACTCAACAAATGTTGCCGCTGCATCTGCACATGATGGTGGTAAAATTCATATTCATGGCACAGGCATAGACGTTGTCAGTAATTATTCCCAGGACGTTGTTGCATTGTCTGCACGTGATGGAGGTATGATTCATGCAAATTCAAGTGCGTACTTTATGAGGTCCTCTGGCACAATAACTCGGATAAAAAATAACGGAGGAGTGATTATGGCACCATACCAATGGCAAAGCAGTCCAACGCCTCCCTCAATTGTCTCCGTAAAAGGAGCAGATCAAGTTGTAGTGACAGAAACTAGTGATGGATATCCACATCAGTTAATCTATGATAATTCATGTGTAAATAATTGGTACGATACAACAGTTAGAGACTGTTATTAGATTGGGATATTAAAATACAAATAATGATAAAGGAAAAACCGGGACAAGCAGTTAACACTAAAATAATAGGGGGCAGACCACGGTTTATTTCCTTGCACCGTACTTAGAAAATCATAGAAAATCGGGTCAGAGAGCAATTAACTCTAATATTAGAAATAATTGATCTCTGGCCCAGTTTGTTTCTGAGTCAGTATGAATTGATATATGAGTATACTGGCCCCGTAATTCCGTAATACCTATACCCATGTCATTATTTTTCATGTAACATGTGATATGTATGAGTCAGTTTAGGCTCAATAATAATTATAAAAAAGGAGATTTTGATGGGCTTGAAACAAAGGTTAATGTATGGGCTGCTGCCCTTAGCCGCTATATTAGCACTACAACCTGCAAATGCCGCACTAGTTCAATTTGATTTCACAGGTGTCGTCAGAGTTACATCCGGCCATTATACCTCTGGAGAGTCTTTCTCTGGGCATTATATCATCGATACAACAGTCAGTGGAACTGAGAGTATCCGTGTTTATTCATCTGGTGATAGGATTACATCAACTAATTACAACAATCCAGTTACAGAGTTTGAAATGATTTTTGCTGATAAAACGATCAGCTACACACCGGATGGGTTGTTTGGTTCAAGTAGTATTAGAGTATTCAACGATCAACGCTTTAACTCCTATGGTGGTGGTTCTTATTACTTAGATCGTTTAATTACAAATATCAGTGATGTCAACGGCAGTGTAGGCAGGGTAGATTTGGTTCAGTTCGACTGGGGGGAGACTTCATCTAATGGGTGGCCTGGCTTATTAACCTCGAGTGAGATGCCGGTTGTCGCAACAGATTACTCAGTGGACTATTACCAGGGGAGTATTTCTGCTGATGGTAATCAAAACATACACTTTCAGTTAACCTCACTTGAAGTAACAGCTGTACCATTGCCCGCTCCGATTTGGTTATTTCTATCGGGTTTATTGAGTCTGTTTGCGGTAACTAAAAGAAAGTCGTCTATTGTCGCTTAGGCGACAATAGGGGACAGACCACGGCTTATTTCCTTGCGCCGTACTTAAGCCTGGCGCCAGAGCAACTCTGGCAGCGGGTCTCCAGGCTGCCAGCAGCCAGTTGCTATGAACTATTCACCTCTGCACCTGTCAGGGTAGGTTAAGATCACAATTCCCTCAGTTGAGCTGCCTTATGAAAAGTGTTAACTCATTGCTTATAGTTATTAGCCTGCTATTAACCACTTCCTATGCCACTGCCGATAAGGCGGTATTTGCAGGGGGCTGTTTCTGGTGTATGGAAGCCGATTTTGAAAAACTGGATGGTGTCACCGATGTAATCTCGGGTTTTACTGGCGGAACCGTGGCTAACCCTACCTACATGGGGAATCATGACGGGCACTATGAAGCGATACAGGTGACCTATAATCCTGACGTCGTTTCTTATCAGCAATTGCTGGATTATTTCTGGATAAATATCGATCCATTTGATGCCAGGGGGCAGTTTTGCGATAAGGGGCATGAGTATTTAAGTGCCATTTTTGTTGCTAACGACAACGAAAGAGCGCTGGCACAAAAGTCACGTGAGAAAGTGGTGGCTCAATTTCCGGATAAGAAAGTCGTGACACCTGTTTTAAGTGCATCGACTTTTTACCCTATAAAAGGTGATGAGAGTTATCACCAGGATTATTACAAGAACAATCCCATTCGCTATAAGTTCTATCGCTTCAATTGTGGCCGGGATAGCCGCCTGAAAGAAATCTGGGGTGATAAGGCTATCCATTAGCTGGCTGATCGTATATAAACATCGGGGTCAGAGCACAATTGTTGCTAATATTAGTGTGGTCTGTGCTATGGCCTCTGGGTTCATTAAGGAATGAAAGTGAATTACGTTAAATGCGGTGGATATTTAAAACAAAAATCCAAACGTGTTAGAACGTCTGGCGCAAAACCGTTCCTATTCGAATTGATCGGCGTTCTATTGATCATCTTTGCGTTCGAAACAATTATATGGCCTATAATTGGTTTTCTATTCATTATCATTGGTCACAATGCGGCATATAAAAAAGAAAGAATATATGTATGCAAAATTTGCAAATCAGAATATCCAGCTTAAGAGACAGAGTCCCTTTCATGGGGTAAAAACCAAAAAAGCTCTGTGAAATAGCTTTAGCTCAGGCGTAAAATTCATTACTCTCCGCAGTTCAACTCATACATCTCCACCAGGGTAATTATGAAGAATAACCAGCCTCGCGTATTGTTTCGCTTTTACGCTTGCGGCCTCCTGTTAGTAGCCGAGGCCACGAGCCAGCCGATTGATCGGGGACTGTCTTGAGCACTAGCCCTAGCCCTGGCCATGTAACGCCGCCAAAAGGTCTGATACTGGTGATTGGTTTAGTCTCGATGATTGGCCCCTTCAGTATCGACACCTACCTGCCATCGTTTCCCGCCATCGCGCAGGGGCTGGGTGTGGGCCTGCCGGCACTGGCGCAGACCCTGAGTATTTACCTGGTTGCTTTCGCCGCTGCCACACTGGTCTGGGGGCCATTGTCTGACCGCTTCGGGCGGCGGCCTACGTTGCTGGTTTCCCTTTCCCTGTTTATTGTCGCCTCGATTGGTTGTGCGCTGGCCGAGAGTTATGCCACCTTGATGATGTGGCGTGCCTGCCAGGGGGCGTTTGCCTGCGGTGGCATGGTGATCGGCCGCGCGGTGGTGCGTGATGTGTATGCCGGGGCCATGGCACAGCGAGCAATGTCCCATGTGATGCTGGTGTTTGCCGCGGCACCGGCGCTGGCACCGGTGATTGGTGGTTGGCTGGAGTCGCTGTTCGGCTGGCGCTCGGTGTTCCTGTTCCTGGCACTGTTCGGGCTGTTTGCGGTGGTGCTGGTGTTTCGTGGCTTGCCGGAGACCCATCCGCAGGCAGCACGTCATTCGATTCATCCGCGCAGCGTGGGCACAAACTACCTGCGTGTGCTGCGCCATGGGCGTTTTCTCGCGCTGGTCGCGGCGCTGTCGCTCGGCTTTGGTGGCCTGTTTCTCTATATCAGCGGTTCACCGGCGCTGATCTACGATCACCTGGGGCTGGGCGAGGGTGATTTCGGCTGGTTTGTTATTCCCGCCGTGGCCGGAATGATGGCGGGCTCCTGGCTGTCCGGGCGCATTGCCCACAGCTGGTCGCCGCTTAACATCCTCAAACTGGGCTTCGCGGTGCTGGGCGTGGCCTTTATCGCTAATCTGCTTGATGCGCTCTGGTCGACACCGGGGTTGTTCAGCGTGGTCGCACCACTGGTGCTGTATGCCTTTGGCGTGACCCTGGTCATTCCGGTGCTGACCGTGCAGGCACTGGACTGCTTCCCCCATAACCGTGGCATGGCCTCGGCGGTGCAGAGCTTTGCGCAAATGTCGTTCAATGCCGTGGTGGCCGGCTTCCTGATGCCGCTGACAGCGAGCAGCCTGGTTTACATGGCACTGGCGCAGGGGCTGCTGCTGTGTGCCAGCGTGTTGATCATGTGGAAGACAAGCGTACGTCCCCATGTGCATTGACTCGTTGGCTATGTTTGCCGGCCGTGTTCGTATAGAATGCGCCACAGCCTTTTCGCCTATCAACAGTGACAGACCCTCAAGGTTTAACTATCAATAGCTCCATTCCTCTCGACGTAACAACTGGCGTGACAAAAACATATGAACGATATAACCGTAGTAACCCACAATGGTAATTTTCATGCAGATGATGTGTTCAGTATCGCTGCACTGAAAAGCATCCTGCCTTCTTTTAAACTGGTTCGTACACGTGACCTGGAATTAATCAACAAGGCAGACATTGTGGTGGATGTGGGTGGTGAATATGACCCGGATACCGGTCGTTTTGATCATCACCAGCGTGGTGGTGCAGGTGCGCGGGAAAATGGTATTCCCTTTTCCTCGTTTGGTCTGATCTGGCAGAAATATGGCGTGGAGATATGCCAGGGTAACCAGGACGTGGCCAATGCACTTGATTCGGGCCTGGTGTCAGAAATTGATGCCATCGATTGTGGCCATGTCGAAGGTGTGTCGAAAGGCATTAGCCTGAGTCAGACAATTGGCATGTTTAACCCGACCTGGCAGGAAGACAGCCACTTTGATGAATGTTTCGATGAGGCGGTTGAATTTGCCTCGCGGGTTTTAAAGCGATTCATCGCCGCAGCGAACGGCGGTATCAGTGCCAAGGAAATTGTGGCAAAAGCGATTGATGACGCAGAAGATCCACGGGTGATTGTGCTGGAAAAATATATCCCGTGGAAACGCACGGTCCATGCCCTGTCGGAAGAGGCGTTGTATATGGTGTATCCATCGCAGACCGGTGAGTGGCGAATCCAGACCGTGCCGGTTGAACCGGGTTCATTCGAGAACAGGAAGTCACTGCCGGAACAATGGGCCGGTTTATCCGATGATGACCTTAAAAATGTAACCGGCATTGATGATGCGATGTTCTGCCATAATGGTTTATTTATTGCCGGTGCAGAGTCCTTTGAAAGCACGATGAAGATGGCGTCCATCGCACTTCAGCAATAATCAAAAAGCTGCGCTAGAAAAACAGGGTAGTCGATGCAACACATAAGCGATATCGATCAGCTGAACAGCTTAAAATCGCAGGGTGCGGTTTTTATTCTGTTTGGTGGCGAGCATTGTTCGGTTTGCCAGAGCCTGAAACCACAACTGGCATCGATGATTGAGCAGCAGTTTGCCGAGATGCAGGGGGTGTACGTAGACTGCGAAAAATCCCCGGAAATCTGCGCGCAACACAGCGTGTTCAGCCTGCCCGTGGTAATGGCCTATATCGACGGCATGAAAGTGCTTGAAATGGCGCGGGTTTTCAGTATTGGCGAGCTGATCAAGGGCATAGAGCGGCCCTATGCTATGTGGAAGAATCAATTAGATTAGATACTCGTTCCCACGCTCCCGCGTGGGAATGCATACCCAAGAGATATTAATGGCAAAAGTCCTATATTCCAGAAAAGGTTCCCACGCAGGAGCATGGGAACCAGTCAGGGGAGTTTTTAACTGGTGGAAGGTGGATCCGCTTCGCTTGATGCCACCCAACGAGTGAAGTCGTTTGTTATTAGTGTGTAGGTTGGGGTAAGGAACGCACCCCAACACAGGCATCATCGTCATATGGCTGTTGGGGTTCCTGCGTCACCCCAACCTACCGGGTAGCTACAGCTTTGTCTTTTTGCTGGTTCCCACGCAGGAGCATGGGACCCAGTCAGGGGAGTTTTTAACTGGTGGAAGGTAAATCCGCTAAGCTTAACCTTTGCCTGATGCGGCGCGGGTTGTACTCGATTGCAGCGGAATAACGGGGTCGGGTCGTCCTATGTGGTAACCCTGTGCATAGTCGACACCAAATTGATTCAATAATTTCAGTATATCTTCGTTTTCAACAAATTCCGCAACCACCATTTTACCCAGGCTGTGTGCAACCTCGGTCATGGCTTTTACAAAGACCTGATCCTGTGTGTTAGTGTGTAGCTCCTTGATAAACATGCCGTCAATCTTGATTATATCTACGGGTAGTGTTCGTAGCTGTGCAAATGAGGTGAAACCGACGCCGAAATCGTCGAGTGCAAAGCGACAGCCGAAGCGGATAAGCTTGTTCATAAATTCTCTGGCGGCTGCAAAATTCTGCAGGGCGGCGGTCTCGGTTATTTCGAAAATAAGATTGGCATAATCAATATTGTGTCGGCACATGTCTGACTGAATCAGCTCATACAGCTTCTCGTCACCAATATGCTTTGCGCTTAAATTCACCGAAATCGCGATGTCAGGATGGTTGACTTTTAGTAATGCAAGTTGCTCCAGTG
Organism: Gammaproteobacteria bacterium; assembly: GCA_036567985.1. Lineage (GTDB taxonomy): Bacteria > Pseudomonadota > Gammaproteobacteria > SZUA-229 > SZUA-229 > SZUA-229. Next base: position 46,427 of record DATCTK010000091.1, on the reverse strand, counting down.
CAAGCTTCATAACCTTGTAGTCAATTTGTGTGACTATGTTGAATTTTTCAGCAACAGGTATGATCTCCGCTGGCATAATAAGCGTACCATCTTCATCGTGCATTCTGACTAGCGCTTCGTAGTGATGGATCTGCTGCGAGTGTACAGTCTGAATCGGCTGGTAATAAAGAACAACACGATCTGCAGCCAGCGCAGACTTCACCCGTTGGTATGAAGTTTCGACTTCTGATTGTTCGATTTTCAACTCGGGCGCATACAGGCTGAAATTGTCAAATGCATGACGTTTGGCAGCGGCGTATGCAATTTCAGCATTATTGATCAGCTCGAATGGTTTATCTGCGTGGTCCGGTAAAATGGCTGCGCCGAGGGCGATGTCAATCGTCAATGGACTGGTGCTTTTTGTGGTGGTGATTTGAAGGCCTTTTATTGTGCTTATGATTGTTTTAGTAATATCTTCTAGCGTAGTTTCAGGGTTGATAACGGTTACTATGAAATGGTTGCCAGAGCTGCGACAGATTTGCGTTTGCTTGCTGTGTACGAAGGCGAGTGATAACTCGTTAGCAACCCGAACCAGTGTGTTGTCTCCGACGTGGCGTCCGTAAAGGCTGTTTATCTGCGTCATATGTGTGAGGCCGATACAGAAACAATAGATGCGCTCAGCATTGTTGTCCGTTGCAGCTGTCAATATTTCCAGCAGTCCCCGTTGATTAGTGAGCCCGGTTAGGGGATCATTTTTGAGTAACTGATCGGCGCGGTTCTCGGCTTCGTGTGCCCGGCTTTCGTCGTGGACGGTGCAGACCACATTCGTGGTGTCGGCGGTGTCCATGCGTGCCAGCCCAATCCGTACAGGAAACGTTTTTTTATCACTTCTGAGAGCCAGTGTCTCCAGCGAATAGTTGCTGGAAAAAGATTCGTTTATAGCCGTCCCAGGGTTACTGTTGATGAGACGGTCGAATAAATAGCTGACTTCACTGCCCGGCAGGAGTTGCGATATCGGCTTGCCACAAAGTTGTGATTGCGTAGCAGCAAACAGGGTCTCGGCAAAGGTGTTGATAGTGACGATACGGTAGTTGCTGTTGACGGTAATGATACCATCGGATGTGGCATTGAGAATTGCGTGATTCAGATTGCTGTACTCAATCAGCGCCTTATTGAATTTACGCGTCATGATGTAACCGTAGGCCAGCCATATAATGACAAAAAATGTGCCGAGAGCAGCAGTAAGCAGCAGTACCCGACGAGTATTCCAGTATGAGGGCTGTTGCGGATGCCATCGCGCATAGGTTAGGCTGTGAGCCTGGGACGCAAGTACTTCGTCTATGCCCCGATTAAGCAGTGGTATCAGGTGGCTCAGTTCCTTACGTACCGCAATAGCACGCTGGATGGTTTCCAGTGGTGGGCCGGCTTGTTTAAAACTGTCCTGGATGCCGAGTGTGGCCGTAAAATGCTCGAAGATTATAGCGGGATAGACGACCGCGTCGACCTCACCGGCCGTGAGTGCTGCGACCAGCTGCCCAAGGTTGGCATAGGTCTCCATGGCAATGCCGGGCTTGCCAGCCAGAAATGACTGGCCTCGATTAGTATCAACGACACCAATTCTGCTGTCTTTTAAATCATTAAGACTGTTGATGCCCAGCATGGTGTGCTTCACAAATATCGACAGCTGGAATTCGTCATAGGGCTGGGTAAACGCAAAGTCGCTGATGCGCTCCGGGGTAACTCCGAAGTTAGGAATAATATCCGCCTCGCCTTCGTTAATCATCTGGAAAGCATGGGGCCAGCTTGCTGCGGTCTTGTAGGTGATATTGAGGTTTGTGCGCTCGGCAACAAGCTCCATGAAGGCAACACCGTATCCTGTGGGTACATCATTGCGACTGACACTATAAATTGGCGGAAAGTGTTTTGGCATTGTGGCAACCAGATGCTCAGGCGCTTCTGTCGCAACGGCCACTGATGACAGACCAGGGGGCGTAGAGATAAATGTAAAACAGAGCAGATAACGTAGTATCGGTGGCAAGTGCTTGCCCTTTGTGTAAATTCTGGGAGGGATATACTTACACTAGACGAGGTTAGTGCTATTCACAAGTGCTTTATATGTATAAGCAGCGTATGACCTTGTTAAGTTTATGGGTATGATTTGTAGTACAGCCTCTGTTTTAACCGCAAAGTGCAAAACAGCTTGCACCAAAATTGCACAGTAATGGCGTTGTGAAACTTTAATGAATTCTGTAGCTGGCGGTTATCACTGCTCGCACGCCCCCTGTCGATAGTCTATAACCGCTGGATCTGAGCAGGCGCTGCAGCCGTTGCCGTAGGTTTTTTCTTCATTTCCCGTATTGGGTCTTGCACACACTGGATTGTACTCACGGGTACAGATTTCAGGCCGGGGTTCAGTGCACTGTGTGTAAACGTGATTGTGATTTTGTTCTGTTGCCGGTTTATTGCTTACAGATTCAGCGCAGGACTGGCAGAAAAAACTAATGCTGAAAATTGTGAGCAGTTTGTATGAGGTTTTCATGGTCTGTTCCTTGCTGGCTGGTGAAGGTGAGTGATGTTTACTCACTTGCATAGCTCCTGTTGATGGATGGCTGATTATAATACCTGTGCAGTTGCTCGTTCCCATGCTCCCGCGTGGGAACGCATAGTGAGGCATTAATGAAAATACGTCCAATTGCATAAGCAAAAGGTTCCCATGCAGGCGCATGGGAACCAGTTAACTCAGGTGCATGAAAACCAGTCAACGGATGCTACCTGTTAAGGTCGGCGCAGTTTTAATTTAAAACCCAGTAGTGCCAGGCCCATTATAAATAAACCCAGCGCCGGTGGAAGCGGCACGGCTGCCACACTCCAGTCGGCGTAGATAACCGCCTGGCCCGTTGAGTCGTAGAGCGGGCTTAAGTCCGCACTGCCGCGTTCATCATCCAGTTCTTGTGCTGCATTCCTGAACCAGGCTGTCGACACATAACCAAAGTCATAGAGATAGGGTGTGTGGATCACGCAGTTATCACCGGCACAGCCGGAGGTTAGTGTCGGCTGTGTGTCGAAGTTACCCTCGGTAACATCCAGCATCGCCAGCGAGAGGGCGAGTGATGCGTCATTGGCCTGGCCGGCATCAAATATAAACGGCTGGGCCAGGTTAAACTCGTTCTCAAGGATACCGTCACGGAAGCTGACATCATAGGCCGTGCCGTTGATATCCAGGTTATAGATGCCGACCAGCTGCCCCGCCTGCACATCATAAACCGCTGCGGCCTGGCTGGTTGATATGGGTAACAAACAGGTGAGAAGACAGAAGCATAAGGTGTATCGTGTGTTTTTTATCATTTTAAAATCCCTCTTATTGCGTTGTTAGTGAATTCGGTACAGCAGGGCAAGAATAGATGATGAATGCAATAAATTACAGTGCCGTTAAGCCAATGCGAGGGCATAAGAGAAGTGCGTAGGCTGGGGTAAGGAACGCACCCCAACACAGGCATCATCGTCATATAGCCGTTGGGGTTCCTGCGTCACCCCAACCTACGGGTTTTACTCGTTCCGATTCTACGGCGTGGGAGCGCATACGAAGTGAAGCTTTAATGAAAAAATGCCCTGTAGCATAGAGAAGGGTCACTGCGCAGGCGCATGGTAACCAGTCGTTCAATCACTGCTCGTTCCCACGCAGGAGCATGGGAACCAGTCATCATATCGCTACACAACAATTATAAATTTGCGTTTATTCGCGTTTATTGGCGGATTTATTCAGGCTTGCAGAGGCTGTTTCAAGTGCCTGCATTTCCTTGCCGAAGATAAATTTTGCAGAGCCGGATCCACAGGAAATAACGGTTTTCATTGCGCTTTCCACCGATACGTCCAGCACGGTAATGTCCTTGTTGTTGACATGCAGAATAAAACCGGTGGTGGGGTTGGGGCCACAGGGAATAAATACCGTGGAGTGGTTCTCGTCAATTTCATCGGTAACAAAACCGGTGGCGGAGACGCCGGTATTGCCCACCGTGATCAGCGCTACCTTGCGAAACAGGCCTTTCTGCTTGCCGCTGATCTGCTCGGTGATTTCCTTAACGGTTCTATAGCCGGGAATTTTAAATAGCAGTATGCGCTCGGTGATCTGGAACAGATTATTGCCGACCTGGGTGCGTACGATCATGCCGATAATCGAAAACAGAATCACCACCAGAATCAGGCTGGTTATCAGTGCCAGTGTCTGGTTGAGAGAAAATTCCGATACCAGATAAAAGGTGAGCGGGCGGGTGCTTTCCTCAAACAGGGCAAACAGCCATTGCAGTATCTGCAGAATAATAATAATCGGCAGCAGTACCAGTACACCGCCAATAAAAATATTAAAGAAAAAATTGCGTAGTTTGATCATGGTTGTGTTGCCTGGGTGGGTGATCGGCCGATAGTCAATTAACGGCTCGCTCTGGGGTTTAACACAAACCACAGTTTAATTAAAAACAGCGTAAGCGGCAGGCTGTGCCAGAACAGATCGAAAATATCGATCGGCTTAACCAGTGTGCCGGCAAACAGCATTTTCAGTTTCTGCCATAAGTGGGGCTCCGGCACAAACGGTGCCAGTGCCATCAGAATGGCAATGGCGGCGAGTAGTGCCAGGGGGATTTTTTCAAAAAAGTCGCGCATGGTCAGGCCCTGTTTAGTAGAGTCTGCATGCTAATTAAGAAACGCCCTGTCTACAAGCGGCATGGACTGTGGCTCTTCTGTCGGCTTTTCGGCGGGTGCAGCGAATAGCCGCCATTATTCACTCCATTATTCTGGGTTATCGTGGTATAAATAGCGCTTTTCGGCGCACCGGCGGCGCTGTGCCGCCTGCTCACGGGCAAAAATTACATATACATAATCTTCTTATATGGTAATATACCGCCCCAATTTTTGTTGGCCGGCGAAAGCTTTCTCCCAGTAGTTTACGGGGCGACTTTTCTGGTCTGAAGTTTACACAGGACCGACACGTGACCTCGTAAGAGGCCGTGCTGTCGCGCCTAGAGACGAATAACGGAGTCGTATTATGACAACTGGTATGAAGTTAAAGCAGTTTCTGCTGCACGAAAAACGTGCAGGTGTGGATCTGCCCTATGACCTGATCGAGCTGATTCACGAAGTCAGCATCACCTGTAAGGAAATTGCTGCCACGGTGAGCCGCGGCGAGCTGTCCGGTGTACTGGGTGTGGCAGGTTCTGAAAACGTGCAGGGTGAAACCCAGAAAGAGTTGGATATTATCACCAACGATATCATGGCTGACCACCTGGCACTGAGTGGCCTGGTTGCCGGTATGGGTTCTGAGGAAGTGGATGATCCCATCGACGTGCCTGCCAAGGAACGCGGCGAATACCTGCTGATGTTTGACCCGCTGGACGGCTCTTCAAACATCGACGTGAACATTTCCGTGGGCACCATTTTCTCGATCCTGAAAGCGCCCATGGGCTGTAAAGAAGCCCCCAAGCTGGATGATTACCTGCAGAACGGTGACAAGCAGAAGGCGGCGGGTTTCGTTGTTTACGGTCCATCTACCGTGCTGGTGCTGACCACTGGCCAGGGTGTGAACATGTTTACCCTGGACAACTCAATTGGTGAATTCGTACTGACCACTGAAGGCGTGAAGATTCCTGAAGACACCACCGAGTACGCAATCAATATGGCCAACCGTCGTTTCTGGGACGAGCCAATGAAGAAGTACATCGAAGATTGCCAGATGGGTGAAGATGGCCCGCTGGGCAAGCGTTACAATATGCGCTGGGTCGCGTCTATGGTGGCTGAGGTTTACCGTATTCTGATTCGTGGCGGCATTTTCATGTACCCATACGACAACCGTGATCCATCCAAGGCCGGTAAACTGCGCCTGATGTATGAAGCCAACCCAATGGGCTTTATTATCGAGCAGGCCGGCGGCATGGCGTCTACAGCGGTAGGTCGTATTATGGAAGTGGAAGCCACTGGCCTGCACCAGCGTGTGCCGGTTGTACTGGGTTCTGCTAACGAAGTTAAGAAAGTGGAAGAGTATCACGCCAGGGGTTAATTGCCGTTGAGCTGATGCTTTCTAAAAGCCCTGCGTCTTCGGATGCGGGGCTTTTTTTATGCACAGGACGTGCGGTATTTCGCGGGAGGCAGGAGGACAGTCGTTAGTCATTAGTCGTTTGTCGGTTTTGTGCTTTTGACTAATGACGAAGGACTAACGATAAATGACTTTTTATGTAGGGTGGTATCAAGCGAAGCGGATCCACCGTTCTTTATGCGCTACGCGCCGACTGAAAAGCATTTGGTGTAAATCATTTGAATTCATGAATTTACCTTCACGATATTCTGAGCTGTGTTGTTTCGCCTTTCTGGCGACTCACTTCTTTATGAAAGCCATCCCTGGCTTTCACCCTTCGGGTCAGGCAAAGCCTGTTCTAAAACGCTCCATGCGTTTTAGTGCCTCCAGAAAAAAGAAGTAAGCAAGATAAATTTGACTGGATCAAATTTAAACAAGCTTCGCTTGGGCCGAAGGCTGGAGGGCAGGACGCCCGGAATAATGCCGTTCCCGGTCACTTGCCCGCAAAAAGCAGCGGGTTCCCGAAAATGCTTCGAGAAATTATTTGAGTTTAACTAAGTTAACAGGTGGCATTGTCTTCGTTGCCGGGTCGTGCTGGAGTGCCGTCCAGGCACATCAGCACTCAAAATCACGTCCTGTGATTTTGCCCCTAGGCAGAAAGCATTTTCGGCAAGTGACAGGGAAGGTTGTCGCAAGCTCATCAATTTAGAAGTGTCTTTACAGTTCGGTGCAGGCTTTTCCCCTTCGCACAAGCTGATGAGCGAGTGATTTTTGTGGGGCTTGCTGCGAGACACTATATTCTCGTTCCCACGCGGGAGCATGGGAACCAGTCACAGTGCCATGCCAGACAAACTCGACAATACAACAGGATGTGTCACCCTTTCCCTGTCACTTGCCGAAAATGCTTTCTACGCAGGGGCGAAATCACAGGGATGTGATTTTGAGTGCTGATGTGCCTGGATGGCACTCCAGCACGACCCGGCAACGAAGCTAATACCATCAATAAACTAATCTAAAACCAAGAACCTTCAAGTAGCATTTTCGGGAACCCGCCGCCTTTTGCGGGCAAGTGACCGGGAACGGCATTTTCTTGCTTACTTCTTTTTTGCTGTAGAAAAAGAAGTAAGTCGCCAGAAAGGCGAAACAGCACATTTCAGAATATCATGAAGATGAATAAGAGATGAAACATATAAATTGATTTACCACAGAATGCTTGTAAATAATCCAACTCAACTATCATCTACCGACAACAACACCACCGAAACATTATCCGGCCCACCATGATCATTCGCCAGTTTAATCAACTCATCCACACACTGCTCAACGTCACTGTGCTGCTCAAGCGCATGCTCAATCTGCGCATCGGACACGCAATCGGTCAAGCCATCGGAACATAATAAATAACGCTGATTCACCTGCAACTCAATTAGCTGCAGGTCCAGCTGTGGCTGCGCATGCAAGCCCAGTGCACGACTGATCACATGATGCATGGGCGACAGCTCGAATGTCTGCTGGTCTATCTGGCCATCTCTCAACATGTCCTGCAACATCGTATGATCAGTGGTGAGTTGCTGCAGCTGTTGTGTGTAACAGTAACAACGGGAATCACCCAGATGACACAGCGCGGCAGATTGCTGTTTAATTAACAGCGCCACCACGGTCGTGGCCATATTGGCCAGTACCTGCTGCTGTTGCCGTGCCTGTATAATCTGCTGATTTGCTTCCAGCACCGCCTGCTGCAATGTCTGTGTTAACCAGTACTCGCCATAACCGCCTCCGCTGTGTGCCTGTAGCACCGCTTTAGCGACCGCCTGTTGCATGTGATCGACACACAGCTGGCTGGCCACTTCGCCACCGGCATAACCACCGACACCATCCGCCACTACCAGCAGGACCACATCACTGTGGTCAAACTTACGACTTAAAACACGATCTTCATTCTGTTCCCGCACACGGCCACGGTCACTGCCTGCTGCATAATGCATATGGAAAGCCAGGCTAGTCATCACTTTCCGTACCGCCGGATTCGAGACTGGCCAGTCCTCGGCTGAACGCATTGGCCATTTCCCGACCACTGGCATAGCGTTTTTGTGGATCTTTCTGCAGTGCCTTATTCACAATACGGGTGGCACTGCCCGGTAGTTCGGGGCGAATATCCCGCACCGGTTTATGTTTGTCGTGGGTGATTTTATACGCCAGCCCTGCCAGGCTATCTGCAGCAAATGGCAGCTTGCCAGTTAGCAATTGATAAAAACTTACCCCCAGCGCGTACAGATCAGCACGCCCATCCACATTGGTTCCGCTGATCTGTTCCGGTGACATATAGGATGGACTACCCATAAAGCTACCGGTGCGGGTTTTTACCGAGTCGGTAATGCGGGCAATGCCAAAGTCGGTAATTTTCAGCTGCCGGTTTTCACGGTTGTACATGATATTCCCCGGCTTGATGTCCCGGTGCACAATATTCTGCTGATGAGCATAGTCCAGCGCCTCTGCCACCTGTTGCATAATCCGGTACACCTCGGCAACCGGCAACAGTGTATCCGGCTGGGTAAAATTCGACAGGGGCTCGCCGTTGACATAATCCATGGCAATAAAGGCAAAACCTTCTTCCTCACCCACGTCATACACAGTAACAATATTGTGATGACTCAAACGCCCCGCGGCTTCTGCCTCACGGAAAAAACGCGACTTTAAGGAATTCAGTTCACCGGTTGGAAACTGGGTATAGTCCAGGGTCTTGATGGCCACCTGGCGGTTGATCTTTGGGTCCTTGCCCAGATACACCACACCCATTGCGCCACGACCCAGTTCTTTTTCCAGTTTATAGCGGCCAAACTCCGGCAGTTCCATTTCAGGCAACACCAGGGTTTTCTGTGCCTGGAAGGGTGTGGAAATATCGCTTTTCGTATCACTCAGTCCACTGATGGATTTAAGCCGTCGCTCCACGTCCTTATAGTGTTTATTACGTGCATGCATTTCGGAATAGAGCTGCAGGGCACGGTCATACTGTCGCTTGCGCTCGAAATTCAGGGCAATTTCATACAGGTCATCCAGCACCGCTTCATCGGCACCGCATTTTAATAGATTACCGATAGCAGTTTCGTAATCACCCTTCAAATACTGGTAATGCCCCAGTTGCCACCAGGCTGCATATTGCCTGTCGAGCAGGTGATTCAGCAACTGCTGACCGGACACATACACATACACTGCCAGTTGCCCGGCAACCAGCAACAGTAACAGATTAATCGTCGGCCACCAGAGTCCCTGCAATATCAGCAGCAGCGGTTGCACCACGATAATCCCCAGCAGAATAAACGCCCCCAGAAACAGTCCGCTGTGTTTCGACAACAGGGGCAGTATCCATAACAGATAAATCACCACCAGCAACAGTAATAGCGGCGACAGCCACCAGTGATTAACCGGTGTGGCATAAATGGCGCCCTGCTCCAGACTGCTTAATTTGTCAGCGAGTATCTGCAGCTGCTGTGCATCCTGTGCAATCAACACCACCCGCTGCTGGTAATAGTTAGCGGCCTTATCCGCCGCCTGCTGCAGGCTTAAGGGTTTTAATACCGTGTGCCTTTTGTTCAACGATGAAAAATAGCTGAACGCCCTGCCCGACAGATCCAGTGACAGCTCCAGCCCGTTAAGCCGTATGTGCCCGCTTTCATTCCAGTTGATCGCTGCGCTGTGCTGCATCTGGCTAAACACGGCCAGACTTAAATCCGGCAGACTGAACCGTTGATCTTCGCTGTACCAGATAAAGCTGTGCGCACCTGTGGCATCAACATCGAAGGGATAAATGCGGTAAGGCCATTGTGCATTGCTGAGACGAAAGGTTTTCGCCTGGGGCAGAAAAATCGACGGGATATATTGTCGCCAGCCCTGCTTGAACGGCAATTGTTCATGGTAGACGATATCATTAGCGCGACTGGCTGTATGGGTATTGGGCGAGTTACTGTATTGCGTCAGAAACACCTTCTGGTGTTCCAGCATCCAGGCCAGTTTATTGCGTTCGCCTTCGGTGGGTTGCCATTGCAGCGTGACCTCTTCCGTTTCCACGGTACTGGTTGATGCGCTTGCATCTGTAGCCTGATTAACCGATGTCTCATCAGCTCGCTCATCCTGCGGCTCTTCAACAGGCAGATAATCCATCTGCGGAAAATTATCACTTAGCCAGACAATCTCTGCGGCATTCGCCTTTCGCAGTTTGCGTAATAGAAAACGAAATTCCTGAATGCCTTCAGGGCTTTGCAGGCGGGCGGCGTCCAGCAGAATACTGCGATAACTGTTACTGGGTTCAGCCTGTGGCAACAGATGGCTGGCCGCACGGAACATCTGCGCATCAAGCCAGCGCAGTGTACTGTTCTGCGACAGCAGAACAGCGGCAATAAAGCAGAGAAAAATAAAGACGGAGAAATACAGTCGACGGTGTTTATTCAAAAAGCTGACCTGTTATGGTTATTATATGGCGCGGGCCTGCGAATCAAAGTAGCGCAAAATGACACATACTCAGGCGCAGTCAACCGACCTTGTATATATAGCAGAAATGCCCGCCGACTTCAGCTCACAGCAGACATGAAAGGCATTTACAGCGGCCGTCGATAACCACCCAGCATGCCGTGCCTGGAATACACCAGTTGCCACACCTGGATATTGCGGGCGCGAAAGGCTCCGGCGCAGGTGAGTAGATAATATTCCCACATACGGAAAAACTTCTGGTCCAGCTGAGATCGGAACCTGGGCCAGGCGGCGACGAAATTCTTATACCAGGCCATCAGCGTGGTATCGTAATCAGCACCGAAGTTATGCAGGTCTTCCAGTACCAGTCGTTCCTCGGCCGCATCGCTGATCTGGCTCATGGCCGGCAGGTCGCCATTGGGGAAAATGTACTTGTCGATCCACGGATCCGGTGGCGTATGCGGTTCGTTCTTGCCGATGGTGTGAAGCAGCATCAGGCCATCATCCTTTAAGCAGCGTTGCGCCACCTGCATAAAGGCCGGGTAATTTTTACGCCCCACATGCTCAAACATGCCGATACTGACAATGCGATCAAACTGCCCCTCGCAATCCCGGTAGTCCTGCAGTTTGAAACGCAATGGCAGGTGACTATAGCGTTGTTTGGCCCAGGCTGCCTGCTCCCTGGAGATGGTAACGCCTTCACACTCCACACCATAATGCTCTGCTGCATAGGCCATAAAACTGCCCCAGCCACAGCCGATATCCAGCAGCTTCATGCCCGGCTGCAGATCCAGCTTGCGGCAGACCATATCCAGTTTGGCGAGCTGCGCATCGGCCAGGTTGTCGGCATGCTTCCAGTAACCACAGGTATAGGTCATGCGGGGGTCAAGCATCGCCTGGTAAAATTCGTTGCCCAGGTCATAATGGGCTTCCCCCACATGCCAGGCGCGGCGCAGGGTTTGCAGATTAAGTAAGCGGGCACGCAGGTTATGCAAGAGCATGACCAGGCCACCGGCATGCCGGTCAAGCCGGGCGCGCAGAATCCGGTACATAAATTCATCCAGCCGGTCGACATCCCACTCGCCCTGCATATAGGATTCCCCCAGCCCCAGATTACCCAGCGCAAGCACCTTGCGAGGCACGGCATCTGAATGAATGCGCATATCCCAGGGTCGGTTGCCATTAAGGCGGATATCCGCTCGTTGCAGAAGATGGGCCATCTTCTGTATCGCACGGCTGTTATTGACGGGTATTCTGACAAGATTATTCGCACACACCGTATCACTCCTTCTGTGGATTGTTACCGCACTGCAGTTCGCTTTATCATTTGAATCGACTGTATCAATCGAGTGTATCGGCCTGGCGTAGGCAGCCATCTAAACCAATAACTTTACTTTAGCAGCTTCAGCCCTCGATTGTGAAGAGCTCCCTGGCGAGGGCCGTGCTCTGCCGTGCAACTTCAGCCGGCTCCACCTGCTTGTAACGGGCCAGGGCCGCACACACATGGGGTACAACCAGCGGTTCATTGCGCCTCGGCTGCAATTGCGCTGTCATGGAATCCGGCAAATCACGGGGCAATAGATAGGGGGCATCGCTTTCCAGCATCATGTTTTGCAGCGGTATCTGTTTAACCGCCTGTTGCAGCTCATGGCCACGACGCTCGTCACACAGCCAGCCGGTAATGCCGATCTGTAAGCCGAGATCCAGATAGGCCAGTGCCTGATCGGCCGTACCGGTAAAACAGTGGGCCACGCCGCCGCTTAATTTGTGGCGCCAGCGACTCAGGATAGCCACGAAATCGTCGTGCGCATCACGCTGGTGAAGAAACACTGGTAACTGTTTATCCGCTGCCAACTCGAGCTGTGCTTCAAAACAATGGCGTTGTTCAGTGGGGGTGGAGAAATTGCGGTTATAGTCCAGCCCGCATTCACCGATGGCGCGCACCGCACTGTGATCCAGCAGGTTATAAATCTGATGGGCCACCTGCTCGTTCCACTCCGATGCATGGTGCGGGTGCACACCGACCGTGGCATAGAGGATACCGTGATTGTAATGGCACAGTTCAATCGCCATTTCACTGTGTTGCAGGTTGGTGCCGGTAACCAGCATCTGTTTCACCCCAGCGGCCAGGGCGCGATCAATCACCGCCGAGCAATCAGGCTGGAACGCCTTGCCGGTGAGGTTAACACCAATATCAATCAGGTCTTGCAGGGGATCAGTCATAGGGGTGTATTCTGCCACGAGTGGCACAACACACAAGTCACAACGGGAAATGTCTGTCTGCTTTAGCGGGCGATGGCAGTACCCACATCCAGTTGTTCAAACCAGTCGAGGAACTGCTGCACCATCGCCCCTTTGAAAATACGCCCGTGCTGCGGCGCCATGTATTCAATATCCAGCTTACGCACCCGATCAATCCAGTCCTGTTTGGCGCGGTTGGATGGCATCCAGCGCTGGTGGAACAATTTCATCTTGTGGATATGCGCGTCGAAGTCATCGACAAACATCGACGCCCCCGGTGCCTCCAGCGCAGCGCCCACATCGCCGCTCATCAAAATTTTCGCCTGCGGATCATAGACATGGAAGTTACCCGAGGAATGCAGGTAATGGGCTGGCACAAGGGTGAGTCGCGCATTGTTCAGGCTCAGGGTAATGCCCTCGTCAGGCAGGCCGTTATAGGTAATATTGCTCAGGCCGAAATGGCGAATAAAGCCTTCCCAGATCCAGGGCGCATGCAGGGTTGCACTGGGCAGCGCTTCATCCCATAAACCCAGCGAGGAAATAATGTCCGGGTCCTGGTGGGAGGCGAAGATATCGGTGATATTGTCAATTTCGGTATGCCGCAACACCGAGGCCAGCATGGAGGAAAAAATTTCTATGCCGCCCGGGTCCATTAACAGGGTGCGGTTACCATCTATTACCATATACTGGTTGGTATCGATTATTTTTTCCGGCTTATCCGGATCACGTCCGAATGCAATCCACTGGTGCTTTCCGTCATAAATAATCGTTGATTTCATATTCTGCCTATCATTTTGGTGAGTTCTTCGAGGTGCTGCTTGCAGATTTTAATTTCATCGGCAATGCGCTGACTGCAATATTCCAGATCATCGGCAATGGAGAACAGGTTTGCCTGGTATTCACCGGCACGGGATGCCTCGGTGCGGGAGTTGGTGACAATAATACGCGCGGCGCGAATGCGCTGGGTCACATCATCAAACAGCACTTGCAGGTTTTTACAGTAGTTGCATTGCTGTTCGCGGTAAGTCTGGATTTTCTGCTGCAATGGCGACAGACGATTCTGCAAACTGGCAGAACGCGTCGTATCTTCAGTACGTGATTTTGCCCGATTAAAACTGTTCAGTGCCGACACCGCACGTTTTTCATTCACCGCGGTAATCGAGAAGCGCAGGGCAGTGCTATTGATTCTGGAAGAAATGTCGATGGTATCTTTAACCATCTCGCTGATAAAGTCGGTGATCGGTTTGAAGCCGGCGGTTTTATCACCACCGCGAATCGAAATGCCCTTGGCATTGCTGGAACTGACATTCATCGAACGGGCGGTTTCCAGCATACGGTACAACCGACCTGCCAGAATGGCGGCGAGCACAAAGGACGGCTGTTCAACTTGTGTATTCATCTGATTGTATATATGCAAGCGGGTCGCATAAGTCAATCTGTATGACGTTTCAGTTGATATTTCTCAAAACATCAATTTAATGACACAAGGTTAATCAACCAGGGTTAATAAACCAGGACTCATCAGACAGTGTTAATTCAGTATTTAAGTCAGTATTAAACTACATAACAGTCAATAACAACCTGCAGCGATGTTTAAAAGCCTCCGTTACAGCCAGCGATTAAACCCAGTTCAGCTGTTTGGCCTTATGCAACTTGGCATAACCCTGCAGCAGTTTCTGGTGCGTGGTAAAGCCGTCAAGGCTTAAACCGGGGCTGTGCAAGCCATAAAAATTGTCATCCCCTTCCACTAAGGCAATCGCATCAGCAATGGTGTCTTCGCCATGCATCAACTTCAGGCTATCGGTGTATTCCTCATAGCTGCGTTGTGCATCCAGCTTGATTTCCAGCAGCGCCTGCAATGCACGGTAAAAACGCAAACGCTGATCGCTGAGCTGCCCCATGTGCAGACACCAGTCATTCCATTCCTGTGCCTGTTCATAATCGCCGGCCGCCAGACACAGCATTGCCTTGAGTTCACCAATGCGCAGACTGGCCCAGGCGGTGCCTGCATCCGGTGCTACACCGATAAATTCCGCCACCCGTTGCACATCATTGTAAGCACCCTCTTCCAGACGCTGCAGAATATCCAGCCACTGTTCATTATTGAGATGCTTCAGCGATAAAATTTCCTCGCGGAATAATGCGCCTTCATTGTTATTGCTCCACTCCAGATCATCCACCGGGTAAATATCCGACATGCCGGGAACGATAATGCGACAGGCATAAACATTCAGGTGATTGTAATCGGCAATATAAATATCAAAGCCCAGTTCGTGAATACGCTCGCAGCAATAGGCAAACTCTTCCTCGGTGGTGCCGTTATGATCCCAGTCGACAAATTCATAATCCGGCGTGCGCTTGAAAAAATCATAGGCAATCAGCCCGCTGGAATCGATAAAATGGGTTTCCAGGTTATGGTGATCGGCGACTTCATCCAGGTCGAATGAGGGCGGCTGGAAACCGTCCAGTTGATCCAGGCTTCGACCCTGCAGTAATTCGGTAACAGTGCGTTCCAGCGCCACTTCAAAACAGGGATGGGCACCAAAAGATGCAAACACCGAACCGTCTTTCGGATTAATCAGGGTAACACTCATTACCGGAAAGCGACCGCCCAGTGAAGCATCGGCAATGCGCAGGTAATAGCCATGGCTTCGCAGCTCTTCAATCGAAGCTTTAATCCCGGGAAAACGATCCAGCACCGCCTCAGGCACTTCCGGCAGACAGATGCCTTCGGCAATGATTTTGTTTTTGACGTAGCGTTCGAACACTTCAGACAAGCCCTGCACCCGAGCTTCATTCTGCGTATTGCCCGCCGACATGCCATTGCTGACATACAGATTGCCGATAATATTCACCGGCAGGTATACGGTTTTCTGATCACGCTGGCGCACATAGGGCACAGCACAGATGCCGCGCTCGCCGCTACCTGAATTAGTATCGATAATATGCTGCGGCGTCAGTACACGATCCGGGTCGTAATAATCCCACAGGGTTTTATCCATCAACTCGGCGTGCATTTGATCCAGCGGTAGCGAACTGTCGTCTATGGCAAACCATTTTTCATTGGGGTAATGCACGAACTCGGCCTGGGCAAATTCCTCACCCAGGTAAAAATCCGCAAAGAAATAATTGCAGCTCAAACGCTCGAAATATTCGCCCAGGGCACTGGCCAGGCAGGCTTTGGCGCTGGCGCCCTTGCCGTTGGTAAACATCAGGCCACAGTCCTTGTCGCGGATATGCACCGAGTACACACCGGGCACCGGGTTCAGCCAGGAAGCTTCTTCCACTTCGATATCCAGCGCCTTCAGTTTACGCTGCATCGTCTCGATGGACGTTTCAAGGTCGCGGTCTTTACCGATGATATAGGTGTGCTCACTCATACTGTGCTCGCTGGGTTTGTGGTTGGGGCAGCCATTAAAACGGCCTGCAGGCAATTGATGGGGCGTAATGATACACAATCCGGCACAAAATGATTACACTTATAAACCTATGAGCCCCGCCGATGCAGCACTGATTTCCATTACCTACAGCCACCCTGCCCGCCAGCGCGAGGCGCAGGCACTCGCCGAATCACTGCAGCTGCCCTGCCTTAACCTGAGCAAATGCAAAAGCGAGCTGGCACTTAATTTTAATGAACTGCAGGTAGAGCTGCTGGACTTAGCGCAGAAAATGCAGCTCTCGGTGGAGTTTATTGAAGGCGCACTGGGCCACCGCAAAAAGTACGGGGGCGGCCGTGGCCAGACCATTGCCAAAGCCGTCGGCATCAAACAGGGCAAGCCCTTGCCACATATACTGGACGCCACCGCCGGCCTGGGTAAGGACAGCTATGTACTGGCCTGCCTCGGCTGCAAAATCGATATGCTGGAACGCTCACCCATCGTCGCCGCACTGCTCGCCGATGGCATCGCCCGCGCCAGCCTGAATATCGAATTTGCAGAGATGATGCAGCAAGGCTTTAAGCTGCATTACCAGGATGCGATGAGTTATCTCGATGCCATTGATGACGACAATAAGCCGGACGTAATTTACCTGGACCCGATGTACCCGGAAAAAAAGAAATCCGCCTCGGTAAAAAAAAACATGCAGATGCTACAGAAACTGCTGGGGCACGACCTGGATGCAGATCAGCTGCTCGATGCAGCACTGGAAAAAGCACACCAGCGGGTGGTGGTCAAACGTCCCAAGGGCGCGCCGGTGCTCAGGGCTTCACGCCAGCCGACACTGGCATATGAAAGTAAAAGCACACGTTACGACACCTATATTATTTAAACCACGTATTTATAAAGACTCACCTGCCTATGAGACACACCAACAAACCCCTTATCGTTCTACTGTTTAGCATAATGCTGTTAAGCCTGGGTGGTTGCGCAACCAGCCCACCGAAAAACATGAATAATTCCTGCGCCATCTTCGAGGAAAAAGGTGGCTGGTATGATGATGCAAAAGACAGCTACGAAAAATGGGGTGTGCCGATTCATGTGCAGCTGGCGATTATTCACCAGGAATCACGCTTCCGTCACAATGCACAAACCGAAATGGAATATTTTCTCTGGTTTATTCCCATCGGGCGTAAATCCGATGCCTACGGTTATGCACAGGTCAAGGACGCCACCTGGGACTGGTATATTGACCAGACAGGCAACTCGGGCGCAGATCGAGACGACTTTGCGGATGCAGTGGATTTTATAGGCTGGTATGGCAATTATACCCATAAAAAACTCGGCGTCTCCAAATGGGATGCCTACCAGCAATACCTGGCCTACCATGAGGGCCACGGCGGTTTTAAGCGCAGAACCTACCTGCAGAAACCCTGGCTGATCAAGGTGGCACGCAAGGTGAAGACCCGTGCCAGCCAGTATCATACCCAGCTGAGTCGCTGCCAGGCACAGCTGGAATCTTCCTGGTCATTCTGGCCGTTTTAAACTGCCGCACAGAAACTTCGCTAACCGCGACCAGTCCTATATAGACTTATTAAGCCCATAAAATACAGGTTTTAGCCGGCCACGCCGGTGCTGTATGATTCATTCCACTTTAATCAACTCAAGACAGACCATGCCAACACAGATTAATAGCGACATAATTGCCGATTTCAAAGCCCCCCTGGAAAACCACCCGATTTATGAAGCGGTGTCCACCATCGAGGATCTGCAGTGTTTTATGCAGCACCATGTGTATTCAGTGTGGGATTTTATGTCACTGATCAAATACCTGCAGTCGGTAATAGCACCCACCACCTACCCCTGGACACCCCTCGGTGATGGCAGTGTGCGTCGCTTTATCAATGAACTGGTGCTGGAAGAAGAATCCGATGAAACCAATAACCCGGGGGAACACTCCAGCCACTTCGAGCTGTACCACAAGGCAATGCAGGAAATCGGTGCAGACATCAGTGTTTCCAGTGAATTTATCAAGGTGGTTGCCGACCAGGGCATACAGAGCGCACTGCAGCTACCGGGCATCCCCGCAGCCTCCCGCGCATTCACTGCCACCACCTTCGGCTTTATTGAAAGCGGCAAACCCCACCAGGTTGCCGCAGCACTGGCACTGGGGCGTGAACACATCATTCCCTGTATCTTCCGCGCTATTCTTGAAAAAACCGGCGTCACCGATCAACAGGCACCGATTTTCCATTTTTACCTGAACCGGCATATCCACCTGGACGAAGACTTTCATGCGCCCCTCTCGCTGCGCTTGCTCAACGGTTTATGCGGGGGTGATGAAACAAAAATTGCCGAAGCGGTGGATGCCGCCAAGCAGGCAGTAGAAGCCCGTATTGCCTTCTGGGATGGGGTGTTGCTGGAAATTCAGAAAAACAGGTAAGCATGAGGGCATTCCCTACTGTGTTTTCGAGCTGTAGGGTGGATCAAGCGAAGCGGATCCACCGACTGCCATGCAGTATGACCTGATTTAAAAACACTCTGTTTAATCAGCCTTCTAAAAAAGATGTCGGAGTCAGGACTTTCTCGTTCCCACGCGGGAGCGTGGGAATGCGCAACGAACAAATATTTATAAATTTGCGTTTATTGGCGTTCATTTGCGGACTTCATGGGAATCAGGTGGATCCGCTTCGCTTGATCCACCCTACACATGCCTGGAATAAACCCTAAATCCGCCGCATCCCCACCAGCTTATTCTGTGCATTAAAACTGATTTCAAAACGCCCCTGCACACCACCATGGGTAACAAACTTCTGCAATAAAGCAGCGGGGAATTTCAGTGAACGACCATCTTCACTGACTACCCAGACATACTTGGCTGACCCCTGGTAATACGCCAGATATCGCTCAGAAGAAATATCCAGTGAAAAACGCATTATTTGCATGATGGGCAATTACTGACTCAGCTGAAACTCAGTCTCTGAAATTTTCGAACTGCAATGGCTGGTCGATGCTTTCTGTGGATCTCAGCATCGCCATTACCTGTTGCAGGTCATCACGTTTTTTGCCGGTGACCCGCACCTGGTCGCCCTGAATGGCTGCCTGCACCTTGAGTTTTGACTCTTTAATCAGTTTAACAATTTTTTTCGCCAGTTCGGTTTCTATACCCTGCTTGACCGTAATGCTCTGGTAAGCACGACGTCCGCGAGTATCCACCTTGCCTTTTTCCAGGCAGCGAATATCCACATTCCGTTTGCTCAGTTTGTTATACAAAATCGGTGAAATCTGCTTCAACTGAAAATCACTTTCCGCTTCCATTTTTATTTCATCACCTGATAACTCAACTTTTGAATCAGAACCCTTGAAATCAAAGCGTGTGCCGATTTCACGATTAACCTGATCAATCGCATTACTCAGTTCATGCTTATCGACTTCTGAGACCACATCAAATGATGGCATTGGCGCGCTCCTGTTATACACTTGTGACAATTCAAATCATTTTAATGAAAAAGCTCATGCACAGGCAATTAATTATTATCGGCGCACTCAGCGCATGCATCAGTGTGGCACTGGGTGCCTTTGCAGCACACGGTTTAAAAAACACCCTGGGAGAATACGAACTGGGCATCTGGCAAACCGCGGTGGATTACCAGATGTTTCATTCACTGGCGCTGATACTGGTCGGTCTGCTTGCCAACAGCTTTGCCATTAACCTGAATAAACCCGGCTACCTGATGCTGCTGGGCATATTGCTGTTTTCCGGCAGCCTCTACGCCTTAAGTTTAAGCGGCGTTAAAACCCTGGGTATGATCACCCCGCTGGGGGGCAGCTGTTTTCTGCTGGCCTGGTTGTGGCTGGCCGTGGCGATCTATCGCGCACCACAGAACTAAGACCCAGGGTTATTATCCGTATGCTCGGTATCTGGCTGTTCTGTTGTCTGGGTTTTACGCCCCTGGGAGTAGGACAGAATACCGCGCATTATCTGCACTTCACGCTGGCTTGGTCGGGCACGGCCAAACAGGCAGCGCAGCTTGCGCATAATGTGTTCCGGGTTACGTTTACCAAAGAAATTCAATGTGGTGAGTGCATCGAGAAAATGCCCGTACATGCCTTCCAGCTGATCACTGGTGGCCAGGGTGTCTTTTTCATCTATATCGTCGGACTCTGACGGCTGATTAACCAACAGGGCTGACTGAGTCATAGATGCAGTATCGCGGTTCTGGTCATGGCTATTCTGGCTGGCCATTAAAATTTCATAGCTCAGCACCTGCACTGCCTGCGCCAGATTGAGCGAGCTGTAGGCTTCGGCGGTGGGAATATTCACCAGCACCTGACACTGCTCCAGCTCCTCATTACTCAGGCCCGAACGTTCACGCCCGAACACCAGCGCCACTTCATGCTGCTCACTTTCCTGCTGTAACTGCTGGCCGCATTCACGGGCATCCAGCTGCGGCCACCTCACCGAGCGTTGCCGCGCCGAGGTGCCACAGACAAAACTGCAACCCTGTAATGCCTCCGCCAGGGTGTCCACCACCACGGCCCGGCTCAGCACATCGGTGGCAGAGGACGCGCGCTGCGAGGCTTCAAAGGAGGGAAAATCCTTTGGCTCCACCAGGTAGAGCCGACCCAGCCCCATGTTTTTCATCGCCCGAGCCGCGGCGCCGATATTGCCGGGGTGATGAGTGTTAACCAGTACGATACGAATATTATCCAGCATGCAGGGTTCCAGGCCTTTAGATTGTCCGCGTAAAAAGCCGACATGATACCCTTTTCAGCCGGGTTTATGGCAGAAATTAGGGCAGACGAGGCCAGTTTCTGCTATCCTGTGCGCCCTCTGAATTGGCCGTTTTAGAAAGAGCGACACCTATGCACCCCATGTTAAACATCGCCACCCGTGCCGCCCGCGCTGCCGGTGACATTATTCTGCGCAATATCGACAAGCTGGATCGCCTCACCATTGAAGTAAAAGGCGAGAACGACTTTGTCACCAAGGTGGATCGCAAGGCGGAAGAAGTGATTCTGGATGCCCTGCACCAGGCCTACCCGGATCACGGCATTATTGCCGAGGAAAGCGGCCGTTTTAATGAAGACAGCCCCTACCAGTGGATTATTGACCCGCTGGATGGCACCACCAATTTTCTCCACGGCTTTCCCCAGTACGCGGTATCCATTGGCCTGCAGCACAAGGGCCGCATGGAAGTCGGTGTGGTCTATGACCCGCATAAAAACGAACTGTTTACCGCCGCTCGCGGTGACGGTGCGCAGCTGAATGGCCGTCGCCTGCGGGTTACCCCGCGCAATGGCCTGAACAATGCACTGATCGGCACCGGCTTCCCCTTCAAGCAACCCCAGTATCTGGACACCTACCTGGCCTCATTCAAGGCGGTACACCCGAAAGTGGCGGGCATTCGCCGTGCCGGCTCTGCGGCACTGGATCTGGCCTATGTCGCCGCCGGCCGACTGGATGGCTTCTGGGAAATCGGCCTGAATAGCTGGGACATGGCTGCCGGTGTGCTGCTGGTGCGTGAAGCCGGTGGCATAGTCACCGACTTCAGTGGCAAGGGCGACTACCTGCAAACCGGCAATGTGATTGCCGCCGCCAGCAAGGTCTACCCGGCACTGTATGACACCATCAAACCCCACCTGCTGGATGAGCTGAAATAAACCTGGCCTGACCGACTCCAGCCAACGCATTAACCACAGTCAATCCCTTATTCGGGTGTTTTGCACTGTGCTGATGCGTGCCACAATTGCCCACTGTTATAACAACAACCATAAGCAGTAACATAATGCAGTTTTCAAAACGTCTTCTGGCGACACCCCTCGCCGCCCTTTTCTGCAGCCTTGCCCTCAGCGGCTGCATGAGCCAGCAAATTGCCAATACCCGTCACATTGACTCGGCCGTGGCAAAACGCGCCAGCAATACCGAGCAGACACCACAGCAGTTATGCGACGCTGCCAGTATCGCCATCAGCCAGGCACATCAGGCCGAGCTGCAGTTGTATGCCCCATTGCACCTGAAACAGGCCAATGACAGCTTAAGCGATGGCCAGAAAGCCATTAAAAACAGCGACCCGCTCAAGGTGGAAGAAGGCGTCAAGTTCTGTATCAAGGCCAGCCAGCTTATCGAAAGCGGCATGCAGACACGGGATAAAGTCAAAAGCGCACTGGCTGATTCCATCGAACAACTGGCGATGCTGAAAACTGTCGACACACAGAAAAAATTCGCTGATGACATTATCGACAGTGAAGAAGAGCTGGTTGATCTGGCAAAAGACATCGAAGCCGGAAAAATGGATCAGGCAATGAAGGATCAGGCCAGTCTGCTCAAGGACATGCAGGAGCTGGAAATCGAGATAGTTACCTACAATCACCTGACACCGGTCGAAACCATGCTGGACAAGGCAGAAGATGCAGATGCCGACGACCTGGCAGAAAAGACCTTTAGCAAAGCCGAGAAGGAACTGGAAACTGCGAAAAAAATGATTCGCAGCAGCTACCGCGACAAAGCCAAAGTGGAAAAAACCAGTGCGCTGGCGATGCGTGCCGCACGCCATGCCTATTATGTCGCGCTGGAAGTGGACAAGACCCGCGAACTCAAACCCGCCGAAGCTGAAGAACGGGTGCTCTATTTTGAATACCTGCTGGAGCGCATTAATGAAAAATTTCAGCAGGATGTGGTGGTCGGACACTCATTGTATGAACAGTCCAGCCTGATTGGTGAACGCGTGGAGCAGGCAAAACAGCGCTGAGAAAACCGATAGCAGGCATAAACAGGCGCAGAGATGATCAATTCATCTCTGCGTTTTTTTTCGCCCCGGTTTTACACTTAAGCCGCATCACAGCACCACATCATGTCTTACATTAAGCGATAGATTTCTGCTACAGTCAGTTATCCGCACCTGCACGATATGCGTGGCTTCAGGTCGCAATCCCAGGGCGCTATTTTCCCCCATCAGACTAAGGAGGCTCACATGGCCAGCATTACACTCGAAGGTAACCCCATTCATACCAGTGGCGAACTGCCTGCAGTTAACAGCGTCGCCCCACCGTTCAGCCTGGTGGATAAGGATCTGAACGATGTCGAACTGGCGAGCTTCAGTGGCCAGAAAAAGCTGCTGAATATCGTACCCAGCCTGGACACAGGGGTGTGTGCCGCCTCTACTAAAAAATTCGATGAACTGGTATCCAGCCGCGATGATGTCAACGTACTGATTATTTCTGCTGACCTGCCCTTCGCCCAGGCGCGTTTTTGCAGTGCTGAAAACACCAACCATGTGATCACCCTGTCGATGATGCGTGACCAGACGTTTGCCCGTGACTACGGCGTACTGATAACCGATGGTCCACTCGCCGGCATCTGTGCCCGTGCGGTACTGGTGCTGGATGAAGAGGACAAGGTGATCTACCGCGAACTGATCCCTGAAATCACCCAGGAGCCGGATTATGATGCGGCCATGGCGGCGATTTAAATAATCGGGCGTCAGGTTTAAAGTCCGCAAATAAACGCCAATAAACACCAATTTATACATATTTAGTCGTGCAGAGCGACATTCTGATCCTCAATTTGGTGGTTTAAAGTAATTTGGCCGTTAGGTAGGAAGCTGTTTCCCCTTCACACAAGCTGATGAGCGAGTGATTTTTGTGGAGGTTTTCTGCGAGGATGTCTGAGCGAATCATGCTGTTTATGATTCGTGAGTTCCGCAGCAGCCACAAAAATCAGGAGTGAAGAAGGCACTTTTATTTTTGCTGTTTAAAATAAAAGCTTGTGTGCCGGGGCGGCGCTTTCTTGCTCACTTCTTTGGCGCTGTTGCTAAAGAAGTGAGTCGCCAGAGAGGCGAAAAAACCCAGACCATAACTCCGTAGAGATCAATTTTGAATATCACTTTGATATTTATTGTCACAGATCGCTTATGAAGCACCTAAGCCGCATAGCAACAGATGGATCAGCTAAAGCTTGCTAGCAAACTGCAAAACCCTCAGCCATATGGAAGACCGGATATCTCATTTACAGGGCGTGCACCCTCTTTGCACTTTACCGTCAAAATGAACTGCTCAGCAGCTCAACTGTCACTTATAATCAGATTACGGCCATTTAAGAATAACGACTGCCCGTAATAATTAACCCCCATAGTTAGCTGTCGCTGATTTAACCGAGACCATTATGCCAACGATTCAATGCCTGTTGCCCCACTCTGCCCGCCGTTTATGTATTTTACTGCTGTCCAGCGCGCTGCTGATGCTGGCTTACCTGCCCCTCGGCATGGCACAGCCCGCGAAGGCAAAGGACGTGATTATCGCGCCGGTGAAGTTGCAGCAAATCTCCGATCGGGTCGAAGCACTGGGCACGGCACAGGCGTTCGAGTCGGTGAGCATTACCTCCAATGTCACCGAAAAAATCACTGAAATTCACTTTGATGACGGCCAGCAGGTTGAGGCCGGCGACCTGCTGGTGGTACTGGATCAGGCGGAAGAACAGGCCAACCTGAAACAGGCCGAAGCAATTTATAACGAGCGCAAGCTGAGCCTTAATCGCCTGACAAAGCTGGAACAACGCCAGCTTGCATCAGCGGATGATATCGACCGCACCCGCTTTGAACTGCAGCAGGCGGAGGCCAGCATCAAGGCCATCAAAACCCGCATCAGCAACCGCATTATCCGCGCCCCCTTCGATGGCGTACTCGGCCTGCGCAATATCAGTGTCGGCGCACTGGTGGAAACCGGTGACCTGATCACCACCCTGGATGATACCCGACAGATTAAACTCAATTTCACTGTGCCGTCGGTACTCCTCAACGAACTCACTCCCGGACTTAAAATCAATGCCCGTGCACAGGCACTGGGTGATCGCAGCTTTATGGGTGAAGTGAAAAGCATTAACAGCCGGGTGGATCCGGTAACCCGCTCGGTGCAGGTGCGTGCCCTGCTCGACAACCCGGACGGTAACATCATCCCCGGTATTCTGATGCAGGTAGACCTGCTGCGAAACACCCGCGAGGCGATGCTGATACCCGAGTCGGCACTGCTGCCGCTGGCGGATAAACAGTTTGTGATGGTCCGGGTGAATAAGGATGGCCTGGACACAGTGGAGAAACGGCAGATCACCACCGGCCTGCGCCTGCCCGGACAGATTGAGGTGATTGAAGGGCTACAGCCCGAGAACCAGGTAATTACCCACGGCAACCACCTGGTAAAACCCGGTGATGCACTCAATATACTGGCCATCGACGATGGCAGCAGCAGTATGGCCGAGATACTCAAGCAGTCTCAAAAGCAGAGCCAGCAGCCATGATTATTTCCGATCTGTCGGTCAAGCGCCCGGTTTTTGCCGCGGTTCTGTCGATTCTGCTGGTGGCCTTTGGCCTGCTCGCCTACGACCGCCTGCCGCTGCGTGAATTCCCCAATATCGATGCGCCGGTGGTGTCGATTGATACCGTCTACCGCGGCGCTTCCGCCGATGTGGTGGAAAGCCGCATCACCCGCATTATCGAAGACCGCATTGCCGGCATCGAGGGCATGCGTTTTATCGAGTCCAGCAGTGTCGATGGCCGCTCGCGCATCTCCATTGAATTCGATGTAAACCGCGACATCGATGCCGCTGCCAATGATATCCGCGACCGCGTCTCCGGGGTGCTGGACAACCTGCCACTGGAAGCCGAACCGCCGGATATCCAGAAAGCCAGCAGCGACGACGATGTGATTATGTGGCTGAACCTGTCCAGCGACCGCCTCAGCCTGCCCGCCCTCACCGACTATGCCGAACGCTATATTATCGACCGTTTTTCGGTGCTCGACGGCGTGGCCAGGGTGCGCATTGGTGGCCGCCAGGCCTATGCCATGCGGGTCTGGCTGGACCGCAACCAGCTGGCCGCCCGTGGCCTCACCGTGGCGGATGTGGAAAACGCACTGCGCATGGACAATGTGGAACTGCCCGCAGGCAGCATCGACTCCAAAGAGCGCCAGTTCACCGTGCGCATCAAGCGCCAGTTCCGCACCTCCGATGACTTTGCCCGGCTGGTGATTGCCAAGGGCAGTGACGGCCACCTGACCCGCCTCGGCGATATCGCCAGGGTAGAACGTGCCGCCGAAGAAACCCGGCTGTTTTTCCGCGGCAATGGCACCCCCATGGTGGGCATAGGCATTATCAAGCAGTCCACCGCCAATACCCTGGATGTGGCCCGCGCCGCCAGGGCGGAAATGCAGCGATTGCAGACAGCCCTGCCGGAAGGTATGGTGATGTCGCAGAGTTACGATACTTCGGTGTTTATCGAAAGCGCGATTGCCGAGGTATACAAGACCCTGGGCATCGCGATTATCCTGGTGGTGCTGGTGATTTACCTGTTCCTTGGCAACCTGCGCGCCACCCTGATTCCGGCGATTACCGTTCCCATCTCGCTGATCGCCACCTCGCTGGTACTGATGGCACTGGGCTACTCGGTAAATATGCTGACCCTGCTGGCACTGGTGCTGGCCATTGGCCTGGTGGTGGACGATGCGATTGTGGTGCTGGAAAACATTCACCGGCGCATGGAAAAATACGGCGAATCCCGGCTGGTGGCCGCCTACCGTGGCACCCGCCAGGTCGGCTTTGCGGTGGTTACCACCACCATTGTATTGATCTCGGTATTTGTCCCCATCGCCTTTCTGCAGGGCAATGTGGGGCGGCTGTTCTCCGAGTTTGCGATTACCATGGCGGCCGCGGTGGCCTTTTCCAGCTTTGTTGCACTGTCGCTGTCGGCGATGCTTGCCTCGAAAGTACTGAGCCCGATCGGCAGTGAAAACCGTGCCACGCTATTCATCGACAACAGCTTTAAACGATTGCAACGTGGCTACCATGTGATCCTCGACCGGGCGCTGCGACATAAGTGGAGCCTGGTGCTGATCTTTGTCGGCGTGGGTGCAGCCGCCAGCTGGTTTCTCAGTCAAATCCCCAGCGAATACACCCCCAAGGAAGACCGCGGCGCCTTCTTTGTGCTGGTGAATGGCCCGGAAGGCGCATCCTACGACTATATCGAAGACTATATGGATGAGGCGGAGCGTCGCCTGATGCCGCTGGTGGAATCCGGCGAGGTAAAGCGCCTGCTGGTGCGCGCACCGCGCAGCTTTGGCAACACCGCCATCTTTAATAACGGCATTATTATTATCGTACTCAATGACTGGGACAAGCGCCGCTCTGCCTGGGACATCATGAATGAGGTGCGCGCCAGCCTGGGCGACCTGCCGGGCGTGCGCGCCTTTCCAGTGATGCGCCAGGGCTTTGGTGCACGCATCCAGAAACCGGTGCAGTTTGTACTGGGGGGCGGCACCTATGATGAACTGGCGGAGTGGCGGGATATTCTGCTGGCGAAAATCGCCGAGGATAACCCTGGCCTGGAAGGTGTGGATTACGACTACAAGGAAACCAAACCACAGATGCAGGTGGTGATAGATTATGATCGCGCCGCCGACCTGGGGGTGAATGTCAGCACCATTGGCCGCACCCTGGAAACCATGCTCGGCTCGCGCCAGGTCACCACCTATGTGGATGAAGGCCAGGAGTATTACATTATTCTTGAGGGGGAACGCGAGAGCCAGCGCACCCCCAGCGATATCCAGAATATCTATGTACGCTCGGATCGCAGCGGCGAGCTGATTCCACTGTCCAATCTGGTACAGCTGGCAGAGTTTGCCGACTCGGTAAATCTCAACCGCTATAACCGCGTGCGTGCAATTACCATTGAGGCCAACCTGGCGGACGGCTACTCACTGGGCGATGCGCTGAACCATCTGGACAGCCTGGTTGCACAACACCTGCCGGAACATGTGATCACCGATTACAAGGGGCAGTCACGGGATTACAAATCCACCGGCGGTTCGATGCTGTTTATTTTTGCGCTTGGCATACTGGTGGTGTTCCTGGTTCTCGCCGCGCAGTTTGAAAGCTGGATTCACCCGTTTATTATTATGCTCACCGTACCGCTGGCCATGACCGGCGCATTGTTCGGCCTGTACCTTACCGGGCAGAGCCTGAATATCTACAGCCAGATTGGGCTGATTATGCTGGTGGGCCTGTCAGCAAAAAACGGCATACTGATTGTCGAGTTTGCCAACCAGTTGCGCGACCAGGGACGTGAATTCCACCAGGCACTGATTGAAGCCGCCGACACCCGCTTCCGCCCGATAGTTATGACCGGCATCACCACCGCAGCCGGCGCCATCCCACTGATGCTATCCAGCGGTGCCGGCAGTGAAACCCGTTATGTGATCGGCGTAGTGATTCTGTTCGGGGTAATCGCCGCCACCCTGTTCACCCTGTTTATCGTGCCTGCCGCCTACGACATGGTGGGCAGAAAAACCGGCTCGCCCAAAGCGGTTACACTGCAACTGGAAAAAGAGCTGGCGGAAAAACCTGAGTAGGGTGGATCAAGCAAAGCGGATTCACCAGGCTTCTGGACAAACACCCCACCGCTTGCTCTACCCAGACTGACGGTCTAATATATGCAAATACACTATTCACCCATCCCCTTTTCTCGTTCCCACGCTCCCGCGTGGGAACGCATACACAGCAAAAGGTTGATGAAAATAACTCGCAGACAATAGCTAAGGTTCCCACGCAGGAGCATGGGAACCAGCCAATTCGGGGTCAGAGTAACAACTCATTTTTATTACAGCCCGGCAAGGTGGCCGGATCAGGAGTTGTTACTCTGACCCCGAATTAAGCCGCTTGCCCCGCCCAGACTGACGGTGTAATGTATGCGAATACAATTTTCACCACTCCCCTTCACACTCATCTGTAAAGCGTCACCAATCATGAATGCAAGCCTCAACCCGCTGGGTGATCTATCTGCCGAAGATTTTTTAGAACACTACTGGCAAAAAAAACCACTGGTGGTGCGCAGGGCCTTCCCGAATTTCCAGTGCCCGATCAGCGCCGATGAACTGGCAGGGCTTGCCTGTGAAGAGGAAGTGAATTCACGCATTATTATGGAAAAACACGGCGAACACCCGTGGCAACCCATCTTCGGGCCAATGGATGAGAGCACCTTCGCCGGGTTACCGGAAAGCCACTGGACACTGGCGATTAATGACCTGGAAAAAGTCATTCCCGAACTGGCCTGGTTGCCAGACTGTTTTCGCTTTATCCCCGACTGGCGCTTTGATGATTTAATGTCCAGCTATGCCGCAGACCAGGGTTCCGTCGGCCCGCACTTTGATCTGTACGACGTGTTTATTATCCAGGGCACGGGCAAGCGCCGCTGGCAGATCAGCCATGCCGCGGTAACAGAAGACAACCAGGTAGAAGGAACACCGCTACGCATCCAGAAAGAATTTAATGCAGAACAGGAATGGATCCTCGAACCCGGTGACATGATTTATATTCCACCCAATGTGTCACATCACGGCGTCTCACTGGGTGAGAGCATCAGCTTTTCGGTGGGCTACCGTGCAGTGAGCCACGGGGATTTACTTAACGATTTTATCGAACATATCAGCCATGACCTGCCGCCCAGACTCACCTATGAAGATGCCGACCTCAGGCTGCAGGCACATTCTGCCGAAATTACCGATGCGGCAATTACACGGGTAAAAAATATCTTTGCTCAGTACCTTAAAGCCGACCACCCGGAATTACGCCGCTGGTTCGGGCGCTATATGAGCGACCCCAAAAGCGAACACAGAGAGCAGCCGGACGAACCGATGCAGGATATAGAAGAACTGCTTTCAGAAATGCAATACGGCGCACAACTCTACCGTCACCCCGCCAGCCGCTTTGCTTATAACTTAGCCGGGCAGCAGTGCCTGTTATTTATTGATGGCGAAGATTATACCGTTGCACAGACCTTTGCCGAGCAACTGTGTGAGCAACGTGAAATCAGTGCGGATTTTCTGCAGGCCGCTGATCCTGCTGAACAACAACTGCTGGTCGAGCTATATAACCAGGGCAGTCTTTATTTATATTTACATGAATCGTGATGAGTCGTTATGCCATACCATATTAAACTGACCGACTGGGCCAATGACGCGGAACGCCTCGGCGACATTCGCCGTACGGTATTTATCGAAGAACAGAAAGTACCAGAAAACCTGGAATGGGATGAGTCCGATGCCAAATGTACACACGTACTGGTAACCGACAATAACAACAAACCCCTGGCCACCGCACGCATAACAAACGACGGTCACATTGGCCGCATGGCGGTACTCAAGGCGCATCGCAAACGCGGCATAGGCTCGGGCATGCTCAAACAGCTTATCGACCATGCACGAGAGCTTGAACTGCGCCGGGTAACGCTGAATGCACAAATAAGCGCCATGCCCTTCTATGCCAGCCACGGATTCATAGCAATTTCAGATGAATTTGTGGATGCGGGTATTCCCCATAAAACCATGCAACTTGAACTATAATCGTCTGTGACTATCGACTAAAGACCAACAACTAACGACTGTATCAATGGCCATAATCGACTTTACCAATTTCGAACGTCAGGGAAAAATTGAAGACGACATTCGTCTGGAATCAGCCGATGAGATCACCCAGGCGGTGCTTGAACAAACCGCGAACACCCTGCAAAGTGTAAAAATATACAGCCATGACCTGGAAAAGGATATCTACAATAACGACGCCTTCAGAGCAGCCCTGCTCAAACTGGCCCAGGGCAACCGACATGCAGCGGTTCAGATACTGGTCAACGACATCAGCACAGCACTGCATGAAGGCCATAAACTGATCGGCCTGGCACAACAGATTGCTTCCATCGCCACCATTAAAGACACCCCGGTGGATTACCAGGGGCTCAATGTCTCGTTTGTCCTGTTCGACAAAGACCGTTTTATCTTCAAGCCGGACAAAAGCATCAATATGGCGATACAGTCAAACTGCAAAAGCCGCGCAAACAAACTGACTGAATTTTTCGACTCAGCCTGGGAATACGCCGAGCAGAATCCGCATACCCGCCGACTGAGTATCTAGAAGCCTGGTGGATCCGCTAGCGCTTGATCCACCCTACAAAACCCGCAATCTTACCGTAGGGTGGATCAAACGAAGTGGATCCACCTGATTCCAATATTAAATCTGCTAATGCACGCCGATTTCAGCAATGACCAGGTTAATTATCTGACATGATCTATCAGATAATGCTGACAGAATATTGGTGGATATTCCCATATACGCCAAAAACAACTTAACCCATACTAGCTACCAGATTGGTACAGGGAGTGCCGATATGAGCAAGTAACGGCTCTGGTCTTATGGAATAACAAGCATACTGTCAGGGATGACAAAAAACCGGCCACTGGATGGCCGGTTTTTTTTGCCTGAACTCCGACCCCCGAACTCCAATATTGACAAAGGCACCATTTTGACGTACATTGCCACAAATAGATATGATAGACACATGCCATGAAAGAGATAACAGACACTAAAGACGAGCGCATAAACCTGCGCCTGAAGCAGAATGCAAAACTAATGCTAGAGCGTGCTGCAAGCTTTGAAGGCCAGACAATCAGCAAATTCGTGCTGTCGAGCGCCCTCGCTCGAGCCGAGAAGACCATTCAGTCTCATGAGGCTATGAGTCTTAATGCGGAAGATTCTGAAGCGTTTTTCAATGCATTAGCCAAACCTGTTGAGTTCAATGAAAAACTCACGGCAGCATTTCAGGAACATGATAAGCGCGTGGCCAAATGACCGACGACCCTGAGCTGGTCATTTGCCCCCTGAATAGCGACCACGAACGATCTCAATTTTCATGTGGTAACGAACCATTAGATAACTACCTGAAAAAAAGAGCAAAACAGGATATCAAACGACGCATCAGCCGTGTGTTCGTCGCAACGACTTGTGAGTTTCCGACAAAAATCCTGGGCTACTACACTCTAAGTTCTCTCTCCATTGAACTAAATCAATTACCTGAAGATACAAAACGAAAATTACCACGCCACCCTGTTCCTGCCGCATTAATTGGCAGGTTAGCCGTAAGCCAAAGTGTGCAAGGAAAGGGTATAGGAAAAATACTGCTCGCAGACGCGATCAAACGCACCTTGTCTGTTAGTGATGAAATTGCTATTTACGCCATGGTAGTTGACGCCATAGATGAATCAGCCGAAACCTTCTATCGCCAGTACGGTTTTTTACCACTTGCGGCAGAAAGAAGACTCTACCTGCCTCTAAAATCCATTTAGCAAAAACCATGTTAAAGTGACTTTATAACACGCTGAACAGAATCAGCCATAAGTTTCGGGCTATGGTGCCTGCTAACTGCTGGGCTAGAATGTTCACTAGTATGTATCAAAGATATTGAATTTATCATCAAATCCACAATAGCCTAAAGTTGACACAACACGGTAACCTAATGCAGCCCGAGGTTAGAGCTGTTAACCCTAACCCCGAACTAAGCTAAGGCATAATCGTTAACGTTTTAGTCGTTACAGCATTATTTCCAGAAGCATCAGATGCCTGGGTTTTCATAACTAAAGAAGATGTAGTTAACTCCACTTTATTCAGGTTACCCTGAATTTTTAGAGTATCGCCATCAACTAATGAAAAACCACCAATCGTATCCGTTGAAGGTGAACCATCGCAAATATCAGATGCACTAATATTAACACCTACAAATGATGTATTTTTGGTATCAATACTGCTAATAGCAACGCCTGTGCGATTATCAATAAAATCAGCCGTTATAGATGGGCTGGTAGTATCAACAATATTAACGGTTGCGTTAGCCGTATCCTGCTGACCGGTAGTGGAAAAAGCTGTAACACTGATTGTATGTGTGCCCAATGAGAGATAATAAGCCAGGTTTTCACCTGAGCCTGCACTGACCCCATCAACTGACCAGTTAATAGACTCCAGCTCTGCTCCATTTAGCAGGGTGACTTCTGCCATAGAGGAGACTTCATGGCCACCTATCGAAGCACACTCCTGATTATTACCCCCTGCAACATTGAGACTAACCTTGATGATAGGTGAAGTAACCTCCCGCTCCAGATGCAACTGATATCGTACTCCAGTGAAAGGTCCGCTGCCGATTGTTGCAGTATAATCGATGGCATAGACATCACTCGTGGTACATGGAACACTGGAACATGTCAGTGTTGCTAAGCCAGTATCTCCCGCCCAATCAGCGCCACCTAAAGATATATTTGGCATACCATTCCAGGTTACTCCCCAGCCACGAAAATCTAATGTGCCATCACCATTGTCAACAACGGGGTAACCCGTTGTTTGATGAGCACCTGTGCTGGCAAAAAAGCACCAGGGTTGATCTATGCTGCCTGTGCCATTTAAACAACCTGAACCTGAAGAAGCGGATTGTAATTGCCCAATAATGACGCCACCATCTGGTCCGGGTGAAATAGCTATCCGCTCATTGATTGAAAACTGTCCGTCACCATTGGTATCCATAGCATAATACGAACCTTTAACTACGCCTTGAGACCAATATGGATACATGTCACATAATTCCTGATTATCAGGATAAATGCAGCCTACTTCACCTGGGTCAAAAGAAACTATATCACCCATATTAAAAGCCATCACATTTGCTGAACAAAAAATCAGGGCAAGTGCTGCAATTTGTTTACATAAAACTTTCTTTATATTCATTTTATTCTCCATTTTTTATAAATCCTACGATAAATTTTTATATTTTAATAATCCCACCAATTTTATAACGCGGGAAATCTAAACTAATTAGCGAATAAGCCGAAATTAGATTCGCACCCATTTCCACCACATAGTAGTGCTTTTAACGTATATTGACGCTATGGTATATAATCTAAAACAGGCTGGACTAGCAACTCATTACCATTAACATCATATACTCTGCTCTCATCTAGTAAAAAACCTGGTGCAGCCGTCAGCCCATCAGGATGAACAATATAGACTTTCAAAAAGGCAGGGGTAATTCCCTGTGGCGAAACGATATCGATAAACAATTTATCTCCATCCTGTCGCCAATATACCATGCGCTGTGTCTCGCCGAAGGATCCTTTATTTACAAAGGAACCTCTAACGATGGCTTCTGGCACATAAACATTTAAATCAGCAGGATCTACGACTATTTCATCAAAATCCACAACCAGAGATACTGCTGCAATCAAAGTGCTATCCTGTGATGGAAAGTTAATTTTTGCATAGGACGCTGGCTCCAGCTTTTCAAAATCGACGGGGTCTCTACCTCCGCCATAATTTTGCCGTTGGAAGTTATCTGCATTACCTAAACCTGGCAATATCTCTATATTCACATCAAAATCCGAGTCGACTCCTGAACTATTATCATCAACATTGGCATTAATTGTGAAATACGCATTACCTGCGGGTATTTCGGCTGGCAAATCAACTACCAGCACAGTTTGCACTGGCTCATGACCTTCAGACCAGGATATAAAAGATTCCAGATAGGATGAATAATGGGTGCCTTTTGCCACTGCATCCGCACGAAGATTAAACACCGACCTCACCCTGCCCAGTGCTTGCAGGTCCCATACAATGCCGTTACTGTCGGTTAAGCTCACCGATATCGTGTCTTTGCGTGCCTGTTCTGTGCCGCCCACCATTATCGAAACCGTATCACCGGCACGTGCAATGGTGGGAAACGACGACACCGCTGTACATGCATTCAACAAGGCAAGCACAATAATTAAAAAACCACCGGTTACCGCATTTTCTATTTTCATTTTTCAGCCTAATTACCTAACACTTTATTGAGCAGCAAAATATCCTGTATATCCAGCACACCGTCCTGGTTCATATCAGCAAGCATCCGCTGCTGGTCATCTGCTATTTCTAACTGGTGCGCAAAACGGTACAGCACCATCAGGTCAGCTACATTAATCATATTGTCCGGCGCACCGAGTGGTGCAAGATCGCCCAGGTTGGACACCACTGGATCTGTACCATACACATTCACTTCTTCACCATCTGAAACCCCGTCACCATCTGAATCCAGCAGCAGTGGATTCGTGAGGTAAGCATACA
This sequence comes from Gammaproteobacteria bacterium, assembly GCA_036567985.1. Taxonomy (GTDB): domain Bacteria; phylum Pseudomonadota; class Gammaproteobacteria; order SZUA-229; family SZUA-229; genus SZUA-229. The sequence continues at coordinate 11,347 of DATCTK010000091.1, read as the reverse complement.
CTTCGTCATAATCGGATAATTCATCACCATCGGTATCTGCCAGGTAAGAGTCGGTGCCCAGCACAGCTTCTTCGTCGTTACTCAGACCATCGCCATCAATATCGGGATCACACACATCCCCCACGCCATCAACATCAAGATCCACCTGGTTCGGGTTAACATTCAACGGACAATTATCATTATCGTGATTCACCCCATCCAGGTCCGCATCCAGGCTGATACGGCCAAAACCAGTACGCAGGTCATAACCCGTTGCAGCCACATCCTGTGCCGTTGCTATCAGTGCATCCTTGAGTTGTACTGCACTCAGCGACGTATTTTGTGCTCGCAAAAGCGCTGCCGCTCCTGCCACATGGGGTGATGAGGCGGAGGTACCGGCAAAGCTGGTTGTCTGCGAGGTTTGCACACGGTTTGGTGCCGATATTTCCGGTTTATTACGACCATCGGTGGTAGGGCCTTCAGAACTGAAGTACTCAGCCGAATCGGTCAGATTGACCGCACCCACGCTCAGCACCGAGTGGCAATCCGCTGGCTGCGGCATGCTGCTGGTGATGGTTCTTACGCTAAGTGAGGGACCATTGGTGAACAATGTCAGGGGAATATCCGGTGTAGAGCTTTTATCCTTAGTAACCACAATATAATGTGTGGCTGTGGTAGTTGGTGAGTAATTGATAATTTCTAGCGGCGCAATATTATAAGGACGCCGTTGCGGATTTTCAGATTTTGCCACAGGCACACTGTTACTGTTCGGAAGATGGTCATAAAGGTACAGGTTATAATCCACATCACGGGTTGTGGGATAGGCATCCCAGTTTAAAATCAATGAAACCGAGCTATTCGCAGTCAGCGATATGGTATTGTAGTTCTGCACCGAAGCAGATGAAAAATCGTGTCGCAAATCGCCATCAGTATCGCTGAACGTCTGCAGATAATGCGCATTGCGTGAGTTTCCCATGGCATTAACCCAGAGCATGCCCGATGAATAGGCATTGTCGGTAGTAGCGCAGATTCCGCCTGTACCATCATAAAATGCTGCGCCGAACCAGGCCACCGAATGATTGATAATATCAACTCCGGTAGCCAGCATCTCATTCATCGCCACCTCCAGCTGCACCGAGGTGGATACCTTTGCCAGATACAACTCCGCCTCGGGTGCCATATCATGCACAATTTCTGCCACACTGGTGCCATGGTTGGTACCACCTATGCCATTACCCGAATAATCTACAACGGTCAGATTGGCAGGCAAATCACCCGATGTCTGGGCATTCTGGTAATTCGTAAAGCCGAGATCAATCACCCCGATTTTAACCCCGGCCCCACCCTGCTGTAGCGCATGCATATCAGCGGCACCGCTTAACTCCACTCCCTGACTCAGCGCCACCGCCTGATGAGGGTATGGCAAACGCATAGTCACACTGTCCGGCAGACGCCTGAGCAATTGCGCCAGCTGGCGTGCTGCTATACGAATTTCAGTAGAACGCCCGCGCTGATAGCGCACCTCACCCTTGTGGGATGCAATTAACTGACGCAATGGGGCATTAAAGTTATCGCTTTGCAGAATCACCGTCACTGGCTGATCCTGCGTCGCCGGTGTGCGCATCAGCTCCGCCACGCGGTAAGCCAGATCATCTGCGTGTGTCGGTCGCCGCTCAACAGCCACCGCAGACGCGGCCTGCAGTAAATGCGGCAGTAGAAGCAAAATCACTGTAAGTAAATTTTTCAAAGGCTAACCGTTTTTATTATTATCATTTCAGAGTTCGCAGAGAGTTTGGGGTCAGAGTAACAACTCGCGTGGTTCTGAGGCAGGAGTGTAACAACTGACTGAATGCGAGTTGTTACTCTGACCCCAAACTCTTGACCCCAAACTATCTGATCCCTAACTCTGACGCAGCAAAATACACACCCATAACGATTTCTTATTTTTTTTCAAAAGCTTAGTTACATTACTGAAAACCCATAAAGATAAATATGTAAAACAAATCGACATGGACAGCCATTCACATACCTGTATGAACAGCTCAAAATAAAGGGGCGATCAACGCCCCTTTGAAAGGGAAGGAAATTAAAGTAAATTGAAACGACCGATCAGGCTCGTTTACGTCGTGCTAATGCAACCAAGCCAACCAGACCTGAACCGAACAACCACAAAGCAGCGGGCACTGGCACCTCTGCCACAGTCCCTTCCAGATGAATACTCCAGTAAACGCCCCCTAAGTTATTAGGGTCATCCATAGGAACATGCACCGCATAATCCAGTGTAAAGCGATCACCAGTAGAGCAGTCAACATCACAGTTTAATATGGCTACACCTGTTTCCGAGGCATAATTTACACTGTCTCCGCCAAGGTCGAAGCTAAATCCGTTCCAGCTTGCACCAAAGCCACTGAAGTCCAGTTCGACCGTACCAGCACCATTATCACTGATGATATTCACCGGGCTTGTTGTCTGGTGCATGCCTGTGTTAGCAAGAAATGTCCAGGGGGCGTCGAGTGGTGCTGTCTCTGAACCGTCGGGATAACCAGGGTGTGAATTAGCAGCAGGTTGTGCCTGACCAATACGCAAACCACCATCACTGCCGGTGGATATTTCAACAGACTCATGAGCAGTGAACGCATTGTTGCCATCAGTATCAACGGCAAAGTAACTGCCTGACATAGAACACAATGTACTAGATTCATTACAAATTCGCGAACCCGCATCGAAGTCCAATAAAGCTGTTGAGCTGAGTGCTGCATTTGACGAAGCACTAAATAAACCCGTTAATGCAACCAGGGATAATGTTGATTTAAAATTTTTCATACAAAACTCCATTTTAATTTTTATCATTAAGCAAAAAAAATGGGGATCACAAAGTGATCCCCATCTTTATATACAACTTAGACTCTAAAGATAGAAATCTAAATCATCAGCCTGATATTAGGCAGCTTTGCGACGACGCGCAATGCCTGCTAAACCCACCAGACCTGAACCGAACAACCATACAGCTGCTGGTACTGGAACTTCAGCAGGTGCTGAAGAAATGGTACCAACCATTTGAAGTGCATATGGCACATTACCAAAGTTAGTTGTACCATCATCTGGCACTGATGCAGCATAATTCAGAGTAAAGGTATCGCCATTTTCACAGGTGTTACCACAGGTAACAGTCGCAGCTGCGCCCTGACCCATATCGATAGTAACGTTGTTCCAGAATACTCTCCAGCCAGACATGTCCAGTGTTGCATTACCTACACCGTCATCAGATGCAACAGTAATAGCCGAGAGAGTAATGTGGTTACCAGGGTTATTAAAGAAACCCCATGTTGCATCGATCGCACCAACACCTTGAGTGGAACCTAATGTGATACCACCATCAGTTCCTGCAGAAATACCAGTACGCTCTGTTGTTTCGAAAGCACCGCTTCCATCTGTATCCATAGCAAAGAAATTACCATCAACATATGAACCCGCCATGCAATCAGGGTATGTACCCAGATTATATGAACAGCCAAATTGCTGATCACCCATCAGTAAAGTTGCATTGCTAGCCAGTGCTGCATTTGCAGTAGAACTAAAACCAGTACCTAATGCCAGGGCTACAGCAGAACCAAGAATCACTTTTTTCATATTGAAAACTCCAAAGTTGTTTTTATGCATTTCTAAATTTTATAATTTACAGCAACAACTCAATGTCGCTGCAGAAAACGATGCAGGCCGCGTGCCAAGGATATTATGTCCTTATATTTCAACAGGTTATGCCATATATAATAGAAAGACAGATTAATCGCACCACTTTCAACACAAAATTTGTCAACTTCACCGACAATTTAATTAATATTATATATATCAATAACTTAAGTTATTATCAGTAACCATGCCAGCCTTAATGAGAGCATTGATTAAGTAGTAAACCAGACTGGTGCACAAAAAACGCATGATACAAAGTATAAAAAGCACAATCTTCTGTAAATAAAACTGACATATTGACTCATAACAGCATTCCAGGCGCACGAATATCCAGCTTTATAAAAAACACGCACCAATTATCTGGACTTAGTTGTGGCACCCCGAAAAGCAACAACCATCCTGCTTCGATCAGTTAAAACCACACACTGACTGAAACCAGCTGTAAAACATACAGTTTAAATCAAGCAAGACAACACATTTACATACGAACTTTTAACTTATTTTTTAAGCTCGCAGATGGTATGAATACATGATCTCAATACATACCATTTTAGTTTACATATTTGTATATTATTATTTACTTATATTTTATTGCTTAATTGTCGGGCTTTTAATTACCTTATTGTAATTTATGCTGTTTACTAATAATTCATTCATCATAGTTATGAGCATCAATTGTCTACACATAAATTAATACACTAGTGCTTATGCTTTGATTCTTGACAAACAAAAATTCACTCAGCATGATATGCGCGAACATAAGCACAAGATAAGTTGTATCTTTTTTCGTAAAGATAAGCACCTAAACCGCTAATCATTAATTCTTACAAATAAATAAATACAAAAATGTAAACCAGGGGTACATAAAGTATGAAAAACAATAAGTTAAAGCTGGCTACAGCTTTAGGATGTATTTTAGGCGTGGCCATGCCAGCATCAGTATTTGCAACAAATGGAATGTTTCTGATTGGTACAGGCACAAAATCTCGTGCTATGGGCGGGGTTGGTATCACAACAAGTCATGATGTATTTTCAACTGCCGCGAACCCAGCCACAATGACAGAGATTGAAGGTAATCGGTTTGATATCGGTGGTGATATTTTTACAGCAACCACTTACGCTACCATGGGTGAAGGCGTATACAGCCGACGTGAAGAAAGTGTTCCCGATCATATGACCATAGCAGATGGCATATACATCATGCCTGCACTGGGTGCCACATGGAACAAGGGCGACCTGAGCTACGGTTTCACTATGGTACCTGTTGGAGGTGGTGGTAGCCGCTACGATTTCAACCTGTTTAACTGTGCAAATGATTCAGACCCACTGCTAGCAAAATGCAATAAGAAGATGGGGGTAAGCCTTATGGTTATGAACATTAACCCCACAATAGCCATGAAACTGGATGAGCATCACAGTGTCGGCGCTACTTTAATCATCGGCTTACAGGCTTTCAAAGCATACGGTCTGGGTGAATTCACGCAATTTACTGTCACGCAAAATGATACAGCAAAGTTAACAGATAATGGTACCGACATAGCTTATGGCGCTGGCATCAGACTTGGCTGGTTAGGCCAGTACATGGAAGGTAAATTAAGGCTGGGCGCGGAATACACCAGCGACACCTACATGAGCAAGTTCGAAGAATACTCAGACCTTTTCGCAGAACAGGGCTTAATGAATACACCAGGCAATATCGGGCTTGGCATTTCGTACCAATTCACAGACGAGTTTACCGCAGCATTAGATATAAATTATATTATGTATGAAAACGTAAACGCAGTATCAAATATTGGCCCAGACCCTCGCGGCGATGTTTTCCCGATTGACCGAGAAACCAACGCACTCGGTGCAGATGAGGGTCTTGGCTTTGGCTGGGACAACCAAACAGTTTATAAACTTGGGCTTAGTTACCAGTACAATCAAAAATGGACACTTCGTGGCGGATGGAATTATGCAAAAAGCCCAGTTGACGAAGAATACGATATTTTATTCAGTACAGTTGCACCCGCAATCACACAAAATCACATTACTATGGGTGCAACAATGCAGTATAACACCAACACAGAGCTCAGTTTTTCCTATGTGCATGCATTTAAGTATGAACAATATGGACCTACCTACATTAACTATGAAGGTGGCTATGAAATGTCGCAAAACTCTATTGGTATGAGCTTAGGAATGAAATTCTAATTAATTCTAAATAGCAAATATTTTAATTTTTGAAAGCTATTTAAAAAACCAGGGTTAACTACAAGATGAAAATAAAACAAAACTTAATTCAAACAGCGATTTTACTAGCTACTAGTACACTATATACTCCTGCATTCGCTGCTATGCCAACTGATGCTATTCTGGAAATGAGTGAGCAAACGTATTTCTGTGATTATGGATTAGGCACATATCCAGACTGTATGGCTGGCGCAGTTGTAGATGCCAACTATTTCGGCATGGACACAAGTGGCGATGGCACATTTCAGAATGGAGAACGAACAGGCATAGAAGCAGGTACAGATAATGGACTCATATTAGGTCTATCACAGGCAGCAGGTGAAATTGACAGTGAATGGACTTTTTTCAGCAATTCAGGCTGGCACATCACATCGAGTCCTATAACAATAGCCACAGATGATAATTCTGGCAATGTAACACTGGATATGACTGGCTGGAGGGTTTTCTGGAACGGCGTAACAATCAACATGGGCCTGGGCGACGACGCGGTAGTAACCTGCGGAAATACTTGTGAAGATGGTGACACCTTTACATTAGAATATTCTGCGATTGTTCCAGACGATGGGCAAACTAATTTTGGAAACGTTCCATACAGCCTGTTTATGAGTGGCACCATTAAGCAACCTATTGAAGTTATCATTGATACAGGCGGTACACTTACTTGTGGTGACACCGCTTTATCATCCGGTGCAACCACCGCAACAGACTGCAAGATTACATCTGAAAATATTGGAATTGCCGACACAGGTGATAGTGACCAACAAGGCATCGAAGCTTCTTGTATTGGTGGTTGTTTTGATTTTGAAATTACAGGACTTACACCTGGAGCTGTCGCACGGGCTGTTTTACCACTGAGTGTGGCTATACCAGAGGTGGCTAAAGGTCACACCCTAAGATACAGAAAACTTGACACGGCCACATCCACATGGCGTTCATTTGATAGCTCTGGTGACAATGCGATTCATACTGCCCCAGGCACAATAAGTGGCTCAACTACTACATGCCCTGCTGCAACTGATGCCATCTATAATGACAGCAGAAACCTGACCCCTGGACACGCATGTGTACGACTAACGATCGTAGATGGTGGACCAAACGACGCAGACGGCATAGAGAATGGAACAATAGTTGATCCAGGCGGAATAGCTGATACCTATGAAATTGATACACGTGTAGCAAGCACAGACGGCTGCAGCATGTCATCAACACCTGCACATTCACGGCACCATGCAGACTGGTGGATAGTAGCCGCATTCCTGAGCGTACTTGGCATCATAAAACTAAAACGTAAAAAGGCAGAATAAAGTATTGAGCAATAAACAATTGCTCATAATCAACGGCGCAGTGCTAACAGCCTGCGCCGTTTTTGATTCAGGATGGCGGACAACACTGCTGACATTTTGCATGATGTTCCTCCCACTTATAGACTATGAATGGAAAAAACCGAGCATACACTTCAACCATGATAGCATTCTGAGATGGGCTATCACTTTAATACCACTAACTTTACTTGCAACACTAGAACCTGAACTCGCAACAACGATAATTTACATAGCTGTCTTTACCGCATTACCTGAGGAATGGTTTTTTCGATCTTACTTCCTAGTACGACTTGATGAAATCATCAATCGCCCACTACTATCCAATATAGTTACATCAGCATTATTTTCATTGCTTCATTACCCAGTGAAGGAAATATCCGCATTACTTGTTTTCTTTCCATCATTACTTTTATGCTTCATCTATCAAAAAAAGCCTGACCTGATACTTGTTATTTTGATACATACATTATTTAATATATTTTATACATCTATCACACACTAACCCGACATAACCATAACCCTGAATACAGGCAATATGAACAAACAACACAAAACTGAAACCTTAAGACTAATAGATTCATATAATCTGGACATAACAGGCCTGGAAAGCATAATTAAAAAACATGGTATCAACAAAATACTCAACCAGTTCAATAACCATGATGATTTTCTAAAATCCAATGCATCGACTCCCAATAACTCAAAATTATTAAAAGGCGCCGCAAAACACAACGGAACAATATGTACATGCGATTTATCACCTAAATTAATAGAGTGCTTTGAAAATGCACATGTTTCTGCCTGTTGTGAATTACTCAGAGACTGGCAAGTTCCTCCTCAATTACTTCAAAATGACGGAATGAAACAATTTGTAAATTCAGCCATCAATCCAACATTAAGCAATAATGAAAAGATGAATGAAGTTAGCATAAGAGTACATAACTCAGATGCTATGAGAACAGCACAAATATTAAAATACCTGGGGTTAATAAATACAAACAAAAAATTCAGACAATTATCATTTGCTGCAGGGCATGGAAATAGAGACATTAACGGTTTCCACTCAACGCCAGAAATACTGCCAACAAAAACGTTTGGCGCAAATAACCGAACCGAAAGCTTGAGTTTTTATAATAAAGTTAACAAGCCCGAATATGTTGTTCTAATAGATAACGACCCAGTTTTTGGCCAACAATACAATCTACTCAACAGTGAACAACATGACTGGATTTTAGCCATTAACAAAGATGCAAACATAGCTATGCAGGAGCTACCAGATACTTTAAATAATAAAAACTGGAAGCCAGTAAATTTAATATTGGGACTAAGAATAGATCACAGAATGATCCCTGACGTGAAATATTTTTTTAGCCAGATATCTACATTAATTGGCGACAGTGCAGACCTTGTTATCAGTATTGGTGCAGGCCATACACTAGATGAATTCATAGGACGAAAGAAAAAAATACTTGAAATATTTAACTACCTAAAAAAATCAAAGCTATCACCTTTACGAATACAAATGCATTCTGGCAAAACACATGATGAGCAAAGACAAAAGCCAAGTTTTGGATTATTACACTACACTACTTACGAGATACTATACTGCAAGCTTAAAAAGAAAATGATTTCATCCTGAATATATCAATTAGTCGATATATCCAGCTTCTGCATCAAATCGTACAATGTCGGACGACTTACCCCAAGCAGTTCCGCTGCAGGTGAAATTTTACCGTTAGTCTGCTTCAAGGCTTTTGTAATCACCGCACGTTCAGCAACTTCACGTACTTCACGCAGATTAAAAGTATCCGGTGAACCATCGGCATCTTCCCTTTCTTTCAGCTCCAGGTCTTCTGCGGTAATGTGTTTGCCGTCTGACATAATCACTGCGCGTTTAATGCGGTTCTTCAGTTCGCGCACATTACCCGGCCAGTCGTGGGCTTCTATGGCCGCCAGGGCTTCTTTGGTAAAGCCTTTGAGCTTTTTACCCTGCTCGGTGTTCATCTGTTCGAAAAACGCCTTGGCCAGCAGCAGCTTGTCGCCTTCGCGGTCTTTCAGTGGCGGGATGTGGATGGGAATTTCGTTAATGCGGTAGTAAAGGTCTTCGCGAAACTCGCCTTTTTTTATTTTTTCTTCCAGGTTCTGGTGGGTGGCACAGATCACCCGCACATTCACTGGAATTTCTTCACGTCCACCGATGCGCTCCACTACCCGTTCCTGCAGGAAGCGCAACAACTTGGCCTGTAACGGCATGGGCAGCTCACCCATTTCATCCAGAAACAGCGTGCCGCCCTCAGCGTATTCAATTTTGCCCGGTGAGGATTTGGTGGCGCCGGTAAACGCGCCTTTCTCGTAGCCGAACAACTCGCTTTCCAGCAGGTTTTCCGGAATTGCCGCACAGTTAATCGCCACGAAACGCCCGGTAATCGACGGGTTTTTGCCGTGCAGCGCACGGGCACAGACTTCCTTACCGGTACCGCTATCACCCAGAAGCAATACTGTGGCATCGGAAGGCGCGACCTTTTCCACGCGCTGGCATACGGTCTGCATCTGCGGGCTGCTGGTGATCATGCCTTCCATGGGCACATCGATATGTTCCATGGTAAGGCGACGATTTTCCTCTTCCAGCTCGAAGACGTGATAGGCGCGGGTAACGATCTGGTTCAGCAATTCGGAGTCTATCGGCTTCTGGTAGAAGTCATAGGCGCCAGAGGCCACCGCAGCCACCGCATTGGTGCGGTCATCATTGCCGCTCACCACGATGACCTTGCTATTGGGTGCACGGGAGAGAATCTCCTCCACCGTCGCCAGGCCCTCGCTGGTGCCATCCGGATCCGGTGGCAGCCCCAGGTCAACTGTAATCACCGGGGGCCGCTCTTTTTTAAGTATTTTCAGCGCTTCCTGCCTGTCTGCTGCAATAAAGACTTCAAAGTCTTCAAAGCTCCATTTCATCTGTGTTTGCAACCCCGGATCGTCCTCGACCACTAATATTTTTTTGTTACTCGCCATTTAAATTTCTATAGTCATTATTATATGAGCGCCTGATTCTGCACCAGATATAACCATCACGCAAGGATGAAATGTCGAGATTTTTTACGAATTTTTCGATTATTTGAAGTAGATATTTACGCTGATTTTTCAGCGCTGAGAGGCTTTTATAGCGGCGTTCTGGGGCATGGGCATTAATTAGAAAACTCTTATTGATGTTTTTCTAATATGCTTATTTATGAAGTTATTGAAGTATTTCAGGTTAAGGCATGATTTACGTCACTTAAGTGACATTTATAACAGAACGGGTGGATTACACGGCTTGAAGCAAAGTTGCCTGCTAACTCTGTAGGTTGGGGTGACGCAGGAACCCCAACGGTTAATCCACCGGTTGATGTTGGGGTTCGTACCTCACCCCAACCTACGACACTAAAACTTTGGCCACATAAGAGGCCTTCACATAAAAATTAGCGTTGACGTGCATAGATGCACTAATTCAGCGAGCGCATGGATGCGCAGGAGCTGTCATTTATTCCGCACATCCTGTGCTCCACCCTTCGGGCCGTGCATTCGCACGTTCTAAAGTGCTCCTGCACTTTAGTATTCCGCACATCCTGTGCTCCACCCTTCGGGCCATGCATTCGCACGTTCAAAGTGCTCCTGCACTTTAGTGCGTTTATTCGCGTTTATTCGCGTTTATTCGCCTTCATTTGCGTTCATTTGCGTTCATTTGCGTTTTCTTTTTAACTTCATGCTGGCAACGCTTCCCCGTTACACCCTACGCATAATTTACTTTTTTTTACGCCCTGGCTTTGCCTTATCAATCGCCGCCTTCGCTGCTAACTGCGCCGCTAGCTGTGCCAGTTCCTCGGCAATCATCTGCGGGGTTTCCAGGCTGATGGCACCGATCTGCTTACTGCGGAATTCATTAATCAGTAACTCCGACACCTTATGCAGATTAACCCGGCCCCCACCCTGCAGGCAACCGCGCGCACGGCCGATGCTTTCCAGAGCGTCGAGTTCATCATGGGGCAACTGTTTAAGCTTATAGCGCTGCATGAGTAAATCGGGGTAGGCCTGCAACAGGTACTCGGCGGCGAAGGCGGCGACGTCTTCGAACTCCATCGCGGTATTCT
>DATCTK010000090.1:0-9090 GCA_036567985.1 Gammaproteobacteria bacterium | reverse complement strand
ATTAACCCGTGCCTGTCCCACGGCCTGTTCTACCCCTGGCAGGGCCTCGGCCTGGGTAATGCGCCAGCCTTTGTGAAAACTCGACTCGATCTGCAGCGCTGCCAGTTGCTGTTCGATCTGCGGCCGTGCGCCGAATACCAGCACCAGCTTGATACCCAGGCTGTTGAGCAGCGCGATGTCATGCACCAGGCTGGCAAAGCCACTGTGGTTAATGGTTTCGCCGGAAATATAAATCACAAAGGTGCGGCCGCGATGACTGTGTATATAGGGGGATGAGCTGCGGAACCAGTCGACGTATTGTTGAGGTGAAGTCATTGCGGGCCTTGTTATTTATTGAATACAGAATTGATATATGAATTTACGCAGTAATTCAACTGTTGGCAGAATGCGCGCGGTGTCCAGGTACTCATCCGGTTGATGCGCCTGGTCAATATTGCCCGGGCCGAGAATAATCGTCTCCATGCCCATGGCGTTGAAATAGGGTGCTTCGGTACCAAAGGCGACACTGCCAGCGGCGCTGCCGGTGAGTTTCTCGGCGGCTTTCACCAGCGCCGATTCCGCCGCGGTTTCCATCGCCGGAATGCCGGAGAACAGTGGCAGGGTTTGCAGGGTGAAACCATTCGCCGGCATGACTGTTTGCAAACGCTGTTTGAGTTCCTGGCGCAGTTGATCCAGCTCCATGCCCGGCAGCGGGCGAATGTCGATATGCAGTTCGCAATGGCCACAGATGCGGTTGGGGTTATCGCCACCGTGAATATGCCCGAGGTTGATCGTGGGCACCGGCACTTCAAACAGCGCATTGCGGTATTGCTGCTGCAACTCATCACGCCAGCGCAATAGCTCCGCCATCACTCGGTGCATGGCTTCCAGTGCATTGTGACCATAGGCGGGGTTGCTGGAATGACCTGCCAGGCCGGTAATGCGCACCGCTTCCATTAATATGCCCTTGTGCATGCGCACCGGTTTCATGCCGGTGGGCTCACCGATCACCGCATAGCGGGCCTTGGGGCGGCTGGCCTCGAGCAGGGCTTTGGCGCCGGCCATGGTGGTTTCTTCATCGGCGGTGGCAAGAATCATCAGCGGCTGTTTGTACTCATCCCGCTTGAAGGCCAGCGCCGCTTCTATCGCCAGCGCCAGGAAGGCTTTCATGTCCGAGGTGCCCAGCCCATACAGCCGGTTGTCTGCCTCGGTCAGGGTGAAGGGATCAAAACGCCAGCGGTTGTCATCGTAGGGTACGGTGTCGGTGTGGCCTGCCAGTACCAGTCCACCATGGCGGGAGGCCGGATTCAGTTCACCCAGTGTGGCCAGCAGGTTGGCCTTGCCCTCGGCCACCGGCAGAATCTCCACCGAAAAACCCAGTGGCTGCAGCCAGTTGGCGAGCAGTTCGACTACAGGCAGGTTGCTCTGGTCAATCGCGGGATTGACGCAGCTCACCGAAGGTGTGGCGATCAGCTGGCGGATCATCTGCATCAGCTCGGGGGCGGCGTTCATCCCGGTAAAATCACCTCATCCGGCAACATCCCCACGCCTTCGAGCTGGCACTGCAGGATTTCATGGCGCAGCGCCTCGATGGCTTCTGGGCGGGTAAAGCTCTTGCGCCAGGCCAGTGCCACGCGGCGGGATGGTGCGGGCTTGTCGAATGGAATCATTGCCAGCAGGCTGTTTTCCACCGGTGCGTGATTGCTGCTGGAGGGCAGTACCGTAATGCCGGTGCCGGTGGCCACCATATGGCGAATGGTTTCCAGGGAACTGCCTTCCAGGCTTTGCTGCAGGACGCCGGAGGTCTGGCAGTCGGGGCAGGCGCGCAGTACCTGGTCACGGAAACAGTGCCCCGGTCCCAGCAGCAGCAGGCTTTGCGTAGCCAGTTCATTGGGTGGAATGGAGCTGCGCTGGCTCCAGGGGTGGTTTTTCGGCGCGGCCACCACAAAGGTTTCATCGTACACCGCCTGTGTGACTACGCCGGGTTCCCTGAAGGGCAGCGCAATAATAATCACATCCAGCTTGCCCTGCTTGAGCTGCTCCGCCAGCACTGCGGTGTAGTTTTCCTCGATCATCAGCGACATCTGCGGCGCGCGCTTGTGAATACGCGGAATCAGTTCCGGTAACAGGTAGGGTGCAATGGTGTAGATGGCCCCCAGTCGCAGCGGGCCGGACAGCGGATCCTGCTGCGCATTGGCCATCTGTTTCAGGGTGTCGGCCTGGTCCAGTACCTTCTGTGCCTGCTCCACAATGCGTTCCCCCATGCTGGTGATTTTCAGCTCATTGCGGGTGCCCCGCTCAAACAGGCTGACGTCCAGTTCTTCTTCCAGTTTTTTTATCCCCAGGCTGAGGGTGGGCTGGGTGACGTGGCAGGCTTCAGCCGCACGACCAAAATGCTGGTACTGGGCGACGGCGACGATGTATTTCAGTTCGGTAAGTGTCATAAGGGCGGTATCAATTTCATTTGATTTAAAAAACTTATCAATTTTATTGTAAGCAATAAACGGCTAAATATCTTGTGCTTATGGCCGATAATTATCAATAGCCATAGCCGCAACAATCTGCGCATCAGCTGGTATGACTGGTAGACCGATGCTTGTTGCTGGCGCAAAGCCGGCGCGGGTTTGCTATATAGAGCGTAGAGTTGATGCAGTTTGTTGTGCCGGTGCGTGTACTGAATAAAAAATAAAAGCAGATGGGGTTGTCCGTGATAAAGCGTCTGATTGTGGGAAGTGTTCGAAATAAACTGTTAATGGTAACCGGCTTCGGTACCGGCCTGGTGCTGGCGGCGACCCTGTTCGGTATTTACAATGCCTGGCAGGTCGAGCAGGAAATGGCGGAGCTGATGCACCACGAACAACGGGTGCAGGCGGAATTTCTCGACGTCAGCCTGAGCTTTCGTGCACAGGCGGATGAGTGGAAAAATCTGTTGCTGCGCGGGCAGGATACAGAACTACGGCAACAGCACTGGTCAGCGTTTGTGCAACGCTATCAGGATGTGCAGTCAGAGGCGGATCTGCTGATCAGGGATGTAGGCAACGCACAGCTGGAGTCGATGCTGCAGGAATTCAAACAGTTGCATGGTGATCTATTTAAGGCCTACCAGGCAGCCTATCAGCAGTACCAGGCCTCGGGCTCTGATTTCCGTGTCGCCGATCAGGTCACCCACGGTCTGGGGTCGGACGCGCAAGCGGTGCTGTCGCTGCTACAGGGCAAGTTAACCGAGTCGGCGGCAGCCACGCTGCAGCTCGCCGAGGAGCGTTCACAGGCGAGTATCCAGATTACCCTGATCATGCTGGCGATTGCGGTGGCGCTATCGTTTGTGCTGTTTATGGTGCTGATCCAGAAAAATATTATTACCCCGGCGAAGAGCCTGGTGGACGATTTTACGCAAATGGCCAATGGCGATTTCAGTGGCACAATCAAGGTGCACTCCAGTGATGAAATCGGCCAGGTGGCACTGGCGGCGGAAAAACTGCAGCAGGACATCGGTGAGCTGGTGCAGCGCATTAATCACTCGGTGTATTCCGTTTCCACTGCAGCGGAAGAAATGTCCCATGTGTCGGATCAGGCCAATCAGGCGATGATGTCACAACGCCAGGAAACCGATCAGGTGGCCACGGCGATGAATGAAATGACTGCCACGGTGCATGAGGTGTCACAGAATGCACAGCTGGCGGCGGACTCCGCCAACCAGGCGAACAGTGAAGTGAATACCGGCCAGGGTGTAGTAAACGATGCCATACGCGCCATTGCCACCCTGGTGCAGAAAGTGGAGCAGGCCTCGGATGTGATCCATCGCCTGGAAACCGACTCGGTGGAAATCGGTTCGGTGCTGGATGTGATTCGTGGCATAGCGGAGCAGACCAATCTGCTCGCCCTGAATGCGGCGATTGAAGCGGCCCGTGCCGGTGAGCAGGGTCGGGGTTTTGCGGTGGTGGCGGACGAGGTTCGCACCCTGGCGCAGCGCAGCCAGAGTTCGACCGAAGAAATTCAGAGCATGATCGAACGCCTGCAGGCGGGCGCCCAGGAGGCGGTGGAGTCGATGAACCAGAGTCGCTCCCAGGCGGATGTGACCCGGGACACGGCTGCAGAAGCCGGCAAGGTGCTGACCTCAATTACCAGTTCGGTGACCAATATCAATGACATGAATGCGCTGATCGCCAGTGCCGCGGAAGAGCAGAATGCGGTGGCGGAGGAAATCAATCGCAATATCGTCAATATCAGCCAGGCGGCGGATAATACCTCGGAAAGTGTTGCCAGCACCGCACGTGCCAGCGAAGAACTGCGCAATGTGGCGGAAGAGCTCAAACACGTGGTGTCGCGCCTCAAGGTGTAACGCTGAAACCCTCCTTTTCGGTGGCTGGCAGGCCAGTTTTGACTTACAGCCGCCGACTGTTTCCTCTACAATGTGGGCCCCATAGAATTTGTAACATCTGAGGTCACACAATGCCTGTATACCGCTCAAGAACATCCACCCACGGCCGCAATATGGCGGGCGCCCGCGCACTGTGGCGAGCCACGGGTATGAAAGATGGCGATTTCGACAAACCGATTATTGCCATCGCCAATTCCTTCACCCAGTTTGTACCGGGCCATGTCCATCTCAAGGACATGGGGCAGCTGGTGGCGCGCGAAGTGGAACGGGCTGGTGGTATCGCCAAGGAATTCAATACTATCGCGGTGGACGATGGCATCGCCATGGGTCACGGCGGCATGCTGTATTCACTGCCTTCACGGGAAATTATTGCCGATTCGGTGGAGTATATGGTGAACGCACACTGCGCCGATGCGATTGTGTGTATTTCCAACTGCGACAAAATCACCCCCGGCATGTTGCTGGCCTCGATGCGTCTGAATATTCCGGTGATTTTTGTCTCCGGTGGGCCAATGGAGTCGGGTAAGGCACAGGTGCATGGCAAGGAAGTTCACCTGGATCTGGTGGATGCCATGGTGATGGCGGCTGATGACAATGAAAGCGATGAAGACGTGGCGCAGATAGAACGTTCCGCCTGTCCTACCTGCGGTTCCTGTTCAGGTATGTTTACGGCCAACTCGATGAACTGCCTGACCGAAGCGCTGGGGCTGTCGCTGCCGGGTAACGGTTCGCTGCTGGCCACCCATGCTTTCCGTGAAGAACTGTTCCTTGAGGCCGGCCGGCGCATTGTGGACCTCGCCCGTGATTACTATGAAAACGACAATGAGCAGGTATTGCCCCGTTCTATCGCCAGTTTCAGGGCGTTTGAAAATGCCATGAGCCTGGACATCGCCATGGGTGGTTCCACCAATACGGTACTGCATTTACTGGCGGCAGCACAGGAAGGTGAAGTGAACTTCACCATGGACGACATTGATCGCCTGTCACGCAAGGTGCCCAACCTGTGCAAGGTGGCGCCGGCGACACCGCTCTACCATATGGAAGATGTACACCGCGCCGGTGGCGTGATGGGCATACTCGGCGAGCTGGCGCGGGCCGGCCTGCTGCACACCGATTTGCCCACGGTGCACAGCGCGACCATGGGAGATGCCCTGGCGAAATGGGATATCGCGGTGAGCACCGATGAGGCGGCGACCAAACTGTATTCTGCGGCACCGGGTAATGTGCCTACCCAGCAGGCGTTTTCACAGGCCAAGGTGTGGGCGCTGGATACGGATCGTGATGCGGGCTGTATTCGCAATAAGGCCCATGCCTATTCACAGGATGGTGGCCTGGCGGTTCTGTTTGGCAACATTGCGGTGGATGGCTGTATCGTTAAAACCGCCGGGGTCGACATGAGCATGTTCGAAGCTGAAGAGCTGCGTTACACCACCAGTGTGCCCACTTCAACCCTGACCGGTTTTGTGGGTCCGGCGCGTATTTTTGAAAGCCAGGATGCCGCAGTTGAAGCCATTCTGGGTGACCAGATCAAGGAAGGTGATGTGGTACTGATTCGTTATGAAGGGCCGAAAGGCGGGCCGGGTATGCAGGAAATGCTCTACCCCACCTCTTACCTCAAATCGAAAGGCCTGGGTAAGGCCTGTGCCCTGTTAACCGATGGCCGTTTTTCCGGTGGCACATCCGGGCTGTCGATTGGTCATGCTTCACCGGAAGCCGCCGAGGGTGGCGCCATCGGCCTGGTGGAAGAAGGTGACATGATTCAGATTGATATCCCGCAGCGCAGTATCAATCTGCTGGTTGATGATGATGAATTAAAGCGTCGTCGTCAGGTTATGGAAGCGAAAGGCGCAGATGCATGGAAACCGCTGGGTCGTGAGCGCGTGGTGAGTAATGCACTCAAGGCCTATGCGGCCATGACCACCAGCGCTGCCCGCGGCGCGGTGCGTGATGTGTCACAGCTGAAGTGATTACAGTCATTAATTTAGTCGTTAGTCTTTCGTCGAACGTCTTTAGTCTGACTAACGACCAATGACCAAAGACCAACGACTTTTAATAGGGCATAGATAATGAAAATAGGTACTCCACTCTCCGCCTCCGCCACCCGGGTGATGTTGCTGGGCTCCGGTGAGCTGGGCAAGGAAGTGATTATTGCGTTACAGCGTTTCGGGGTTGAGGTGATTGCGGTGGATCGCTACGCCAATGCGCCGGGCCAGCAGCTGGCGCACCGTGCCCATGTGATCGATATGACCGATGCCGCTGCACTGAAAGCACTGGTGGTGCAGGAGCGTCCACACTTTATCGTGCCGGAGATCGAGGCGATTGCCACGGACATGCTGGCGGAAATTGAGGAGGAAGGCCTGGCGGAAGTGATTCCTACTGCGCGCGCCACACAGCTCACCATGAACCGTGAAGGTATACGCCGGCTGGCAGCGGAAGAGCTTAAACTGGCGACCTCCGAGTATGCCTTTGCCGACAGCCTGCAGGAATTGCAGCAGGCGGCGGATCTGATCGGTTATCCCTGTATTGTCAAACCGGTGATGTCCTCCTCGGGCAAGGGTCAGTCGCGGCTGGAATCGAGCAGTGATGTGAGCGCCGCCTGGCAATATGCAATGGACGCTGGCCGGGTTAAGGGCGTGCGGGTGATTGTGGAAAGTCTGGTGGAATTTGATTATGAAATCACCCAGCTCACGGTGCGCGCGCAGAATGCCGAGGGTGAAATCGAGACCCATTTCTGTGCCCCCATCGGACACATCCAGAAAGACGGTGATTATGTGGAAAGCTGGCAGCCCCAGCCGATGTCTGACACCGCGCTGGAGAAATCCCGCGAGATCGCGGAAAAAATCACCGGCGTACTGGGCGGGCGGGGTATTTTCGGTGTCGAGCTGTTTATCAAGGGGGATCAGGTGTACTTCAGTGAGGTGAGCCCGCGTCCCCATGATACCGGCCTGGTGACGCTGATTACCCAGTGGCAGTCGGAGTTTGCCCTGCATGCGCGGGCCATTCTGGGCTTGCCGGTGGATACCAGCCTGCGCGCCCCCGGGGCCAGTGCGGTGATTTACGGCGGGCTGGAGGCCGAGGGCATCTGCTACAGCGGCCTGGAGCAGGCGCTGAGTGTGCCCATGAGCGAGGTGCGCCTGTTCGGCAAGCCCCAGTCATTTGTTAAACGCCGCATGGGGGTGGCCGTGGCCAGTGGCGCCAGTATTGATGAGGCGCGGGGTCGGGCTCGACTTGCCGCCTCCAGGGTAAAACCGGAAGCCGGCTGACACGGATTGCCTGACCACAACAAGCCGAACCACAACACCGGACCACAACACCGGACCACAACAAAAAGAAAAAACGGGTTCACACTATGTCGCAAGCTAAACCATCCTCCGCCGACACCGCGCCAGCGTTAAAAGCGGCGCAGTTACAGCAAACCCTGCTGGTATTACGGGTTGCCGCCAGCCAGTTGCTGGCGTCGCTGCGTGAGGCGGATGACTCGGTGCAGCAGCTGGGAAATGCCTTTGCCGAGATGGCGCAGACTGAAGAGTTCCGTGCGGTGTCACAGCCGCTGCAGCAGGCAACCACGGCGCTGCAGTTTTACGATGCATTAACCCAGCGAGTTGAGCATGTGGCCCACAGCCTGCAATGGCTGGAGTCGCTGCTGGCAGACCCGCAGCAGCTGAATTCGGCGGAGGCCTGGCAGCAACTGCAGCAACAGATTCGCAGCCGCTACACCATGGAACACGAGCGTGTGTTGTTTGATGCGATTCTGGCGAGTGAGGATGCCGCCCAGGTGATGCAGGCGTTGCAGCAGTCGTTGCGCGAAACGCGGGATGATGTCGAGCTGTTTTAGTTTGGTTTCTTAGTGTGAGTTATTAGCTAATTGCTCTAATTTGCTATTTCTATTGACTATTTTCTTTATTTTTTAAGCCGGATCAGCTACAGTTTCTGTCAATAAAAATAATATGACAGGATGATTCCCTTGGCCCGCCTTGCTGAAGTCGTTACCCAGACATTTCGTTCCTTTCGTGCCGATGCACTGGCCGAGCGCTTTTTGCGTGACCCGCTGGATAACTGGTGGAAAAATTATTCGCTGAAACTGCAGCAGGCCGGTTCCGACGGTCCGGTACAAATCGCCTTTTTTATCAGTGTGTTTGCCAGTATGGGTCATGTGGCCAGATCCGACGGTGCCATCAAGTCCTCGGAAATTGCCCTGGCATCCGAGTTAATGGAGCATCTGCAACTGAATGTCGAGCAGAAAAAGCTGGCTATTCGCCTGTTCAATGAAGGCAAGCATCAACAGTTTGCGCTGGATGCCCTGCTGCAACGTTTTTACCGTCAGTGCCAGCACCGGGTGAGCGTGTTGCAGGTTTTCCTCGAAATGCAACTGCAGATGGCCTATGCCGACAATGGCATGAGCGACGTTGAATACCGGCTGATGCAACGTATCTGTAAGCGAATCAATATCTCAGGCCCGGTTATGACCCGCATCGATCGCCGTGTGCGCGCCGAGAAACAGGCCCGTCATCAGCCGGTCACTAGTTGTGCCAGCAAACCGATGAGCCAGGCCAGCGCCTGTGAGGTGCTGGGGCTGGGTCGACGCGCCACACTGGCGGAGATTAAACAGGCTTATCGGCGTAAGGTGAGTTTGTGTCACCCGGACAAACTGCAGGCGCGCCAGGCTTCAGCGGCGGAAATCATCGAAGCACAGGATATGGCCCAGGAACTACGTCGTGCCTATGAGCTGCTGA
>DATCTK010000089.1:0-116474 GCA_036567985.1 Gammaproteobacteria bacterium | reverse complement strand
CGTTGGCACCGGCATGGTCGGCGCACCGGCCTGTGGCGACGTAATGCGCCTGCAGATCCAGGTGAGTGACGACGGCGTGATTGAGAACGCGGTGTTCAAAACCTACGGCTGCGGCTCGGCGATTGCATCCAGCTCGCTGGTGACCGAATGGATGAAAGGCAAGACCCTGGAAGAAGCCAGAGCGATCAAGAACATGGACATCGCCGAGGAGCTGGCACTGCCACCGGTAAAAATTCACTGCTCGGTACTGGCGGAAGATGCCATCAGTGCTGCGGTGGAAGACTATATGAAAAAGAAAAGCAGCAACTAAATTCGCTGTGTAAAACAGCTGAATCTACGGGTTCAGTGTTTTTAAAATAAAAAGCCCGCAGATGCGGGCTTTTTTTATGCACAGGATGTGCGGTATTCCGCGGGAGGCAGGACGCCGTTAGCGGTTATGCACAGGATGTGCGGTATTTTGCGAGAGGCATGGATGCCGGTAGCAAAGATGCACAGGACGTCGGCAGCGAAGCGTGTCTGAAAAGAAAACGCGAATGAACGCAAATTAACGCAAATAGTTCTGTAGGTTGGGGTGAGGAACGAACCCCAACATCACTCAATTCTGCCAGAGATCGTTGGGGTTCCTGCGTCACCCCAACCTACAACTCAGGAATATATAACCTGTAAGCTAAACCGCCGGTCGCATCTATTTGCGTTGACGTGCATGGATGCACTAATTCAGCGAGCGCATGGATGCGCAGGCGCTGTCATTGATTCCGCACATCCTGTGCTTCACCCTTCGGGCCGTGCATGCGCACGTTCAAAGTACTCCTGTACTTTAGTGCGTTTTCTTGTGCTTTTAAATAAATCCCCAGACGTTATGTCTATGCATTGCACTCCTTGAAAATCTGGCTGGGACAGGTCTGGCAGATTTCCCGGTCGAGCCGTTTGTAGATCATGCGAATCGCTTCGTTCTTGGAGTCAAAGAAATAGGCGGAGCCGATTTTTTTCACAAAGCAGGAGCGGGCCACAAATTCATACACCGATGACTTAAGCCCCACAAAGTAGAGGCCACCGCCCATTTTTTGCAGCATGCGGTGCTCATTCACCAGTGCTTCGGCACCTGCCAGGTCAATAAAGTTAATGCCGGACGCATCAATCATAATATGGTAGATGCGCTCGTTGTCGGCAATGCTGGAGATGCGTTGCTGAATATGGTTGATCGAACCGAAATACACCGACATATCAATGCGGATAATCTTCAGTTGCGGACACTGCTTGAGCGGCTTCTTATTGATATTAATAAAGCTGCGTTTGCCGGTTTTTTCATTGGTGTCCACCGACAGGGTAGGGATTTCCGGTGTGGATGTTTTCTTGAGGAAAAACACCAGCGAGATAATAACCCCCAGGTAGATAGCAAATTCCAGTTCCAGGAACAGGGTGCTGAAAAAGGTCACCAGCAGAATTGCGGATTCCGAGCGACTGTTTTTCAGAATCATGGTGATGTGATGGAAATCAATCAGGTTATAGGCCACCAGCAGGATGATCCCGCCCATTGCGGCTACCGGTAAATAGGCGGTGAGTGGTGCAACCAGCAACACAATAAACAGCAGGAACACCGCGGCGAAAATAGCTGATATCGGGGTTCTGGCACCGGCTTCGTAGTTAATGCCTGAACGGGTAAACGAGCCGGAGCCGGCGTAACTGGAGAAAAAGCTACCGGCAATGTTCGACATGCCCTGACCCACAAACTCCTGGTTGGAGTTGATACGCTGATTTGATTTGGTCGCCACCGCGCGGCTGATGGATACCGCCTCGATCAGGCCCAGCAGGGCCACGGCAAAGGCACCCGGTGCCAGGGCGGTAATGGTGCTGATACTGAAATCCGGTGATGATAATGGTGGCAGCCCACCGGGAATTTCACCCACCAGCACTATGCCCTCGGCAATGTCTTTTAAGCCATACGCCACCAGGCTGCCCACCACCATGCCGATCAGCAGGTTAGGAATTTTCGGCACAAACTTTTTAATCAGCAGGGCAGTGAAGAGGGTGAGCAGCGCAATCATTAACAGGTAATGGTTAACCGAACCCAGGTGGCTGAGTATTTCCATCCAGGTGTGCAGAAAGGATTCGCCCTTGGCGACGTCAATCCCCAGAATGTGTTTCATCTGGCTGGTGGCAATCAGAATGGCCGCCCCGGCGGTGAAACCGATGACTACCGTATGGGAAACAAAGTTAACCAGCGCCCCCAGCCGTGCCAGGCCAAATGCCAGCTGGTATACGCCCGCCAGAAAAGTCAGGGTCAGTGCAATCGAGATAAATTCCGGTGTGCCCGGTGTGGCATGCTGGCTGACGGTGGCAAACACCACGATTGAAATTGCGGTGGTGGGGCCTGATACCAGGTGGTAGGAGGAGCCGAACAGGGCGGCGATAATCGGTGTCACCATGGCGGTGTACAGGCCATATTCCGGTGGCAGGCCAGCGATGGTGGCAAAGGCCACGCCCTGGGGTAACACGATAACCGCACCGGTAAAGCCGGCGATAGCGTCTGCTTTGAGTGTGTCCTTATTAACAAACTTGAACCATTTCAGAAATGGAAATAAGGCTAGAAAGTTCATATTGCTCGCTTTGTGTGTACTAAGAAGGTGACGCTTTGAGGGCTGTTGTTAACTCTGCTCTGCAGTGGCGGTGCAGAGAAATACAGTCACAGAAAGTGGGGTTGTGGATTATACAGTTTGGCCCTGAAAAATCAAAATACGGCGGGCTGTGAGTGGCTTTTAAATGGTGGAAGAAATTGCCTCGCACACACTGTATAATCGTCTCCTGTTTTCTAAGAACCGATGTATAAGGAATCTACCGTGCTCGAAGCTTATCGCAAACATGTCGAAGAACGCGCTGCTGACAATCTGCCTCCACTGGCCCTTGATGCACAGCAGGTTGCCGAACTCATAGAAATGCTGAAGACACCGGGTAGTGAAGACACCCAGGAATTAATCGACCTGCTGGTGCACCGGGTGCCGCCGGGGGTTGATCAGGCCGCCTATGTCAAAGCGGCGTTTCTCACCGATGTGGCCAAAGGCGAAACCGTCTGTGAACTGATTTCCCGTGAATATGCCACCGAACTGCTGGGCACCATGCTGGGTGGTTACAATATCCAGTCGCTGATCGAGTGCCTGGATGATGATGTCACCGCACCGGCGGCGGTTAAAGCACTGTCCCACACACTGTTGATCTACGATGCTTTCCACGATGTGGCGGAGAAATCCAGAACCAATCAATATGCCGAGCAGGTGATTAAATCATGGGCCGATGCCGAGTGGTTTACCAGCCAGCCGCCGATGCCTGAAGAAATCACCGTGACGGTTTATAAAGTGCCCGGTGAAACCAATACCGATGACCTGTCTCCGGCCACAGAAGCCTGGAGCCGGCCGGATATTCCGCTGCACGCACAATCGATGCTGGTCTCGAAAATGGACAAGCCAATTGAAACCATCGAGGAATTAAAGCAAAAAGGCCATCCGATTGCCTATGTGGGTGATGTGGTGGGCACCGGCTCCTCACGTAAATCGGCGATCAATTCTGTGCTCTGGCATATGGGCAAGGAAATTCCCTTTGTGCCCAATAAACACGAAGGTGGGGTGGTGCTGGGTAACAAGATCGCACCGATCTTCTTTAATACTGCTGAAGATTCCGGCGCACTGCCCATCGAATGTGATGTGGATAATATGGAAACCGGCGATGTGATTCGTATTCGCCCCTATGATGGCCTGGTGCTGAGAGAGGATGGCAGCGAAATCTGTCAGTTCAAACTGCGCCCAACCACCCTGGCGGATGAAGTGCGTGCCAATGGGCGGATTCCGCTGATTATCGGACGTGGCCTGACGGCTAATGCCCGGGAGTTCCTTGGCCTGGAGCCTTCCGATGTGTTTATGCGCCCGATTGATCCTGAAGATACCGGCAAGGGCTTTACCCTGGCGCAGAAGATGGTGGGCAAGGCCTGTGGCGTTGCCGGTGTGCGTCCCGGCACCTACTGCGAGCCGAAAATGGCCACAGTGGGTTCCCAGGACACCACCGGTGCAATGACCCGTGATGAGCTAAAAGAGCTGGCCTGCCTGGGCTTCTCGGCGGATCTGGTGATGCAGTCCTTCTGTCATACCGCGGCTTACCCCAAGCCGGTGGATATCAAACTGCAGCACGAGCTGCCCGACTTTATGAATACACGTGGCGGGGTCGCGTTGCGTCCCGGTGACGGCATTATTCACTCCTGGCTGAACCGCATGATTCTGCCGGATACCGTGGGCACCGGCGGTGACTCCCATACCCGCTTCCCACTGGGTATCAGCTTCCCTGCAGGCTCCGGTCTGGTGGCGTTTGCGGCTGCACTGGGTGTGATGCCACTGGATATGCCGGAGTCGGTGCTGGTGCGCTTCAAGGGCGAGATGCAGCCAGGTGTGACCCTGCGTGACCTGGTCAACGCCATTCCCTATGCGGCGATCCAGCAGGGGCTGTTAACCGTGGAAAAGAAAGGCAAGAAGAACGTATTTAACGGCCGGGTGCTGGAAATCGAAGGTCTGCCGGATCTGAAGGTGGAGCAGGCGTTCGAACTGTCCGATGCCTCGGCGGAACGCTCCGCCAATGGTTGTACGGTGCGTCTGGGTAAGGAACCGATTATTGAGTACCTGAACTCCAATATCACCCTGCTGAAGTGGATGATTGCCAATGGCTATGAAGATGCGCGCACCCTGCATCGTCGTATCGAGGCGATGGAAGCCTGGCTGGCGGATCCGCAGCTGCTGGAGCCGGATGCGGATGCGGAATACGCCGAAATCATCGAAATTGACCTGAATGAAATTAAAGAACCGATTCTGGCCTGCCCGAATGACCCGGATGATGTGAAGCTGCTGTCAGAAGTGGCCGGCACCAAGATCGACGAGGTCTTTATCGGTTCCTGCATGACCAATATCGGTCACTACCGCGCGGCGGGCAAGGTACTGGAAAACATCACCAGTATCCCGACACGCATGTGGATTGCTCCCCCCACCAAAATGGACCAGCGTCAGTTGAGCGAAGAAGGTTACTACAGCATCTTCGGCCGTGCCGGTGCACGTACTGAAATGCCCGGCTGTTCGCTGTGTATGGGTAACCAGGCACGGGTGGCGGATGGCGCCACGGTGATGTCCACCTCGACCCGCAACTTCCCCAACCGACTGGGTAAGGATGCCAATGTCTATCTGGCCTCGGCGGAACTCAGCGCGGTGGCTGGTATTCTGGGTTATATCCCCACCGCAGAGGAATACCTGGAGAAGGTACAGCACCTGAAGCCAATGGCGGCTGACATTTATCGTTACCTCAACTTCCATGAAATTGCGGAATACAAAGAGGTGGCGGATAAAGTGATTCCCATTGTGGCCGCCTGATTGAGTCGGCGGGCAGGGGGCTGATGAAAACATTGCTGTTTATCGCCGGCGGTGGTGCACTGGGTGCGGTGCTGCGTTACCTGATGTCATCGGGTATTTACCACTGGTTTGGCCGGGAGTTTCCCTATGGCACACTGGCGGTGAATGTACTGGGCTCACTGGCCATCGGCCTGTTGTCGATCCTGCTAATTGAAAAATTCAGCCTGTCGCAGGATGTAAAACTGGGACTGGTGGTGGGGTTGCTGGGTGCCTTTACCACCTTCTCCACCTTTTCCTGGGAAACCCTGCACCTGCTGGAGCAGGGCCTGCTGCAGAAAGCCTTTTTAAATGTGCTGCTCAATGTCACACTCTGTGTACTTGCGGCCTGGACCGGTGCGCAATGGGCCAGATCCATGGTATAGCCGGGGTGTAGTCCTGTGTATGCCAAACTATAAAAATTAGAGAATAAAGCCTGTATGTTAGATCAGAAACTACTTCGAACCGATATCGAGTCCGTGGCCGAGAAACTGGCGCTGCGCGGTTATACGCTGGATATCAATCACTTCAACCAGCTGGAAGCGCAGCGCAAGGAGCTGTCGGTAAAAACCCAGGACCTGCAAAACGAGCGCAATACCCGCTCCAAAAGCATTGGTCAGGCCAAGGCGCAGGGGCAGGATATCGAGCCGTTGCTGGCAGAGGTGGCGAATCTGGGTGACGCGCTGGATGCAGCGAAAAAGCAACTGGATGAGGTGCAGGCGGAGATTCACGAGCTGATGATGGGCATGCCCAATCTGCTGGATGATTCGGTGCCAGCGGGCAAATCCGAAGAAGACAATATTGAAATCCGTAAATGGGGTGAGCCCAGGGCGCTGGATTTCGAGCCCAAGGACCACGTCGAGCTGGGCGCGCCCAATGCCTGGCTGGATTTTGAAACCGCCAGCAAGCTGACCGGCTCGCGCTTCGTGGTGATGCGCGGTGATATGGCGCGACTGCATCGGGCGCTGATTCAGTTTATGCTGGATCAGCACACGCTGGAGCATGGTTATGAAGAGGTTTATGTACCCTACCTGGTAAACGCCGACAGCCTGCGCGGCACCGGTCAGTTGCCCAAGTTTGCCGATGACCTGTTTGCGATCAGTGGTGACAGTGAATATTACCTGATCCCCACCGCGGAAGTGCCGGTGACCAATCTGGTGCGTGACAGCATTGTCGAAGCGGCGGATATGCCGCTTAAATTCACCGCGCACACCCCCTGTTTCCGCTCCGAAGCCGGTTCCTACGGCAAGGACACCCGCGGCATGATTCGCCAGCACCAGTTCGAGAAAGTCGAGATGGTGCAGCTGGTGCGCCCCGAAGATTCCTGGGCGGCACTGGAAGAACTCACCGGACATGCAGAAACCATTCTGCAGAAGCTGGGCCTGCCGTACCGCGTGCTCACCCTGTGCGCCGGTGACACCGGTTTTTCCTCGGCCAAAACCTACGACCTGGAAGTCTGGCTGCCAGGTCAGCAGGCCTACCGCGAGATTTCCTCCTGCAGTAATTTCCTCGACTTCCAGGCGCGGCGCATGAGCGCGCGCTGGCGTAATCCCGATACGGGCAAGCCGGAGTTGCTGCATACCATCAATGGTTCGGGACTGGCGATTGGCCGCACACTGGTGGCGGTGCTGGAAAACTACCAGCAGGCCGATGGCAGTATTCAGGTGCCGGATGCGCTGAAACCCTATATGGCTGGTATTCGCGTATTAACGCCCTAGGGTACCTCTGAATAATGATGACATATCTCTGGCTTACAGGTGTGTTCGCAATCAAGGCGGTGTTTTAAAAGCATGCTGAAGTCTGGTGAAAAACGCTAACGCAGAGTGCGGGCACACCTGTAAGCCCCGAAGGGCGAGGCCTGAAGCGCACATCTACGGTGTTGTGCCTCTTGTGAAGGACCGGGCCATTCACTGCGAAGCACGCCTAGTAGCTGCACGCTTCAGATCTCGCAGAGACATATCAGCATTGTTCAGAGGTACCCTAGCGATTAGCCTGACCTTATCAGCCAGTTTATGCCTGGACGATTCCCTGCTATAACAGTGGCTGGAACACCTATTATGTGCAATCAATGTGAATCTGAATGACAAGTAAAAGTCGCTGGTATATCAAACAGGGTGAGGCGGTACAGGGGCCGTTTCCCAATCAGCTGATTGGCCGCTACCTGATTCTGGGGCGGATTGATCTCGACACCCCGGTCAGTCTGGATAAGGCGCACTGGGCGGCGGTTAAAAACTACCCGGCGATGGTGCCCGATGTGGTGAAAGAGGCGGGCACCGAGGCCGGTGATCGTGCGCTGGTGCTGGCACGGATTCGCGAAGATGAGCGCAGTTCTCAGTCGACCGGGGTGGATGAATACGAGGAGCGTCGTGAAGCCGAGGAAGAGGTGATGCAGCTGCACCGCCAGGTGCGTGATGACATGCTGCAGCGCTACAGCGAACAGCCGAAAAAAAACTACCTGTATCTCAGCCTGTTTGTACTGGCGTTGCTGGTGGCGGTCGGTCTGTATCTGGCGGCACGCAATAACAGCGATATGCGGCTGGCGGACTGTGCCGCTGCCGCCAGCCCGGGGATTAACTGGTCCGGCTGCAACAAGCAGGGTGAAGTGTTGCGCGGGCGTAACCTGTCCCATGCCAATTTACGCAGCGCAAAATTAAATTCAATCGACTTATCAGATTCCCAGCTAACGGCGGCGGATCTGGCCTATGCAGACCTGTCGCAGGCCAGCCTGCAATCAGCCCAGTTGCAGCAGGCCAACCTCAAGGGTGCGAATCTGCGCCAGGCCGACCTGCGGCAGGCAGATCTCAGCGGTGCCGATCTGGCCTATGCTGAACTGGTGGGTGCGCGCCTGCAGGGTGCCGATCTAAACCAGGCGATCTTTGATCACGCCATCTGGGTTAATGGTGAGCAATGCCTGCCCGGCTCGGTGGGGGCCTGTTTGCTGCCACTGGCTGAGTAGGCTACAGCACCACGTAAAATGCGTCATATCTGGAACCACGAGCGGCAAGACCTTGCCGTCAGAAATTCGTCACCACATTAATGTACCTCGGTTTTAGGCCGCTAAATGCCCGGGCTTTTTTACACGCATATATTTCAACATGTTGATAAACAAGGATTTATTTTGGCGGTAAACTGACTTGGCACAGTTGTCGCAATGATGCTGATTAAGACTTAATCAGGAAGCACATTGCATGCGAATTCACACCTCAACACAGGAAATGGTTAAAGAGCTCAAAGAGGTAAAGGCTGTTTTTTCCAACCATGAAAAACCGGCACGAAAGCAATATAACCGCGAGCTCGAACAGCAGGCACGGCTTGACCTGGCACTGACTCTGCAGATGTCGCTGGATGTGGACTGGGTGCTGAACAAGTTTATGGAGCATATCCATGCCTATTTTCTGTTCGATGGTTTTGCATACCAGTGTGCCCAGCCCGAGGTGCAGATTGAATCAGCACGGCAGAAAGGCCACAGCTGCAACTATCAGCTGCAGATCGAGGAAATGGATCTGGGAAAGCTGGAAGTTTATCGCGGCCGCAAGTTTGTTGAATCGGAGCTGGTGCTGCTGGAGAATCTGCTGTCTATCCTGGTGTATCCGCTGCGTAATGCGCTGCAGCATAAAAAGGCCATGTTACTGGCGTATTGCGATGCATTAACCGGTATTCGTAACCGCTCTACTTTCGAAGAATCCTTTGATCGTGAACTGCATCTGGCACAACGTCATCAACAGGATCTCACCCTGCTGGTGATCGACATCGATCACTTTAAACAGGTCAATGACCAGCACGGCCACGCACTGGGAGATGAGGTTATTATCGAGGTGGCTAACCGCATCCAGGCGAGTATCCGCACCACTGACATGCTGTTTCGTTATGGCGGTGAGGAATTTGTGGTGCTATTGACCAATTCCGACTGCGAGGCGTCTTATGATATTGCCGAGCGTATTCTGCAGTCAGTACGCGAGATTGAAGTGCAGCTTGCGGGCCAGGCACTGGATATTTCAGTGAGCATTGGTCTCGCCTGCCGGGATGCGCAGGATGATCGCCATAGCCTGTTTAACCGTGCGGATAAGGCGATGTATGCGGCCAAGCACGCCGGCCGCGATCAGATCCAGGTATCCATGCGCCAGTCTTAATGTCACCTGTTATCATGGCCAGATGGCCTTTATCCTGTTAACCCACGAGCGTGAGCTCGGCAAGGCAAGCAATAGCGGCCAGCTGATTGAACAGTGTCTGGCTGATACACTACGTATTGTCTGGCAACGAGCAGTACCCGATCCGGCTTTACTGCAGTTGATTAGCCAGCATCAGTCCGCAAGGCAGATTGCGCTGGTGTATCCGGGCGAGAAAAATCCGTCTGCGACACCGCAGCAGACGTTCAGACACTATATTCTAATCGACAGTACCTGGCAGGAAGCGCGCAAAATCTATAACCGCAGCCCCTATCTGCACTCCTTGCCCTGTGTGCAACTGCCTGTGGAACAGGCATCCCGTTACACATTGCGGCGCAACCAGAAGGCCGATGGCCTGTGTACTGCAGAAACCGCCATGGCGCTGCTGGCAGAGGCCGGTGACCAGACATCGCTGGCACAACTCGAGACACGCTTTAACGACTTTATCAGCGGCAGTTGAACAGGTATCTGTTCGGTCTCGGCTTTTGTTGATTTTGTGGCATCAATTGCGCATCATCCAGCGATGAAATTAAAACAGCTCAATCAACTACCTCAATACCTGTATACGGCCCAGGCGGTGCGTCAGCTCGACAGTCTCGCCATCAACCAGTTTAATCTCTCCGGTTATGAGCTGATGAAGCGTGCCGGCAGGGCGCTGTTTCGCCATCTGCAAAATCGTTACCCGCTGGCGAAAAAAATCCTGCTGTTATGTGGCTCGGGCAATAATGCCGGCGATGGCTATGTGGTGGCCAAGCTCGCGCAGCAGGCGGGACTGGATGTGAGTGTGGTGAGTCTGCAGGACCCGAAAAAACTGCAGGGTGATGCACGCACCGCCTGGAAAGACTGGCATTCGCTGAGTCATCAGCCAGTCAAATTCTCAGATTCTCTGTTGCAAAGCGCCGATGTGGTGGTGGATGCACTGCTGGGTACTGGTCTGGATCGGGATGTGGAAGGTGAGTGGGCGAAGCTTATTAATGCGGTGAATGCGTCTTCACGCCCGGTAATTGCGGTGGATATTCCCTCCGGGCTGAATGCGGACACCGGGCGCATTGCCGGTACCGCAATCCAGGCCAGATCCACCCTGACTTTTATCGGCCTCAAGCAGGGGCTGTTTACCCATCACGGGGTGGATTGCTGTGGTGAGGTGCAGTTCGATGATCTGGGTGTGCCGGCTGAAGTGTATGAAAAGCAGCCGCCACAGGCGGAACTGCTCGACTGGTCGCGCCTGCGCCTGCAGCTGAAAAACCGGCTGTACAGCAGCCACAAGCACCAGTGCGGCCATGTGCTGGTGCTGGGGGGCGATCTGGGTATGCCAGGGGCGGCGCGTATGGCGGCGGAAGCTGCTTTGCGTACCGGTGCCGGGCTGGTAACCGTGGTCAGCCATGCCGCGCACACAGAAGTGCTGCTTGCGGGGCGGCCGGAACTGATGGTGTGTCCCAGCGATGATGGTCACCTGGCCACGGATCTGCTGCACAGTGCCAGTGCGCTGGTTATTGGTCCGGGTATGAAAGACAGTGTCTGGTCGCGTAATCTGCTCTCGGCGGCACTGGAAAGCCACTTGCCCAAACTGGTGGATGCCGGCGCGCTGCGCCTGCTGAGTGAAGCGGATGCTGGCCGTGATGACTGGATTCTCACACCGCATCCCGGTGAAGCCGCGGCACTGCTGGGTGAAACCACGGCGGATATTCAGAACTCACGCTTTACCAGCATCGAGCTGCTGCAACAGACCTATGGTGGTCAGGTGATTCTCAAGGGGGCGGGCAGCCTGCTGCAATCCCCCGAGGCGCTGCCGCAGCTGTGCCCTTACGGTAACCCGGGCATGGCCACGGCGGGCATGGGGGATGTCTTAAGCGGTGTGATCGGCAGCCTGCTGGCACAGGGGTATGCGCCGGCAGTAGCTGCACGGTTAGGACTGTGTATGCACAGCCTGGCGGCGGACATGGCGGCGAAAGAGGGCATAGCCGGCCTGCTGGCCACGGATTTGTTTGTGCCATTGCGTCAGCTGGTGAATGCCTGATGGGCGGCTTTAATGTGTTTCTGGCGAATGAAAGTGAGCAGCTGTCGCTGGCGGCTGAGCTGGCACATCATGCACCCGCGGGCACGGTGATCTTTCTGCAGGGTGATCTGGGGGCGGGTAAAACCACCCTGGTACGGGGATTCCTGCAGGCGCTGGGGCATGTTGGCGCGGTGAAAAGCCCCACCTATACCCTGGTTGAGCCTTATGAGATCAATGGTCAGGGTATTTATCACTTCGATCTCTATCGGCTCGGTGAGCCGGACGAGCTGGAATATGCCGGTGGCCGTGATTATTTTGATGGCGAATCCATCTGTCTGATCGAGTGGCCGGAGAAGGCGGCGGGCTATTTACCCGTTGCCGATCTACTGTGCGAACTGGCCTATGAAACCCGCAACGGGGTTCAGGGGCGGGCCTGTAAACTGCAGGCTGGCACAGAAAAAGGCGATAAAATCATCGCAGATCTATCTAATTAATTGCATTAGGTAATTTCTCTATCTTGTTAAAATTGTTGATAAAAATTTAATTCCTTCCTTGCATTTTGCGGAAAACTTGCCAAACTACTTGAACAGTTAGTTATAGATTTCTGTATTCCGCTTTGCCGCTCTATATAAATCAGCTACTTAAGGCATTGCCACAGAATTGGTGTGAGCAGATCCGTGTGAACACTCAGATGTTTTGAGGTGTGAGATGAAGAACCAGCGACGTCAATTTTTAACACAGTTAACCAGCCAGATTGCCGGGCTGGGTGCACTCGCCTCAGCACCGGTGCTGGCACAGGCGGCGTCCTCACAGGCCCAGGTTAAAAATATCCGTATTTCCCGTGAACCCCATAAAACCCGTCTGGTGTTTGACCTGAACGGGCCGGTGGAGCATTCGCTGTTTTCACTGCACAAGCCAGAGCGTCTGGTAATAGACCTCAAGCAGACCCGCCTGATGGATGCAGGTACCCTGGAAGAGCTACACAGTCGTCAGCTGAAAAGCATTCGTACCGGTGTGCGCAATGGCCATGACCTGCGCGTGGTGCTGGATCTGAAATCGCGTACCACCCCCAGCAGCTTCCTGCTGGAGCCAAAAGGCGGTAGCGGCTACCGCCTGGTGATCGATGTAAAAGAAAACGGCGCCAGCTCACAACCCGAAGTGGCGCAGAAAAAGCCGCTGCGGGATGTGATCGTGGCGATTGATGCAGGGCATGGCGGTAATGACCCCGGCGCTATAGGGCGCCAGGGTACCCGCGAGAAAGATATTACATTGCAGGTGGCACGGCGCCTGAAAAAGGAGATTGATGCCACCAAGGGCATGCGCGGTGAGCTGATTCGCGGTAATGATCGTTTTATGCGACTGCGTGAGCGGATTAAGCGCGCCCATGAACTGAATGCCGACCTGATGATCTCGATCCATGCGGACTCCTTCCCCGATCCCCGTGCACGGGGTGCGTCTGTGTATGCACTGTCGGTGAGTGGTGCATCATCAGAATCAGCACGGTTGCTGGCGGAAAAGGAAAACAAGGTAGACGTGCTATTCGGCGATGTAGATATCAATCATCAGGATGAGATGGTCAAACAGGTGCTGCTCGACCTGTCACTGACTGGCACTATTGAGTCGAGCCTGGATATAGGCGATGAAGTGCTGAAGGAACTGACCCGTGTGGGTCGTGTGCACAAGAAAAAGGTACAGCAGGCGGGTTTTGCGGTGCTCAAGGCGCCAAATATTCCGGCGGTGCTGCTGGAAACTGCATTTATTTCCAATCCCAACGAAGAACGAAAACTGCGCAGCAGTGCCCACCAGAGCAAACTGGCCAAGGCGATACTGCGTGGTGTGAACGACTACTTCGCCCGCAAGGCGCCGCCGGGCACCTGGCTGGCAGAAGCCCAGGATCAGTACATTATCCGCCAGGGCGATACCCTGGCGAAAATCGGTGACCGTTATCAGTTGCCGGTGTCCCATCTGCGCACCCGTAACTCGCTGCGTACCGATGAGTTGCATGTCGGTAAAAAGCTGTATATTCCTGTGAGCTAAACTGGCACCCCTGCAAGGGGTGTGGTGGTAAAGTGTAAAGCAACCCCCGTAAAGTCGTCGGAATAGTTTACGGAAGTAGACGTCGACATCTGTTGAGTGTCCGGTTTAAAAATATAAGTTATTGTTATTAAATAAAATAGTTATAGTGGCACTGTAGTTGCGTTATGGTTGGTGTATTGTTGCGCAAACGATAAACAGACTGTTTAAATGGCTCAGGCTGAGTCATAAGGATTAAAATGAATAACTATAAAAAATTAGCATTGGGCCTGGCGGCAGTGGCAAGCTTAATCGCCTCCACCCAGGGCGCTTATGCTGCGACTGTGCAGGTGGAAGGTTCATTCCATAACCCGAGTGCCAGTAGCTTTTACTTCTACAACCGAACATATAACCAGGACAATGATGCAACACCTGCCCAGGAGTTGCCTTCCAACCTCAATGCCAGCACCGATTCCGTGGCCTATTTTGGCTGGGGCGTTGATGTCTATGAGAGCTTTGTTAATCAGGAGATTATCCAGAGTCACTTCTGGTTCAACGGCACCGGCAGTGTCGATGGCAGCTCAGCTACCACTATCACCTATGGCGAAGCCTTCTCACTGGGTTCATTTACCTATACCAATGAGCAGACGGTGTTGTCCGGTGGCATGGTGGAGATTGATTTCCGCATGAATATCCAGCTGGATGGCTATGGCCTGATGCCGATCGAATACCGTATTGGCATTGATAACAGCACCAACCCGGCTGATGACACAGCAAGTCTGTTGTCATTTCCAGAAAGCGTGGCCTTTGAAATGAATGGCATGAATTACCTGCTGAGCATGCAGGGCTTTTCCCGCGATGGTGGTCTGTCGTTTGAAACCTATGCGGATCTGCCGGAAGGCCAGCAAACCAGCGCCGAGATCTATGCCACCATTACCGAAGTGCCGGTGCCGGCTGCACTGTGGTTGTTTGGCACAGGCCTGATTGCACTGGCCGGGCTGGCTCGCCGCAAGGCGGCTTGATTCAGGCATATAAATAAGACATAAAATAGTACGATTTATGAAGGCGGCCTGAGGGTCGCCTTTTTTATTGGGCATCGGTATTAAGTTGGATCAAGGTAAGTCTGTTTAAAAAGAAAACGCGAACAACGCACTAAAGTGCAGGAGCACTTTGAACGTGCGAATGCACGGCCCGAAGGGTGGAGCACAGGATGTGCGGAATACTAAAGTGCAGGAGCACTTTGAACGTGCGAATGCACGGCCCGAAGGGTGGAGCACAGGATGTGCGGAATAAATGACAGCTCCTGCGCATTCATGCGCTCGCTGAATTAGTGCATCCATGCACGTCAACGCGAATAAACGCAAGGGTTAATTCGGGGTCACTCTGGACTTCCCGAACTCTAACCTTTTACTGAAAGATTAATGCCAACAACGCGAGAGCCTCTAATGAACGCCAAAGTTTTCAGATGTTAATATCGCGTTTATTTGCGCTGTTCGCGTTGTTCGCGTTTTCTTTTTAAACGGTTGATGGCTTTGTCCAGAAGCCAAAGCTTGTTAAACTCGGCGCTCTTCAGCATGTCACCTCAACGTCCAGAGCGAATACCAGAGCTTATGTCCCAGCGAATTCAGCAAATGCCCAACCAGCTTATTAACCAGATCGCCGCGGGCGAAGTGGTTGAGCGGCCTGCCTCGGTGGTGAAAGAGTTGCTGGAAAACAGTATCGATGCCAATGCCACTAAAATCGAGATTGATATCGAGCAGGGTGGCATCAAGCTGATTCGTATCCGTGATAACGGCCACGGCATCCACAGGGATGATCTGGCGCTGGCCCTGTCACGACATGCCACCAGCAAGATTCGCAACCTGGATGACCTGGAACATGTAAAAAGCCTGGGCTTTCGCGGCGAAGCCCTGCCCAGTATTGCCTCCATCAGTCGCATGAGTATTACCTCTCGCCAGGATTCGGCGGAGGGCTTTAAGGTACAGGGGCGGGATGAGGCCTCCGCCGAGTTGACACCGGCCCCCCACGGCGTGGGCACCACCATCGAGGTGCGCGACCTGTTTTACAATGTGCCGGCGAGGCGCAAGTTTATGCGCACCGAAAAAACCGAATTCAATCACCTGGAAGATGTGGTCAAGCGCATTGCACTGAGCCACTTCGATGTCAGTATCAGCCTGAATCATAACCAGCGGGCCATCAAGCAATGGCGGGCGGCAGAGGATCGTATCTCGATGGAGCAGCGTCTGGCGGAAGTCTGTGGCAAGGCCTTTATCGAGCAGGCGCAGCATATGGAATATGCCGCGGCAGGCCTGTCGATGCATGGCTGGATTGCGTCACCCAGCTTCTCCCGCTCACAGGCGGATATGCAGTATTTCTTTGTCAATGGACGCATGATCCGCGATCGACTGGTGACCCATGCGGTGCGTCAGGCCTATCAGGATGTGCTCTATCATGGGCGACACCCGGCCTATGTGCTCTACCTTGAACTGGACCCGGCGCTGGTGGATGTGAATGCCCACCCCACCAAGCATGAAGTGCGTTTTCGCGAGAGTCGGCTGGTGCATGATTTTCTGTTTCGTGGCATTCACCGTGCACTGGCGGATGTGCGCCCGGCGGATATGGCCGCACAGGGTGCCGCCATGGCGCAGAATCCGGCCATGCAATCAGGGCAGCCGGCACAGGCATCAGCCCAGGCTTATGCCTACGGGGCTGCGCCACGGCAGAGCAGTATGGCGCTGCCGGTACAGGAGCAGATCAGGGCCTATGACAATCTGTCCCGAGGTTTCACGCCGCAACAGGCAGAGGCTTTTAACACCCATACAGCCACTGAGACAGAGACCGATGCGACGGATATTCCGCCGCTGGGTTTTGCGCTGGCGCAGTTGCATGGCATCTTTATTCTCTCGCAGACCGCCACGGGACTGGTGGTGGTGGATATGCACGCGGCCCATGAGCGTATTACCTATGAGCGCCTGAAGCAGTCCATGGAGCAGGGGCAGCTGGCCTCGCAGCCCTTGCTGGTGCCGATCAGTATGAACCTCAGTGAAAAAGAAGCTGAGCTGGCAGAAGAGCAGGCATCACTGTTCAGTGAACTGGGTTTCGAGCTGGATCGCAGCGGCCCCGAGTCGATCCGCATCCGCCAGGTGCCGATGATCCTGGCGCGCGCCGATGCCGAGTCGCTGGTGCGCGATGTGCTCTCTGATGTGCTCAGCTACGGCACTTCGCAGCGCATCCGCAATGCGATTAACCAGGTACTGGGCACCATGGCCTGCCACGGTTCGGTACGCGCCAACCGCAGCCTGAGTATTGCCGAAATGAATGCGCTGTTGCGAGACATGGAGCAGACCGAGCGCAGCGGACAGTGCAATCACGGCCGTCCCACCTGGACCGAGTTCAGCCTGGATGCCATCGACAAATGGTTTATGCGCGGCCAGTAGGCAGGTCGCTGTTCAGATCCAGATGTCAGACTTCATTATCCATCAGCCGCAAAGCGCCAGCGAGGATACACCCACCATCCTGTTTGTCATGGGCCCCACCGCCGCCGGTAAAACTGATCTGGCACTTTCCTGTGCCGAGCAGTTTGGCTGCGAGCTGATTAGCGTGGATTCGGCGCTGGTGTACCGCGATATGGATATAGGCACCGCCAAGCCCGATGCACAGACCCTACAACAGGTGCCCCATGCCCTGGTTGATATTATTGATCCGAGCGAGTCCTATTCGGTGGCCAGTTTCCGTGACGATGCACTGGCTGAAATCAGGGCGATTATCGAACGAGGCAACACGCCCTTGCTAGTGGGTGGCACCATGCTGTATTACAAGGCGTTGCAGGAGGGTTTGTCCGTGCTGCCCGCCGCCGATGAATCGGTTCGCGCGCGGCTGGAAGCCGAGGCGCAGGCATCCGGCTGGGCGGCCATGCACCAGCGGCTGGCGCAGGTGGACCCGGTGTCTGCACAGCGCATTCATCCTAATGACCCGCAACGTATCCAGCGTGCGCTGGAAGTCTATGAAATATCAGGTAAAACCCTGAGTGAGTTGTGGCAGCAGCAGGCGGCGCAGGGATTGCCCTACAGGCTGGCAAAAATTGCCTATTTCCCTCAGGATCGTGAATTGTTGCGTCAGCGCATTGCACAACGTTTTCAGCAGATGTTAAAACAGGGCTTTATTGAAGAAGTTGAAGCATTGAGGGCAAGGGGGGATTTAAGCCTGGATATGCCCTCGATGCGCTGTGTGGGTTACCGCCAGGTATGGGAGTATATCGAGGGTGCACTAAACCACGACGAGATGGTGGAAAAGGCCATTACCGCGACCCGCCAGCTGGCCAAGCGGCAACTGACCTGGCTGAGAAAAGAGCAGAATTGCAACTTCTATGATATAGAGGGGTCTACTGCTCAGAAAATCATGAAAAATCTGAAAAACTCGCTATTCTTTTAGGTAAGCACTGAATAATTCCGTCCCGGAATTCTCAGAGCACGCAAAATAAAAATGCGATTTTTATTTTTCTCCATTTTCAACCACTTAGGTGATTGAAAATGGCAGCACATCCGTGTGCTGCCAAGTAAACACTGTTTAACACAGCGTTTACTTAAATTGATATTCAGGGAAAACCGGTCGATTTGCTAATTTAGCCGGATGGCTGACTTGAAATCGGTTTTGCTGTCGCCATATGGCGATTAAGGAAATGAATATTTTTTACATGCAGTGATTGTGCATGTGGGTTTATAACTACAACAAAATGTTGGGAGAGCAACCATGCCAAAAGGGCAATCATTACAAGAACCCTTCTTGAATGCATTACGTAAGGAACGTGTTCCAGTTTCAATTTACCTTGTAAACGGTATTAAGCTGCAAGGCCAGGTTGAATCCTTTGACCAGTTCGCGGTGATGCTGCGTAATACGGTAAGCCAGATGGTTTACAAGCACGCAATATCCACCATCGTGCCGGCCAGACCGGTGCGCTGGGCCAATAACCATGAAGATGAGCATGAGGCAGGGCCGGGTAATATTTAGGCCCTGAGACAACATAATGCGGCATGGTGGTAACAGTAAATGCTGATGCCATGCCTGACCGTGTTCAGACTGCCAAACGGCTGTTCCCTTCTGCTTTAATTAGCTTTGGAACAGCCGTTTTGCGTTATATAATTTTTTAAGTATACGGAACGGCCAGAATGGTGCTGTCTGTATAAGCCTCAGCGGCGAGTGCCGTTGTAACAACTAATGGCAGGCCGAAAGCCGGTTTTGCCGCCCTGTAAGCTGACTCAACCTATAAGAGATTATCTTGTTCGAACGCCCATCCATTGGTGAACTGGCCATACTGGTTCACGTCGATTTCAATACCGAGCAGCAGCGTGAGTATATTTCCGAGTTTGAAGAACTGGCGAAGTCCGCCGGCGCCGAAGTCAGGGACATCGTCACCAGCCGCCGCCATGCGCCGGATGCCAAATACTTTGTCGGCCGTGGCAAGGCTGCGGAAATCGCTGAGCTGGTGGAAGCTGAAGGCATCGAGCTGGTGCTATTTAACCATTCACTGAGTCCGTCCCAGGAACGTAACCTGGAAGCACTGTTCAAGTGCCGGGTGCTGGATCGCACCGGGCTGATCCTGGATATCTTTTCGCAGCGTGCGCGTACCTTTGAAGGTAAATTGCAGGTGGAACTGGCACAGCTCAAGCACCTGTCAACCCGCCTGATCCGTGGCTGGACCCACCTTGAACGGCAAAAGGGTGGTATCGGCTTACGGGGTCCCGGTGAAACCCAGCTGGAAACCGACCGCCGACTGCTCGGCGCGCGCATCAAGCAGATCAATAAACGCCTGGAAAAGGTGCGTAAACAGCGGGAGCAGGGGCGTTCATCACGGCGTAAGGCGGAAGTGCCTACGGTGGCATTTGTCGGCTATACCAACGCTGGTAAATCAACCCTGTTTAATGCCCTCACCGATGCCGATGTCTATGCCCAGGACCAGCTGTTCGCCACCCTGGACCCGACCCTGCGCAAATTGCACCTGGATGATGGCAGTTCGGTAATTCTGGCGGACACGGTGGGTTTTATCCGTCATCTGCCCCATGACCTGGTGGAGTCATTCCGTTCCACGCTGCAGGAAACTGAGCAGGCACACCTGCTGTTTCACATTATCGACGCCTCCGATGACATGCGTCTCGACAATATCGAGGCGGTGGAGACTGTGTTACACGAAATCGGTGCCCAGGATGTGCCGCAAATCCAGATTATGAACAAGATCGACCGCCTGGAAATGCAGCCGCGGATTGACCGCGACGAGCAGGGGCAGGTGAAACGCATCTGGGTGTCGGCTATAAACCGCCAGGGACTGGAACTGATCCATGAAGTGCTGGCTGATTACTTCAAGCAGGACCTGGTGCGCGGTGAAATCCGCCTGTCACCGGCAGATGCCCGGGTGCGGGCGCTGTTATTTGGTATCAATGCGGTGGAAGACGAGCACATTGACGAGAACGGACAGTTTATCCTGCAGCTTAATGTGTCTTACCGGGATCTGATGCAAATGGTGAGTCGCGAGTCTGTGCCACAGCAGCTGGTGTTACCCGCCGACTACAGGGCGCCACAGGAAGACTGGATGCGCGCCAGTAACGAATAGCCTGCGGGTCGCGCTAAAATTGGCCGATCACAGATGTCTGGCGGTCTTCTGTTTCCGTAACAGACGGGTTACAATCCGCAATCTTTCAATAAGCAAACGCTGGAGTCGCTAATGGCTTGGAATGAGCCGGGTGGAAACAATAAAGACCCATGGGGCAATCGCGGAAATAATCAGGGTCCACCGGATCTTGATGAAGTTTTCAATAAATTCATGAAAAAGCTGAACGGCCTGTTCGGCGGTTCCGGCTCAGGCGGCGGTCGTAATGGCCCCAGTATGGGCTCTAGCGGTATTATTGCACTGCTGGTAATCGGCCTGGTTATCTGGGCACTCACCGGTGTTTACAAAGTCGGCGAAGCCGAGCGCGGTGTGGTGCTGCGTTTCGGTGAACACGTTAATACCGTTGATGCCGGCCTGCACTGGCACCTTCCCCCCCCGATTGAGAAAGTTCTGAAAGTGGATGTGAGCAATATTCAGGAATATGCGCACAAAAGCACCATGTTGACCCAGGACCAGAACATTATTGATATTGAAATCACCGTACAGTATCAAATTGCTGAAGCAGAAAAATTTCTGTTTAACCTGCGCAGCCCCGTGACTTCACTCACCAATACCACGGAAAGCGGTCTGCGCCAGCATGTGGGTCAGAGCACCATGGATTATGTGTTCGGTGATGGTCGTGAAGACATTGCGTTGAATACCAAGGATACATTACAGCAGGTGCTGGATGGCTATGATTCAGGCATTCGCATCGTCCGCGTTAATATGCAGGAAGCCAAGCCACCTGAGCCGGTTAAGGCCGCGTTTGACGATGTAACCCAGTCGAAAGAAGACGAGGTGAAACTGAAAAACCAGGCGGAAGCCTATCGCAATGAAATCTTGCCACGTGCACGTGGTCGAGCTGCGGAGATGCTGGAAGAAGCCAATGCCTATAAGCAGGAAATGGTGGCCCGCGCAGAAGGTGATGCGCAACGTTTCAATAAACTCTATGCCGAGTTCCGCAAGGCGCCCGGGGTAACCCGTGACCGTATTTACCTGGAGAGTATCGAGTCGGTACTGTCACAGGCAAACAAGGTGATGGTTGATGTAGAAGGCGGAAACAATATGATGTACCTGCCGCTGGACAAGATACTGGAGAATCGCACAGTGACCCGGGATGGTACAGCCAGCACCGGTCGCACCACGGATCAGTCGCGCAATGTTGATTTCAATGTTGATGATTTAAGAACCCGTGATTCGCGTAGCAGGGAGACCAGATAATGAATAAGCTGATTGGTATTATTGCAGTCGTTATCGCTGTTGTGGCCTATACCTGCACCTTCTTTGTGGATGAGCGGGAAAAAGCGATTTTAATGGCCTTCGGCAAGATTGAAAAAACCGGGTTTGAGCCGGGTCTGCATTTCAAACTGCCGTTTCCGTTTAACGAAGTGAAAAAACTCGATGGACGCACCATGACCATCGACCAGCGCCCTGTGCAGTTTCTTACCAAGGAACAGAAATACATGGTGGTGGATTCATTCGTGCAATGGCGTATTTCCGATGAAGAGAAATACTTTACCTCCACATCCGGTGGTCGTGAACAGAACGCAGTGTCTCTGATCTACCGCATGGTGGACGATGGCTTGCGTAATGAATTTGCCAAGCGCACCGTGCAGGAAGTGATTGCCCAGGATCGCTCGCAGATCATGCGTGTGCTGGCCAGCAATATCGATGAAAAAACCGATGAGTTCGGTATCGAGATTGTGGATGTGCGTATCAAGCGCGTCGACTTCCCGGACAAGATCAGCCAGAACGTGTTCGCCCGTATGCGCACAGAGCGTGAACGTGAAGCACGTGAAAACCGCTCCAAGGGTGAGGAAATGGCAACCCGTATTCGCGCCGATGCCGATGCACAAAGCCGTGTACTGGTAGCGGAAGCCTACCGTGATGCACAGTCAATTCGCGGTGAGGGTGATGCACTGGCGGCCGAGGTATATGCCAAGGCCTATAATCGGGATCGTGATTTTTATCGTTTCTACAGAAGTATGGAAGCCTATAAAAACACCTTCTCGAGTAAAGGTGATCTGATGCTGATTGAGCCTGATTCAGAATTCTTTAGATACCTGAAGAATCCGGCAGGCACAAAACA
The DNA here is from genome assembly GCA_036567985.1 of Gammaproteobacteria bacterium. GTDB lineage: Bacteria > Pseudomonadota > Gammaproteobacteria > SZUA-229 > SZUA-229 > SZUA-229. Next base: position 94,159 of record DATCTK010000089.1, on the reverse strand, counting down.
GTAATTGTATGTCAGCACAAAAAAGCCGGGCCAATCCGTCCGGCTTTTTTATGCATATGGATATGCGGTATTTCGCGAGAGGCAGGATGCGTATTTGACATCAATCGCAGCTGTAACAGTGCGGCTAAACAGCCAACGATGAGTGAACAATGATAGCCTGGAGCGATTTACTGAGTGCGTTAGCACTGGTGCTGGTAATTGAAGGTATTATGCCGTTTATCAGCCCGAAAAACTGGCGCAATACCATGTTGCAGGCGGCACAGTTGCCGGATAAAAGCTTACGCATGATTGGCATAGCCAGTATGTTGCTTGGCGTTATACTGCTTTACCTGATGCGATAAACCGATTTAGAAAAGCGTGATTTACACATGATAAAAAAGGGCCTTACAAACAATCAGTGGTTATTACCCCAGGGCATAGAAGAAGCCCTGCCGGCAGATGCCGCACGGCTTGAATCGCTGCGGCGCCAGCTGCTGGATATCTATGCAAGCTGGGGATACCAGCTGGTGATGCCACCGATGATCGAGTTTCTTGAATCGCTGTTAACTGGCACCGGTTACGATCTGGATCTGCAGACCTTCAAGTTGATCGATCAGCTCACGGGGCGTTCCATGGGGTTGCGTGCGGATATGACACCGCAGGTTGCGCGCATTGATGCGCACCGCCTGAAAACCGAGGCGCCCAATCGTCTGTGTTATATGGGAACCGTGTTGCACACCCTGTCCGATGGTTTTGGTAGCAGCCGTAGTCCGTTCCAGGCCGGGGTTGAACTCTATGGCCACGGTGGCATAGAAAGTGACGTGGAAGTGCTGTGCCTGATGGTGGAAACACTGAACGCCGCCCGTATCGACACACTGTATATTGATATTGGCCACGTGGGTATCTATCGCGGCCTGAGCAAACAGGCCGGTTTTAATCGCGAACAGGAAGCAGCGCTGTTTGAAATGATGCAACGTAAGGCGATTCCGGAAATACAGGCGTTTATTCAGGAGCAGAAACTGCCACAGCCGATTGCGGACATGCTCAACCTGCTACCGGAGTTACACGGTGGCGAAGAGTGTTTGCAACGTGCCAGTGAAGCCTTTGCGGAGGCGGATGATGAGGTGAAAGACGCGCTGAACTATCTGCAAAACGCCGTGACCCTGTTTAAAACACGGGTCAGTGACGTGTCAATTCATTTTGATTTATCGGAACTGCGCGGTTATCACTACCATACCGGTTTATTATTCGCCGCCTATACCACAGGTGAGGGTCAGGAAATTGCCCGCGGTGGTCGTTATGATGACATCGGAAAGGTGTTTGGTCGTGCGCGCCCGGCGACTGGTTTCAGCACCGATTTAAAAACCCTGCTCAATCTGTCGAACTATACATCGAACCGTTTAACCGATGATGCGATTCTGGCACCGGCGCTGTCCACGACCCAGGACGATAGCTCACTCTGGGCAAAAATCCGTAACCTGCGCGCGCAGGGTGAAACGGTAATCCAGTCACTACCGGGTCAGCAGGGTGATGCCAGTGAGCTGGGCTGTAATCGTGCATTGATTAACCTGGACGGCGAATGGGTTGTTAAATGAGCGCCGGATTACGCAGGGCAGGCTTTACTGAAATTTAATTTTTAACCAACGCATTGTTTCAGCAGCCATGCTGTAGAAAGCATGAAATGAAACAGGGCAGCTCGATTGAATGCAATAGCAGACAGTCAACATCAACAAAGGCATAAGTGAATGGGTAAGAATGTAGTTGTACTTGGAAGCCAGTGGGGCGACGAAGGCAAAGGCAAGATTGTCGATCTGTTAACCGATCGCGCATCAGCCGTGGTTCGTTTTCAGGGTGGTCACAATGCGGGTCATACCCTGGTGATTGGCGACAAAACCACCGTGCTGCACCTGGTGCCATCCGGCGTATTGCGTGACAACGTCATGTGCCTGATTGGTAACGGCGTGGTGCTTTCACCTGCTGCACTGTTTGAAGAAATCAGCATGCTGGAGAAGCAGGGTGTGCCGGCTACCAAACGCCTGAAAATTTCCGAAGCCTGTCCGCTGATTATGCCCTATCACGTGGCGCTGGATCAGGCGCGTGAAATTGCCCGTGGTAAAAAAGCCATTGGTACCACCGGACGTGGCATTGGTCCAGCCTATGAGGACAAGGTGTCACGCCGCGGTTTACGCGTGGGTGATCTGCTAGATGCAAACAGCTTTGCGGAAAAGCTGAAAGAAGTGATGGAATACCACAACCACGCACTGGTGCATTACTTTAAAGTGGATGCGGTTGATTACCAGACCGTGCTGGATGAAATCATGGGAATGCGCGATAAGATTATCGGCATGATCGCTGACATCCCGGATATTCTCTCCAACCTGCGCAAAAACGGCGCCAATATCATGTTTGAAGGCGCGCAGGGCACACTGCTGGATATCGATCAGGGTACTTATCCCTATGTCACCTCATCCAACTGTACCGCCGGCGGCGCCTGCACCGGTTCCGGTGTGGGACCCCGTGACCTGGATTATATCCTGGGTATTACCAAGGCCTACACCACGCGTGTCGGTGCCGGCCCTTTCCCCACCGAGCTGTTTGATGATATTGGTCAGCACCTGGGTGAAAAGGGTCATGAGTTCGGTGCAACCACCGGCCGCAGCCGCCGTTGTGGCTGGTTCGATGCAGTTGCCCTGCGCCGTGCTGCACAGGTGAACAGTATTTCCGGTTTATGTATTACCAAACTGGATGTACTGGATGGCCTGAAAACACTGAAGATCTGCACCTCGTATAACTACAAGGGTGACATTCTGCAGATACCCCCGATCGGTGCCGATGCGATTGAGCAGTGCGAACCGGTGTTTGAAGAAATGCCCGGCTGGGATGAATCAACCGTAGGTGTACGCAGCAAGGATGAGTTGCCTCAGAATGCACTGAGTTATCTCAATCGACTGGAAGAAGTGGTGGGTGTGCCGATTGATATCATCTCAACCGGCCCGGAGCGTGATGAGACCATCGTGCTGCGTAATCCTTACGAATAAATTTCCAGCGTTTCTTGTTGTATAAAAAAGCCCTGACAGAAAAACTGTCAGGGCTTTTTTTATGTACAGGATGTACGGTATTCCGCGAGAGGCAGGACGCCGGTAGCGGTTATGTACAGGATGTACGGTATTTTGCGAGAGGGAGGTGCATCGCCTTTGGTCGTTCGTCCTTGAACGATCTGTAGGTTGGGGTGACGCAGGAACCCCAACGATGATATCTACTGTCGGTTTATGTTGGGGTTCCTGCGTCACCCCAACCTACAGTCTAAAAAGAAAATGCATTAAAGTGCAGGAGCAATTTGAACGTGCGAATGCACTGCCCGAAGGGTGGAGCACAGGATGTGCGGAATAAATGTACGTAAATAAACGCAATTAAAATATTATTTTATTAAGCATTTGCGTTCATTCGCGTTTATTTGCGGTTTCCTTTGCTTTTAAAAGGCTTCGGTAAATTTCCGCAGGAAGCGATCATAGTCACTCACGGGTAAACGGTTAATCCCCGCCGCTGCCTTGCGTCCGCCACCGGTTTCAAACTGGCGGCACAATTCGTCGGCGCCGGTTTTATTGTTCAGCGGTGCACGTACACTCACCAGAAAACTGTCGTCACCCTGGCGGGTCAACATGGCGTGGGCGCGGTCAGGATTGGCGGTGGCCAGTGCATTGGCATACACGCCACTGACGCGGCGCGCCCATTTTTCATCGGGCAATACGGTCAGGCTGTGGCTGCTGCTCTGGTAATCCGCCTGGCAGGCTTCGGCGCGGGCCAGGTCCTGCTGATAGCCATTCACCAGGGTCTGGTAGTTTTCGTCTGCGGCAATAAAATCAAACGGGTCCGCATAGGGTCTGATTTTTTTATACAGCTCTTCGGGGCTGAAAATCAGATCATCCAGGGTGGCGCCATAGCCGTTGTAGTTAATACAGGTGCCGAGTAATTCCAGTGCGTCGAGTTGGTTCTGGCTGAGCTTTAATGGCTCGGCCGCGTTGCGTGCCGAGGCGTGCAGGTTGTCACCAAAGGCGGCGGTGACTGCCCAGGCGAGGTACTGTGAATTAAGATGCTGGTTTACCAGCAGGCTGGTGCAGGTGTTGGGGTCGGTGTCGATATGGGCGGTGAGACCGGGGGTTTGTGGTATATCACCGGCAAAGTGATGATCAAAGTATTTAACCTTTACCTGTTTGTCGAGCAGGGACAGCAACTCGTCGCGGTTCTTGTCCAGTGAGATATCTAGCACCAGCAGCTGGTCACCGGCACTGGCCTGGACTTTTTTTAACAGGCTGATATCCCGTTTGACACCGGTGACCAGCTGGCTGTCCATCGGCTTTGCCAGTCGCATCTGGTGAAGTGCACAGATGCCATCGGCATCGCCGTTAAATACATCAATCGTCTGCATACGTTTTTATCCATTTACGTTAAATTATTATTTGCGCTAACTTTAGCAGAAAATGGCCACAGGTTTTACCACAAGCTGCCGATAACATGGAGCGCGGTACAGGCTTGCAATTCAGTTTTGAAACCGCAAGAATCGATAAAATCATAAAATTTGTAGCGCTTGTTCCGGTGCTGAATACATTAAGGACATGCCGACATATGAATAAAACATTACTCAGCCCTCATCAGGTGGCTGAATTACTTGGGGTATCAGCCGCTACAGTGCAGCAGTGGGTGGAAAAAAATGAGCTGGAAGCCTGCACCACAGCCGATGGGCATAGTCGTTTCAGGCCGGATGATATAGAGCGCTTTGCCAGTTCAAGGGGATTGCAGCTGAGCTTACAGAAAGAGGGTGCCCAGCGTCTGCTGATAGTGGATGATGACACCCAGCTGTCCAGCTGCCTGAGTGAACTGTTGCAGAGCATTGATACTCCACTGGTTACCGAGATGGCCAACGATGGATTCTCCGCCGGGCTTAAAGTGCGTAAATTCAAACCGCAGACCATTCTGCTGGATCTTAAAATGTCCGGGCTTGATGGTTTGCAGGTGTGCCGTTTACTCAAGGCCGACCCTGTGACCCGGCCGATTAAAGTGATTGTTATGTCAGGCTACCTGACCCCGGAAACCAAAGAAGACGCGCTGCTGGCCGGAGCGGAAGCCTGTGTGAGCAAACCGATTAATATGGACGAGCTGATGCAGGTGCTGGGGCTGAGGCGCAAGCCATAACCCCGCGCCAGTCTGTAGCTGAAATCACTGTCGCTGTTGTTATTCGAATACATAACCCTGCGGTACCACGACAATGCCGTTGTCTGTAACTGTAAAGCGTGCCCGATCATTTTTATCGTCATAACCAATGCGTTCGCCATCTGGGATGGTGACATATTTATCGATAATACAGTGGTCGAGCTTTACATTGCGACCGATCTTTACATTATCGAACAGCACCGAGTTCTCCACGATAGAGCCATCACCAATAAACACATTCTGGAATAACACCGAATGGGACACATTACTGCCGCTGATAATGCTGCCACCGGCCAGTATTGAATTGATAAACACCCCCTGATTACCGGAGTCGCCGGGCACGGCACGGGCCGGTGGTGTCTGCGCCTGGTAGGAACGAATCGGCCAGTCGTTCTGATACAGATCCAGTGGCGGTACTGCTTCCAGCAAATCCATATTCGCCTGGTAATAGGCATCGAGGGTGCCCACATCACGCCAGTATTTATCCGGCGATACGCGACCTTCATCGGCACCGAAAAAGTGTGCCCCAACTTTATGGGTGCGAATCAGTGCGGGCAGTATGTCCTTGCCGAAGTCGTGGCTGGAGTTTTCATTCAGGCTGTCTTTTTCCAGTTCCTCTATCAGCAGACGGGTGGAAAAAATATAAATGCCCATGGAAGCCAGTGCATGATCCGGGTCATCCAGGCAGGCCTGTGGCTTATCCGGTTTTTCCTCAAACTGCTGGATCTGATGGTGTTCATCGGTGTGCACAATGCCGAATTGTGGTGCCTGCGCCAGCGGCACTTTCATACAGGCCAGGGTAATGTCCGCCTGCATCTCGATGTGGCTTTGCAGCATATTGGCATAGTCCATACGGTAAATATGGTCGCCGGAGAGAATCAGTGTGTATTCAGCGTCGCTGCGTTGCAGTAAATAGGTGTTCTGGTAAATCGCATCGGCAGTACCCTGGTACCATTTGGCACCCTGGCGCATCTGTGCCGGAACCGGCGTAATATATTCCCCCAGCTCCGGGTTAAAAATTGACCAGCCATCGCGTAAATGTTTTTGCAATGAATGGGACTTATACTGGGTGAGCACCAGAATCCGTCGCAGGCCGGAATGCAGGCAGTTGGTGAGGGAAAAGTCGATAATGCGGTACTTGCCGCCGAAGGGCACCGAAGGCTTGGCGCGGCCCAGTGTAAGGGGTTGCAGGCGAGAACCTTCGCCGCCGGCAAGGATTATAGTGAGTATGTTGTTGATCATGGTAGCTGTCCTGTAAATAAACCTGCAATGCCTTATGCTGGTTCGTTGTCTCGCCCCGAAACAGGGCAAGGCGTTATGGCTTCTTCGAGTGATGCACCGGCACGGGTCATTCTGCACTGTGGCGGCCTGATTCTGCACAGCCCGGCGCTGTTATGATGCGTCTGCCCGTTTACCTGTTGGTGAATGCATAAGTTATACCATCAGTGCACCGAATGACTGCGCCGGGCATGGTTACAGTGCAGCAGAGAATCAATTATGTACCAGCGCGACCTATACGACAGAGCAAACCCAGATCCGTTTAACGTGAGCCTGCTTTTACAGGCTTGTTGCAGTAGATAATGCATCAGTCGCTGTGTAAACAGGTTATGCTGGTACAAAGCTTGCTGCCAGTTGTAAACGGGCACGGAGACAATTAATGTATAGAGTGGGTAATCAATATCGCCCGGCGCTTAAAGCCGGTTCTGGCTGACGCAGAGCCATGTTAAGTAAAAACTTCAGGAGTGCGGCAATGAAACTGGCAATGATCGGTTTGGGAAAAATGGGCGCCAATATGGTGCGCAGACTGGTGGCCGATGGGCATCAACTGGTGGTGTATGATGTGGAGCCGGGCAGTGCCGAGGCGCTGGCCGGGGAACACCCGGCGATCCAGTCGGTGAGCAGCCTGCCGCAACTGGTGTCGGCACTGGATACCGCGCGGGTGATCTGGTTGATGGTGCCGCACCAGTATGTTGACCAGAGTATCGATGACCTGCTGCAGGCCGGTGTGGAAAAAGGTGACCTGCTGGTGGATGGTGGCAACTCCAATTTCAGACTGAGCATGCAGCGGGCCGAGCGGCTGGCGGAGCAGGGCATTCACTTTGTTGACTGTGGCACCTCCGGCGGCGTATGGGGGCTGGACAATGGTTACAGTATTATGGCCGGTGGCAGTGAGCAGGCGATCGAATTGCTGCGCCCGGCACTGCAATCACTGGCGCCGGCAAACGACAAAGGCTGGGGGCATGTTGGCCCGGCCGGTGCCGGGCATTATGTGAAAATGGTGCACAACGGTATCGAGTACGGCATGATGCAGGCGTTTGCCGAAGGCTTTGAAATGCTGCAGGCGAAAGACGAGATGCAGCTAGATCTGCAACAGATTTCCGAAATCTGGCAACACGGCAGCGTGGTGCGTTCCTGGCTACTGGATTTAATTGCCGATGCCTTTGCCGATGATCCGCAACTGTCTACACTCAGCGACTATGTGGATGACTCAGGTGAAGGTCGCTGGACCGTGCAGGATTCTATTGACCTGGCGGTGCCCACACCGGTGCTGACCCTGGCGCTGCAGATGCGTTTTCGCAGTCGACAGGACAATGCCTTTGCCGGCAAGGTGCTGAATGCCATGCGCGCCGGTTTTGGCGGGCACAGTGTCCGTTCCCTGAAATAGTTCGATGACTGATCGAGGTTAATGTGGAAACAGCAGACATGGTATGTATCGGTGGTGAAGCCACCGAACCGGCGAACATTGTGATTCTCGGTGCCGGTGGCGATTTAACCAAACGCAAACTGATTCCCGCGCTGATTAAAATGTTGCGTTGTGGTCTATTGCACCCGGACAGCAAGATCATCGGTGTATTCAAAGATCGGACTCACGAGGAGTGGACCCGCTCATTACGTGAAGGCTTAAACAAATACTGCACCGATATCCAGCTGGATGAAGCGCAATGGCAGGCATTCAGCAGTATGCTCAAATCGGTTGCCGGTGACCTGGAACAGGAAAGCACCTACCAGGCACTGGCCGACTCGCTGGAAAATCTGCACGGACAGGTGAATGCACTGTTTTACTGTGCGGTGCCACCCCGCTGGTACACCACCATTGCCGGCGGTTTATACAACCAGGGGCTGGCCGATGAAGGCCAGGGGTACCGGCGGGTGGTGATTGAAAAACCCTTCGGTATGGATCTGCCCAGCGCGCAGGCGCTGAACCATGATTTACAGCAGCTGCTGAATGAATCGCAGATTTACCGTATTGACCACTACCTGGGCAAGGAAAGCGTACAGAACCTGCTGGTGTATCGCTTTGCCAACAGTATTCTGGAACCCTTGTGGAACAGAAACTTTATCGACCATATCCAGATATCCGCGGCGGAATCCATCGGTATCGAATACCGTGCCAACTATTATGAAAAAGCCGGCGCATTGCGTGACATGATCCAGAGTCACCTGATGCAGGTGATGACCCTGGTGGCGATGGAGCCACCGGTGGAATTCACTGCCGATGCGGTGCGTGATGAAAAAATCAAAGTACTGCGTGCAGTGCGCAGTTTTGCCGAGGCGGACATTAGCGCGCAGGCGGTAGCGGCACAATACGGTTCGGGCACGGTGCAGGGCGAGGCGGTTAAAGCCTATGTGGCCGAAGATGATGTGTCACCGGACTCTGTTACCGAAACCTTTGCCGCGGTGCGTTTTCATATCGACAACTGGCGCTGGCAGGGGGTGCCGTTTATTTTATGGACGGGCAAGCGTCTGCCGGAACGGGTGTCGGAAATCGTTATCCGTTTTCGTAAACCACCGTTTAATCTGTTCGATACCCACGCCACGCCACCCCGGGCCAATTCACTGATTTTTCGGGTGCATCCGGACGAAGGTATTACCCTGCATATGAATGCAAAAAAACCGGGGCTCACCACAGACTCTCAGCGCATGGCGATGCGCGCACCCTATTCGGAAAATGGCGATGATGTGTCGGACGCTTACGAGGTGCTATTGCACGATGTGCTGATTGGTGATGCCACGCTGTTTTCCCGCGCCGATGAAGTTGAGGAAAGCTGGTCGATTATCGAACCGCTAATGGAGGCCTGGAAAGACCGCATTTCGGTCGACCGTTACCGTTCTGGTAGCTGGGATGTGCCGGGCATGGAACGTCTGTTTACCGACTGTGTGAGTGGCTGGCACAAGCCGGCCTGATTGCGCATACTTTTCAATTCGGAATAGCATCATCAGGCGGGTAAGGCGTGTTAGCATTGCCCCAGTTAACCCAACGCTTAAGGCATAGAGGCTCATCATGCATCAATGGCATGTCTACCAGCATTTAAATGATGCATCAGCCGCCGCCGCGGCCTTTATCGCAGATAAAATCGAGCAGAGTCTACGACATAAAAGCCAGTGCCATATTATTTTGCCCGGTGGTCGTACACCGCAGCTGTGTCTGGATTTATTGCGCGAGTACACATTACCCTGGGAGAAAATACACTGGTACCCGGGAGACGAGCGTTGTTATCCGCTGGGCCACGACGGGCGCAATGATGTGATGCTGGAACAGCAGCTCTGGTCAAAACTGCCACAGGCTAACTGTCACCCCATCCCCGCCGAGCTGGGGCCGGATGTGGCGGCGCGTTTGTACCGCAATACCATCGCTGCAATACAGTCGTTTGATATTGCCTTTCTCGGCATGGGCGAGGACGGCCATACCGCCAGCCTGTTTCCGGGTAACCCGGCGTTGCAGGATGCGCATTCAGTGGTAGCGGTTAAGGGATCACCCAAGCCACCGGATGAGCGGGTATCAATGGGCATCAGTACATTGAAAAAAGCACACTGTCGTTTGATTCTGGCCAGTGGCCAGGACAAGCAGTCGGTGATAGCGCAGGTTAGGGCCGGTGCCGAGCTGCCGGTAAACCTGATCGGTGATATTGAGTGGTTTATTGATAATCAGGCGGCGGGTAAATAAGCCGCTGACGATAACGCACAGGCTATTTAGCACAGAACCGGTGCCGTTGGTTTCACTCTGCATCTTATCAGTGCGGTTGCGATAGAGGTGCATCGCCTGATATTGGTTCAAGCCGTGTTCTTAAGGCTTGTGGACCGGGCCGTTTATGTATTTGTTTGTGGCCTGCATATTGCTTTCAGCTTAAAGCCACCCATTGCAAAAACGGTCTGTTACAGCTGTCGTCCTGGTGTAATATTTGTCTGTTAAAAGTTTAACCTGTTCAGACCCCGTGACATGGTAACTGGATATAATCACTCATTATCAAAGCACGACGATAGAGATTCAATGCGGTTAATCTGGAGGATTCAGTATGAATATGCAGGATATAAAAACCATCGCCAAAGATCATGGCATTAAACCATCACGCATGAGCAAGGTAGAGCTGGTTAAAACTATACAGCTCAGTGAAGGTAACTTCGGCTGTTTTGCCACGGCGCGCGACGGAGTGTGTGATCAGTACAACTGTTTATGGCGTGACGACTGCTTTAGCTCGGCGAAAAAACTGAAAAGCTGACAGCATCACATAACAGAACTCTAAACGCGCTTTTCACAGAGCAGGCTGTCGTAGAGTGTAATGTAATGCTGTGCGCGGTTATCCCAGGAATGATCGCACTTCATGCCATTGATCTGTAACTGTTGCCACAGCTTTTTTTGTGGGAACAGGGCACAGGCCTGGTCAATTGTATCCAGCAGCGCGGCGGATGAATAGTTTTGCAGCACAAAGCCATTGGCAGTTTTGCGTTTTCGGTTCTGTTCGCTGGCATGCACCACGGTATCCGCCAGTCCACCTACTGCATTAACAATGGGCAGTGTACCGTAACGTAGACTGTACAGCTGGTTTAAGCCACAGGGTTCAAAACTTGAGGGCATCAGGTAGAGGTCGCTGGCGGCTTCGATCTGATGTGCCAGGGCTTCGTTATAACCGATAGTGACCGACACTTTGTGCGGGTGCTGTTGCGCAAATTCCGCTAACTGAATTTCATAATGCAGTTCCCCGGTGCCCAGTATCACCAGTTGTAATGGCTTGTGTTGCAGTAGCGGCAGACATTGCAGAATAATTTCCAGGCCTTTCTGTTCCACCAGTCGACTCACCATGCCCAGCATGGGAATCTCCGCATCTTCCTCAAGCCCCAGCTTTTTCTGTAATGCCAGTTTGTTGAGAGTTTTGTTATCCAGGCTACGGCTATTGTAATGATGGGGCAGGTGATGATCGGTTTGTGGGTCCCAGTGTTGATGATCTATACCGTTTAATATGCCCAGTAAATCGTCTTCGCGGTAGCGCAGCAAACCGTCCAGTCCATAGCCAAACTCCGGCAGACAGATTTCCCGCGCATAGTTGGGGCTGACGGTGGTGAGTTTGTCGGCGAACACAAGTCCACCCTTGATAAAGGATAACTGACCGTAAAACTCCAGTGCATTAAAGTGCCACAGTTCAGGGGGCAGGTTCAGATCATAAAAGGTCTGCTGATTAAACAGCCCCTGGTAGGCCAGGTTATGAATGGTAAATACGCTCGCCGGGCGATCTGTGTGTTGTTCTAGAAACGCAGGTACCAGCCCGCTTTGCCAGTCGTTGCAGTGCACAATATCCGCTGCCCAGTCGAGTTGTAACTGATCCCGAGCAATGTCTGCCGCCGCTCGACAAAACACTGCAAAACGCAGTGCATTATCGTGCCATTCATGTCCGTGTGCATCTGAGTAGGGGCCGCCGGGGCGCATAAACAGGCTGGGGCAGTCCACCAGCCACAGGGTGACATCGCTGCCGGGTAAGGTGCTTTGTAAAATGCGCACCGATTGATTGTAATAGCGGGTTTCTGTACGTACATCATAGTGCTTGAGTTTGCTGATCACTTCCGGGTAGGCGGGCAGACACAGGCGAATATCCTGTGCATGTTGCTTGACCGCGACTGGCAGACTGCCGGCGACATCCGCAAGGCCGCCGGTTTTTACCAGTGGGAAGGCTTCACTGCTGATATACAGAATTTTATTCATGATTTATTAGGCACCGGGAAAATAAACGATCAGACTTTTTTTAGCATCAGTGCGCCAAGTGGCGGCAGGGTCAGTTCCAGTGACACCGGGCGGTTCATCCAGGGCTGGTCTTCTGTGTGGATTTTATCAGCACCACCGGCGTCACTGCCTGCATAAAAGTGTGAGTCGGAGTTAAAGAGTATTTCATACTCCCCCGCTTGCGGTACACCAATGCGGTAAGCGTGGCGAATTACCGGGGTGAAGTTGAGTATCACCACAATCTGCTGCTGATCGCTTTTGCGTAAATAGGAGAGTACCGACTGGTCGGTATCGTGACAGTCAATCCATTCAAACCCCATGTGATCAAAATCATATTGATGCAGTGCTGGCTGTTGCCGGTAAAGTGTATTTAAATCGGTTACCAGTTGCTTGATGCCACTGTGGTTGGGGTATTGCAGTAAGGGCCAGTCGAGGGGGGTGTCGTGATTCCATTCATAACCCTGGGCAAATTCACAGCCCATAAACAGCAGCTTCTTGCCGGGATAGCTGAACATATAGCTGTAGAGCAGGCGCAGGTTGGCGAAACGCTGCCATTCATCACCGGGCATTTTATTAATCATCGAGCCCTTGCCGTGAACCACTTCATCGTGTGAAAACGGCAGTACAAAATTTTCACTGAACAGGTAGAGCAGGCCAAAGGTCAGTTTGTCGTGATGGTAATGGCGATAAATCGGGTCATGGGCCAGGTAGTTCAGGGTGTCGTGCATCCAGCCCATATTCCATTTCATACTAAAGCCCAGACCACCCAGTGTCACCGGGCGGGTTACCTGTGGCCAGGCGGTGGATTCCTCCGCCATAATCAGCGTGCCGGGAAAGTGGGCATGGGTGGCGCTGTTCAGTTCACGCAAAAACTCAATGGCCTCGATATTTTCATTGCCGCCATGCTGGTTGGGAATCCAGTCGTCGGCATTGCGGGAATAATCCAGGTACAGCATGGAGGCAACCGCATCCACGCGCAGGCCATCCAGGTGGAACTCTTCCAGCCAGAAGATCGCGCTGGAGATCAGAAAGTTTTTAACTTCATTACGCCCATAGTTGTAAATCAGTGTGCCCCAGTCCCGGTGCTCACCCCGGCGCGGGTCTTCGTGTTCATATAATGGGCTGCCATCGTAACGGGCCAGGCCGTGCTCGTCCTTGGGAAAATGCGCCGGCACCCAGTCGAGAATCACGCCTATGTCATGCTGGTGGCAGTAATCCACGAAATAGCGAAAATCACTGGCTTCGCCGAAGCGTCGGGTGGGGGCAAAGTAACCGGTGGTCTGGTAGCCCCAGGAGGCATCCAGCGGGTGTTCGGTTATCGGCAGCAGTTCGATATGGCTGAACCCCAGTGGTTTGACGTAATCCACCAGTCGATGCGCCAGTTCACGGTAATTAAGAAAGTCACCCTGATCATCCCGTTGCCAGGAACCCAGGTGGCATTCGTAGATCGAGAGTGGCTGATGTAACCAGTCGAAGGCTTCACGCTGTTGCAGCCAGGCCTGATCCTGCCATTGATAGGCTGTATCATCGCGCACCACCGAGGCGGTGTGGGGGCGCATCTCCAGTTGCTGGGCATAGGGGTCGGATTTGAACAGTATATGGCCGCTGTGACGATTGCGGATGGCGAATTTATACAGCGTGCCGGCCGGTAATCCCGGAATAAATAATTCCCATACGCCGCTGCTGCCGTGACAGCGCATCGGATGGCGTCGGTTGTCCCAGTGATTGAAGTCACCACATACACTCACCGCCGAGGCATTGGGTGCCCAGGTGGCGAAACGGATACCATCGATGCCATCAATCTGTACCGGATGAGCCCCAAGCTGGCGATAAATATGCAGGTGTCTGCCTTCTCCAAACAGGTGCAGATCCAGTTCGCCTATCTGTGGAGAAAAACTGTAGGGGTCGTAATACTCGTTGAGCTGATCCTGGTTATCACAGCGCCTGAAGCGGTAATGGCCGGGCAGTGTTTGCTGCTGCAGATCAAACACAAAAAAGTCGCTGGACTCAAGGCGCTGGCCCGACTGCTGCGTTTCGATGATTTGCAGGTCCTTTGTGTCCGGCGCATAGGCCAGTAGAAACACATCGGCATGAGCCGTCTGGTTACCAAGTAGACTGAATGGATCATGATGCCGTGCCTCGGCAATTTGCTGCAGGGCATTCGGGTCTATGCTGTCTTTGATGCGACTGGAAATCATATGGGCTACTGTGTAATGGCCTGCGGTAGGCGAAGGCCGGGGTTTAGGTTCGATCTTAATTACAGACGGTTCATAGTAACAGAGATTTTAACTGACTTCGCTGGCCTGAAACTGTCGTCATGCACTATAAAGCATACCAGCAAGTTTTGTGCACAATCGATCTGTTTGCCCTGAGCAGTCCAGGCCTGAATAATACCTGAATAATGAATTATATAGCGCCGCAACGCTGGCTTCCTGCTGGTTTAGGCGTAGACTATTTGCTATAAAAACCGGGGCGCGCACCCAAATAAGGCAATTGTGTCGTCCCTGAACAGCGCTTGCACAGGTTGGGCGCAGCCATCCGCTGTAATAGCGGATATTGCTGCAGTTGTATATCGCACAGAATGGCCTGTATGTTGCATTCATAATTCGGTAACAGTGTGTGTCAGTCAGATCAGTTACCATACAGTTGCCGGTATCGGGCGTTTTTTAAAGGATTGAAACGAGAGCAAATGTATATGAAGCCAAAAAAGTCACCACGTTACATCAGTAACCTCACGCGCAACACCCTGGCATTGATTATGGCTGGCGGGCGAGGCGAGCGTCTCAAGCACCTGACCATCTGGCGCGCCAAACCCGCAGTGCCCTTTGGTGGCAAATTTCGCATTATCGATTTTCCCCTGTCCAACTGCATTAACTCCGGAATTCGTCGTATCGGTGTGTTAACCCAGTACAAGGCGCATTCGTTGATTCGTCATATCCAGAAAGGCTGGGGACACCTGCGCGGTGAGTTTGGCGAGTTTGTTGAACTGCTACCGGCACAGCAGCGCATAGAAGCCTCATGGTATTCGGGCACTGCTGACTCGATTTATCAGAACCTGGACATTATTCGCAGTCACTCGCCGGATCATGTACTGATTCTGGCGGGGGATCACATTTATAAAATGGACTATGGTGACATGCTTGCCAAGCACGTTGAAAGCAAGGCGGATGTCACCGTAGGTTGTATTGGCGTGGAAATTGACAAGGCATCCGCCTTCGGCGTGATGTCGGTGAACAAGGATTTGCGTATTAAAGAATTTGCGGAAAAACCGCAAAATCCCAAAGCCATGCCGGGTCGACCGGATGAGGCACTGTGCTCGATGGGTATTTATATCTTCAATACCGATCTGCTATTCGAGCTATTGATTCGTGACGCGGACACCAAAGATTCGAGTCACGACTTTGGTAAAAACATTTTGCCCTATGCGATTGAGAAATATCGGGTGTTTGCCTATCCATTCAAGGATGCCGACAGTGGTATTCAATCCTACTGGCGTGATGTGGGTACCATCGACTCGTTCTGGGAAGCCAATCTTGAGTTGATCGGTGTCACTCCCGAGCTCAATCTGTATGATGAGGACTGGCCTATCTGGACCAGCCAGGAACAGTTGCCACCGGCAAAATTTATTTTCGATGATGACGACCGCCGAGGTATGGCCGTGGATTCGATGGTCTCCGGCGGTTGTATTATTTCCGGCGCTCATGTGTGCCACTCCTTACTATTCTCCAATGTAACGGTTGCCGATTACAGCGTAATTGATTCCTCTGTGGTATTGCCTAATGTGCGCATCGGCAAGAACTGCGTGATAAAGCATGCGGTGATTGACAAGGGCTGCGATATAAAAGACGGCACGGTGATTGGTGAGAATGCCGAGGAGGATGCAGAGCGTTATTATGTTTCACCCAACGGCGTGGTACTGGTTACACCGGATATGTTAGGACAGACACTGCATTATGTCAGATAAGCCCGCGCAAAAACTCAATGTGGTACTCTACTGGCACATGCATCAGCCTGAATACCGCGACCTGCGTAATGGCGAATATCATTTGCCCTGGACATATCTGCATACCATAAAAGATTATGTGGATATGGTGAGTCACCTGGAAAACTGTCCGCAGGCAAAAGCCGTGGTGAACTTTGCGCCGGTATTGCTAGAGCAGATAGATGACTATGCACAGCAGTTAAACGAGTACCTGAATCACGGCAAGGCATTGCGTGACCCATTACTGGCTTCACTGGCCGACCCGGTAATGAAGCTGGGTGAAGAACGACGTGCACTGATTGTTAAGTCCTGTCTGCGTGCCAACGAGCAGCGACTGATTAAACGCTATAGCGTATTTAAAATGCTTGCCAATATGGGTAAAAAAGCCCTGTTGAACAAGGCGGTGCTGAATTATTACTCGGAGCAATATTTCGCGGATCTGCTGGTCTGGTACCACCTGGCCTGGACTGCAGAAACCGTAATTGAAAATGACTCGCGCATTCAGGCGCTGATAAATAAAGCACAGCATTTTACCATGCACGATCGCCACACACTGATTGAGGTGTACAGTGAAATCATCAGCAGTGTAATCGGGCGTTATAAAAAACTCGCACAGCAGGGGCGCATTGAACTGTCAATGACACCCTATGCGCACCCGATTGTGCCACTGTTAATTGATATTGAATCGGCTCAGCAGGCCATGCCGGATGCTGCACTGCCCCAGGCTCGGCATTACCCCGGCGGGCTGGAACGCAGCCGCTGGCATTTGCAGAAGGGAATACAGACATTCAGGCACTACTTCGGTTTTGATCCCGCCGGCTGCTGGCCGTCCGAAGGCAGTATCAGCCGTGAAACCATTGAGCTTTGTGACCAGCTCAATATCAAATGGATGGCCAGTGGCGAAACCGTATTACGCCATTCATTACAAAAATCTTCTATTGAAGCGGGCGACTGCATTCATAGCGCATATCAATTGCAGGGCACAAAAACTCATTGTTTCTTTCGTGATGATGGTCTGTCTGATTTAATCGGCTTTAAATATTCCGACTGGCATGCGGATGATGCAGTGGCCAACCTGATTAGCCACCTGGAAAGCATTGCGGAAAAATGTGCCACACAGAACAATGCCATTGTGTCGATTATTCTCGATGGTGAAAATGCCTGGGAATACTATCCGCAGAATGGTTATCATTTTTTAACCGCGCTTTATGACAAGCTGAGTCAGCACCCCTCATTAAACCTCACCACCTACAGTGATTATCTGCAACAGCCGGCCGAACCCACTGTACTCAGCGAAATCGTTGCCGGCAGCTGGGTATACGGCACCTTCTCAACCTGGATAGGTGAGGAGGATAAAAACCGTGCCTGGGATATGCTCATCGAAGCCAAGCAGGCCTATGACAGGGTCATGGCCGGCTCGACCCTGGCAGATGATGAACGCAGTGCAGCGGAAATGCAGCTGGCGACCTGCGAGAGTTCCGACTGGTTCTGGTGGTTCGGTGAATATAATTCGGCGGAATCAGTGGAAGCATTTGATGAGCAGTATCGCCTGCATCTAAGTAATCTGTACCAGATTTTAAAACTCGAACCGCCGGAATACCTGGCCCATGCATTTTCATTCGGCAGTAGCGATACGCAACAGTCGGGCACCATGTTGCCAGGGCAGCACCAGCCATGAACCAGTCTACCGCAGCCGGGGGAGTAAACAGGGCACGCCGTGCCGGTGTGTTATTGCACCCGACTTCACTTCCCGGGCGTGGCGATAACGGTGATATGGGGCATGATGCCTATCGCTTTATCGAGTTCCTGCAGCAGCAGGGCTATCGGGTGTGGCAGATGTTGCCACTGGGCCCAACCCATGAAGATAAATCGCCTTATCAGTGTCTGTCATCCCATGCAGGTAATCCGTTTCTGATCAGTCTCGACTGGCTGGTGGATAAAGGCTGGCTTGATCTGGAAAAAATAACGCTGGATGAAAGCGCCGATGGCTATCGACTGGCGTGTCTGCAACAGGCCGGACAACAGTTTTATACGACAGCCAGTGAGTCCTGGCTGAAACGATTTGAGGAATTCAGGTTAAAACACTGGCACTGGCTGGATGACTACAGCTTGTTTGTTGCATTAAAAGCGCGTAATCAGGGCCAGACATGGACCAGCTGGCCGCTGCAGGAACGACACCGTGATTTGCAGGTATTGCAAACCGTGCGCGAGGAACTGGCATCTGTTATTTCACAAACGCTGTTTGAACAGTTTGTGTTTTTTACCCAGTGGCATGAAATTCGTGATTATGCAAAACAGCATAATGTGGAGCTGTTTGGTGATATGCCGATTTTTGTTGCTGCCGACAGCGCCGATGTGTGGGCGCAAAAAGAAAATTTTTTAATGGATGAGAACGGCGAAGTAGAGTATGTCGCCGGGGTGCCGCCAGATGCCTTTTCGGATACCGGGCAACGCTGGGGTAATCCGCTATACAACTGGGACTATATGCAGTCGAGCAATTTTGAATGGTGGAAACAGCGGTTCAATACCCAGCTTGAGTTATTCGATATGATTCGCATCGATCACTTTCGTGGACTTCAGGCCTGCTGGTATATACCTGCCAGCGATGAAACCGCAATTAACGGTGAATGGGTTGAAGTACCTGGTCGACAGATGATAAATGAACTGTTTAGTGCCTTCAGTGATATGCCACTGGTAGCAGAAGACCTCGGCGTAATAACGGATGAAGTGATTGCATTAAAAAATCATTTTTGCCTGCCCGGCATGAAGGTATTGCAGTTTGCTTTTGATGGCAACAGCCATAATCCACATCTACCCCATGCGCATTTGCCCAATGATTTGATCTACACCGGTACCCATGACAATGACACCACCCTGGGCTGGTTGCAGAATACAGCCAATTATAATACTGAGTTTTTCAGTGATTATACGGCAACAACAAAACTCAGCGATAAGGATAGGTTGCTATGCATGATTCGTCTGGCGATGGCTTCGGTGTCTTTTCTGTGCGTGATTCCATTACAGGATATTCTTAAACTCGACAGTCACGCA
Source organism: Gammaproteobacteria bacterium (assembly GCA_036567985.1). Classification (GTDB taxonomy): domain Bacteria; phylum Pseudomonadota; class Gammaproteobacteria; order SZUA-229; family SZUA-229; genus SZUA-229. Next base: position 74,948 of record DATCTK010000089.1, on the reverse strand, counting down.
CGTATGAATACCCCGGGCACCCTGGGCGGCAACTGGCACTGGCGTTTCGAGTGGCCACAGTTTGATGCAGATTTTAATCAACAGATTAAGCAATTAATGACGATTTACCAGAGGTTGTAAGATGAGTAAAAATAAAACCTTATGCGGTATTGATATACCGGAACTCGACCCCTTACCCACTGACAGTGAGTCACTGGCTGATGATTTCGAGCGCTATCTAACGCGCCATCTGGGACGCTATGTCGGTTGCGATACAAATTATCTGTACGAGGCGCTGTCATTGACCATTCGTGATCACATTATGACCGACTGGCGTAATACCTGGAAAGCCTATGAGCAGAAGGGTGTGCGCAAAGCACATTATATGTCGCTGGAATTCCTGATTGGACGCTCCCTGGGTAATCACCTGCTTAATCTGGATATTAAACACGAAGCCCGTGAGGCAATGAATGCCTATGCGCTGGAACTGGAAGAGATTATCAGTGAAGAACATGATGCAGGCCTGGGTAATGGCGGCCTGGGTCGGCTTGCTGCCTGTTTTATGGACAGCTGTGCAACCCTGAGGTTGCCAGTGATTGGCTACGGCATTCGTTATGAATATGGCATGTTCCGTCAGGATATTTACAATGGTCATCAGATAGAGGAACCGGACCACTGGTTAAGAGATGGCAACCCCTGGGAGATCGAGCGGCCTGAATACACCCAGCTAGTTAAATTCGGCGGGCATGTAGAACGGCATACTGATAGCAAAGGGATTATGTATCACCAGTGGATCAGCAGTACCGATGTGCTGGCAATACCCTATGATGTGCCCATCTCCGGTTATAAAAATAACACGGTGAATACACTGCGTCTGTGGAGTGCAACCGCGACCAATGTATTTGATCTGAGTGATTTTAACCAGGGCAGCTATTCAGAAGCGGTGAGCAGTAAGAATGACGCCGAGCATATATCGATGGTGCTCTATCCCAATGACGCCAGTGAAAGTGGTAAGGAGCTGCGCCTGAAACAGCAGTATTTTCTTGCCTCCGCCAGCCTGCAGGATGTAATGCGCATGTGGGAGCAGAACGAAGGCAATAACTACGATGCCTTTGCCGCGCACAATGTCTTCCAGATGAACGATACCCATCCCACTATTGCCGTGGCAGAGCTGATGCGTTTGTTGATGGATGAAAAAGGGCTGGGCTGGGAACAGGCCTGGGACATCACCACGCAAACCATGGCTTATACTAATCACACATTATTGCCGGAAGCGCTGGAAAAATGGTCAGTGCCTTTGTTTGAAAAATTACTGCCACGCTTATTGCAGATCATTTACGAAATCAATGCTCGCTTTCTACGTGAGGTGTCGCGCAAATGGCCCGGCGATATCAGTAAACAGATTCGTATGTCGATTATTGAAGAGGGCGCGGTTAAAAATGTACGCATGGCCTACCTTGCAATTGTTGCCAGTTTCTCGGTGAATGGGGTGGCTGCGCTGCACTCAAAATTATTGAGCGATGGTCTGTTTCGTGATTTTTACGAGCTCTGGCCGCACAAGTTTAATAATAAAACCAATGGGGTTACCCCGCGCCGTTGGGTGGCCCATGCCAACCCACTGATGAGCCAGTTAATCAGCGATAAAATCGGTCAGGGCTGGATTAATGATCTTCCACAGCTGGAAAAACTCAAGCCCCTGATTGATGATGCCGAATTCTGTAAACAGTGGCGGGCCATTAAACAGAGCAATAAACAACAACTGGCGGATCTGGTTCTACAACAATGCCAGGTCGAATTCAAGCCAGACGCGCTGTTTGATGTGCAGGTGAAGCGTATCCATGAATACAAACGTCAGCTATTGAACGTATTGCATGTGATTCATTTATATAATCGCATCAAGCGTGGCGATACCGAACACTGGACCAATCGCTGTGTATTGATCGGTGGTAAGGCAGCCCCGGGTTATGTGCTGGCCAAGTCAATTATCAAACTGATTAATAATGTCGCTGATATGGTGAATAACGACACACAGGTGGGTGACAGGCTTAAGGTGGCCTTTATCCCCAATTACGGGGTGTCCAAGATGGAGGTCATCTGCCCTGGTACCGATTTATCGGAACAGATCTCCACAGCAGGTAAGGAAGCCTCGGGCACTGGCAATATGAAGTTTATGATGAACGGGGCAATTACCATCGGTACCTATGACGGTGCCAATATTGAAATACTGGATGCGGTTGGGGAAGAAAATTTCTTTCTGTTTGGTCTCAAGGCCGATGAAGTGGCAAAGACACGCCAGGATTACGATCCACAGGCCATCGTTAATAATGATGATGACCTGAAGCAGGTGATGCACCTGTTAACCTGTGGTCACTTCAATTCATTTGAACCGGGTATTTTCGATAATGTGATTGCCTCACTGATGAACCCCCGTGATCTGTGGGTAACGCTGGCGGACTTCCGGCGCTATATTGAAGCACAGAACCAGGTGGATCATGCCTACCAGAACCAGGCGCAGTGGACCCGCATGAGTATTATGAATACCGCCTGCAGTGGCTTTTTCTCCACCGATCGTACCATGCAGGAATACAACCGTGATATCTGGAAGCTGCCAGTGGTTGAATAGCCTTTAACAGCGGCTTGCGTAAAACCAGAAAGCCATGGCTGATGCATCAGACCATGGCTTTTTAGTTAATCAGTCTGTCACGTTATGACTGGCTCAGGTAATCACATCCGCCTGGTCACGGCCCAGGCGCTGTTTTATCTGTGCAACGCTGTCGGCAATGTCGATCAGCTCGGCCAGTGCGGTCTGGGTTGGCAGGTCATGTTGCGAAGGGTCGGTAATATAACGCTCGATATAAACCCGTAGGGTGGCACCCTGGGTGCCGGTGCCCGAGAGTCGAAACACAATGCGCGATTCATCACTAAACAGAATCCGTATGCCCTGATGCTCGGTGATGCTTTTATCCACCGGGTCGATATAGCTGAAATCATCACACAGTTCGATGCTGTAATTACCGTATTGCTGTCCAGCCAGCAAATTGGCCTGCTTGCGCAGCTGCTCAATCAGCTGGTTGGCCTGTTGCGTATCAATGCCTTCGTAGTCATGGCGGGTATAGTAATGGCGACCGTACTGCTGCCAGTGGGCGCGGGTGATCTGTTCCACCGACTGCTGTTTAACCGCAATCAGGTTTAACCAGAACAGTACCGCCCAGAGGCCGTCTTTTTCACGGATATGATCAGAGCCGGAACCAAAGCTTTCTTCACCGCACAGGGTAATGCGCTTGTCATCCAGCAGGTTGCCGAAATATTTCCAGCCGGTGGGGGTTTCATAACAGTCGATGCCCAGCGCTTCGGCCACCTTGTCCACCGCGCGACTGGTGGGCAGTGAGCGCGCCACACCGCAGACCCCCTGTTTATAGCCGGGGAGCAGATGGGCATTGGCAGTCATGATCGCCAGGCTGTCACTCGGGTTAACAAAAAAGTTTCTGCCGATAATCATATTGCGATCGCCATCGCCATCGGAGGCCGCACCAAAACTTGCCAGGCCACCCGGCTGGTTCAATGCGGCTAACAGTTCCTGTGTGTGCGCCAGGTTGGGGTCCGGATGTCCGCCGCCAAAATCTTCCAGTGGTGTGCCGTTCATTACCGCATCTTCATTGGCCGCGAGGCGATTATTGAGTATCTCGGTGGCATAGGGGCCGGTAATCGCGTGCATTGCATCGAAGCGAATATCTAACAGCCCGGCATCAAACAGTGATCTGATTTTGTCAAAGTCAAAGAGTGATTCCATTAACTCGGCATAATCTGCAACCGAGTCAATTACCTCGATTGTCATCTCACCCATCTGCAGGCTTTGTTGCTGGCCAAGATCAATGTCATCGGCTTCGGCAATGGCGTATTGCTGTATGCCCTTGCTGACTTCATACACCGCATCGGTAAATGAAGTGGGCGCGGGGCCACCATTTTCAATATTGAATTTAATGCCGAAATCGCCCTGCGGGCCACCGGGATTATGGCTGGCAGATAGAATAATGCCGCCGGCAGCTTTGTATTTGCGAATCAGGCAGGAAACTGCGGGAGTAGAGAGTAAACCATTCTGCCCTACCATTACCCGGCCGACACCCTGGGCGGCTGCCATCTTGAGAATGATCTGTATTGCCTCGCGGTTATAGTAACGGCCATCACCGCCGAGAATCAGTAAACCGCCCCTGAGGCCGGTGGCCACATTGAAAATGGATTGTACAAAATTCTGCAGGTAATTTTGCTGACGGAACACATCGACTTTTTTACGCAGCCCGGAGGTGCCGGGCAGCTGGTCAGGGTAGGGCGTTGTGGCGAGTGTGTTAATCTGCAGCATAGTGACTCTCATTTAATTTCCTGTTCTAACGTCAGGCTAGTTTAATGTAAGCCGCGGACTTTGTCATAGCTGTGTCCATGCTGGATGCGTCAGCATATTTTGGCTGGACAGATAAGCGGATCATTGCCTGTTGTAATTGCCCGCGTTAATTTCTTGAGTCGATGCTGGATAGTGGTTAATCTGCCGTATAGATATTCTTTACTTAAGAAGCAGAGGAGCATTATGCCGCTACTGGCCGCAGATGTAGGAGGCACCAATACACGGTTCTGCCTGGCACAGCCAGACGGTAACAGGATGCAACCATTGCATCAGCAGAGCTATGCCAGTGCTGACTATCCACGTTTCGATCTGGCACTGGCGGTTTTTCTGGCAGAGTGCAACGCTGCCGGTTCACTGGATGCCGCCTGTATTGCGGTGGCAGGTCCCGTATTACAGCATGCGGGGGACTACCATACTTCGGTCACCAATCTGCCCTGGCAGATTTCAGGCCGTGCATTGCAACAGCAGTTGCAGATAAGCAGGGTGAAGCTGATCAATGATTTTACTGCGGTCTGTTATGGCATTGATCAGCTAAGTCCACAGCAGATAGAAACCCTGCAGCAGGGTGAACCCTCCGACAGCAATACACCGCCGTCTGCCCTGGTCATCGGTGCCGGTACCGGCCTGGGGGTGGCCCACAGGCTATGGATTGATGGTGGCTGGCAGGTGCTGCCAACCGAAACAGGACACGCAGGCTTTGCACCGGAATCCGCCCTGCAGACGGCTCTGCTTGCGTATCTTCAGGGGGACAATGCCCATGTCAGTCTGGAAAGCATTCTCTCCGGCCGCGGTTTCTATGTGATCTACCGCTTTTTACAACAGCACCTGGGCCTGCAGCCCACGGCAGATATTGAGGCTCGCCTGTCATACGAGAACAGCGCACAGATAATTAGCGAAGCAGCACTGGCGGGGCGTGATGCATTGTGCCAGCAGACCCTTGAGCTGTTCGTTGAAATCTATGGCGGGGCTGCGGGTAACGCAGTGCTCAATCACTATCCCTTGCATGAGGTGTATATTGCGGGGGGAATTGCAACCAAGATAAGTGCCGCATTGCACAGCGAGACCTTTATCAGTGCCTTTACCCAGAAGGGGCTGATGAGCGATAACCTGCGGGCCCTGCCGGTAAAGCTGATTACCGACGAAACTGTTGGTTTGCTGGGGGCGCTGGCATTGGCTGCCCGGACGTAGCCGGAATCACACAAGCTGTGTGATGAACGCTTTTGACTAATGACGAAGGACGAACGACTAACGACATCTCACGTAGGATCACATCAGGTACAGTGGAACCAGTAAATCCCAGCATTGTCACTTAATAGCGATTTGCTATAATCAGAACCATGATGCTTAAACTGAACCGACCCATGCAACTTAAACGCGCCGCCCGCTGGGTGCTGGCGCTGTTTGTGCTGTCGGTTTTAAATATGAGCATGCAGATGCCGCTGCATGCTGCGATGCAGCAGGCTATGCAGCAGGCTATGCAGCAGCATAAAACCATTAGTGTCGAGCCGGTGCAGAAATCACATTGTGAAATGCAGGCCGGTCAGCCGGCTGACGTAACGCCCATCGTTTCGGCTAATGCATCGAGCGATAACGGCTGTTGCTGCCCACCGGCTCTGTGTGATGCAGTGGAAGCGCAGCAGGATAAGCTGTTCCAGCAGGCCGCTGCCTTGCAGCTGTTTGCAGCACTGGCTTTTTATCCCGTAAGTTTTGAATTACAGGCAGATACCACGCAGTTAGTGGATGCTGTCAGCCTGCGTTACCAGGATCTTCATTACCGGCAAACCAGTCGGCCTCCCTTAAGTCTTAATACTGTTCTGTTAATCTAAACGACCTTCACGCCCGTGTCTGCAATGCTATTTGCAGGTTTTTCTGTGCTTAACTGTGAAGGTACGTCCAATGAAAATTTCAACATCAACGCTGTTTAGTCCGTCGAGTTTATGCCTGCTGTGTTTAACGGAGGTGTGCTATGGCTGCTACTGATAAACAGGGGATTCACCGTTTTAATAAACAGAGTCGGCTGGTTTTGATTTTGCTGCTGATTCTGCTGTTAATTGCCGCAGGCTTTACAGTGAGCTGGTTATTCTCAAAATCGGCAAGCACCCTGGAAAACGAATCTGCACTGGAGCACAGTGCAAAACACCTGGATGCGGATTACCAGTGTCCGATGCACCCGGATGTGATTCGAGACGAGCCGGGTAATTGTCCCATTTGCGGCATGGGCCTGGTGCCGATTGAATCAGATATGAATGAGCCTGAACACAGCGATAAAGCATCGACAGAAAAGCAAATTCTCTACTGGGTCGCGCCCATGGATGACAGTTACCGCCGTGACCAGCCGGGCAAGTCGCCCATGGGCATGGACCTGGTGCCGGTGTATGCAGAAGACAATACAGCCACAGCTGACGGGGTGCGTATTTCACCTGAAGTGGAACACAACCTTGGCGTGCGTACCCAGCTAGTCGAGTCGGGAAAATTGTGGCGCAAAATCAGCACCGTGGGTTATGTGACACTGGATGAATCCAGGGTGAGTCATATTCATTTACGCGTGGATGGCTGGATTGAAAACCTCGCGGTGAATATCGAAGGTGACCGGGTTAAAAAAGGTCAGCGATTGTTCGATGTCTATTCGCCGGAACTGGTAAATGCCATGGCGGAATATGTGCAGACATTGCGCTCCAGCAATCAGCGATTAACTGACGCCGCGCAGGGAAAACTGCGCGCGCTGGGTGTGAGTGAATCACAGATAAAACAGCTTTCATCCACACGCCGGGTGCCGCAAACCATCAGTATCCATGCACCGCAGGACGGTGTGGTCACCATGTTGAATGTGCGTGAAGGTATGTACCTGCAGCCGCAGACCCAGGTGATGACGCTGGCGGACCTGTCCAGTGTCTGGGTGCTGGCGGATGTGTTTGAAGGGCAGAGTGACTGGGTGCAGAAACAGCAGAGCGCGGAAGTCAGCCTGCTGTATCAGCCGGGAAAAATCTGGCAGGGCAGCGTTGATCATATTTACCCGGTATTGAACCAGGCAACCCGCAGTCTGCAGGTGCGACTGCAGTTTGCTAACCCCGAGGAACAACTCAAGCCCAATATGTACGCCAATGTGGTGATCTATGCCGGTGCACTAGACAATGTATTGAGTGTGCCCCGTGAAGCGGTGATCCGCAGTGGCAATCAGCAACGGCTGATTATTAAAACCGATGAAGGGCGTTACCAGGCGCGGCAGGTGGTGACCGGGCTGGAATCCGGTGAATGGATCGAGATTAAATCCGGTGTGCGCGAAGGCGAACGCGTGGTGACCTCGGCGCAGTTTCTGATCGATTCAGAAGCCGGGCTCAAGGCCAGTTTAAACCGCATGCAGGCTCCGACTGAACAAAAGCAGAATGAGCAGGCGCAGGAGACAGCACAATGATTGCCGCGATCATTGACTGGTCGATTAAAAACCGCCTGATCGTGATATTGCTGGCGATTATGCTCACCGGCTGGGGCATCTATTCAGTTAAAAACACGCCGCTGGATGCGATTCCCGATTTATCCGATGTGCAGGTGATTATAAAAACCAGCTACCCGGGGCAGGCGCCGCGGGTAGTGGAAGACCAGATCACCTATCCACTCACCAGCTCCATGTTATCTGTACCCAAAGCCACCAATGTGCGCGGCTATTCCTTTTTTGGTGATTCCTATGTGTATGTGATTTTCGAAGACGGCACAGATCCCTACTGGGCACGTTCCCGTGTACTGGAATACCTGAGCCAGGTCACCAGCGGTTTCCCTGAAGGTGCGCGGTCCAGCCTGGGGCCGGATGCCACCGGTGTGGGCTGGGTGTATGAATATGCACTGGTGGATCGGACTGGCAAACATGATTTGGCCCAGCTGCGATCATTGCAGGACTGGTTTCTGAAATTTGAATTGCAGGCCGTACCCGGCGTGGCGGAAGTGGCCAGCATCGGTGGCATGGTTAAACAGTACCAGGTGGTATTGCAGCCCAATGCACTGCGTGCCTATGGCCTCACGATCGGACGAATTAAAAATGCGATCAAGTCCGCTAACCAGGAAACCGGTGGTTCGGTGATCGAAATGGCGGAAGCGGAATATATGGTGCGCGCCACCGGTTATATTCAGTCGATTGACGACCTGCAACAGATTCCGCTGGGAATCAATCACGCCGGTTCGCCGCTGCTGCTAAAGGATGTGGCGCATATTCGAGTGGGGCCGCAAATGCGTCGCGGTATTGCCGAACTGGATGGCGAAGGTGAAGTAGCCGGTGCAGTGGTGGTGATGCGTTACGGTGAAAATGCCTTACAGACTATCGCCAATGTAAAAGAAAAACTGCAAAGCCTGAAAAAAAGCCTGCCCGATGGGGTGGAGATCATCGAAACCTATAACCGTTCGCAGTTAATCGAACGGGCGGTGGATAATTTAAGCAGCAAGTTGCTGGAAGAATTTATAATTGTCGCGTTGATCTGCGCGGTATTTCTGTTTCATTTCCGCAGTTCACTGGTGCTGGTGTTGTCATTGCCACTGGGTATTCTCAGTGCGTTTATTATCATGCACACGCAGCAGATGAATGCCAATATCATGTCGCTGGGGGGTATTGCCATCGCGGTGGGTGTAATGGTGGATGCGGCGATTGTGATGATCGAAAATATGCACAAGCATATTGAACGGGCCACAGAAAAGCACGGCCAGCTCAGCAGCAAACAGCGCTGGCAACTGGTGGCGGACTCCGCCAGCGAAGTGGGTAAACCGATTTTCTATTCGTTGATGATTATTACCCTGAGTTTTATGCCGGTGTTTACCCTGGAGGCACAGGAAGGAAAACTATTTGCGCCGCTGGCCTATACCAAAACCTTTGCCATGGCAGCCGCGGCTGGTCTGGCAATCACCCTGGTGCCGGTGCTCATGGGCTATTTTATTCGTGGCAGAATTATCGCTGAACATAAAAACCCGATAAACCGGCTGTTAAAAGCCATTTATGCACCGTTTATTAATCTGGTGTTGCGTGCGCCTGTCAGCGTCACATTGCTAGCGGCCTTGTTTGTGCTTGTTTCCCTGTGGCCATTATCCCAGCTGGGTTCGGAGTTTATGCCGGATATGGACGAGGGCGATTTAATGTATATGCCCACCACCTATCCCGGGCTCTCTATCGGTAAAGCGCAGGAACTATTGCAGCAGACCGACAAGCTGATTAAAACCGTGCCGGAAGTCAAAACCGTATTCGGCAAGATCGGTCGCGCCGATACCGCGACTGACCCTGCACCACTGACCATGATTGAAACCACGGTACAGCTCAAGCCGAAAAGCGAGTGGCGTGAGGGTATGACCACGGAAAAGCTCAAACAGGAACTGAATCAGCTGATTCGTTTTCCCGGCCTCACCAATGCCTGGGTGATGCCGATCAAAACCCGTATCGATATGCTCGCAACCGGTATAAAGACGCCGGTGGGTATCAAAATTGCGGGGCCGGATCTGGCGGTGATACAGGACATTGGCAAGCGCCTGGAAGAACTGATTAAACAGGTGCCGGGTACGGCCTCTGCCTATGCAGAACGGGTGGCGGCAGGACGCTATATCACCATGGATGTGGACCGTCGCGCCGCCGCACGCTTCGGCCTGAACATAGCCGATGTCCACGATGTGATCGGCAGTGCACTGGGGGGCATGAATATCACCGAGTCGGTGGAAGGGCTGGAGCGCTATCCGGTCAATATACGCTACCCCCGTGATCTGCGGGACTCATTGCAGAAGCTGGAAAACCTGCCGGTGGTGACCCCCGATGGCGCCAGCATTGCGCTGGGCAGTGTCGCCAGCATCCAGCTGGAGATGGGGCCCGCGATGATCAAAAGTGAAAATGCCCGCCCCAATGGCTGGGTGTTTGTGGATATCCGCGACCGTGACCTGGGAAGCTACGTGGCCAACGCGCAGCGCGTGGTAGCTGAGCAGCTGGAACTGCCGGCGGGTTATTCGATTGCCTGGTCGGGGCAGTATGAGTATATGCTCCGCGCCAAACAGCGCTTATCGGCGGTGGTGCCGGTGACCCTGGGTATCATCCTGTTGTTACTGTATATGAACTTCAGAAATGTTTCTGAGGTGGCACTGATTATGGGAACCCTGCCGCTGGCTCTGGCGGGTGGTTTCTGGCTGCTGTATCTACTGGGCTATAACCTGTCGGTGGCGGTGGGCGTGGGCTTTATCGCACTGGCGGGCACCGCGGTTGAAATCGGTGTGGTGATGCTGGTGTACCTGAACCAGGCTTATGCTGAAAAACAGCAACTGGCGATACAGCAAAAACGTGAGGTCAGTCTGCAGGAGCTGCGCGAAGCGGTGATTGACGGTGCGCTGCTACGGGTGCGCCCCATACTGATGACGGTGTTTGCCACCATTGCCGGTCTGCTGCCGATTATGCTGGGCAGTGGTACCGGCTCCGAGGTGATGCGGCGTATCGCCGCGCCCATGGTGGGGGGCATGGTCAGTGCCACACTGCTAACACTGGTGGTGTTGCCTGCGGTGTTTCTGTTAATGAAACAGTATGAGTTAAAGCGTTTGCAATAGGCCTGTGGGCGTAAACGTATAAAACAGGGTATTTAAACGAGATTTTTAATATTCAGGCCATTATTAATGTTTATGCTTGAAAAAATGCCTGGCAATCTGTGGCTGAACTCGCTATAAAAAGCATATTATTTGTTGTGGAGGCTGATTTTAACCCGTTCGGGTAATGGTGCAAGCGTTTGTTTTTAAGGGATAATAAGTCGTAAAAAACGTCACGGGTATTATTGGCCAGGTTATTGTAGGCAGGCGTTTTTTCAGGGGCAGGCACTGATGATTTCAGGCCTGATGCGGCATATAAACAGGCTGCAATGTTCATTAATCAACGGATTAAAGAACATAAAAAAACAAATGAATAAACACAAAAATTATAAAAAGAGTCACAGGGTAAATCATGAACGATTACAATCAGCGCGAGTATTTTCGACTCGCCTATCCGCAAGCATATCGCCCATCCCTGGTGGTGGATATCGACCAGTATGAAATCGAAGACGTATCTGAATATGGTATGAAAGTCAGAATCGACGAAGACCCCGCGTTTATGGTTAAGGACAGCATTCGTGCGGTCATTGCATTTCCCGATGGCAAGGAGTTTGACCTCAGTGGTCAGGTGGTGCGCATTGATGAAGGTTATGCAGGTCTGCAACTGGAAACGCCGTTACCGCTCAGCCTGATTCGTGCAGAAACACTGTACATAATGAATAACTTCTCCAGTAATCATTAATAGCCTTTAAGTTACTCATTAAGTTCCCGACTGCCAGTGTCAGGCGTTAATCGCTGCGGGTCTGTGCAGCAGCTATCAACTGGATTTTCATATAATATTTGCTGTCATTTGCTGTTAGCGTGACTCTTGCGTGATACATTGCATATTCGCGCAGCTTTCAACTTGTTGCTCACGCGTATACTGGTATCATTAAAGGCAACCCCGTATTGCAAAGTTGAAGGAACCCTATGACTGATAGTCTTAAAGTCGCCATCCGTGCACAGCGTGAGGCTTTAACCGCCATGCTGGGTGAGCAGATGTTCAACCTGGCGGCCAGCTGCGCGCCGCTGTTAGGGAACAAACAGGAGTTACAGGCATTGTTGTCCGAGGCATTGCCGCAATTTTCCTACTGTAAACACCTCTATGTGCTGGATGCCAACGGTGTACAGATTACCGATAATATTATTGCTGATGGCCACGATGCCGCGCATTTCGGTCGTGACCGTATGGATCGGCCGTATATGGTGGGTATTATCGGCAGCACCGACTTTAAATTATCCGATGCCTATATCAGCCGCAATAAAAAACGGCCATCCCTTACCGCGATTCAGGTGATACGCAGCGAGCAGGGCAAGCGGGTCGGGTTTCTTGGTGCCGATTTCGACCTGCGTGAACTGCCGGGAATCAAGGAGCGGTATCGCGAGCCGGATAACTGGCGCCAGGTAAAAGGCGATCCGGCAATTCGCAGTGTGGTGTTCAACCAGCAGCGCGCAGATAGCCAGATGGACAAGCACCTGGATGAAGTGCTGCCGATTATGACAGAGCTGATGACAGAACACGGTGTTTTTCATGGCAAGCTGCATTTCTCCAGCAGCCGCGCCACTGTCTGGATGGTAGATGACCCCTTCAGTTACCGTATTCTCAATATTGACGAGATTATTGATCCAGAAATTTGCCTGGCATATCCGCGTCATCCTTATCATGAACGGGCTATCGTGCCGGAAGATATGGTGATGCCGGTGTTTGAAATATTTCGTGAGCTTCGCTTTGCCGATGAAAATATCTATCTGCGTGCCGGTTCACTGAATGTAATTAATGGCATGGTGGGTCTGAATTTTTCCTGCGACGGTTCCCATTACATGCGTTTTGACGAGTTCCTTAACAAGAGTATTGATTTCTGGTTTGGTAGCTTTTCCAGGTAAGTGCGTATTTCTCAGTATCAGCATTAATGTCATGTTTTATAGTTTGCCTTGATGAGATTCGGGATCGTGCTATTTCGTCTTTCTGGCGACTTACTTCTTTACGAAAGCCATCCCTGGCCCGAAGGGTGAAGGGCAGGACGTCCGGAATACAGCCTCCACAAAAATCACTCGCTCATCAGCTTGTGCGAAGGGGAAACAGCTCCATACCGAACGGTCAAATTGCTTTTCAAACGAAGGTCTTGCGACAAACTTCCCTGTCACTTGCCGAAAATGCTTTCTACGCAGGGGCAAAATCACAGGACGTGATTTTGAGTGATGATGTGCCTGGATGGCACTCCAGCACGACCCGGCAACGAAGACAGTTCAATCAATAAGCTTATCCAAAACAAAATACCGTCTCACAGCATTTTCGGGAACCCGCCGCCTTTTGCGGGCAAGTGACCGGGAACGGCATTTTCTTGCTTACTTCTTTTTTGCTGCAGAAAAAGAAGTGAGTCGCCAGAAAGGCGAAAAAGCACAGTTAAAAATATCGTGAAGGAAAATTTAGGGAACCTCTGAAAAACTCAGAGGTTCCGCGGCACAGGGATGTGCCGCCATTTTCAATAACTGTTAAGTTATTGAAAATTAAAAACAAATCGAAATCGCATTTTGATTTGTTTTTGCTCTGATAATTCATGGATGAATTATTCAGAGCTTCCTTAGATAAGACAGTTGAGTTGATTGTCAAGAATGCTATAGAGCAAGCCATGCTGCACAAGATCCGATGGATCCTTGACTAATGCAAATTGAACGGCCAGAAAACTTCAAACATCCACATAAATCAATTTTCACAAGGCGGTTCAGTTCTGCAGGGAATTTAGCCCTGCATATTGCCACGCAGATAAATCACCACCGCCAGCACCAGCAGGCTGAACAGCCACAGGGCAATATAAATATACATGCGGCGCCGCGCTTTTTCTTTCATAAACCAGGTGCGCGGGCTGATGCCCTTGACCATAAACACCACCTTGGTGGCCAGGTTAACGCACACCACGTTGGCGGCTAGCAGTAACAGCGCGCCCAGCGCCAGTTGCACCTCGCCATGACCCAGCATCAGGCCGAAGGTGGCCGCCGGGGGTAACAGGGCTACCGCCACCATCACTCCCACCAGTACACTGGACAGACCGGTGCTGAGCGACAGCGCTGCTGCTGCGCCCGAGGCCAGCGCCAGCGCCAGTGAGTCGAGCCCCACATCGGTGCGCGACATCAGTTCGTGACTGTGGATGGCAAACGGCCAGAGTACACCGAGGATAATCGACAGCACCACGGTAAGTGCCATGCCCGCCAGGTTGGTGACAATCGATTTGCGAATCAGCTGCAGATCCCCCAGCGCTGTGCCCAGTGCCAGCGCCAGGTTTGGCCCCAGTAAGGGTGCAATGACCATTGCGCCGATGACCACTGCGACATTGTCCTTGATCAGTCCAATCGCCGCCACCAGGGTGGAGAGGATCACCAGCACGATAAAATTCGAATCCAGTACGGCATTTTTGGAGACTGCATCATACAGCGCCTCTCTGGAGGTGGCGCTGGCAGATTTTTTCGCTGTTGTGGTTTTATTGGGCAGTGGCAGGGCGGCTTCCACCGGAAACACGATCAGTCGGGCTTTGGGCTGACTGCTGATTATCGCCTGCAGACCATCCAGCGTGGCTTGCACATTTTCATCCTGTAATAAAATGCGCATCGCCTGGCGTCCATCGTCCAGTTTTTGTGCCAGCCTGAAATCCAGTGCGGCATTACGTTTGGCAATGTCGGATACGGTTTCAGTTGTTTCTTCGTTGGCAATGACTTCTATCAGTTTCATGGGTTTACCTGGTCATTTATCTTTTTATGAGTGTAGTGCCTCAGGGCCTTTTTTCCTGCGCTGAAGATGATTGTTTCGAGTTCAGGGGAAGTGCCTAGACATACAGCAGTACGCAGAAATAATGGCAGACACTGCCCGCCAGAACAAACAGGTGCCAGATGCCGTGCGCGTGCTTAAGTCGCTTGTCCAGCGCGTAAAAAACTATGCCCACGGTATAGAATAGCCCACCGGCCAGCAGCCACCAGAAGCCCACCATGGGCAGGGTCTGCAGCAACGGTTCAAGTGCAACCAGGCAAATCCAGCCCATCACCAGGTAGATAATCACCGGCAGAATACGACGTTTTTGTGGCACAAACTCCAGCAACATACCGAGCAATGCCAGCCCCCAGACTGCGCCGAAAATCCACCAGCCCCAGATGCCGTTGAGGGTTACCAGGGTAAAAGGCGTGTAGGTGCCGGCGATAAGCAGGTAGATGGCCAGGTGATCCAGCCGGCGAAAAAACTTTTTCACCTCGCCGTTCAGGCTGTGATAGAGCACCGAAAACAGATACAGCATAAACAGTGTGGTGCCGTAAATACTGAAGCTGACAATTTTCCAGGGATCCCCCTGCATCGATGCATACACCACCAGTACCACGGCACCGGCAAGTGCGGCGACGGCACCTACCAGGTGACTGATGCTGTTAAAGCGTTCTCCGGCGTACATAAAATGATCCCGTCTTACTGGTCTAAAGTGTACGGCCAGAATCAGACACCGGCATTATCGGTGTCATCAATATCCTGGGGCTTGTGTTTGAGTGATGCGGGCTGCTTTTTCGGCCATGCACCGAATGGATAGGGCTGGTAGTCACTGTTAAAGGTGAGGAACTCGATAATCTGGTAAATATAGCTTGCCAGGCTCTGTCCCAGCTTGAGCAGCCGCGGGTTGGTTTCGCCGGTAAACAGTTTCAGCAGGAACTGCAATACCACCACCGCAATCAGTACAAACTCTGCCAGGCTGTAAAGCACGGCGAACAGCAGCATATACAAACCACGCATCCAGGTGGATTGCTGCTTCAGGTTTTCTGTAATCTCGTTACTCATATATGATCCTTAAAAAATTATGCAGGTTAAGCAGTAATATACCGAATTTAGCCCATATGTATAAAGCGCATTGTTGGGTTAATGGCCTATCTATGCGGATTCTGCTTAAGCAGAGTCATTGCAGTCGCTATGCTCATGCCCAGCGTCAATAACACCAGGCCCACAGACAACACCATTAATGCCTCTGCCATGGTAATACCCAGTAGTAGCTCCGGGGTGTAACCGCAGGAGGTTTCTACCCGGTACAGCCAGGGCAGCCAGTCTTCCAGTGCCAGCCAGCCGGGCAGGCCCGCATCAAAACCGCAGTCTGAAAATACAAAACCCTTTTCCGTGCCCAGCAGCATATAGCTGCGCTCCCCCAGACCCACCGCCACCAGCAGGCTGGCCAGGTGGCTCAGCAGCCGGGGCCAGGGATGCCGGCGCAGGAAAAAGCCGACAATACCAAGTACCAGCAGCAGAGAGAACCACAGGCGAATATGGATACACAGCACGCAGGGCCATTCGTTCAGTGCATACTGGTAATACAGTGCAATAATCAGGTTTAACAGGCTGAACGCCGCCAGGGCCAGCCAGTAAAGACTACTGCCGGCTATACAGGCCAGCGGCTGGCTAATGGTTTGTGTGATTTGTTTAAACATGGGGCTAATTTGTCCGTATTGGTGGTGATATGGCTTAATTATCTTTATTAGGCCGTGTTTGGCTGACTAAAGTTCTGCTGCGAAAGCACCCGACCGTAGCAGGGCTGCTTACAAATAAACGTAAATAAATGCAAACAGTCATAATAAATCACCTATTGCTGTAAAACAGGTGTACAATGACCACAGCTTGAAAGTAACACTTCTATTTATGCAACACCATTTCGATGTCACATCAACGTAACTCGTCCTGTTTTTTCATATCTACTAGCACAACATTCCGGCCACAGCTGCCGATGAATTTTTCATCCGGCACATTTAAAAATATCAAACAGGATAACATTATGTCTATTACAAATGGCACCGTAAAATGGTTTAACGAAGCAAAAGGTTTTGGTTTTATTGAACAGGAATCAGGCCCGGATGTATTTGCACATTTCAGTGCAATTACCGGCTCAGGTTTCAAAACACTGAATGAAGGCCAGAAAGTACAGTTCAATGTAACCCAGGGTCAGAAAGGCCCTCAGGCAGAGAACATTCAGGCGGTTTAATTACCGTTTGAAAGCCCGACCACTAAACTGGCCGGGAAAATCGGCAGCGGGTTTATAATCAGCTGCCAGAAAGGCCGGACATCACTGTCTGGCCTTTTTTATGGGTATTCCGCGAGAAACGCGCGGAAAGTCGCTAGTCGTTTGTCTTTAGTCGATCGTCTGACGAATGACGAATGACGAATGACGAAAGACGAAAGACGAAAGACGAAAGACCAGCGACCAACGACTACAAAGTTTAACCGCGGAATTTTTGAAGGTTCTATGACACACAGCTCTCAAGCTCTACCAGAAGATCAGATCAGCTGCAGTAACTGCAAAGCCTGCTGCTGTAAACTGGAAGTATTACTGCTGAGTGATACCGGCGTGCCCGAACAATTTATCCAGATTGATCAGTGGGGCGGCATGACCATGCGCCGGGGTGAAGACGGCTGGTGTTCTGCACTGGATAGAAACACCATGCTGTGCAGTATTTATTCGCAGCGCCCGCTGGTGTGCCGTGAGTTTGAAACCGGCTCCTATGAGTGTATGGATGAACGGGTGGCTTTATAAAGTCACCACGCTTTAATAAATGCGATATTGTGGGGCAACGGTGGATCCGCTTCGCTTGATCCACCATACGAGAAACAACTTTTCAAATTACATTATCTTTAATTACGACAATTGCAGGTTCTATTTCGTTTGATTCTGTTATGTAAAAAACAGCATCCCCGTAGGGTGGATCAAGCGTAGCGGATCCACCTGATACCCGTATAACTCCGCGCCAGACGGCTGAATGAACTGTGTCAGCTTATTTTTTATCGGCCGAGTCTTCTTCAGTCGCATCCGTTTCACTCGTTTCATTAATCGGGCTCATTTCAAGCGCCACCGGCGAAGTTCTGGCTAAAGGCACAAAGCTGGTCTGTTCTTCCGGCGCCGGTGCACTGGCCTGATGCATACGCAGCAGGGTAAACAGGCCGAGACCGAACATAATCAGCGCAAATAAAAACAGCATGCCACGTGAACCGAAGGCGTTGAAAGACAGCGCGGTCAGCAAGGGGCCAATAATCGCGCCTATGCCATACAGCTGCAATAAACCCTGCGCCGCTTCAAGGCTGTGATCCGCATCTATCTGGTCATGCACATGGGCGGCGCACAGGCCGTAAAAAATAAATACAAATCCCCCGAACAGAAATGACACGGTGTAAAACAGCAGGCTGGACTCGATACTGATAATACTGTTGAGCAGGGCCAGCCCGACTCCGCTGAATGCACAAACCTGTATTACCGTTCGCCGGTCAATCATGTCGGAGAGCAGGCCCAGCGGCCATTGCAAAAGTGCGCCACCGAGAATAATCGCGCTCATCAGCCAGGCAACACCGTTCGCATCTAGCCCGATCTGCGCCGCATAAACCGCGCCCATGCCCCAGAAGGAACCGGTAATCAGTCCCGCCGACAGGGTGCCCACTACCCCCAGTGGCGAGATGGTATACAGCTGCAACAGGCCGAACTGTTTCGGCTGGCTGATCTCCGGTTCGCGTAAACGGGTTAATACCACCGGCACCAGTGCAAGTGTGATCAATATGGTGGTGATGGCAAACAGTTCGAAGCTGATCACTTCACCCAGTCGCAGCAGATGTTGCCCTATGGCCATCGCAAGCAGGGTAATAATCATATACAGGCCAAAAAACTTACCGCGCATGGCGTTGCTGGCCAGTGAGTTGAGCCAGCTTTCAATAATCATATACATACCCACCACGCAGAAGCCGGAGATAATGCGCAGAAGTGTCCAGAACCAGGGCTCGGTGTAGAGTGCATGGGCAATTGCCGCGGCTGAAGCGAGGGCAGCAAGTGCGGCATAGGTGCGTATATGGCCGAAACGCCGAATGATATTTGGATTGTAATAACTGCCCAGGGCAAAGCCGACAAAGTAGGATGACATGACAATGCCGGTAACCGTCATGGAATAGTTTTCCAGCCCCGCGCGCAAGCCCAGCAGGGTGCTCTGCAGGCTGATGCCCAGCAGCAGAATGCCGGTGCTGAAGAGCAGTGAAAAAATGGACAGGCTGATGCGAAACATGGCTGTTGACTGATCTACCGCTGTGAGTGAATTCCTGCAATTATGCCGGGTTATCAGTTTATTATGGCACGGGCTTGCGAGATTAGCTTACGGCGTCTGAGGCGTGCTGTTTTATTGTGTGCTTACCTTTAAGAACGTTAATCCAGATGTTTTATACTGTAAGTGCCTGATTTAGCTTGATAAGTCCTGTCGATCAGTCTATTTATTAATGACATAATAATAAACGCCTTACAATATAAATATTACCAGGCGCTAATGCGGCTCGTGGCAGTGTGGACAAGGCTACCCGAATTGTTTCCTTACAGTTTGTGTGGCATATTTGCCCCAGTGGTGGACAGGATTGAGGGTGATGAACGTGACATTGCCCATTAAATAATGATGTTTAAGCGTTTTGGTTTCGTGTTACTCAGCTTTGGATTACTGCTTTCAGCCTGTGTGGATCGTCCGCAGGAAACCCTGCGCGTGGGCGCCGTATTATGGCCCGGTTATGAGCCCTTATACCTGGCGGATAAGCTGGGCTACTATCAGGGGCAGCCGATCAAGATTATCGACTACCTGTCGAACACCGATACCATACTGGCGTTTAAAAATCACAATCTGCACGCCGCCGCCTTTACTCTCGATGAAACCCTGCAACTGCTCTCCGAGGGTACTGACCTGGATGTTATCCTGATTATGGATATGTCATACGGTGGTGATGTGATTCTGGCCAACCCGGGTATTGAGCGAGTTGAAGACCTTCGAGGCAAACCGGTGGCGGTGGAGAGCAGCGCGGTGGGCATGTTTGTATTAAAGCGTGCACTCGAACTGCATGATATGAAGGTAGATGATATCCAGATTGTTTCCACCAATGCGATGGAGCAGGCCAGCAGTTTTGCCAGTGGCAAGATTGTTGCGGCGGTATCATTCGACCCGTATCGTACCCAGCTGGTGAAATCTGGCAAGCAGGAAATTTTTAACTCAACCCTTATCCCTGATGAAATTATCGATGTGCTGGTGGTGCGCAGAAGTTATTCTGAGCAATACCCGGATACGGTGAAGCAGCTGGTTGAGGCCTGGTTCAGGGCGCTGGACAATCAGGCAGAAAATCCGCAGAAGAGCGCGGCTTATTCACTCAAACGCTTTGACACCACGGTGGAGGACTATATTGCCAGTCTCAAACTGCTGAAGTTTTCTACTAAAGATGACAACCGCCGCCTGCTCGATAGTCAGAACAGTCCGTTGTTGCAACAGCAACAGCGCATGATCGAGATCCTTAATGAACTCGAGCTGATTAAAAAAACACCTTCATTGCAGGGCCGTCTTACCAGTCGTTATATACCTGAATGAATTTTTTCTCACGCTTTCCCATACTTATCTGGTTTATGGTTATCGCCCTGATAACCAGTGCCAGTGTGTCCTATTACACCTATGCCATGGTGTTTCAGAAACAGATCGAGGACGTAAAAAAATCCGAGCTCAGCCGGGTAAGGCAACGCATGGTGCAATTGCAGGGCACGGTAAATGATTTTAATTTGCGTGGTGATTTCAATGCCATCCACCGCGAAGTTTCACGAATCAGCAGTGACCCCACCATGGAACTGATCGCCATTATCGATGAACATGGCGTGATTCAGTATTCATCTTCAATCGAATACCGTGATGTGTCAGTCAATGGTTTGCCAGACGTGCAGCAGTTGATAGTCGAGAGGGATGGTGCGGGTTATCTGGGGTCGATAGATATTAACCATGATGCTGAGATGATTATTGGGCTTTATCCACTGGATAATGTCACCCACGCGCCGGGTAAAGGTGATTACGTCAATGCCTATCTGTTTTCCAGCTACAATTTGCAGCATACATTAAGCGAACTCTACTACCGGCAGCAACAGGAAATTATCCAGATCACATTGATTCACTTCGGCATTCTGCTGGCGGGTTTCCTGTTGCTGTATTTCAGTATGCGTAACCGTATCAAGTCGATTATTAAGGGTATTAATGCATTTTCCAACGGTAATTACGATGCGCGTATACAGCTGCCAGGGGCAGATGAGTTCAGTAAAATATCAAGCGGTTTTGACACCATGGCTGCGCGTTTACAGAACCAGAACCGTAACCTGACCGATCTCACCGAACAGCTACGGGATCAGCATCGCGAACTGGCGCAGCAGGAAGAAGACCTGCGGGTAACCCTGGACAGTATCGGTGACGCGGTGATTGCCACTGATGCCAGCGGGCGGGTAACACGCATGAACCCGGTAGCGCAAACAATCACCGGCTGGCCGCTGCATGAGGCGACAGGTAAACCGATTACCGATATTTTTAAAATTATCAATGCGGAAACGCAACAGATAATTGAGAACCCGATTGATAAGGTGATTAAAACCGGCAGGACAGTTTTTCTGAGCAATAACACCACACTGATTTCCCGTGATGGTGCGCAGTATCATATATCGGATTCCGCCGCGCCAATTCGTAATCAGGATAATGAAATTCTCGGTATGGTGCTGATATTCAATGATGTTACGGAAAAATACCGTTTACGACAGAGTGCAGCACAAAGTGAACGACTGTTGCGCTCGATTATGGATAACTCACCGGCCGTTATTTATGTAAAGGACCGTCAGGGGGATTTCAGCTATGTTAACCAGCAGCTTCTGCGTTCATTTAATATGCAGCCTGAGGATATCATCGGAAAAAATTTATATGACGTGTTTGCGCGAGACGTTGCAGAGGAAGCGCGTAAAAATGATCTTGCGGTTTTCTCAAGTGGCAGTGTGCTGCAAGTGGAAGAAACTGCACTGCAGGAAGATGGCCTGCATACCTACGCCAGCACCAGGTTCCCGTTAACGGATGAGGCGGGCAATATCTATGCGGTTTGCGGTATTTCAATTGATATTACCGAACGCAAACAGCATGAAGAAACCCTGCGACGCACACAGAAAATGGATGCACTGGGTAAACTCACCGGTGGCATCGCACACGACTTTAATAATATGCTGGGGGTTATTCTCGGTTACAGCGAGCTGATTCAGGATTCGCTGGCAGAGGATGATAAATTACAGAAATATATCAATGAAATTCATCATGCCGGTGAACGTGGCGCCAGCCTGACACGAAAACTGCTGTCATTCTCACGGCCACAGCAAACTGAAAACGAAACCCTGAATATCAATGTGTTGTTACTTGATCGACAGGATATGCTGGAAAAAGTACTCACCGTACGCATTAACCTGCAATACCAGTTACAGGAAGATCTCTGGCCGGTGTGGATTAATGCAGGGGACCTGGAAGATGCAATCGTTAATATCAGTATCAACGCCATGCATGCCATAGAAAACAGGGGCGAGCTGACCATTGCAACAGGAAATGTCTCGGTGTCCAGGGGCAGTCGTGAATATGCCCAGGCTGAATCGGGTGAATATGTGATGATCAGCTTTACCGATACCGGCATTGGTATGAGCAAGGACGTGCAGGAAAAGATTTTTGATCCGTTCTTTACCTCCAAAGGCAATTTCGGTGCGGGACTGGGCTTGAGCCAGGTGTATGGCCTGGTGCAAACCAATGGTGGTTTTATAACCGTGGACTCAACACCCGGGGAAGGCACCCGAATTGCATTGTACCTGCCGCGACAGCTTGCCGGTAATCCTGATGCAATCGCATCGGATCGAGGAGGTGAGAATCGTTATCGTGGAAACGAATCCATCCTGGTGGTTGATGACGAACCAGCACTGCGTGCAATGACCGCGGAAATTCTTACGCAAAGCGGCTACCAGGTACATACTGCAGCCAATGGCCGGGATGCGCTTGAATTACTGGAAACACAGCCGGTGGATATTCTGTTCAGTGACATCATTATGCCGGAAATGGATGGCCACGAACTGGCTCGGCAGGTGCAACAGCAATTCCCGCAGATTAAAATCCAGCTGGTCAGTGGTTATAGCGACACAATCAAGGCCGAGTATGCGCAGGATGAGCTGTATGAAAACCTGTTACATAAGCCATTTACTTCGGACGATGTGCTGAGGTGTATTAAAGACCTGGTGGAGTCATCAGCACCTTAATTGTTTGCCAGGGCCTTTCAAAAATCAGGCATATTTTAATTGATTCGTGTTACATGGTTCGTGTTTCAAGTGATATATTAAGTGCTAATTGTTTCAATTCGTACCAGGAGAATTATTTTGAAGCATTAAGGGGGGTAGCTGCACCATTGTCACCAAACAAAGTCAGTCAAAATAATGGGTGGCTTGTTATTGGTGGTGGGAAGGTCGTGGTTTCAGCTTACAGGCAATCTATTCTGCCCCAGCTAGTGCATTGAAATGCTCGTGCAGGCTAATGCTTACGCAGGAGGTTCGGAGTCTAAATTATCACAAGTTAGCAGAAGCTCGTTTAACTTTTGGCCGCTTCAGGATGCCTGTTCATTGAAATCAATCTGGTAACCCATCGCTTTATAGATTTTCTCACGCTTGTTGAACATGCGCTGCAGTATGGGTAACGAGCAGTCAACATAATCATGTATGGTCACGCATTCTTTGCCATCAGATTCCCGGTGTATACGGCCTGCATATTGCGCTAATGATCCTTTCCAGGCAATGGGCATGGCCAGGAACAAGGTGTCTAACCTTGGTAGATCAAATCCCTCGCCTACATACTTACCCGTAGCAACCACAACTTGAGCAGTAGGTAATTTATCCTCAACAGCTTTTCGTTCACCAGCACGCATAGCACCTTTAAGGACGACTGAGTCTATACCTTTCTCCAGTAGAATTGTGTTAATCGTTTCGGCATGTTCTCTGCGTTCAGTCAGCACTATGGGATGTCTGGATTGCTGAACACAAACGAGGACATCGTCAATAATTCGACCTGTGCGTGCATCACTCTCCATGATCCATTGATAAGCATCTGATATTTTTGGACGTTCATCTGAGTGGACTAACCGTCCTGGAGGTATATCATAAAGTTGATGAACAATGACCTGTTGTTCGAAATTTTCTTTTTGGGTGTTTTTTACTTTGTACCGAATGGGGCCAGTCGCCATAAATATAATTTTCTGGTGTCCATCCTGCCTTTCCGGTGTTGCGGTCAGGCCAAGTACGTATCTGGCCCTGACTTCGTTCAATACCATTTCAAAGCGAGGAGCTGAAACGTGGTGGCACTCATCAACGATTACATGACCATAGTCTTGCACAAGTCCGGATACTGAGTTTTCATTTTAATTGATGAGGCTTTGATAAGTAGCTATGTCGATTATACCAGTTGGCTTTTTCTTGCCTCCACCAATGACTCCGATGTCGATGCCTGGAAGAAATGTTTTTAATCGCTCTTTCCATTGATCAAGCAATTGTCTACTGTGAACCAGAATCAATGTATTGGTTTTTCGCCTGGTAATCATGCCAATGGCTGTGACAGTTTTTCCAAACGCTGTAGGGGCGTGAAGGATACCTGAGTCGTGTTTGCTCATGGCTTTCACAGCGGCTTGTTGGTTCTTTCTGAGTTTAACTTGCGATTTAATGTTTTTGAGTTTGGCTCCGAACTCTCGCTTGTCGTCTAATAGGACTTCTATCTGATTTTCGCTCAATAGCTTAAGCGCATCATCTAAGCAACCTCGAGGTACTGACAGGTAGCCTTGCTCTATTCGAGCACAGGAAATAAATCGTGGAATACCATGTGTTGAAAAACGCAGTGCCTGGGTTTTAAAGAAAACGGGGTTGGAAAAGCTGGCGAGACGTCGTAATCTTACTGCCAAGGTGCTCGGGATTTCGCTTAAATCAAAATAAATATGATTTGCGAGTGTTATTGTGACTTTTTCAGGAAGGTTGTTCAGTTCGAGCGGTTTTTCCCTGGCGGTTATTTCCCAGGGTGGCCTTATCTCGATAACTTTTTGTTCATCGAAAAGTTCTGAGGTTGGTGAAACCTGGGTGAGCAGTTTGCTCAGGTTTTTATGAGATAGAGGTTCAATTTGAGAAAGGTGCTGCCACTGATCTTTAATGACATTGAGGTTGCTATCAACGAAAGTGCTATTGCCTGCAAGTCTCGCTTCTCGTTGGAGAGGCAGTGCGATTAAATTGCCAAACCCACCTTCGGGCAAAATATCCTGATTTGGGAATAGGCGATCATAGGACTCAAAAGACAGGTTTGGATAGATTTCCATGGTTTTGTCGAGCAGACCGAAACCCAGTAGTCTGGCCTCTTTGGCAGGTACTTTTTCTTTGAAAAATATCCAAAGGTGAGCACCATTGCCTGAGCGTGAAATCTCAATTGTATGTGGTATTTCAAAGGCCAGGCAGGCTGTTGACATTGCTTTTACTTCTTCCTGCCACTGCCCCTTATCAAAATCTGTAGCAAGCAAGAAGCATGTGTTGTCGTGCATTAATGGGTAGAGTCCAACTACCTGATGCCCAGCTAAGTGTCGGTAAATTGTCTGATCCGTAAGTTCCGTGAATTGTCGATGATTACAATCCTGACATTTAACGCGGGGCTTGTGGCAGATTCCCTGTATCCACTCATTATTGCAGGCGACAGAGTAACCACTACGACCTTGTTTATTTACCCAGCGACTAGCAAAAATGTCGGTGCGTCCGCGAAACAGGCTTCTGAATATGGCTATCTTTTGTTCCGGTGAATATGAACTCGATTCGGGTGCAATTGCCGAGGGTTCTTGCAGTTGCTTTCTAAGGTCTAAAAGTTGTTTCTTCTCGTCTTCAAGTTCTGCGAGCCGCGTCTCTATTTCGCGAATGCTTTTAAAGTGTTTACTATTTAGCTTTTGTTTAAGCATGCGCTTGCGGTGGTTTAATCAACGACTCCGCAGGAATGCCCAATCCTTTATGTAGCTTCCAGATCATTTTCAGCGTCAGTGAGCGCTTATGGTTGAGAATCTCATACACACGATTGCTTTTACCAATCATGGGCTCAAGGTCTTTTACTGTTAAGCCTTTACGCTCCATCTCAAATTTGATGGCTTCAACAGGGTCGGGTAAATCCATTGGAAAATGCTTCGCTTCATAGGCCTCAATGAGGGTGGCCATAACGTCGAGCTTTTCCCCTTCAGGTGTGTCAACACCTGCTGTCATCAGACCTTCAATGTCTTTTAATGCCGCTCGGTAGTCAGCATCAGTTTTAATTGGTTTGATGTCCATAGTTTCCTCCGGCAATTAAATAGTTTGTACATCAATTTTGTATTCGGCTCGTCCATGAGCCTCTCCCTTCGGGCTCGCTCTGCTCATGAAAATTCGTTCCTGACGAATTTTTCATATTGCGCATGGGTACCGATGAACCGGATGTAAGTCACTCGATAGGCATAGTTGATCCACACGACCAGACGATATTTATTCCCCGCAATATTGAAAACTACACGCCCATCTTTAAGGATGCTGGCATTTTTGAAGTCCTGTTTAACATCAGCAGGTGCACTCCAGTCGGCAGCTAATGTATGGCGGTACCAGGCTAAAGTTGGTTCTTTAGCATCCATATACTCTGGATGTCTTTCCCAAAAAGCCTTCAGTGTTGATAAGGCGATGATTCTCATAAGGTTGATGATAGTCCCATAATGGGACTATTTCAACTAAAATATACAGGAGAATCAATATAATTGAGCCTCAGATCATATTTGACTCTTTTGGTGATTATAAAATTAATGACAGGTTTTATAGAGCTCGCTTATTTGCTTATGAGTCGATTAAAAGCTGTTAATCGTCCAATCGCCCAAATCAACCGTTAGCAGGCTGTTATGTAGCTATGGCAAGCATCCAGTTAGCCTGATTTTAATTATCAGCTCAATGAACATAAGCCCAGACGGGAGTCTGTAACGATTCGCTGTACACAGCGGCTTGCCGGGTTTTTACCCGTATTAACGAAAGCGATTCGGCGAGGGCAGAGTCGATACAACGTGTAATCGATAAAAAGATTTCTGGCAATAGCCTGGTCAGACTGTTTTAAGCGCGCGCCAGATAAAAGTACTCAATTGACTGCTGGTAGCTGAAGGAGATGCCTTGCTACCAGGGATTAATGTCTGAAAATACCAGAGCATTGCTGATGTGACTAAGGCAACGACCACACGTGACCGGGCTGATCTGCTGAGTAAATGCTGTCTCAGGCAATTGCCCGGTGGAGGGCGAAGTACTCGTTATGCCGTGAATCGATGAGTTGCCATGAAACGCTAAACTGGATTTTTTACTCACAAAGGGTGATTCTAAAAAACGGCTGGTGTATCCCACGAATGTACCCAAAAGAGTGTCGTAAGCTACTGTTTTTAATGGAATCAGTGAGTTAAGAAGTGATGGTGCCGAGAAGAGGACTTGAACCTCAAAAAATAATCAAATATTTACAATATAAACAATAACTTATTACGTGGCTTGTCTTTAAAGTGATGTATAAGTGCTATTTGCGATTGGCTGCACATTGCACAATTCTTACAGAGAATAACGGGTGGTGATAATGTGGTCAGCCTAACAAGAACAAAATTTAATATTCAGTTACTTTCACTTTTTGAGCTGGGCAGCGTGATTGTGAATGTGGTGATGTGTCGATTCGATCTTGCATCGACACGTCCACCGTGTGCCTCAACAATGGAGCGAACAATCGCTAAGCCGAGTCCAGCACCCTCACTCTGGCGTGTTCTTGACGGGTCTGCACGGTAAAAGCGGTCAAATATGTGTTTCAGCTGCTCTGCGGGTATTTCGGCACCCGGGTTGGCCACGCTCAGCGACACCATATTATTGCTTGTTAGATTTAGGCGCACCTGTATCTGCTCACCTGCCGGGGTGTGACGGATGGCATTTGACAGCAGGTTTGAGATCGCCCGACGCATCATCGCGCGATCACCGCTTACCGCTGGCGCATGTCCTTCCAGGGACAGGGTAATATGCTTTTCCGCTACTAGCGCTTCAAAAAACTCGAACAGTTTCTTAAGCTCACTAGACAGATCCAGGGCTACCAGCTCCGGTTTGATAAGGCCATGGTCGTTCTTGGCCAGCCAGAGCATATCATTGACCATCTTGGCCAGACGCTCCTGTTCCTCCAGATTGGAGTAGAGGAGCTCACGGTACTCGTCCAGTGTTCTTGCTTTACCCAATGCAACCTGGGTCTGGGTGATGAGATTCGTCAGTGGGGTTCGCAGTTCGTGGGCAATGTCAGCGGAAAAATGTGACAGCCGCGTGAAGCTGTCTTCCAGTCGGCCGATCATCTGATTAAACGCTGTGGCCATATCCTGTAGCTCCAGGGGCAGGCTGCGGAGGTCAAGCCGCACATGTAGACGATCTGCCTGAATATTACGCAGTTTGTCCGATAGACCTCGTAAAGGTGCGTGTCCCTGATGCACGCCGAACCATGCTGCCAGCAGAGTCACGCCGCCAGTGAGTATCATAATAAGCCACAGGCTGCGGCGAAATTCCTGCAGAAAATGCAGGTGAAAGTTCATGTCGATGGCTGTGGTAATTCGGTATTCCTGATCGCCACTGACAAACTGTGTGACGACGCCCCGGTAGGTTGTTCTATCTGTGTGCCAGATATTCACGTTTCCAGCGTGAATTTTCTGAACCGCGGATAATCCTGCGGCGGATTGTGCGAAGTCTGCGCCTGGCGTACTGAAGATAACCCGGTCACGGTTGTTCAATACCTGAAAATAAACGCCGTGGTGTCCCGAGACCGCATTAGACAGAGCTTCTGGTTGCTGCAGTGGGTCATCCATACTCTGCAAGGTCTCCACCACAGCCTGGTTAATCACGTTCAGCTCGTCCGCGTCCTGTTCGGTGAAATGGCGCTCAACAGCATTCAATACCAGATGGCCAATCAGCACCATGCTGATACCGATGGCCAGTGCGACAAAAATCATCACCCTGGCGGTCAGTGAAAGTGGGTGACGCTCAGTTGTTTTCATTGTCAGCTTCTGCGTCGAGCTTGTAACCCATGCCGCGTACCGTATGGATCAGCCTGGGTTTGAAGTTGTCGTCAATTTTGGCGCGTAGGCGACGGATGGCGACGTCGATCACGTTGGTATCGGAGTCAAAATTCATGTCCCACACCTGAGAGGCGATCAGTGAACGTGGCAACACTTCACCCTGACGTCGCACCAGCAGTTCCAGTAGGCAGAATTCCTTATGACTGAGGCTGATTTTCCGGCCGGCGCGTGTCACTTGATGCCTGGGTAAATCCAGGGTGAGGTTGGCCACTCTGAGCTGATCCGTCAGAGGTGGGGCCGATCCTCGACGCAACAGAGTGCGCACTCGCGCCAGTAACTCAGCAAAAGCAAAGGGCTTTACCAGATAGTCATCCGCTCCTAACTCCAGCCCCTTGACGCGATCATCCACGCTGTCACGCGCGGTCAGAAACAACACGGGTGTCTGGTTTTCGGCTTCCCTCAGTGACTGCACTATGCGCCAGCCATCCACGTCGGGCAGCATGACATCCAGCACAATCAGATCGAATGACTCGGTCATTGCCAGGTGGTGACCATCTAGTCCATTTCTAACCAGGGTTGCCTGGAAGCCGGCTTCAGTTAGACCTTGTCGCAAGTAGTCGCCAGTTTTAATTTCGTCTTCCACCAGCAGTAATCGCATAGATGCCTCGCTTATTACAGTGTGTATCAGTTTAGCGGGACATTCCCTACAGCAAGATTACACCAGGATGACATCTTTGTAATGTATTGGTCATCTGCCTGACAGGGGGGGCAGGTTAATCTGTGCAATAACTGAGTGCAGCAGGTCGTGTTTCGGCCATTGTTGCCGGGGTACGGCGCAGATTGTAATTGATTTATTTATGCTTTGAACAGCTTTTAGGAAACACACCATGAAACCACAAATACGCTCTTATCTCGTTGCTCTGCCGGCATTAATGCTTGCTCTGTCAGCTCACGCGCATTCCCCCGACAAACACATGAAAGAGGCGCAGGCATCGGCGCCAGACTGTTCGATGATGGAAGATATGGATCACTCAAAAATGAACATGGATGATCCGCTGACGCAGGCCATGATGAAAAAATGTATGAAAGCCATGCGTCAGAACGAGGGGGACTCGCATGACGATAAAACAGCTGCAACAAAGCTCTCCAGGCACCAGCACTAAAAATAACAGGTCGCGATATCTCAGGAGATAACATGGCGTTCTTTAAAATTCTGTCCTGTTTTAAGTGTCTTGTCGCTGCAGCGAGCGTGGCGGTGGTGACTGGTGTGGGGTTCCTCTTTTCAGGCTTTTATCCGATGGGTGCCGATGATCATCATAACGACCTGACATATTGGGCGCTGGAAACCTTGCGTGAGCGATCCATTGCTCGCGCATCAAGCGACATTCAGGTGCCAACCGATTTGGCTTCGGCCGAGCGGTTGTTGGCTGGTGGTGCAGATTACAATGATATGTGCGTTGGTTGCCATCTAAAACCGGGCGTGACTCAGAGCGACTTTACCCTGGGACTTTATCCACAGCCACCAGACCTCACCCAAACCGAAAATCATCAGGAGGATGTCAGCGTGCGAGCGCGGAAGCATTTCTGGATTATCAAGCACGGTATCAAGGCGTCAGGTATGCCTGCCTGGGGTGCGGGCCATGATGATGAGCGCATCTGGAATATGGTGGCTTTCTTGCAGCGTCTGCCAGAGTTATCGTCGCCGCAATACCAGATACTGAGCGTACGCGATGTGGGTGATTCTGGTCATCATTGAGGATCGGTTATTGAAGAAAACTTATGTTAGATAACCATAAAACAACAGCGGGGTTACCTGGGTGAGAGTGCCAGTAACCTTTAGCTGCTTAATCCGTCTTCATGTCGTCACTGCATCGAAGTGAAAATTAAGGAATAGCATGACGCAACAACAAGATCATAAAACGAGCTATGCAGAGGGAAGCCTGACTCTGGCAGGTACAGTTATGCTGGGTACCGGGGTCATGATTGGCGCCGGTATTTTTGCCCTGACAGGTCAGATGGCTGAAATGACAGGCGTGTTGTTTCCGCTGGCTTTTCTGGCTGCCGCTGTAATTGTGTCTTTTAGCGCTTATTCCTACATCAAAATTTCTAACACTTATCCATCTGCGGGTGGCATAGGCATGTATCTTTACAAGGCTTATGGTGATCGATTGCCTACCGCATTCAATGCGTTGTTAATGTACTTCTCAATGGTGATTGCACAAAGTTTTCTAGCCCGTACATTCGGTGCCTATACCATGCAATTATTTGGCGGTGATGAGTCTGGCCTGATGGTGCCGGTGCTGGGTGTGGCGCTTATTCTGACCGCGTTCGTTATAA
Source organism: Gammaproteobacteria bacterium (assembly GCA_036567985.1). Taxonomy (GTDB): domain Bacteria; phylum Pseudomonadota; class Gammaproteobacteria; order SZUA-229; family SZUA-229; genus SZUA-229. Next base: position 43,746 of record DATCTK010000089.1, on the reverse strand, counting down.
ATCTGCTAGGTAATCGGTCGATCCAGAGAGTCGCGGGCTTCATTGGTATATTGAAAATCGGCGGCATACTGGTTTTTGGCCTGGTGGGTGTCAGTCTGATTGATGGTGTTACAGTTAATTTCAGCTCCCAGCAAAACAGTGGTGTCGTCGGCAGCTTTCTCGGTGCTACAGCACTTGGTATTCTGGCATTCAAGGGTTTTACTACTATTACTAATAGTGGATCTGAGATAATCGATCCGCGTCGCAATGTTGGTCGGGCCATTGTTATTTCAATCGCTGCCTGTGTTGTTATCTACATGCTGGTCGGCTTTACCGTCGCCGGTAATCTTTCCCTTAGTGAGATTATTGAGACCCGTGATTATTCACTGGCGGCAGCTGCTCGACCTGCGCTTGGCGAGTACGGCGTCTGGTTCACAGTGGCGATTGCCATGATGGCAACTGCAGGGGGAATTATTGCCAGTATTTTTGCAGTGTCCAGAATGCTGGCGATGTTGTCAGAAATGAAGCTGGTGCCGCATAGACACTTTGGTATGCCAGGCAGCGTTCAGAAACACACACTAGTTTATACCGTAGTGCTGGGTCTGCTGCTTACTGCGTTTTTCGACCTGTCCCGCATCGCTGCGCTGGGTATTATCTTCTATCTGATAATGGATGTGGCATTACAGTGGGGCGTATTGCGTTACCTGCTACACGATGTTCAGGCCAGTCGTTGGGTTCCGTTTACGGCAATTATTTTAAACTTGCTGGTACTGGCTGGGTTTATCTGGGTGAAGCTTAATTCCGATCCATTTGTTATTGGTGTCGCTGTTATTGCAATGCTGCTGATTGCGATTGGTGAACTGTTATTTTTACACTCAAGAAAAGTCGAGCATGAGAGCAATACTCATGAGCAGCACTGATGACTGATACTGAAGGCAAAACTGTGGTGGGTAGTCGAATAAACCATGCGCCTGAACGGTTCACTTACAACCATTGTGTGTTAGGCATGCTGACAACTAAACACCGGTCTGTGGTTGTCAGAAATAAATCTGTCAATCTGCTATCGAACCCTCAAGCATGCAAACTATATGTTTCTGGAGGTAACCATGCATCGGTTTAAATTAACGGGTTTGGTGCCAGCGTTGATCCCCTTGCTTGTAGCCTGTAACAGTGTATCGCAAACACTTCAGGCATCTGAACAAACTGCCGGTGATGCAGAAATGCTTACGGTCTACAAGACCCCAGCCTGTGGCTGTTGTAAGAAATGGATAGATCACATCGAAGCAGAGGGCTTACAAGCAGGTGCCGAGCATCCGGCAAATCTTGACGCCATCAAGGATCGTTATCAAATAGCGAATAACCAGCGTTCTTGTCATACAGCCGTGTCGTCACAAGGTTATATCTTTGAGGGACATATCCCTGCTCGTTATATTCATCAGTTTCTGGCTAGTCCACCTGCTGACGCTATAGGGCTGACAGTGCCGTCCATGCCCGTTGGTAGTCCGGGGATGGAGTACCAGGATAAGTTTATGCCTTACCAGGTTTTGCTGATAAAAAAAGATGGACGCACAGACGTGTTTGCTAGTGTGCAAAGCGTGGCTCAGCAACATCAGCCATTTAATCAACAGGAAGTGCAGCCATGAGAATTTTCATCACAATGTTTTTTATTCTGCCGCTCACCCCGCTGCTTACTATGGGCAGTGCAGTGGCCGTTGCACAATCTCTTCCTGAAGTCCTGACTCTGGAACAGGCAGTCACTTTAGCCACGCATGCCGATCCCTGGCTTAGCGGTAGCCAGTATACCCAGCAGGCGCTTACTGATGAGGCGAGCGCTGCAGCGACTTTACCTGATCCACGAATAAGTCTGATGGCTGGTAATTTTCCGGTAGACACTTTCGATATCAACCAGGAAGCCATGACCCAGTTATCGGTAGGTATCTCACAGATGTTCCCCCGGGGTGACAGCCTGTCGCTCACTCAGCAACAAAAGCGGCAGCTTGCAGAGCAGCATCCTCTGCTGCGAATGAACCGTCGCGCCCGCGTAACCGCCACGGTCACCCAGTTGTGGCTCGAAGCCTATAAGGCACAGGAAACTATCCGGCTGATCGAGCAGGATCGTGTCCTTTTCGAACAACTGGTGGACGTCACCGAAGCCAGTTATTCATCGGCGCTGGGCCGAGTGCGCCAGCATGATGTGATCCGTGCGCAGCTCGAGCTGACTCGGCTGTCTGATCGCCTGACAGTGCTCAGGCAAAAACAGCAGTCTGCACAGCAACGTCTGTCTGAATGGATTGGAGCGCCTGCCACAACAACCATCGCACCAGTTTTGCCAACGATCTCTCCTGTGAGATCGTTGACATCTCCATCCACTGAAACAGCCAGCACGCAAAATTTATATGAATCAATCCGCCATCATCCCGCTTTGCGCGCACTGGATCAGCGTATCGACGCAACGGAAACCGGCGTTGATCTGGCGAAGCAGAAATACAAACCCGAATGGGGCCTGACAGCTCAATACGGCTACCGCGACAGTGATCCACTGGGGCGAGACAGAGCCGATCTGTTTTCTATTGGTGTGACGTTTGATTTGCCCGTTTTCACCGCTAACCGGCAGGACAGGGAAGTGAGTGCCGCCGTTAACCGAAGCGAAGTCATCAAAACAGAAAAGCAGTTGCTTGCCCGCCAGTTGATGGCAGAACTGGAAACCGCGCGTGTACAACTGGAACGTCTGGAAGAGCGCCAGATACTTTATACCGAGCAGCTGCTGCCACAGATGGTGGAGCAGGCAAGCGCATCACTGACAGCATACAACAATGACGACGGCGACTTCGCTGAAGCTGTGAGGGCGCGTATTGCCGAGTTGAATGCCAAAATTGATGCGCTTGATATCGCCGTGGAGCGACAGAAAATTATTTCTCAGATCAATTACCTGCTTGCCCAGGTATCGCCTGACGATGCGCAGTCGGTAGAAACGTTTTAAAGGAATTCAAGTATGAATACATTGAGCAAAACTATACTGGGCGTGGCTATTGGTGCGCTGCTCGGCGCATCCGCTGTCTGGTTGTTGAGCAGCTCAAATGAACAGGGCGCGACAGCAAACGGCGGTGAACGCAAGCCGCTTTACTGGGTGGCACCTATGGATCCCAACTACCAGCGCGATGAACCCGGCAAATCGCCCATGGGCATGGACCTGATTCCGGTTTATGCGGACGGTGCCGGGAATGATGAAGTCGGTACCGTTAAAATCTCGCCCGAGGTCATCAACAATCTCGGTGTTCGCACCGCCAGGGTGGAATCTGGACGGCTCGACCTTGATGTCAAAACCGTAGGCTATGTGCAGTACGATGAAGACCGCCTGACTCACATGCATCCCAGGGTGGAAGGCTGGATTGAAAAACTCTACGTCAAATCGGTGGGTGATCCGGTGACGCAGGGGAAGCCGTTGTACGCACTCTATTCACCCACTCTGGTCAATGCCCAGGAGGAATTACTGTTGGCCTTGAAGCGCGGCAATGCTTTGCTAATTAGCGCGGCGGTGGAACGCCTGTTGTCGCTGCAAGTACCGCGGGCGGATATCGAGCGCTTACGCAAAACCCGCAAAGTTAATCAGACCATCACCGTTGCCGCACCCCGTTCGGGGGTAGTGGACAATCTCACGGTTCGTGAGGGCATGTATGTTAAGCCTGGCATGAATATGATGAGCATTGGGCAGCTGGAACACATCTGGGTGATCGGAGAAGTCTTCGAGCGTCAGGTGGATCGGGTCAGAGAAGGCGATAAGGTGCGCATGTGGCTGGATTATCTGCCCGGCCGTGAATGGCAGGGAGAGGTGAATTATATCTATCCGTCGTTAAACGAGAAGACCCGCACCGCGCAGGTTCGTGTGTATTTTGATAATCCGGATGCTTTTCTGAAGCCGGGTATGTTCGCGCAGATGATTATTGAAACCCGGCCGGGGGATAAAGCGCTGTTAATACCACGCGAAGCATTGATTCGTACCGGCAGCCAGTCGCGGGTAGTGCTGGCGCTGGGTGATGGTCAATTTAAATCGCTGGCGGTAAAGATCGGGCGCGTGGGTGAGGATCAGGTGGAAATCCGCTCGGGCCTCAACGAGGGGGAACGCATTGTGACCTCTGCACAGTTCCTGATCGACTCGGAGTCCAGCAAGACGTCGGACTTCAAGCGTATGGCCCCGCGTGGCTCGCAAGGCGAAAAATCGAGCGCTGCGGGAGCAGACGCTGGCCCGCGTTCAGTCTGGGTGGGTGCGCAAATCAATGAGCTGATGCCGGGGCATCGCATGGTTACGCTTGAGCACGAGGCGATAGCAGACTGGCAGTGGCCGGCGATGACCATGGACTTTACTGTTGATGAGGGCGTGGACATGGACGCACTCAAAGCGGGAATGCGCCTGCATGTGCAGATCAGCAGGGACAGTGACGGAAATTACCAGCTGACCCAGGTGCATATCCCGGATCAGGAGTCAGCTGACGATGCCATGCCGGCTGAAATGGATCACAGTCAGCGTGATGGGATGAACCACGATGCGATGTTAATGCCGGAGCAAAACGACCCTAATGGTATGCGCCCCGACAGTCCTCAGCAGGAGCATCAGCATGATTGAGTCGTTGATCCGCTGGTCCATCGCTAACCGCTTTTTCGTGCTGCTGGCCACCCTGCTGCTGGTGGGCGTTGGTCTTTATTCCCTGAAAAATACGCCGGTGGATGCGCTTCCCGACCTGTCCGATGTACAGGTGATTATTAAAACCAGCTATCCGGGACAGGCGCCACAGGTGGTGGAAGATCAGGTTACCTATCCACTGACTACTGCCATGTTGTCGGTGCCGGGTGCGGTTACCGTGCGCGGCTACTCCTTCTTCGGGGATTCCTATGTGTACGTCATATTCGATGAGAATACCGACACCTACTGGGCGCGTTCGCGGGTGCTGGAATACCTGTCACAGGTGGCCCCCACGTTGCCGCCCAGTGCCCGGCCACAACTGGGGCCGGATGCCACGGGTGTGGGTTGGGTCTATCTCTACGCACTGGTGGACCGTACCGGCAAGCATGACATCAGCCAGCTGCGCAGTCTGCAGGACTGGTTCCTGAAATACGAGCTGCAGACAGTACCCGGGGTTTCCGAAGTCTCGGCGCTCGGCGGCATGGTCAAGCAGTATCAGGTGAAAGTGAACCCGGAAAAACTGCGTGCGTTCGGTGTTCCTCTCTCGCATATTCAGATGGCGATCCAGCGCGGTAACCAGGAAATGGGTGCTTCGGTAGTGGAAATGGCGGAAGCCGAGTACATGGTACGGGTCAGTGGTTATATTCAGGGCATTGACGACCTGGCCAACATTCCCCTGGGTGTGAATGACAATGGTATTCCCTTGTTGCTCAAGGATCTGGCAGAGATTGAACTGGGGCCGCAGATGCGTCGCGGTATTGCCGAACTTAATGGTGAAGGTGAAACCGTTGGCGGTATCGTGGTGATGCGCTTTGGTGAGAATGCGCAGAGAACCATTGATGGTGTTAAGAACAAACTGGAAAAACTCAAGGCAGGTTTACCTGAGGGCGTGGAAATCGTCACCGTCTATGATCGATCTGGATTGATCGAGCGTGCGGTGGAAAACCTGTGGCACAAGTTGCTGGAAGAGTTCGCAGTGGTGGCGCTGGTATGCATGGTGTTTCTGTTTCACATACGTTCGTCACTGGTGGCGATTATCAGTCTGCCGGTGGGTATTCTGACTGCCTTTATTGTGATGCACTGGCAGGGCCTGAATGCCAATATCATGTCACTGGGTGGTATTGCGATTGCCATCGGCGCGATGATCGATGGTGCCATCGTGATGATCGAGAACATGCACAAGCACATGGAGCGTACGCCATTGACGGCGGAAAACCGCTGGAGGATTGTCGCCGAATCGGCGGCGGAAGTCGGGCCGGCGCTGTTCTTCAGTTTGCTGATTATCACCGTCAGCTTCGTGCCGGTGTTCACGCTGGAAGCGCAGGAAGGTCGGATGTTCAGTCCGCTCGCGTTTACCAAAACCTATGCCATGGCAGCAAGTGCGGCACTGGCGGTGACGCTGGTGCCGGTGTTGATGGGCTATTTCATTCGCGGCAAGGTGCTGCCAGAACACAAAAACCCTGTCAATCGTCTGTTGATTGGGCTCTACATGCCTGCACTGAAAACAGTGTTGCGCTTTCCTAAAATGGCCCTGGTCGTTGCATTGGTGCTGACACTGGCAGGCTTCTGGCCGGTGGACAAGATCGGTAGTGAGTTTATCCCCAGTCTGGATGAAGGCGACCTGATGTACATGCCCACCACCTACCCGGGTCTGTCCATTGGTAAGGCGCGTGAGCTTCTGCAACAGACTGACAAACTGATTGCTACGGTGCCAGAAGTAAAAACCGTGTTCGGCAAGATTGGTCGCGCCGAAACAGCCACCGACCCGGCACCACTGACCATGATAGAGACGTTTATTCAACTTAAGCCACAGGACCAGTGGCGCGATGGCATGACCACCGACAAGCTTAAAAAGGAACTGGATGCACTGGTGAAATTTCCCGGCCTGACCAATGCATGGGTGATGCCGATTAAAACCCGTATCGACATGCTGGCTACCGGTATCAAGACCCCGGTGGGTATCAAGGTGGCGGGTGAGGATCTGCAAGAAATTCAGAAAATTGGTCAGCGACTGGAACAGATTCTTAAGGATGTACCCGGCACGGCCTCGGTTTATTCTGAACGGGTAGCCGGTGGGCGCTACATTAAGGTGGATGTACAGCGTGAACAGGCGGCGCGTTATGGCCTTAATATCGCCGATGTGCAGCAGGTGGTGGCCACGGCTATTGGCGGTATGAACGTATCGCAGACCATTGAGGGGCTTGAGCGTTATCCAATCAATCTGCGTTACCCACAGGATTACCGTGACTCTCCGGAACAGCTGGCATTGTTGCCCATCGTTACGCCAAAAGGGCAGCGTATTGCGCTCGACGACGTGGCAAATGTTTATGTGGATGGCGGTCCACCGGCCATCAAGAGTGAGAACGCCCGACTGAACGGCTGGACCTTTGTTGATATTGACGGCGTAGATGTGGGCAGTTATGTCGAGCAGGCCATGATAACAGTCAAACAGCAACTGGAACTCCCAACAGGCTATTCCGTGACCTGGTCCGGTCAGTACGAATACATGTTGCGAGCTAAAGAAAAGCTCACCTATGTGGTGCCACTGACACTGGTCATCATTATTGTGCTGCTCTACATGAACTTTCGCCGGTTTGCTGAAGTCGCCATCATCATGGGCACCTTGCCACTGGCAATGATCGGTGCCATCTGGCTGATGTACCTGCTTGGCTACAACTTCTCGGTGGCGGTGGGCGTGGGCTTTATCGCGCTGGCCGGTGTGGCGGTAGAGATCGGCGTGATCATGCTGGTTTATCTCAACCAGGCTTATGCTCAGATGCAATCCGAATACGAAACGAAAGGTGTTGCGCCGAAGCTGGAAACGTTACGCCATGCAGTGCTGCACGGTGCGGGTATGCGCGTACGTCCAGTGATGATGACCGCCAGTGCCATTATTGCTGGTTTGCTACCGATTATGTTCGGCAGCGGTACCGGGTCTGAGGTGATGAGCCGCATCGCGGCGCCGATGGTGGGTGGAATGTTGAGCGCAGTGATTCTGACGTTGCTGGTGTTGCCAGCGGTGTATTTTCTGTGGCGTACACGTTCACTAAAAGCGTGATGTGAACAATGCGTACTGGTAACCAGGTTCATAACTGCTGATATAAACCATGGAGTTAATGTTGGGTTGCTCAACTATTGTATAGGTTGAGGACGATCGACATATAAGTTGCCCCGTTTTATTTGTATGTAATTGCGTTACAACATGGATAATAAATTGAATAGACAGGCACAAAAAATTGTATCGACTGCAGTGACGCTGGTTTTAATATTAGCGCCAATGGAGACGATGTATGCCAGTCAGGAACAACAATGCGGTGAGCCGGAAGTCGTCCTCGTCGACAGCATAAGTGAAAAGCACGCACACATAATAAAAAAACTGCTCATCATGATGGAGCGTTATCGATACGCTCAGGTAGTGCTGAGCAGTGCGCATCATGTATAGATAAACAGTGCTGTTGTGATAGCAGCAGCGAATCCTGCGACATGCTGCATAGTATGCTTGTTCCACCTGTTAACGTTTTTGACTTCTCAGGTAATATGATTTCTTTCAGTATTCCGTTCGTGCATCAGCGTCATGATTCACCGACTCCAGTTTCTATCCTGCGACCTCCTATCTCCTGCGTACCGGATTTAGTAGTGCGCGGCGGTTCACTAGCGTTACAAATATTACCAAATGTAAATATGAGGAATAACTCATGAAAAAATCAAAAAAACTATATCTGGCGACAATGTGTTCGCTGTCACTTATGTCCGTGAATTCGACAGGATTTGCAGCAAGTGAGCTGGAGCAGTTGAAACAGGACGTTGAACGACTCAAAACAGAAATGGCTGCAGCAAATGAATGGCGTGATCCAAATACACTGATTCACATGGCTGGCTACGCTGATGTGGGCTATGTGAATAGTGATGCCAGCGGAGATGATGGCAGTTTTAATGTGGGTACATTCGCGCCAATTTTTCATTATCAGTACCGTGATTTGGTGATGCTGGAATCGGAGCTTGAGCTGACAACGAGTGAAGACGGTGAGACAGAAACGGCACTGGAATATCTGACCCTTGACTGGTTTGTAAATGACTATCTGGTGCTGGTGGCTGGTAAGTTTTTAAGCCCAATAGGTCAGTTTAGACAAAACTTGCATCCGTGCTGGATAAACAAATTGCCATCAGCACCAGCTGGGTTTGGTCATGACGGTGCAGCGCCGGTATCTGACCTGGGTGTGCAAGCCCGTGGTGGTTTTTATCTGGGTAGCATGAAAGCCACTTATGCGATCTACATGGGTAACGGTCCTGAGTTGAAAGCCGAGGTCGAAGACGGTGAAGTAGAGCTGGACGGTGTAGAGGCTGAAGCATTTGGACGTGACAGGGACGGTGAAAAAGTCGTCGGCGGACGCTTTTCGGTACTGCCGATTTCGACACTTGAAATCGGTGTATCACTCTTAACCGGCCAGGCCAGAGTAACTGAGTACGAAGGTGTAGAGGGTCCGTCATTAAGCAATGAGCCAACCCGTGATTATGATGTTAATGGGATGGATTTTTCCTGGCGAAATACGATGTTGGACGTTCGCGGTGAATATGTAAAAACCGAGGTTGCTGAAGCAGCAACCAGTAATGCATCGGATGCCGCTGAATGGTCGACCTGGTATCTTCAGCTGGCCTACAAATTTTTCAATGATGACTACGAGGCCGTGATACGTACTGGTGAATTTGATTCGCCTCATGCCAGTGCGGATCAGGAGCATTTGACACTGGGCCTGAATCGGCTGTTTACCAATAATTTTATAGGCAAGCTGGCTTACGAAAGTAATGATAACCCCAACTCTGGCCTGGAAAGTGATGACCGCTGGCTAGTACAACTTAGCTACGGATTTTAGGAGTAATTGCTATGAAAAAAATATTTCCAGAAATATATACAGCAACCATTGGCTTTTTGTTAATCAGCACGACTGCGATGGGAGGGGACTTTCCCGAGCAGGGTGATATGGCGCGAGGCGCCAAAGCCTGGTCTGATAACTGTATGCGTTGTCATAATTTACGTGATTCAAATGAATTACGTGACGATCAATGGATCACTACTGTGTTTCATATGCGTGTGCGCGGTGGCCTCACCGGGCAGGAGACACGGGATATTCTGACGTTTTTACAAAACAGTAATTAAGGAATTACTGATTACATAAGGCATGTTGTGACACATAGATGTGACGCTATTTTCGATGATGCATGATTCATTGAAAATAAATAACAGGGTAAATAGAAATTTATCCTGTTTCTGTTCCTGCTCTGAGAATTTATGGATGAATTGTTTAGAGCCACATGAGTTTTAAATCAACATTTCACAGGAGACTTAATGATGAAAAAATATATATTAGTAACCACACTGCTTCTGGCTACTGCATCCATAACCAGCGTCTATGCTCAACAGAATATGGGTGATATGAAAATGATGGGCGACAAGTTCAATATGCAGATGGAAAAAGCCGAAGATATGGCAATGAAAATGCAAAAGGAGAATAACAGCAGCAAGAAAAAACAGTATATGAATAATCATATGCAAAGCATGAAAGACATGATGGGTATGATGGAAAAAATGCGTGGCATGATGCCGAATCCCGATGGCAAGGGCATGATGATGGATAATAAAGGCACGATGTCCAAGATCCAGAGTGATGGCAAGGGTGATAGCCACGGAATGGGCATGGGCAAAGGACAGGGCGGAATGATGATGGGTGGCATGTCGGATCGCAGTGCCATGATGGAAAAGCGCATGGGCATGATGCAGGACATGATGCAGCAGATGCTCAAGCATATGGAACAGCTTGAAAAGAAGTAAACCACTGGTGTCCGGGTCTTCACGACCCGGTCTTCTCGGTTATTAATATCTAATGAGGATATGTAATCATGTTTAACAAAACAGGTGTTTTATTTCTGTCCGGCATGCTCACCATGCTGTGCTCACTGTCGCTAATGGCCGATGGTATGAAAATGCCCATGCGGTTTACCTATGAAGCCAGCCCCGAACAGGTGCTAAAAACCTATCCGCTAGGCAGTCTCAAAAAACTTGCGGTGATGAGTCATCACGGCAAGGCAGATAAAGAAGTTCGCCTGGCCAACGGTCGCGAAGGCTGGGTCTACGGCATGAGTAAACATCGCACACTTAAAACCTATGTGACGCCCAGCGGTGAAAAGAAAACAGTGATAGAGAGCCCGCTAGCGGATTTCGAGCGGACTTACACTCTGGTGTTCGACGACGACGGACGTGTCATCGATGTGCTTTACCAGGGAGCGTCATCGAACATGTCGGCATTACAGCTGCAAAGCAAACCTGTGATTGATCAGTGATGCCACTTTTCTATTTGTACATCTTATGTGAGGAATAATTATGAACGTTAAAATTATCGCAACTCGAAATTGTAGCCATCGATCCAGTATGGAAAAGGAACTGAAGGATCTGGGTGTCGCCTATGAAGTTTTGTTCGCAGAGGACCATCCGGAGACTGTGTCGCGCTACCATATTCGTCACTCGCCCAATCTGATGGTGGATAACGAAGTGGTGTGCAGGGGACAGCCAGATGAAGTTGAGCTGAAACGGCTATTGAAAATCAATAAGTAGATGCCTTGAGCATGGTGTTTATCACAATGGGCTTTTAAACGGTAATTATTGAATAGTATCCAATCACCAATGGTCATTTAAAGATGATAATCGTTTAACCGTAGCAGCAGCCATACGAACGTCATCCCGGTAAGCAGGAGACCAGATATCATGAATGTGGAAAATAAAACCGAACTGAAAGATCCGGTGTGCGGCATGTCGGTAACACTGGATTCAGAATTCCATGCCAATTACCAGGGTGAGATGTGGTACTTCTGTAGCCAGCACTGCAAGCACAAATTTGTGCAACATCCTCAGGCATACACAGGTGAGTCGCTGCAGGCCCAGCACGTTGAAGCATGCGATGATGGCAGTTGTTCTATCGAGTACCTGGAATACACCTGCCCCATGCATCCTGAAATCATCCAGGATCATCCAGGCAGCTGCCCGAAGTGTGGTATGGCACTGGAGCCTAAAGACGGATCTGCACTTAAAACAAAAACCGAATATACCTGTCCCATGCATCCTGAAATTGTTCAGGATCATCCAGGTAGCTGTCCTAAATGCGGCATGGCGCTCGAGCCAAGAACAATAACACTGGAAGATGAGAACCCGGAACTAGTGGATATGAGCCGGCGTTTCTGGGTTAGCACTGTACTGGCATTACCGGTATTTATTCTGGCGATGATCGCGGATCTTGCTCCCGGCTTGCTACCTGATGGACTGTCAATGAAATCCGTCCAATGGATCGAATGTGTACTGGCAACACCGGTTGTGTGGTGGGGCGGTTGGCCGTTTTTCGTGCGTGCAGTACAGTCGGTCAAAACCTGGAACCTGAACATGTTTACCCTGATCGGTCTTGGTGTATTCGTGGCCTGGAGTTTCAGCATGGTGGCACTGCTGCTGCCGCAGATATTTCCGCTCATCATGCGACATGATGATGGCACCGTGCCAGTGTACTTTGAAGCGGCGGCAGTAATTACCACGTTGGTATTGCTGGGACAGGTACTGGAGCTGCGTGCCCGCAGTCGTACCAATACGGCGATTAAGATGTTGCTGGGGCTGGCACCCAATACGGCGCGCATACACCGACAAAATGGTGAGGAAGAAGACATTCCGCTGGACCAGGTTCAGGTGGGCGATATTCTGCGTATTCGTCCGGGAGAAAAAATTCCGGTTGACGGCCGTGTTGTTGAAGGCGAAAGCAATGTAGACGAATCCATGGTTACGGGTGAGCCGGTGCCGGTAGTAAAGTATAAAAATGAGACTCTGATTGGTGCCACGGTCAATGGCAACGGCAGCCTGTTGATGCAGGCAGAAAAAGTGGGGGCTGATACGCTGCTGTCGCAGATTGTTAATATGGTCGCGGAAGCACAGCGGTCGCGGGCACCAATTCAGCAACTCGCCGATACGGTATCAAGTTACTTTGTGCCGGTGGTGGTGATCATTGCCTTCCTTGCTTTTGTCGTCTGGTTTTTATGGGGGCCGGAACCCCGGCTAGCCTATGCCCTGGTGAATGCCGTGGCCGTGTTGATCATCGCCTGTCCCTGCGCACTGGGTCTTGCTACGCCCTTGTCCATTATGGTGGGCACCGGCCGTGGCGCCACGGTAGGTGTGCTGATCAAAAATGCAGAAGCCCTGGAAGTGATGGAGAAAGTAGATACGCTGGTGGTGGATAAAACCGGCACCCTTACCGAAGGTCGGCCTCAATTAATGCAGGTGCTCGTAGTTAATGGTGAGGATGAAAACACGGTACTGCGTTTAGCCGCCAGTCTTGAACGCGGCAGCGAGCATCCGCTGGCTGATGCCATTGTGCAAGGGGCGAAGCAGCGTGAGCTGGCATTATCATCGGTGGACAACTTCGAAGCAAAAACCGGCATGGGTGTAACAGGCAAGGTGGATGGTCATGCACTGGCACTGGGCAATATTGCATTAATGCAGTCACTGGGTGTGGACAGCGACTCGCTGTCAGCGCAGGCGGACAGTTTACGAGCAGAAGGGCAGACGGTGATGTTGCTGGCCGCTGACGGCGAGGCTGCGGGTCTTATCGGTGTCGCCGATCCGATTAAACAGAGTACCGCCTCTGCCATTGCAGACCTGCATGAGGAGGGCATCGAGGTGATCATGTTGACCGGTGATAACCAGATCACGGCCGAAGCAGTTGCCCGTCAGTTACATATTGATCGCGTCGAAGCCGAGGTGTTGCCGGATCAGAAAGCCACCATTGTCAAACAGTTGCAGGCGGCCGGTAAAACCGTCGCCATGGCCGGTGACGGTATTAATGATGCTCCGGCACTGGCTCAGGCACAGGTAGGTATTGCCATGGGTACCGGCGCCGATGTGGCAATGGAAAGTGCTGGTATCACTCTGGTGAAAGGCGATCTACGTGGCATTGTGCGGGCACGTCAGCTGAGCCGCGCCACTATGCGTAATATACGCCAGAACCTGTTCTTTGCCTTTGCTTACAATTCTGCCGGTGTGCCAATTGCGGCCGGTGTGTTGTACCCGTTTTTTGGTCTGCTGCTGTCGCCGATTATTGCAGCCGCGGCGATGAGTTTCAGTTCAGTATCCGTTATTAGCAATGCGTTGCGCCTGCGGCGGATACGTCTTTAAGAGGAGGTAAGTTGTTATGTTTAGTCATGATGGAGCAATGTGGTTTGGAGGTGGATTTATGTGGCTATTCTGGATTTTAGTCATTGTGGTAATTGTGCTGGCTATAAAATTTGTGGCGAGTAATAGCAATGATTCAGTATCGTCCAGTATAGATGAAAGTCCGATGTCGATACTGAAGAAACGCTATGCACGCGGTGAAATTGACGAAGACGAATTTAATCGCCGCGCCAAAGAACTGGAAAAATAGTGTGTGAAGACCGGAAAAGAGGTTGTCGTAAATGAAGGTGCTTGCAACTTTTATAGCTGTCTATCTGGCAGCGCTGTCAGGATTGCCGGTTGCATTGGCAAAAGACGCGGAACAAATTTACTTGAGCACATGCATTGTATGTCATGGCGATGATGGAACGGGAAATATGCCCGGTGTGCTCGACATGGCAGATAGTGAAACCCTGTTTACAGATAGCGAACAGAATATCGTCGCACGCATGAAATCAGGTATACAGAGGCCGGGTGGCATTGCCATGCCGCCCAGAGGTGGAGACCCGACGCTGACCGACAGGCAACTTCTGGATGTATTGCGTTACCTGAAGCAGGTCGTAAAGCAATAATGATGTAACCAAATACTTAACAAGGGCAATGCCCTGGAGATAAAGCATGGAAACCTTTCAAAAAACATCAGTAGCTACGTTCTTATGGTTATTTTCCATAACAGTATTACACGCATCACCTACCGTATACATTCCGCTGGGATCAGCCAATCAGGTCATTGCAGTCGATGCGGCAACGAATAAGATCACGGCAAGTTATCCGGGTGTGGAGAACCCCCACGGCCTTGTAGCGACGCCTGACAGCGAATACCTGATAGCCGGCAGTCTCAAGGAAACGCCACTCAAACCGGGAGAACCTGCAGACAAACCCAACAGCCAGCTAGCGCTGATCCATCCCGCTCATGGCCACGTTATGCTGACGATTCCGGTGGCGGGATGGACACACCACCAGGCCATCACTCCTGATGGACGCTATGTTATATCAACCCATGCTACACGTGGTTATGTCAGCGTTGTCGACATGCAGACTAACCAGGTAATAAAAATTGTACAAACTGGTAATGCACCAAACTATACCGTTGTTTCCAAAAATGGTCGTTTTGCTTATGTTAGCAACAGTGCAAGCGGCAATATCAGTGAAATTGATGTTAAAACATGGAACGTAAAACGTAATCTTGAAGCAGGCGCGTCTCCCGAACACCTGACTTTTTCAGATGATGAATCGTTGATCTATGTGGCCAATCCACGTATTGGCAAAGTATCAGCTGTGTCAGTTGAGAAAGGCGAGGTCATACAGCAATTCGATATAGGTAGAAGTGTACATGGTCTAGATATTGGTGATGATGGTAGGACTTTGTTTGTCAGCAGTAAAAAAGACGACAAGCTGGTGGCTGTCGATACTGTGACCGGCAGTAAAAAGGAACTGAAACTATCCCCATCGCCTTATCATCTTAATACCATTCATGGAACAGGCAAGGTTTATGTGTCAAGCCGCAACAAACCGCTGATCTGGGTGGTCGACCAGAACGATTTCAAACTGCTGGAAACGATCAAGTTACCGGCCGGTGAAGCACATCAGATGGCGATTGTCGAATAACCTAAAGGGATTTTCAGCAATTAATCAGGAGTCAGCCCATGAACTACCGAAAAATTACCGCAATTATCCATCCATTAAAGTTGGAGGCAGTTGAAAATCAACTTAAGCAGCTCGATGTTCCTGGCATCAGTATCAGCAAGGTACAGGGTTACGGCGAGGCGCCTAATTTCTTCAACAGTGAGTGGGTCTCTCCTAATGCCCGTATAGAAATATTCATAGAGGAGGGTAAGGCACAGAGGATTGCACAGGCCATTATAGATGCAGCACACACCGGAAACCAAAGTGACGGTATTGTTGCAATCTTACCTGTCGAAGCATTATTTCGAGTTCGTACAAAGGAATTGTTAGACGACAGTTGATCAATTTGCATGCACTACAGATAGGGTGGGATATGTTATGACTGCGCAGGTTAATCAATATCGACAATGTCAGTTGGTATATCGCTATGGGTGCGATAGCAAATGAATCTAAGTATTGTTAATACGATTATGATTCTGCTTGCCGCCTCGGTCATTGTTGTTGCCGTGTTTCGGCGTCTACGCATGCCCTCCATCCTCGCTTATCTATCAGTTGGGGTCATCATAGGTCCATACGGGCTGGCATGGGTGCCGCATACCGACGATACGCACTACCTGGCTGAATTCGGTGTGGTATTTCTGCTATTCACCATTGGCCTTGAGTTTTCTATGGCGCGGCTTGCCGCCATGAAAACCGAAGTGCTGGGCCTGGGAAGTGCGCAGGTGGTGTTGACCACCATATTCGCCGGCGGCGTCGCCTGGTTGCTGGGCCTCGATATGGAGGCCGCTTTAGTGCTGGGCGGTGTGCTGGCAATGTCCTCTACGGCCATAGTGATCAAGCAACTTAAGGATCAACAGGAACTGGGGCTGCCCCATGGACGGCTGTCGGTCGCGATTCTACTGTTTCAGGACATTGCGGTTGTGCCTTTCCTCATCCTGGTTGCGGTACTGGCTGAGAGCCAGCAGGGGGCATTGCTCTGGGAACTCTCATGGGCCATGCTGAAGGGCCTGTCAGTCATTGGCTTTATGCTGCTGTTGGGGTGGTGGGTGTTGAGGCCCCTGTTTGCCGCCATCGTATCGGCGCGATCATCCGAGCTCTTTACACTGACCGCATTGTTGTTTGCCATGGCAGCAGCGTGGATTAGCCATTTCGCTGGCCTGTCGTTTGCATTGGGCGCATTCCTTGCCGGCATGATCCTCGGTGAAACCGAGTTCCGTCACCAGATCGAAGCTGATATTCGGCCTTTCCGGGATGTGTTGCTCGGGCTATTTTTTGTTGTCATCGGCATGATGCTGAATATTAGTTTATTGCCTGACATGCTGCACTGGGTATTGTTGCTGGTCCTTGCGATTATCGCTTTTAAGGTCATCCTGATAATGGGGCTTAGCCTGTTATTCGGGTTCTCTCGGGGAATTGGACTACGTACGGGTGTTGTGCTGTGCCAGGCAGGTGAGTTTGGATTGGCATTGCTGACAATCTCACTCAATAGCGAATTGATTGACAGCAATGTTGCGCAGATGGTGCTGGTCGCCATGATTATCAGTATGGGTGTGGCACCATTATTGATTCATTTTAACGGTCGTATACGAAACAGACTGTGTGCCAATGATTGCAACACTGATGTTCTGGATGCCTCGAAGCACCCAGTCGTATCGTCCTCGAATATTTCAGATCATATCATTATTGCTGGTTACGGTGATACTGGCCACAACCTTGGACAGTTGTTACAGCAGAAGGGCTTTGATTATGTGGGTCTTGACGCCAACGCTGCACAAGTACACAAGATCAGAAAACAGGGTGACAATGTTAACTATGGTGATGCAAGTAATCAGTTGATTCTCGATTCAGCGGGCCTTTCAAGAGCGCGTGCCGTGGTCATCACTTGTGGTGATGCGGTTACTATCAAAAAAATAATTGAGCAGGTGAAAGCGCTGTGTGCAGATATACCCATACTGGTTTCGGCACGTGATGAAAAAGACGCGGAGTATTTGCTGGATGCAGGTGCTAGTGAAGTAATTTCGCGTAACAGGGAAGCCAATCTTATGCTGGAATCTCATCTGCTACGTCTGTTGGGTGTCCCGTTGGATGACATCGTGATGCGAATGCAAAGTGCATGCTCGAAGCGTTATCCTATGCTTGATGATTTCTTCAGGCGATGAAGTGGCGCATACAGCTTTCTGGACATTGTTGATAATTCATCTACAGGATAATTATTCTAAATTTCAGAAGAAAATACATGAAACAAGCTGAAATCCGTCACGTAATATTATAAAGGCTTTAGTATTTATGAGTGCAAATACGAATAAAAAAATTACCATTGTAGGCAACGGCTTTGCCTCGCTGTTTTTCGTCCAGTATTTTATGGCTTCTCCGGTGTTTCCACTGTTTACGGGTATCTTACGAAAATTATATTCGAAATACGATATTACCGTGATTGGGAATGGGCGTTTCGTCTACTTCCCGTCGATCCCTGAACTTATTATCGGAAAAAAGAAAAAACAGGATCTAATCGTCGATATCAAGCCTTTTCTTAAGCGTAGAAATATCAGATTTATCGAAGGAAAAGTCACCGATATTACCGATGATGGAAGGACAGTTATTGTCAACGGAGAGGCATATAAAAACGATGCCCTGTTTCTGGGGATAGGGCCGGAATTTCTGAAAGATGACATCCGTGGGACAAAACAACATACCTTTTCACCTTGCTATGGACCGGACGACATGGAAGTTTTCCTGCAAAGACTTGCGGCCATAGATGAAGGTATCATCTATCTGGGATTCAAGATCAACAAGGAGGATGGGTTTGTGGCCGGGCGAGGCGGCCAGATGTATGAGTGCGCCTGTTTGCTGGATTATGCCTTAAAGAAAAGAGGCGTTCGAGACCGATTCGAAATACACTTTTTTTCTACCGATCTAAGCCCGGGCGATACCGGGATGGTAACGGACAGCATGCAGGCGCGGGGCATCATACTGGATTATGGCTATGAACCTGCTGAATTCGTTGAAGGCGGCATGCTGGATAATGATGGCAGCTTTCGCAAAGCCGATCTCATAATGTATTCACCGGGCATAACCGCTCCAAAGCTGGCGCAGGAATCCTGCCTTCCTGTCACTCAAGGAGGGCATATCGATGCTGACCAATACGGGCAGGTCAGGGGACTTGATCTTGTCTTCGCCAGTGGTGACTGTGCCGGACACGATAGCCCTCCAAAATGGGTTCCACATCAGGCTCACATGGCACAGCTTCGCTCGCAGGCGGCTGCCAGGAACATGCACTCGGTGTTAAACAAGGTCGAACCTTCTGCCACTTATCGCTATGAGCTTTCCTGTATTTTAAATATGGAAAATGATGCGCTCTGGTTGCACTTGTCGAGTGACAACAGGCCGCCGTTCTGGAATCTGTTTCCCAGGCATTCAAAAAAGCTCATTCAGGTAAAGAAGTTATTCGAACGTCTGTACCTGTTTTATTTGCGTTATTTATGAATCGTTTAGGTAGGTTGTTTGTGGTAAGGGTTTGTTTCTCCGGCCATGGCAGGCTGCTTTTGAACATTCCCTTGCGCCGGGACGATATTTATCTGCGTTAGCAGAAGGAGATCAGTATGTCTGACGATTATGCGTATGGTATGTGGGTGGTGGTGGCTTTCAATATAGGACTGTTCCTGTTTTTCTTTCTCAGTTTCCTGCCCCCCAAAGGCAAACTCGAGTGGCGTAACATGGGACTGGTCACGGCTTTCCTGGTCGCCCTGTTCAGTGAAATGTATGGATTCCCATTGACCATCTATCTGCTCACCGGCTGGCTGGGCGATGCTTATCCGGTACTGCAGCCTTTCAATCATAAACTCGGCCATTTATGGGTGGTGGTTTTCGGTGGCTCGGACCTGGCATGGATTGTTGTTATGGCCGCGAGTCTGCTACTGATGCTGGCCGGGTATGTGCTGTTGTCCAAAGGCTGGCGGCAGGTGCATGGGGCTCATGGCGGCATGGTGACGGATGGCATATATCGCTATGCACGGCACCCCCAGTACACCGGCCTGTTTCTGGTGATTGCCGGTTTTCTGGTGCAATGGCCGACCCTGCTGACGGTATTGATGGCGCCGGTATTGTTATATGCCTATGTCCGACTGGCAAGGTCCGAAGAACAGATGATGCTGGCACGTTTTGGCGAAGACTATGAGCATTATAGAAAAGACGTGCCTGCCTTTTTCCCGCCCCTGGGTCAGTGGCGAGATTTTTTTACCGCACAGGCAGGCCAGCAAAAAGATGACCTGTCTGAACGTTGAGGCCCTGTTAAGAGGAGGACGTGATGGAAGGTCTATTGTCATTTTTACTGTTTGCGGGGGTGTTCTACCTGATGATGCGCTTCGGTTGTGGCGCCCATATGCTTCATGGTGGTCACGGTCACCGTGAGAAGCATAATCAACCCATCGATAAACAAGTTGATCCGGTGTGCGGTAAACAACTGGAGGCCGAGCAGGGCTACGGCAAGATACATGACGGGACTTTATATCGATTCTGTTCCCGCGACTGCCTGGATGCCTTCGAGGCCGAGCCGGATAAATATATTAATAAATATAGTAAAGGAGACGCATGATGAATACTCGCATGTCCCTGATGGCGGTCGGTCATGCCACCAGTTTGTTACTGGCGATAAGCTTCGTTCTCTGTGTCGGGTTTGATTTTGCGTTTCCCGAGCACGCCATGTACCAGAGCTGGCAGAAGTTGCTACCGGGCTTCGAGTGGATCAGCTGGAAAAGTTTTCTACTGGGCGCCGTCGAGGCATACGGCTATGGCTGGTATATCGCCCTGGTGTGGGTGCCGCTGCATAATTTCTTCGCGAGTCGGCAAGCCGCTGCCAAAGACACCCCACATTGGGAATAGCCATGGGTATTGAAAACAGTTCAACGCATCGCCGGTTTCTGGTGAACACCACCACGGTCGTCGGTGCCACCGGTCTCAGTGCCGCGGCCTGGACCTTCATCGCTTCGTTGAATCCCAGTGAGCGGGCGCGGCAGGCGGGTGCACCCGTGACCGTCGACTTTAGCAAGATTGAGCCCGGGCAACAGATCACCGTGGAGTGGCGCCAGAAACCTGTGTGGGTACTGCGCCGCACCCCGGCGATGCTGGAACAGCTGAATGCGCCGACACACGTACGCCGCCTGCGTGACCCCTATTCGCAGGTCAGCAGCCAGCAGCCGGCCTATGCGCGGAATGCGCTGCGCTCCATACATGCTGAACACCTGGTGGTCATCGGTATATGCACGCATTTAGATTGTGTGCCCAGCTTCCGCCCTGAGGTGGCAGCCCAGGATCTGGGCTTTGACTGGCCAGGAGGGTATTTCTGTCCCTGCCATGGTTCGCGCTTAGATCTTGCAGGACGGGTGTTCAAGGGGGTACCGGCACCGACCAATCTTGAGATACCGCCTTATCGCTACCTCAGTGAAACGGTGGTGGAGATTGGCGTCGATAGTATAAATGTTAGCAGTGGAGCATCTGATAATGCGATTTAGCTGGAAAAGAACCGTGTTATCCATTGCCGGAAATTCCATGTTCGGCATTGAACCTGCTGGCCAAACTTTTTGGTGAGGCGATAACACATGTTTTTTTATGTTCAGGGTCCCAACAAGCATGACCTGATGCCGCTAGAGAGAATTTTCGACAAGCGTATTGTCAACAAGACTGAAGGCGTTAAAAAAAGCCAGACAGTGGCGCCGCGGCAGCTTCATGATACTGGCGAAAGCTATCAGCATCAGCCGTCATCAGAGGCAAACACGGCTTATCAGGCAATTGACAGGCTGTCCGATGATCGGCCTGCACTATTCGCATCTCAGATTATGACGTTTCCCGTGGATACCCTGACGGCGGATACGAGTATTGATCATGCAATAACACTTTTTAAAAGCAGACAACTCCGTCATCTACCAGTTGTATCGATGCAGGACAAAGTCATCGGCATGCTGTCAGACCGGGACATCATGCAATATATGACAGGTCTGTTGCTTGCGGGCCAGGCATCCATGCCGCCACCCAAAGCGGGTGATCATGTCGAGCAACTCATGCAATACCCGGTACTGACCGCCGTCGGCAACACGGACATTCGATATATCGCTCGGCTGTTCGTTGAAAGGCGTATTGGTGCCATGCCCATTGTCGCTGATGGCAAGCTGACCGGCATTATTTCAAGAAGTGATATTTTGCAGGCAGTGATGAATCATTATGAGCTGGAACTATGGGTGTAATAGTGCGGTTGCCGTTAGTGAAATATCACCACGCCGGTATTCAGCATCTCGGTATGCGTGGTCTTCGCGATGTGGCTGGATTCTGTGGATCCTGATGGTTCGCGGCAGCAGCCGATACTGGGGCCACGCACCAGTCAATAGCACAGCCTGTAACTATCAGCCTACCGGGTCGATGCCGACGATAATGTCGGCAGATGGTAACCGGACATGTTGAATACTGTGATTTGCTGCAAACCTGACTTAAGGAGTCGGAACCAATGAAGCCAGAAGACAATATTATACTTATCACCGGCTCAAGCGGCCGGATCGGTTCAGCGGTAATGGACCGCCTGACAGGACGTTTCAGCGATGTTATCGGCTTCGATCGCAAGGCGGTGAGCCCGCCGCCACCGGGTTGCACTCATATACCGGTTGATATCACGTCCGATGACAGTGTGCAGGAAGGGTTGCGTGTTCTGCGTGACCATCACGGGGCGCACATCGCCTCCGTGGTACACCTGGCTGCCTACTACGATTTTCTTGGCAAGCCGAGTCCCAGATACGACCAGATCACGGTCGAGGGCACCCGCCGCCTGCTGCGTGGTTTGCGCGAGGGGGGCTTCGAGGTCGAGCAATTCATTTTCTCCAGCACTATGCTGGTGCATCGCCCCGGAGAGCCGGGCGAGTTCCTCACTGAGGACTGGCCTTTGGGGCCGACCTGGGCTTATCCCGAATCGAAGGTGCGAACGGAAGAGGTGATTCGGGCGGAGCGCGGCGAAATGCCTGCGGTGATCCTGCGCTTTGCCGGGGTTTACGACGATGTCTGCCATTCGCCGCCGCTGGCACACCAGATCCAGCGTATCTACGAAGGCCAGCTCGCCGGGCATCTGTATTCCGGCGAGCCCTCGCACGGTCAGGCCTTCCTCCACCTGGAGGATGCCATCGACGCGATCGAGCGCGCGGTGGAAGGCCGCGCCCAGTTGCCGCCGGAGTCCACCTTTCTCATCGGCGAGCCGGAGACGCTCAGCTACGACGAGTTGCAGCACACTTTCATGCGCCTGCTGCACAAGAAGTCTAGCGAAACGCACAACGTGCCGGGGCTCATCGCCAAGGTCGGTGCCTGGGCGCAGGATCTCATCCCTGGCCAGGACTCCTTCATCAAGCCGTGGATGATCGACCGGGCCAACGACCACTATGCTCTCGACATCACCCGCGCCCGCACTGTGCTCGGGTGGGAACCCCGCCATGCATTGCGCCAATCCCTGCCGAAGATGGTCGCGGCCCTGGAGGCCGATCCCGTCGGCTGGTACCGCGAGCACGGCCTTGAGCCGCCCGCGTCTTTGAAGAGTAAGGCGGACCACGCTGCACAGGGAGGTGCAAGTGCCGCGGGAGGAAGGATGCCGGGAGCGGCCGCCGAGCCGAATACGCGCGCGCCGTCAGAACACGCGCCTGTGGATACCGATACGTCCGGCCTCGAACACAAACTTGAACACGCGCATGGCGGGGACACAGCTGCCGCCACGGCGGCGACCGAAACGGCTTTGGTGCAGAGCTGTCACATGCATGCCTGTCCGATGCACCCCGAGGTCTGCCAGTCCTCGCCCGGCAACTGTCCGCGCTGTGGTACCACGCTTGAGCCGGCGGAAACCGCCGGGGCGGCGCAGGCGGCCGAGTACTCCTGCCCGATGCATCCCGAGGTCGTGGCCAGTGAACCTGGCCGCTGCCCCAGGTGCGGCATGGCGCTGGAACTGCGCACCGTCACGTCCGACGTGCACGGCGAACATCACGAAAATCACGCGCATGACGAACATGCTGGTCATCAGCATGCAATGTCCGGTGAAGGTGGTGAAGATAAGGCGACTGAATACACCTGCCCGATGCATTCGGAGATCGTGCGCAGCGAACCGGGCAGTTGCCCCAAGTGCGGCATGACACTGGTGCCGCGTGACGCCGGGGGCGGTGGACATGCAGCGCACGGGCACGACGGCGGCGACATGATGGTCGAAAGTCACCGTAATATGCTGTGGCCCTATTATATCAGCATGATGCTCGGTCTGTGGCTGCTGACCAGCCCGTTCACGCTCGGCTACATGAGCGACTTCGTGCCAGATGCCAACCAGTTGCGGGTCATGGCCGACCGCGGCTTGCCGTCGTTCGAGCTGCGCAACCTGCTGATGAGCTGGAGCGACGTCATTAGTGGCATCCTGGTGATAGTCTTTAGTGTGCTCTCTGCGGATCCGTCACGCCGCAATCCCTGGGCGCAGTGGGCCAACGCCTTCGTCGGCCTGTGGTTGATGTTTGCGCCACTGGTGTTCTGGACGCCGTTGCCGGCGGCCTATGCCAATGGCACGCTGGTCGGTGGTCTGGTGATCGCGCTGGCGGTGCTGATCCCGATGATGCCGGGCATGAGCATGGCCGGCATGATGGGTAAGCCGGATGTGCCGCCGGGCTGGGCCTATTGCCCATCAACCTGGTTGCAGCGCATGCCCATCGGCGTGCTGGCGTTGATCGGCTTTCTGATCGCACGCGTACTGGGCGCCTATCAGCTCGGCCATATCAATACCGTCTGGGAGCCGTTCTTCGTCGGCAGTGGTGACATGCAGGGTGTGATGAACGGCACCGAGGATATCATCACCTCGGATGTCTCCAAAGCCTGGCCGATCGCCGATGGCGCCCTGGGCGGCATCGTTTACATGCTCGAACTGGTGATGGTCTGGATGGCCGGCAAGGATCGCTGGCGCACCATGCCCTGGATGGTGCTGGGACTGGCCATTCTGATCCTGCCACTGGGCGTGGTTAGCATCTATTTCGTCATCATCCAGCCGATCGTGATCGGCACCTGGTGCACGTTATGTCTGATCGCGGCGCTGGCGATGGCGGTGATGATTCCGTATTCGCTCAATGAGTTCGTCGCCATGAGCCAGTTCCTGGTGTGGTCGCGCAAGCAGGGCAAACCGTTCTGGCGCACCTTCTGGACCGGCGATGCCATGGACGGCGGCAGCGATGACACCGCCATAGGGCTGGTCGGCACCCCCCGCGAGCAGTGGGCGCAGGCAACCCGCGGCGTGACCTATCCCTGGACGCTGTTGCTGAGTATTGCCATTGGTGTCTGGCTGACGTTTACCCGGGTTACTTTTGACAGTGTCGGGGCGATGGTCGACAGCGATCATTTGGTTGGCCTGCTAGTGGTGACCTTCTCAATTATTGCCTTGGCAGAAGTGGGCCGTGCTACGCGCTTCATCAACATCCCGTTTGGCATTTGGCTGATCGCCGCGCCATGGCTGCTTGACGGTATTGCTTCGTCACTGGCGGTCTGGAACAGCGTGATTTGCGGTGTGTTGTTGATTGCACTGGCGATCCCGCGCGGGAAGATCAGGGATTCCTACGCGGGTTGGGATCGATACATTGTTTAATGCTGCACTTTTCATGGCGTGAAAGATTAACAGGAGGATTTATATCTATGAATAAACGAGCGACCGCAACAGTCTCCTATTTTTCCGATGTACTTTGCGTATGGGCCTACGCGGCGCAAATCAAACTGGAGGAACTGCGACGGCAATTCGGCGACGCGATCAGCGTGCAGTATCACTTTCTCCACCTGTTCGGTGATGTTGCCGGGCATATTGACGCAGCGTGGGGCGACCGGGGGGGAGCTGAAGGTTATGCGCAGAACGTGAAACAGGTGGCGGCACGTTTTGGTCATGTCGACATCCACCCGGATATCTGGGCCCGAAACAGGCCGCCCACGTCGGCGAGTTGCCACCTGTTTCTAAAGGCCGTCCAGCTTGCGGAAACGTCCGGTGAAGTATCCGCAGTACCCGAGACACGGTTTGACGGCAGGAGCCTGTTTGAAGAGCTGGTGTGGCGATGTCGACTCGTTTTTTTCGTGACCTGCAGGACATCGCCGATCGTAGCTGGCAGGAAGCGATTGCCGCGGATATCGGTTTGCCCATTGCCGGCATCCGCAGGCTGATTGACAGTGGCGAAGCCCATGCGGCGCTCTGCGCAGACCTGGCAGCCAAAGAAAAGTATCTCATTGAAGGCAGCCTCACTTTTCTGCTTCACGAAGGACGACAGAAGCTTTACGGCAATGTTGGCTATCGGGTCATCGAAGCCAATATCGAGGAGCTGCTCACCAATCCCGGCGAGCGGGCTAGCTGGTGTTGATCAATATCATGGCGACAGCAAAAAGACAATCCTCGTTTACCGCATCCGGTGCTGGCGTCGGCCGCAACATCACAGTGCTGAGCCAGGGTTATCTTAAGTCAAATGATATAAAGGTCGAGCACGATCAGGTGAGCAGGGTGCCGGGCGAGGGCAAGTCCCTGAGAAATATTTTGATGCTTAAAAACAATAAGGATGCAGCGATTCAGTTCGCCACCAACAATGGGGATACTCATTGGAACAATATAAAACAAACAGCTTGAGGTTTATCGGCGAGGTCGCCCTGTTTGTGGTTGTCACGACGTTGTCCGACATGATTGCTAGGGTTTTTTCGGTGTTACATGTGCTGTCCACGCTGCTTGCTTTCGCCGACACCAAACTGTTCTTACGCTCAGAGGGAAAGGCAAATGGCCAGTATCCTATTAAAACAAACCACAGGGGCTGCTCATGTTGATCACGCTGGGTACCACGCTCGTACTGGTTATTTCTTGTGTCATCCTACACTACGAGGCCATGGGTGTGTTGCGACGTGCAGGCGGCTGGTTGCATCGACACGATCCCTGGCATAGATGGCATTTGTCGCTCCTTATCCTAGGTTTACTGATGGCACACATTTTCGAAGTTGTACTTTTCGGTTTTGCCTATTACTGGTTGATTGCCGGCACCGCTTATGGTGCGATTGTAGGCAGTCAATCCCCCAGCCTTGCCGAATGTACCTACTTCTCATTCACTAACTATACTTCACTGGGCTATGGTGATCTGGTGCCATCAGGGCCGTTGCGTTTTATGGCCGGAATGGAGGCGCTGACAGGTCTGGTATTGATTGGCTGGACGGCATCATTTATGTATTTGCAGATGAAGTGCATCTGGAAGAAAGATCTATCGTGAGACAACTATGCTCACGGCAAGTACAGTTAAAGATTGCGAATTTTTAATGCATTCATCACCTGCGTGAATCACGGTGATCGGATAATGAAAACGTTATAAATCATGATGCGTGTCCGGCTGCCTTTGTCGAGTTCGCTACTATCGCTGGGCATTCTCTGCGTGATCATGTTGTTGCCGTCAAATTGCAGATGACTACAGGGTGGTAAAGTGCAGATTTATAATCGGCATACTGGCCTGGATTAACAACAGGTTAAATGAGTTGAAACCTGAGTATACTAGAAGCACTTTTACAGCATGTGCTTTCTATGTCCTCCATTCAGTTTTTACGAGGTGAAGTAATTATGCATGATTCTGATATCCGGAAATTCGAGTGTCCCGTCTGTCATATGATGGTCGATAAAAGCAGTTACCCAGTGAACTACCTGGGACAAACTTATGCGTTTTGTTCTCTGCAGTGCCGCCAGCGCTTTGACGCCAATCCTCACCTGTATACCGGATACCCGGGCAAACCTTCGCCGGCGCAACAGGGGCATAAAATCATCAAGAAGCGAAAGCTGAAGTTGCTTGACGCGCACACCGATGAGCAGTGCTCCATCATAGAATCAGAGCTCAATGCTCTGATGGGAATAATTGATGTGTCTTTTGAAAGTGATTTTCTGATGATCACTTATGACCTGCTACAGGTGACCACCGAGCAGATTGAGGTAGCAATCGAAAAAACAGGTAACCGGCTGAGTGCAGACATGGGCACACGATTAAAGCAGGCATTCATTCATTATCTGGAGGAAACAGAACTGGATAATCTTGAACAGCCGGGAAACGAACATCGCCACTGAGAATGGACCATCATTAATTCATTGCTTAAGTTATGCATGAGAGATACGACATGAGAGATCAGTATATTTATGCTTTACCTGGCGAGTATGGGAAGTGATATTACAACTCGTTATAAAGAAAGCCAGGGCAGAGCCTGCACAATTTATTTTTGTGATTATTGCGATTGCTTCGGTCATTGCACTGGTACTGGTGCTGGAGGGGTTTCGTCAAGGTATTTATCAGCAGATCAGGCAGATAATTATGAGCCGCGGTGCCGATGTGATCGTGGCCCAGGCCGGAGTGTCCAATATGGTAGCCAGTCGTTCCATTTTGCCGCAATTGAGCCGACAGGCTGTCGAACGTATTGATGGTGTTGTCGAAGCACATCCGATGACGTCGCTTCCAGCAATCTATGATAAGGACGGCCGACAAACGCCAGTGTTCGTGCTTGTATACGATACTCTGGGTGGTCCTGCTGAACTTGAGGCCGGTCGTCAGTTGGCACAGAACCGAGAGATTGTTATCGATAGATCCCTGGCGGTTATCTATGAGCTGCTTCCGGGTGATGATTTTGTATTGAATGATTTCAGTTTTACTGTAGTCGGCATTTCAAAAGATACGGCGGCCTTTTTTACACCTTTTGCATTTACTAATTATGATGATTTAATCGATCTCTATTTCGAGTCTGATATCGTCGGCGATTTAAGCACACTGCCGTTGTTGAGTTTTCTTCTGGTTGAAATAGAAGCGGGGCGTGACGCCAGCCGCATTGCAGCTGAAATTGATAAGCGAGTGCCCGAGGTCGACGCTTATTTACCGGATGCGATCGCTGCAAACGATGTTGCAATGAGTTGCTCCATGCTGGGGCAGGTATTCCAGTTGATGATCGTGATAGCCTATTTGATAGGCGTTCTTGTTATTGGTCTTATCATGTTTTCCAGTGTGCAGAAGCGGAAATATGAACTGGCGGTCTTTAAGGCCATAGGCTTTTCATTTTCCAGGCTGGCACAAAGTGTCATAGCCGAAAGCCTGCTGCTGACGCTGCTGGCCCTTCCCTTAGCAGCTGTATTTGCCTATGTATTATCGCTGCTGATACAGGAAGCTGCGCCGGTATATCTGATACTGACCACTGAAGACGGGCCGATGATCCGCACACTTATTGCATCTCTGGTGTTTTCGATACTTGGCTCACTGATGTCGTTCAGGATGATCGCGCGACTCGAACCCGTCCTGGCGTTAAGGAGGTGAGGGGCATGATTCACTGGAGCATAAGATCAATAGGATCCGAAGGCGCGGTATTGCTGGCAAGTTGTACCGGTGTGGCATTTGCCTTTCTGCTGGTGATGTTTTTTGAGGCTGTATTCAATGGTGAATCTGAACGTATTACTGCCTACCCAACACAGGTGAACGCCGATGTATGGGTGATGCAGAAGGGTGTGGCCAATATGCATATGGCTGTGTCCCAGCTATGGGACTGGAAGGAAGACAGGATTCGCAGTATCGAAGGTGTCGCGGACACCGAATCGATTCTTTACATGAATGCGGTAATTGACGCTGGCGATCGGGAGTGGTTCGCCTATATTGTCGGGCTTGATGAACGAGCGGATTTTTCCGCCCCCTGGGCGATGCATAGCGGTAAACGCCTGCCGGAAAGGGGAGAGATGGTCATCCCGGAAACCCTGGCACGCCTCACCGGTCTCCAAACAGGTGACAATATTGCCATAGTCGATCGTCGCTTTACCATTATAGGTCTGTCAGAAGGCACGTTTTCTATGGCCAATTCTATCGTCTTTGTCAGCAAAGTCGATTTAGCAGATATCATGTCGGCTACAGGCTCAGTAAGCTATGTGATGGTGCGTGCCGCTAGCGGCGTTAGTCCGATTGAACTCGCGCAACGTATTCTAAATCAGGTTGATAAAGTAAACGCTTTGCCACAGAAAAAATTTATTAATAATGACCATCATCTGGCCAGACAGATGGGTGTGGAAATTATTGCAATGATGTCGATCATTGGCTCACTACTCGCGATTGTGATCGTGGCCTTTACGGTGCACATGTTTATTTTGCGCAGAAAACGTGAACTTGCTATTGTCAAGGCACTGGGTTACCGCAACCGTCATGTGTATATGAGTGTCCTGCTACAGGCGTTATTATTGACATTGGGCGGGCTGGCGCTGTCATTTGCTTTCGCCCTGGTATTGTTTCCAATGATTTCTCTGCTGGTGCCGGCGGTGTCATTAAAATGGACTCTGGCCTCGCTATTAAAAACCACTGTAGCTGCATTTCTGGTTGCCGCGCTCGCTGCGCTCTGGCCGGCAAGGCAGGTTGTCAGGGTTGATCCACTAGCCGTATTCCATGGCTGAATAAAGCGGTCGATCAACTAGCTGAGATACAGAATTATATAAAAGGAGACATCTGATGAATGGCAGTTTTACTGGATTTGGCCCGAGCCACTTGGGGCTCGGACTGGTGATATGGCTGTTGCTTATCGTAGGCATTGTAGCCATGTGTTTTGGAGGATTGCTATGCCAGAGGCGATATTGACGATGGCGAATATGTCGAGCAAAAGCGAGAACTCGAAAAGTAATCTGCAACCATGAGCGATGCACCTGTTAAACACGATGTGATAGTGCAGGTCCAGGGCCTTAGTAAGCACTTCGGCCATGGTGATGCAACTGTGCGAGCCGTTGACGATGTCACCATGGAAATTTATCGGGGCGAACTTGTGCTGATCATGGGGCCTTCGGGATCCGGGAAGACCACGCTGCTGTCCATGCTTGGTGCGCTATTAAAACCAACCACAGGTTCTATTCGCCTCAATGGATTAGAGGTGACAAACATGAGTGAAAAATCGTTACCTGCCATACGTGCACAGCATATCGGTTTTGTGTTTCAGGCGTTTAACTTACTGGATGCTCTCACGGTTGAGGAAAATATTTTACTGCCTTCGGGACTGTTGCCAGGTGGTATAGACGCAGCCCGTAAACGTTGCGACCAACTGCTGCAAAGGCTGGATCTTTCTCATCGGCGCAGAGCGTGTCCGCCGACGCTATCCGGGGGGGAGCGTCAGCGGGTAGCTATTGCTCGTGCGCTCATTAACCGGCCGCCGTTGATTCTGGCTGATGAACCTACGGGAAACCTGGATTCAGAGAAAGGCCAGCAGGTCATGATGATTCTGCACGATATCGTTCGAGACGAAAACTGTACGGTGATCATGGTCAGCCACGACAGGCGTATTGAAGATGTTGCAGATCGTTTGCTGTGGCTGGAAGACGGTTCCTTGCGTGATCGTAAAGCTGATAGCCACGCCTGGGTACGGGATCCAGTATGCGGCATGCGAGTGGATGACTGGACCGCCAATGTGCGAACGTATTACCAGGATAAGCACTATGTATTTTGCTCGAGGCGCTGCTTGCAGCGTTTCGAAGAAGACCCCGCAAAATACCTTCAGGAAAAAAATGATAGCTGATCAATATGTCTGGCTGGTCTGGTCCAGTGCTTTTTTGCTCCCATGGGGTCTCGTCTATACGCTTTTCCCACAGCATCGCCATGCCATGCTGTGGTCCAGCCTGTTCACCATGCCGTTTGGCCTGACCGAACCGCTTTTTGTACCCGAATACTGGACTCCACCCAGTCTGTTCGACCTGGCGATCAATACCGGGTTCGATATCGAAAGCCTGATATTCTGTTTTGGCATAGGCGGTATAGGCGCCGTTCTTTACAACCTCGTTACCAGGCGAAGCGTATCACCGGTAGATACAGAAGAGCGCTTCAGCCCACTGCATCGTCATCATTACCTTGCGCTTTCAGCGCCATTTATAGCTTTTCCAGTGTTGTACCTTCTGTTTAACTGGAACCCTATCTATCCTGGAATTGCCGCCATGCTGATCGGAGCCGTTGCCAATATACTGTGCCGCCCCGACCTGAAGACAAAAATCTGGTCTGGCGGTTTATTATTTACGGTGTATTACATGGTCTTTCTTGGAGGTCTTGAGCTAAGCGCAGAAGGCTATATTGAACGGGTATGGAACCTGGAGGCGCTGAGTGGTATTTATGCGGGATTTATGCCCGTTGAGGAACTGCTTTTTGCGTTTGGTTTTGGCATGTACTGGGCAGGCGTTTATGAGCACTTTACCTGGCGTAAATAACTACAAAGTGGTGAAGAAGGAAATGTGCATTGAAATTGCGGATAGTTATTTTGATGTCAAGTAGACTTCTAATATTCTTATGTAATTAGGCCAGGCGGTTATTCAGTTGATGGAACTTTCCAGCCGCGTTACTATACTAATGAGTATTATCCCTAATTTCTGGTGAAATCTAAGCCGTAGGTATACTATGCCCAGCTGTCGCAACGAATATTTGATGTACCTGCTGATCGCGGTAATAGCCCTTGCGCCATTACAGGTGAGCCGTGCGGCTATCGAATTACCCGGTTTCCAGAGCAGCACCCAGAATATGGAGCAACCGCAGTCCATGCCGGACACATTGATGTCCACGCATCACCAGCTCACCTCTACGGACTGCGGGCAATGTATTCAGAAATGTAAACATTGCCAGAGTAACGGCTGCAGTGATCAGCATCGATGTCAAAACGGTCAGTGTTTTTCATTCTCCGTTGGTGTGCTGACAGGCTACGATTTCGAAATACAACACACTGCACAGGTGGTATTTTCCTGGCATCCTGATCGTTTTATTTTCTCCTCACCGTCCTTGCACTTCCGTCCACCTCGAGCCTGATTCTTCCATCTCTAGCATGAATATCCCTGTGTCGCAGGGAACCAATAATATCAACGGTCATTGTTTGCCGTTGTGCTGAAGAGGATAGACTCCATGAATTTAAAGCAGCTTTTCCATCCACAGGATGCAGTGTGTCTGCCAAGAAGACGATTTGTGCAGGGCCTTGCCATGGCTGGCGTATACGCCTCCACGGGTCTGGGCTCACATTCGGTACTGGCAGCCATCATGCGTCAGCAAAATCAGAACGT
The DNA here is from genome assembly GCA_036567985.1 of Gammaproteobacteria bacterium. Lineage (GTDB taxonomy): Bacteria > Pseudomonadota > Gammaproteobacteria > SZUA-229 > SZUA-229 > SZUA-229. Next base: position 11,160 of record DATCTK010000089.1, on the reverse strand, counting down.
CCTTAAGGGCAACCAGTTCGATCTCACCATCAGTGAACAGACCGTTAACTTTACCGGCGTAGCGCGGAAGGCAACCGCTATCAATGGTACGGTACCCGCGCCCATCTTACGCTGGCGCGAAGGAGACCAGGTAACGCTGCGCGTCACCAACATGTTGCCGGAGTCCAGCTCCATTCACTGGCACGGCATCATTCTACCCAGTGCCATGGACGGCGTGCCAAACATTGCAGATAACTTCAAGGGTATTCGTCCGGGTGAAACTTTTACCTACCGATTCCCAGTGCTGCAAAGCGGCACCTACTGGTATCACAGTCATTCAGGTTTCCAGGAACAAACCGGCATGTATGGCGCCATTGTCATCGATCCGAAAGAGCCTGAACCTTTCAGCTATGACCGCGATTACGTAGTGATGTTATCTGACTGGAGCGATGAAGACCCTAATGATATTTATGCCAAATTAAAGAAACTCAGCCACTATTATAATTTCAACGAGCGTACCCATAGTGACCTGATGGAAGACATTCGTGAAAAGGGTCTGGAACAAACCTGGAACGATCGGGCGATGTGGAATGAAATGCGCATGAGTCAGCGTGATCTGTCGGACGTGACCGGTTACACCTATACCTTCCTGATGAACGGCCAGACGCCTGCTGACGGTTGGACAGGTCTGTTTAATCGCGGCGAGAAAGTACGCCTGCGCTTTATTAATGGATCAGCCATGAGCTTTTTCGATGTGCGTATTCCCGGCCTTAAAATGACCGTGGTAGCGGCTGATGGCCAGAACGTACAGCCCGTATCTGTGGATGAATTTCGTATCGGTGTCGCAGAAACTTACGATGTGATTGTCGAGCCCAAAGATGATTCAGCCTATGCGCTGTTCGCCCAGGCCATCGATCGGTCCGGTTATGCACTCGGTACACTGACGCCCGACCCCATGCTAAAGGCCGAGGTGCCGGACATGGATCCGGTGCCCGATTTGACACATGCCGACATGGGTATGGGACATATGATGCACGACATGGGCAACCCTATGAGCATGGAGTCGACGGGCTCGATGCCGATGAAATCACCACAGACCGAGATGAAATGCGGTGCTTCCATGAACATGGATCGCAGCCAGAATAACATGAGCGATACGGGCATGTCGGGTACATCCGATATGGGTATGAACGCTAATCTCCCACCAGTCAATCACGCGCCGACTGAATTTGGACCCCATGTGGACATGCGTTCTGACAGTCCACGCTATCGACTCGATGACCCTGGTGTTGGTCTGCGAAATAACGGACGCCGTGTGTTGACCTATGCTGACCTGAAAAACCTGCGTACCAGCCATGATATGCGCGAGCCGGATCGGGAGCTGGAACTGCATCTGACCGGGAATATGGGACGTTACATGTGGTCTATCAACGGCGTGAAATTCGCCGACGCGGAACCACTGCGTTGGAAGCTGGGTGAGTTGATACGCATTACTTTTGTCAATGACACCATGATGAATCACCCCATGCATCTGCATGGTATGTGGAGTGACCTGGAAACCGGTGATAACGATTACTTGCCACGAAAACATACTGTGGTGGTGCAACCGGGATCACGTATCAGCTATCGGGTAACTGTGGATGCTGAAGGCGGATGGGCTTATCACTGCCATCTGCTTTATCACATGATGGGCATGTTCCGAAAAGTCGAAGTGAGCAGGGGGTAGCACGATGAAAATTTATCCACTTATAAGTATTCTGTCGTTGTCCCTGGTTAGCAACAGTCTGGTTGCCGGAATGGAGGATGATCCACTGCTTACCATGGTAAAAATCGAAAAGCTCGAGCTTCAGGATGCGGGTAATGATGAACACAAACCTGTCATACTGGATGGCTCCATATGGGTAGGCAAGGATCTGCACAAAGTCTATATAAAAACCGAAGTCGAGCGAGTCAACGGTGAAAATGAAGAAGCCGAAATTCAGCTACTTTACAGCAGGGCGCTATATCCTTTTTGGGATGTACAGATCGGCTGGCGTCGGGATTTTGAGCCAAAGCCAGATCAAAACTGGCTCGCGCTAGGATTGCAGGGCCTGGCGCCCTACATGTTCGAAGTCGACGCGGTAATGTTCATCGGTGAGTCCGGCCAGGTGGCCGCACGCCTCGACGCTGAATATGAATACATGTTCACTCAACGCTGGGTCTTATCTCCGGAAATCGAAATCAATGCCTACAGTAAAAACGATGCTGGCAGAGGTATCGGCTCGGGAATTGCTGATCTGTCGGCAGGATTACGTCTGCGTTATGAAATACGTCGTGAATTTGCTCCCTACCTGGGCATTAACTGGAACAGGCAATTCGGCAATACAGCGGACATGACCAGGGCTACGGGGGAAGATAGCTCTGATACCCAGTTAGTTGTTGGTATACGCGCCTGGTTCTGAGAGATTTTATTGTTATACCCTCTGTGTACTTATCTAAACATGAGTAGGTACACAGAGGGCATATTGGATGATAGTTATGAGATACCTTTTTTTATCCACCCTGTTAACGACAGGATTATTTACCCTTACCGCATGCACTGAATCGACTGATAGCAGTATTAGCAAAAATGATCCAGATACAAATCGCTGGTACACCGAACAACAGGTCAACAACGGTGATGTGATTTATCAGAAACATTGTGCGAGTTGCCATCAGCCTGACGGCTCCGGAACTACGGACTGGCGCCAGAAAACTGTTGATGGTAAATATCCGCCTCCGCCGCTAAATGGGACAGCACATACCTGGCATCATCCCATGGATACGCTCAAGCGCACTATACGCATGGGCGGTGTTCCTCTAGGTGGCTCGATGCCGGCTTTTGAATCCAGGCTGAACGACCAGGAGATCGAAGAGACTCTTGCCTGGATCCAGTCACACTGGCCAGATCGTATTTACAATGCATGGCTGGAAAGAAACAGGCAGGCGTCCAGATAGCCTTAGATATCAATTCACATTTTTTCCAATTCAGGACAGGAGAAAAAATAATAGAAATCATAGTAAACTGGCATCGCGTATTTGATCATTTTACCATGACATTTTCTATCTATATCCGTCGTCTTGTATGTTATTAGCCTGTTTGTAAAGATAGGGCATTTCATATGTCAGTACAGGACAGTGGCACGATGGAACCTGTGGCGTGGAACAGGCTTCACAATTGGAAAATTTGGGGCAGTGTTTTTTAAATCCGGTGTGCACGTAACTGTTAGCCTTAGTAATCCTGCACAGATTCATACAGGGTGTAAAACGTCTGATGAGATTACCCTTAAAATACAAGTGCTTTGTCCGCATTCATGGTGATTTCGGTCAGTTGCTTCATGGTGTTGCGTTGTGTTCATAACATCTCGCCTGTTTTATAATAAGGCTTAGATTTAAAAACGGAAAGTGCAATGGTTGCTGTCATGGAAACAATAGGATAAACAGAAAATACAGGTTTATTTTTTAGGTTATTTATAAAATATATCATTCTACGTTCACGTTGAGCATATGATTTTTTACGTTTGGAGGAACACATGTTTTATGTAATTGATTCAGATAAAACTTTTGATCAAGCAGCAAATGATCTGGAAGGCGCAGTGAAGAATTGTGGTTTTGGAATATTGCATATTCACGATCTGGGTGAAACATTAAGAAAAAAAGGGGTGGATTTTGACGAAAATTGCCGGATTTTTGAAGTCTGTAACCCTATGCAAGCCGCTAAAGTGCTAGCTGTAGATATGCGCTTAAACATGGCCTTGCCATGCAGAATTTCAGTGTTTACAGAAAGTGGGCAAACTAAGCTTGGTTTGATCAAACCTGCACAAATGTTAGCGGCTTTATCGTCTGATGAGGCGCTGTACAAAATCGCACAAGAAGTGGAGTCTAAAACCATTCAAATGATAGATCTGGCCAGCTAGTCCAGAGGGTATCTCCATTAGCGTGCATGACCCTGTTGCGACTAAGGGGTTATGCTTGGTGCCATATAAACTTATTAAGCAGCAAAAAGATGTCTGATACCTGTTCAAAAAATTGTCAAAATTCAGTTAGTACCACTGAGCCGGAACACACTGACTTGTCGGGTATATCACAGGATTTGACCCTCGTTAGCGAATATCACGTAGCCAGAATGGATTGCCCATCTGAAGAAAATATCATTCGAATGGCGCTCAATGATGTATCACCGAGAGTGGTTTTGGACTTTGATATTCCTAATCGTAGGCTAATGGTCTACCACGATGAAAACACAGATCAGATTGAACAAATTCTGCACGCGACAGGACTGAGTGCTCGTCGCATCAATACACAGCAAGTATCAGAATCCATGCTCGCCGATGCCCATGCCGAAGCGGAAGCCGCTGCTGGGAAAGAGGCGGGTGTGCTGATATGGCTGTTGGCAATCAATGCGGTTATGTTTGTTATTGAATTTATTGTGGGTTGGTTGGCGCAATCAACCGGCTTAATTGCTGATTCTTTAGATATGTTTGCAGATGCGGCAGTTTATGGTGTTGCCCTCTATGCAGTGGGTTACAGTGCTCGTATGAAGCTACGTGCCGCACATTTTGCCGGCTGGTTGCAACTGCTATTAGCGCTCGGCGCCCTGAGTGAAGTTATCCGACGATTTGTGTTTGGCAGCGAGCCTGTATCTGCCGTGATGATGGTTATGGGGCTGCTTGCTCTGATCGCCAATGTCGCCTGTCTGCTAATTATTCACAAACAGAAAGATCGTGGTGCGCACATGAAAGCCAGCTGGATATTTTCTGCCAATGACGTGATTGCCAATCTGGGTGTGATTCTAGCGGGTGTGCTGGTCGCCTGGAGCGGGTCGCGTTATCCGGATTTGATCATCGGTCTGATAATCGCCGTGATAGTCATGAACGGTGCACGCCGTATCTTGCAAATCAAAGCATAAGTTTGAACGATTAAACTGTGTGGTTAGTCAAAGTGATAGTGAATTATCTTGTCACAGATTCTGCGAAATCCGAAAAATCCCTAGTGGTACCTGTTTATACTATGCCATTAGGTATGTATTGTTTGCATGTTTACTGTGGTAACTATCATCTACGCGAGAGGTAAAGCTCGTGTGTAACAATGCTATTGTTCAACCTTTTTCTTAATCTTCATATGGATTTAAGGTGCGCCAGCGAAGCTGGACAAGGATATTGTTTGAATTTTGACTGAACCAGAATAATTATTGATATGTTGCACTACGCGGGTATATGAATTAAGAGCCTATGTTCCGGTTAATTCATTTAAACTGCAACTTATGTTTGGGAACTCGCCTGGAATCTGATAGTCTATGTGAGTGCGTATTTTAACCTGATAATCATTAAGGGCTTAACCATCACTATGTTCCGCCGCTACTTAAGCTGTTTCTTAGCCATGCTGATTGCGTTGCAATCAGTGGTTGTTATGGCGGATGCACACCAGCTTCATCAGCTTTCGTCTGAGCATCAGCGATCTGGCGATGTGCGTGGTTTGATGGATGTGAGCTCAATGACTGATGTTGAACTGAACAAGCAGAGTGAGGCGAGCAGGCAGCTCAATAGCAGCCCGGAGAACTGTCATCACAACTGTCATTGTCAATGTATGCCACACCTGTACCTGTTTGGTAACCAGATTAGCCTTGTCAAAATTGTGTTGGGCTCTGAGCTGACTGACTACAACTTCACCTACCTGTCTTACACAGGATCGGCCGATAACCCCCCTCCTATTAGCTAGTCGAAATTCATAGATTTATACCTGGCCAGACGCACTGCGCTGGCCATCGACTGGCTCAATTAAGGGGACAACTCCTTGAAAAAATTAATTCTGCCCATACTCGTGGGGGCTTGTTTTACGTCATTGCTGTGGGCGGCTGAATCAGCAGCCGAGGCAGAACAGCCGAAAGCACTGACATTACAAGCCGCTGTGCAAAAAACCCTGCAACAGAATCCTCGCTTATACCAGTTTGATTTTGCCCGGCAGCGTCTGCTGTCGACGCGTCAAACTTCAGATTTGAAACCTGCCTATCAACTCGGCCTGGAGCTTGAGAATTTTGCTGGCACTGGTGAGATAGAAGGTGCTGACAGTGCTGAACTCACAGTGGCGCTTTCTTCGGTGATTGAGCTTGATAGCAAGCGGCAATCACGTGTTGCGGTTGTTGATGCCAGGCTGGATGCGTTTGACCTGGAGCGTCAGGCACAAACCCTCGATGTACTGGGAGAACTGACCAACAGCTTTATTCAGCTCCTGTCTACACAGCAGGAGCTGGCTCTAGCCGCCGAGGCTGTCGCATTATCGGAATCGCTGCACAGCACCGTTCAGAAACGTGCACACAGTGGTGCAGCATCGGACGCTGAAGTGCTGCGAGCAAGAGCCATGCTGATGCAATCAAAGATTCAGAAAAATGATTTGCAGCGACGTTTACAACGGCAAAAAATCTCACTGGTTCGTTTCTGGGGCAGTACAACAGCCGAGTTTACAACTGTTGAAGGCGACTTGTTTGCATTTGGTGAGAGCCGGAAATTTTCTGCCTTGTACGACCAGGTTCAGCAATCGCCAGCGGTCACAGTCTTCGCCTCCGAACTACGACTAAAGAACGCAGAGGTTCGCCTGGCACAAACCCAGAGTCGTGCGGATATTGGTTGGCAGTTCGGTGTAAGACGCTTTGAGGCAACGGGAGATGCCGGATTGACGCTAGGGCTTTCTGTACCGTTGTTTACCGACAGTCGCAATCGCGGTGCTGTCGAAGCCGCACTGGCGGAACGCAACGCACTGCAATACCGTCGTAGCGACCGCGTGTTGGCGCTACATGATCGTCTTTATAGTGCCTATTCACAACGCAAGCAGTTTATTGCGGCACATCAGCAATTAAAGCAGAACATCATACCCGATCTTGAAAAAGCCCTGATCATCACCCGCGAAGCCTATGAGCGGGGAAGGCTGAAGTATCAGGACCTGATCACCGCGCAACAGGAATTATTGGGCGCTAAACAGCGACTGATTGAGACGGCGACCGCTGCCATGCTCAACCAGGCAGTGATTGAGCAGCTCACTGCAGAACCGCTGACAAATTAATTAATGCCCCTGCCGTTTGGCAACAGACTATAACAAAACGGCCCGGGCAGACAGACAGGATTATTAACATGAAACCGATTATATTTTTATCACTTTTGCTTGCGAGTTGGCTGATTCAAGGCCAGGTATTTGCGACAGATGCAAATGTAAACGATCACGCACACAGTGATCATGTTCACGGTAAAGACGATGCGACCCATGTAAAGCAGGTTCACTCCAAAGCAGAAAATCAGGTTGAACATGTTAACCATGGTGAGCATAGTGATGCGTCTGGTCACGTTGAGGAGAAAAGCACGCGTATTGATGAACGTATGTCTGCCGAGGTGGGAATTAAAACGACCAGGGCTGTCGACCGTGTGCTCCGTCAGAGTATTGTTGTTTACGGTAGCCTTACCACCGACCCCGGGCAATTAAGTCATGTACGCGCGCGTTATTCCGGGCTTATCAAATCGGTCAGGTACACGGTTGGTGACATCGTCGAACAGGGTGACCTGCTGGTTGAAGTAGAGTCTAACGAAAGTCTGAATACCTACCCGGTTCGGGCGCCTATCAGTGGCACCATTATTCAGCGCCACGCAAATACAGGGGAAGTGACTCAGGATCAGGTGTTGTTTTCCATTGCTAATTTTGACACCTTGTGGGCAGAGTTTCGCATTTATCCGTCACAGCAGTCCCTGGTAAACGCAGGGCAGTCAGTGTTGGTCGACAAGGTTACAGATCAATTTGGCGACAGCGTTTCACAAGAGACCCAGTACCTTATCCAGCACATTATTCCGGCACTGGATAAGCCGTATCAGTTGGCCAGAGTTGCCTTCGATAACCGTGCAAGAGGGTTATCGCCAGGTTTGCTAATCGAAGGTCATATTGTCGTCGGTGAGTTCAAGGTGAACCTGGCAGTCGAAAAAGTGGCCATCCAGACCCTTGGAGAACAGCAGGGAGTTTTTGTCAAAAACGATACTGAATATGTCTTCGCGCCACTGCGGCTCGGGCGTGCTGATGACCGCTACGTCGAGGTGTTATCAGGTTTGAAGCCCGGCCAATCCTACGTCAGCGAGAACAGCTACCTGCTTAAAGCCGACATCGAAAAATCTGAAGCCGAACACGCACACTAAAGGGGCGCAGCATGATTGAATCAATTTTGCGTCTGGCTATTGCGCGGCGTTATTTATTTCTGAGTCTGACCCTGGTAATCCTGGGCGTTGGTATCTGGAGTTATCAGCACCTGCCGATCGACGCGGTGCCTGATATTACGAATGTACAGGTACAAATCAATACGGCTGCTCCCGGCTATTCGCCACTGGAGTCTGAGCAGCGTATTACCTACCCGGTGGAAACAGCACTGTACGGTTTGCCCAATCTTGCCTACACCCGTTCACTGTCCCGTTATGGTCTGTCACAGGTGACTGTGGTTTTCGAAGAAGGTACGGATATCTATTTTGCGAGAAACCTGATCAATACCCGTCTGGGCGCCATCAAGAGCGTGCTACCGCCGGGTATAGAGCCGGAAATGGGGCCCATCTCCACCGGACTGGGGGAGATATTCATGTATACCGTACGAGCTGAACCGGGCGCTGTGCAGAAAAATGGCATGCCCTTCGACTCGATGGCGCTGCGAGAAATCCAGGACTGGATCATCAAGCCCCAGCTTGCACAGGTGAAAGGCGTGATTGAGGTGAACAGTATCGGGGGGTATAACAAACAATATCATGTGCTGCCAGATCCCAGAAAGTTGCTGTATTACCGTGTCAGCGTAGAAGAGCTGGTTCAGGCTTTGCAAGCCAATAACGACAACCGAGGGGCGGGTTATATCGAACGTAATGGCCAGCAGTTACTGGTGCGATCCCCCGGACAACTGTCAACGCTTGATGATATTGGCAACGTCATTATCACCGAGCACGAAAATATACCCATCAAGATCCGTGATGTTGCCGAGATTGGCATCGGCAAGGAGTTGCGTACGGGTGCGGCGACCCAGAATGGTCGGGAAACCGTATTGGGTACTGCAATGATGTTGATTGGAGAAAACTCACGCACCGTGGCACGGGACGTGGCTCTGAAGCTTGATGAGATCAGTGCATCTCTGCCGGATGGTGTGGTCGCCGAAGCCGTGTATGACCGTACCGCCCTGGTGGATAAAGCGATTGCCACGGTGACAAAAAACCTGCTTGAAGGTGCGTTGCTGGTTATAGTTGTACTGTTTGTGTTGTTGGGTAACCTGCGCGCCGCATTGATTACCGCGGCGGTTATTCCGCTCTCCATGTTGATGACCATCACCGGCATGGTGAAAACCGGGGTATCTGCCAACCTGATGAGTCTGGGGGCACTGGACTTCGGCTTGATCGTCGATGGCGCGGTGATCATTGTCGAGAACGCCGTACGGCGGCTGGCAGAAGCCCAGCGCAAGGGCGGTCTGCAGTCCCTGAAAGAACGATTGAATACTGTTTATGAGGCCACTGCCGAGGTAATTCGCCCCAGTCTGTTCGGTGTCGCCATTATTACCGTGGTGTATATTCCCATTTTCTCCCTTACCGGGGTCGAGGGGAAAATGTTCCACCCTATGGCGGCGACTGTGGTGATGGCGCTGGTGTCTGCAATGGTGCTGTCGCTGACGGTAGTGCCTGCGGCAGTAGCGGTGTTTATGCGCGGTAAAATCAGCGAAAAGGAAAGTGTTGCCATCAGTGCCAGTAAAAAAGTCTATGCGCCGTTACTGGCTCTCGCGTTAAAGTTTCGCTGGCTGGTGACGGGGCTGGCAAGCTTGCTGGTCATTATCTCACTGTGGGTGGCCTCGACGCTGGGCTCGGAATTCGTGCCGCAGCTAAATGAAGGAGACATTGCACTGCATGCCATGCGTATTCCAGGCACCGGGCTGGAGCAGGCGGTTGAGATGCAGGAAATTCTGGAGCAACGTATCAAGTCGTTTGCGGAAGTTGACAAAGTGTTTGCCAGAATCGGTACCCCTGAGGTGGCGACTGACCCCATGCCGCCCAATGTGGCCGATAATTTTGTCATTCTGAAGCCACGGGTTGAGTGGCCGGATCCGAACAAAACCAAAGCACAATTGGTTAGTGAAATGGAGGAGGCCCTGAAAGCACTCCCCGGCAACAACTACGAGTTTACCCAGCCGATAGAGATGCGCTTTAACGAACTGATATCCGGTGTGCGGGCTGATCTGGGCATTAAGGTCTTTGGCGATGACCTTGATCAACTGGTGCTGACGGCCAATCAGATTCTTAAGGTTGTGAACCGCATACCGGGTGCTGCCGACGCACGGGTTGAGCAGGTGACAGGCTTGCCAACGCTGTCAGTGATCCCTAATCGTACGGCGCTTGGTCGTTATGGACTGAATGTTGTTGAACTGCAGGACTGGGTGTCAGCAGCGATCGGTGGTGAATCTGCGGGTATTATCTACGAGGGAGATCGTCGCTTTGAGCTGGTTGTGCGGCTTCCCGAAACCTTGCGCCGTGACCTGGAAAAACTCGCTTTCCTGCCTGTGCCCTTAGCCAATGGTGAGTATGTCCCTCTACAGGAAGTCGCCGAGTTAGATATTTCGCCTGCGCCTGCACAGATTAGTCGCGAAAATGGCAAACGTAGGGTGGTGGTGACAGCCAATGTCCGCGGGCGAGACCTCGGCAGTTTTGTTGACGATGTCAAGGCACAGATTGCCAGTGAGGTAAAGTTACCCGCGGGTTACTGGCTTGATTACGGTGGAACCTTTGAGCAGCTGGAATCCGCCAGTCAGCGACTTGCCATTGTAGTGCCCATTACCCTGTTACTTATTCTGGGTATTTTGATAATGGCCTTTGCTTCGTTGAAAGACGCACTGATCATTTTCAGTGGCGTGCCTCTGGCACTGACCGGCGGCGTGCTGTCTTTGTACCTGCGTGATATGCCTTTATCAATCTCTGCCGGGATTGGCTTTATCGCGCTGTCAGGGGTTGCCGTATTAAATGGTCTGGTGATGGTCGCTTTCATTCGGGATCTGTGGCATGAAAAGGGCGATCTGGTGATTGCGGTGACGCAAGGTGCATTAACCCGGTTACGTCCGGTGTTGATGACCGCCCTGGTTGCAAGCCTTGGCTTCATACCGATGGCTCTGAATACCGGCAC
>DATCTK010000088.1:0-23223 GCA_036567985.1 Gammaproteobacteria bacterium | reverse complement strand
TCCATCGCGGTATTCTTGATCGCGCCGGTTACCGCCAGCCGGTAGCCGCTGTTTTCATTGTGGATTTTTGGCCAGAGAAAGCCCGGGGTGTCCATCAGTTCGATGCCGCCGTCGAGAATAATGGTCTGTTGCTGGCGGGTAATGGCCGGTTCGTCCCCCACCCTGGCGATAAACCGCCCGGCCAGGGTGTTGATTACCGTGGACTTGCCCACATTGGGTATACCCATTATCAGCACACGAATCGGCCGCACCGACAGGTTACGCTCGGGGAAGAACTGTTTGCACAGTTGTAGTGTGTGCTTGATCTGCGCCGGTTGCTCCTGGGAGACCGCGCTGGCCTTGATATTCCGTTCCGCCTGGAAGTGGTCGATCCACAGCTTTGTCACCTGCGGGTCCGCCAGATCCGCCTTGTTGAGCAGCTTGATGCAGGGCTTGTCACCACGCAGCTCCTTCACCAGCGGGTTTTCCGAGCTGTAGGGGATGCGCGCATCGAGCACTTCGATAATCATGTCGATTTTGGGCATGATCTTCCTGATCTCTTTGCGCGCCTTGTGCATATGCCCCGGGAACCACTGAATCGCCATGTCTTTTTCACCAAACCTGTAAAATGCCCTGCATTCTACCCCAAAAGCGGCCTGATCTAGGCTAAAATGCGCGCCTGTTGCCACAATCTGACCAACCCCTTGAGAGAATCATGTCGAGTAACCAGTACGATCTGTTAATCATCGGCGCCGGTGTGTCCGGCAGTGCCCTGCTGTACCTGGCCAGCCGTTACACCAATATCAAACACATCGGCCTGATTGAAAAATACGCCGCACCGGCACGGGTGAACTCGCTTTCCAGCAATAACAGCCAGACCCTGCATTGTGGCGACATTGAAACCAACTACACCCTGGAAAAGGCGCTTAAGGTCAAGCGCGCCGCCAGTATGTTGCGCAATTACGCCCTGGCGCAGCCGGATGCACACCATATTATTTTTAAATACCCGAAGATGGTACTGGGCGTGGGCGCCGCAGAATGCCAGCTATTGCGCGAGCGCTTCGAGGTATTCGGCCCCCACTACCCGAATCTTAAGCTGCTGGATAAAAAGGCAATTGCCCGCATCGAGCCCAATGTATCGATGAAGGGCGACAAATTCCGCGAGGATGAAATCATCGCGCTGGGCTCTACCGATGAATACACCGCGGTGAATTTCGAGGCACTGTCACGTTCCTTTGTGCGCCAGGCGCAGATTGAAGCGGAAAAACACGATGATCGCAGCCTGGATATACACTACAATCAGTTTGTCGAGCATATCCGCATTGATAACGACGGCTTTATTGTCGAGAACGACGGCGTCTGCTACCGCACCAAATCACTGGTGGTGTGTGCCGGTGGCCACAGCTTGAAACTGGCCCACGATATGGGCTATGGCCATCATTACTCGGTGCTGCCGATTGCCGGCAGTTATTATTTCACCCCGCACCTGCTCAATGGCAAGGTGTACACGGTGCAGAACGACGCCCTGCCCTTTGCGGCCATTCACGGTGACCCGGATGTACAGGTGCCCGGCTCCACCCGCTTTGGTCCCACCGCGCTTGTGCTGCCGATTCTGGAACGCTATAACCTGAAAACCCTGCCGGATTTTTTACAGGTATTCCGTTTCGACCGCCGTGTGGCCAAAGTACTAAAAGACCTGTTAAGTGTTAAGGATATTCGTAACTACATGTTGAAAAACATGCTGTTTGAAATTCCACTGATTCGCAAAATCCTGTTTTTAAACGATGCACGAAAAATTATTCCCGCATTAAAATTTTCCCAGCTGAGTTTTGCCCGTAGAGTCGGCGGCATTCGTCCGCAACTGATTGACAAGGACAACTGCAAGCTGCTGATGGGCGAAGCTAAAATCGATACCGGCATGGGTGCGATCTTCAATATGACCCCATCCCCCGGTGGTACCTCCTGCATTGAAAATGCCGAACTGGATCTGCGCACGGTGGCAAAGCACCTGGGCGCCAGCATCGATGAAGAGGCTCTGCAGCGAGACCTGTTAAAGGATGACCAGCAACATGGCAGTGATGATTTCAGTGGCCTGCTGATTCGCGGTGATAACGCGTCCTGAGTGTTCGTCTGACGCCACTGCACACATCAACTGGACTTCCTCTGCTTCTGTATTACTCTTAAAGGTAAGGCCGACATTGCTGAAAAAACTGTATAACCACACAGAAAATATGGCCATCAAACAGATGGTTCAACTTCTGCTCGAAACGGCCGATAACTACCCTAATATCACCGTTTAAACCTGCCAACACGGCCAATCATGGAACGAGGACTGGATCACACAGCGTGGCCAGGTTACACGGTAAACGCATATCAATATGCACATATCTATTCACTGAATGACACCTGCAGACCGGTTCTGTACTGACTGACAGTGTCATTAGCGGGGAAAGTTAAACATGCCAAACATCAAGAAAATGGGTCTGCGACGTCAAATCTGGCTGGGGTTTATCAGCCTGCTGGTCATTATCTTTATTATCTCCGCCATTGCCTTCTACCGCCTGCTGCAATTGCAGCAACAGGCCACCGATATTGCCGATTATGCACAACCCGCGATGCTCTCGGCACTGCGCATTAAAGAGCGCATCGAAGCCACCAGTAAACTGATGGGGCTGTATATCATCAATAAAAGTCCGCAGGATGAAAGCCAGCTGAATAAAAGCATCGCCCAGTTGCAGGATGAAATAAACCAGTACCGTGAGCTGCCCGCCGTGCAGGACAATCCGGCCATGCAGGAGGAAGTAGAGACATTGCAGACACTGGTGGCAGAGTTCGTGAAGCACCAGAAGCAGATCGATTTTCTTAACAAGAATATGATTGAAAACTACCCCGGCCTGAAAATCGCCAATACCGAGGTCAATCCGCGCCATAATCAGGTGATGCAGGTTTTCAGAATCATGATTAACTCGGAAATGCAGGAATCACCCTCGCGCCAGAGACGTGCTCTGCTGCAGGAAATTAATGACCTGCGCCAGGCCTGGATGAGCTCGGTTGCACTGTTCCGCAATTTTTTATCCAATCCGAATGAAGGCACCATCGAACAGATTAATCTGTTTATTGAACAAGCACAGAGTTACCTGGAAGATGTAAACCAGAAAGCCAGTCTATTTACCTTTGAACAGGAAGAAGGCATAGCGGAGCTGAATGAAATTGCCGGACAGTATTTCTTTCAGATGAACCAGGTGTTTGAAACCTTCCGTCAGGATCGCTGGCGCGAAGACGTAACCCTGATTCGTGAAAAAATCAATCCGCTGAGTGAACGCATCGGTCAGCAGATTGATGCCATGATTACACTGCAAAAGAATGCAGTGACACAGGGCAACCGCGAACTGGTGGCCAAAACCGGCGCCTCGATCACCTATATCACCATCGCGCTGATTGCCGCACTTGCGGTGGGTGTGTTTGCGGCACGCTTTACCAGCAAGCAGATCAATACTGCCGTGCAGTCAATCAATACCATTCTCAGCAATATTCTTAATGGCAACTTTTCCAACCATATGGATGAAAACCGCGGCGGTGATATTGGTCGTCTGGCGGTGACGGTTAACCAGTTTAACCAGCAGTTAAAAGATATCATTGGTGAAATACGAGGTTCGGTAAATCATTTGCAGAACACCTCCGGCAATCTCACCCAGGTCACCCAGACTACTGCCAGCAATATTATGCAGCAGAACCACGAAACCGAAATGGTGGCCACCGCCGCTGAAGAAATGTCATCCACCTCCCACGAAGTGGCACAGAACACAGCGTCTGCCGCAGACTCCGCACAGAAAGCCAATACCGATGCCCTGGCCGGCTCACAGAAATCACAGGCGGCTATGAATGGCATCAAGCACCTGGTGCAGAATTTAAATAATTCAGCACAGGTTATCCAGACCCTGCAGGAAGATACCGGTAATATCAGCGTAGTGCTGGATGTGATCAGCGAAATTTCCGAACAGACAAATCTACTGGCACTCAATGCTGCCATTGAAGCGGCACGGGCCGGTGATCAGGGTCGCGGCTTTGCGGTGGTAGCCGATGAAGTGCGTACCCTGGCGAGTCGCACCCAGCAATCCACCGAACAGATCAAGGAAGCAATCAAACGCCTGCAGAGTGGCGCTGAGAATGCCGTAAATGCAATGAAGTCATCGATTGATGACGCCAATAATAACAGTGCACAGGTAGCCGATGTGGCGGATGCACTGGAACAGATTAAAAACGAAATTATGAATATTAATTCCGTGCTGACCCAGGTGGCGTCCGCCAGTGAAGAGCAGAGCGCCACCGCCAATGAAATTGCCAACAGCATTTCATCGATCAGTCATATTTCGGAAAAAACCGCAGAGAACACCGACTCATTACAACAGGCCGAATCCGATCTGGCACAGGTGACACAAAGCCTTGACCGTGTAGTTTCGGTATTCCGCGCAGACAATAGCTAAGGCACCCTGTAAAACCACAGGCCATCATTTAGGGCCTGTGGTTTTTATCTGCATTACACATAAGCAACATGGCAACTATCCACAATCAACTGCAGCAACTGCACCAGGCACTGGAGCAATGTCAGCTGTGCTCGGACATGCAGGGCCCTGCAGTGCACGGCGAAGTCTGTGTCTCGCCGGTGATGTTAATTGGCCAGGCACCGGGCTTTAAGGAAATCGAGGTACACAAGCCCTTTGCCTGGACCGCTGGCAAGACACTCTTCGGCTGGTTTGCACATATTGGTATTGATGAAATGCAGTTTCGCCAGCGGGTGTATATGTCAGCGGTGTGCCGCTGTTTTCCTGGCAAACACCACAATGGCAAACGCCTGAAAAGTGGCGACCGTGCACCCTCTGCCGCTGAAATTACCAACTGCAGCCAGTGGCTGAATCGTGAAATCGAACTGTTACAGCCGAAACTGATTATTCCGGTGGGCAAGCTGGCGATTAGCCAGTTTATACCGGTTAACAAGCTGAGCGAGGTAATTGGCCAGCGCCACTCAATTGAGCTTAATCATCAGCAGTGTGAGATGATTCCCCTACCCCATCCCTCCGGCGCCTCCACCTGGCCGCGCACCGAGCCAGGCAAGTCGCTACTGGCACAGGCGCTGCGGCTAATTGCTGACCATCCACACTGGCAGGCATTATTTACCGGCAAAGCATAAGTCACTGACAAAATTCGCTGCAAAAATTGACACATGGCCGCAAGCTGCGCAGACTTGCAACTTTGTACAGCGGGAAACAGAAAATGACTTCAGCAAGCTTCTACTGGTATGACTATGAAACCTTCGGCATTGATCCGCGGGTGGATCGCATTGCACAGTTTGCCGGTGTGCGCACCGATATGGATTTCAATCTTATCGAAGAGCCCATGGATATTTTCTGTAAGGCCACTGACGATATTCTGCCCAGTCCCCAGGCCTGTTTAATTACCGGCATTACCCCACAGAAAACCCTCAGCGCCGGGCTCATTGAGGCGGAATTTATGGCGGCAATTCAGCAGCAGTTTTCCACACCCAATACCTGCGTCGTCGGCTTTAACAATATACGCTTTGATGATGAGTTCACCCGCTATGGCCTGTACCGCAATTTCTTCGACCCCTATGCCCGCGAATGGCAGAACGGCTGTTCACGCTGGGACATTATCGACCTGGTACGCATCACCCGCGCCCTGCGCCCCGAAGGCATTAACTGGCCGGTGGACGACAACGGCATCGCCAGCAATCGACTGGAGCTAATTACAAAAGCCAACGAGATCAGTCACGAGGCCGCCCACGATGCACTGTCGGATGTGTATGCGACCATTGCGGTAGCGAAACTAATAAAAGAAAAACAACCCAAACTGTTCGACTTTGTATTCCAGCATAAAAACAAACAGAAACTGGCACAACTGCTCAACCTGCAGAAACCGCAACCTGTGTTACACACTTCAGGCATGTACTCCAGCGAGATCTGCAATACCGCACTGGTGTATCCACTGGCACCCCACCCCACCAATAAAAACGGCATCGTGGTGTTTGATCTACGCTATTCGCCGGATGATCTGATTAAGCTGGATGCAGAACAGATCATTGAACGTCTGTACACACCACGGGACCAGCTGGATGAAGGTGTTGAACGGATTCCGCTGAAAACCATCCACATTAATAAATGCCCGGTGATTGCGCCGATAAACACACTGGACGAAGCCGCAGCCGAGCGCACACAGATTAACCGTGAACAGCAGTTACAGCACATGCAGGCCTTAATCGAGGCCCAGGCACAACTTAAAAACAAACTGCAAACGGTGTTCAGCCATAATCCGTTCGAACCGGAAACCGACCCGGACAAGAGCCTGTACAGCGGCGGTTTTTTCAGCCCCGAGGACCGCCAGCGCATGCAGCAACTGCAACAGATGGATGCAGACGAACTGGCACAGGCGCAGTCCAGGTTTAACTTCAGCGATGCGCGCATTCCTGAAATGCTGTTCCGCTACCGCGCCAGAAATTATCCCGAAAGCCTGAACGAAGAAGAACACCGCCGCTGGAATGAATACCGCACACGACGCTTTAGCAACGAACCGGCCAATGCAAATTCGGCGGGTTTAAGCTATGCACAGTTCAAACAGGAAATCGAAAGCCTGCAGCAGGAACACCAGGGTGACGAGACAAAAATCAAATTGCTAAAAGAACTGCAGCAATGGGGCAAGATGGTGACACTGGGGTTGAAGCTGTAGTGCCTTATGCTTGGTGTCCGCAAATGAACGCTAATAAACGCTAATATAATATTATTTTTGACTCAGAGTAATAATTCTTTTACCCAAGCAGCTAACGCCCCGCATAATATCAACGTTTCATCAGTGCCGCAGGTTAGGTGACCAAGGAAACCCAATGGCCATGTCTGGTATCGATTGATGTTGGGGTTCGTTCCTCACCCCAACCTACAAACTGATTTTTATTTATATCTTAATTTGCGTTTATTTTGCGTTCATTTGCGGACTAATATGCTTTTACAACTCTGTTCCGAACTAGCTATCCCTCACGCCATGGATAATTTGACTCAGGGTAAAAAATTCATTATTTCGCATAAAGCCCGCTACGATACCGGAACGCAGTGTGAGTGCCCGGCCGTCGGCATCCTTTTCATCCACCCAGCAATCCGGCAGGCCGTCGAGTAAATGCATCACCGCAATATTGCCATCGGCATCGGTGGAGAGATGGGTTTGCTGTGTGTGCATGTTTTTAAAGGCGGGCAGAAAGCCAAAGCTGGCATCACTGAACACGGCACCATTAAATTTGTAGTAAGCACCCTGTTGCTGCAATGCCTGCTGATGGGTCATGTACATGAAATTCACCTGTATAACTGTCTATACAGGCTATCGGCAACCGGTTCGAATTCTTTAGTGCGGTGTGTAAATTATACCGGGAATAACGGACATATAGTCCGGTTGCAGCCTGGATGACACAAAAAGCCTAACGGCTACAGCTGGTTTCGATTTTGTTGGGGTTCGTCCCTCACCCCAACCTACAATGATAACTACACCTTTACCAACGTTAACCTGGTAGTGCCGTAGGTTGGGGTGACGCGGGAACCCCAACAGCTACACCAGGTATCGATTCATGTTGGGGTTCGTCCCTCACCCCAACCTACAAAGTGGTTTTCTCGTTCCCACGCTCCCGCGTGGGAATGCAGAATCTCTCCGTATACGTTCCCACGCAGGAGCATGGGAACGAGCGCAAAGATAGTGCTGTAGGTTGGGGTGACGCAGGAACCCCAACACATTCAGCGGCAATGACATCTGGCACAAGCTTTTTCTACTGCCTTAAAAAACCTGACCTGTGTTCACTGCCTGTTTTTTAAGCAGCAAATTCGCCACCAGCTGCTGCATAATCTGCTGCAGCGCCTCACCAAAGGCAGCGGCGCTGTCATGCATGCCCAGGCCGGGCAGCGAAACCTCGGCACTGTAGGTTTTCACCAGATCATAAGTGCCATTAGCTGGGCCATTATCCGGCCCGTGCAGCGTAAACTGCAATGCCACCTGCACCTTCACCCCATTGTCGAGTATCAGCCGCTCGAACTGTTCGATGCGGGTATCGATATAAACCGCCTGTTCAGGCTGCAACAACCCCTGGCTGATTTGCGCCGCAATGCCACTGCTGTGCAGACCCTGGTACAACGCCCTGCCGACCAGTTCCGCCGGTTTCTCCGCCCACAGGTGGTAATGATAACGCTGTAACTGCAGCGGCTGTGATTGCTCCGCATAGAGCATGGCACGTTCATGATACAGGCCGTTGGCCTGTACCGGGCGAATCACCAGCTGGCTGAACTGCTGTGGCTGCACAGGCAGGCTGATGGCAGGCAGACGGTAAAAATGTGTCTCTGGCACATTCGCCCCACCCAGACCACAACCGCTCAGCAGGGCCAGCAGCGATAACACAAGCAGTGATCCAGGCATTAATTTAAACATCGATTTGCACATGGTTTTTCCTTACTCGCCGCTATGGGGATCAGCCGGCGGTGTATTGCGCAATAGCGCGCCGGGGTTATTGCGCAGGGTACGGCTGAATTCATTCATATTCTGGCTACTGGCATCCAGGTGATACATCACCGACTCAATGCGGCCGGAAATGGCATCCACCGATTTTTTCAATTCCTGCACACTGTGGCGCACATCGTCGGCATTCTCATCCAGCAGCTGATCAGTTTTACCGAGTATGCGGTCCAGTTGCCGGTTAACCTGACCCAGGCCCTCAGTGAGCTGCAGCATATTCTGGCTGGACTGATCCGCATGCTGAAAAAAACTGTTAAGGTGATCGATATTCTGTGGTCTTAGCAGCAGCGCCAGCTGGTCGGCGGAATACTGTAACTGTGAGATCAGGTGATTGATATTTTGTGTTGATTCGGGAATAAAGGTATTCAGTTTCAGTGCAATCGAATCGATCAACGCCATCATATCCACTGACTCGATACTGGGTATCTGCTCACCGGGTTGCAGGCTTTGCAACGACTGACCCTGGGTGATTTCAATCTGTTTATCCGCAATCAGCGCCGGCATAACGATTTTCGCCTGGCTGTCAATCGGAATACGCCAACCAGGTTTAACCCACAGTGCCAGTCGGAAGCGAGTCTGGCCATCGTCAATTACCGGCTCCACGTGATTCACCGAACCAATGGCATAACCACCATAGCTCACTGTCACACCATCCTTGATGCCACTGACATTACTGAATTCAACGAAATATTCATCGGAGCCGGATTGTTCACCGGTAATTTTCAGCAACATCAAAAACAGCAGAACAAAGCCGGCTAATACAAACAGCCCTACCATCACATAATTGATATTATCTTTTTTCATTGTATTTATGTGTATCCATTTTGATTATGTTTTATTGCAGCCGATCTGTGCCGCTAATATTCTATATTCTCACCGGTTAACCGTTGCAGGTATTCATCCCCATTTACCGCATCGGTGTGTGGCTTGCGGTTGAGTAAATTATAGATGCGCTGGTTATCACTGTTGCGCACTTCATCCACTGTGCCGCATATTAAAATTTCACCCTTATCGAGTATGGTAATACGATCCGCAATTTTAAACGCACTCTCCAGTTCGTGGGTCACCACCACGATGGTCATGTTCATCGCATCGCGCAGGCGCAGAATCAGATCATCCAGCTCCGCGGACACCACCGGGTCCAGCCCGGCGGATGGTTCATCAAAAAACAGTAATCGCGGATCAAGCACAATCGCCCGCGCCAGTGCCGCACGTTTTACCATACCACCGGACAACTGCGACGGCATCAGGTTTTCGAAGCCAGCCAGGTTCACCACTTCCAGTTTCATCTGGCTCATGATCTGCATGGTTTTCTGATCCAGTTTAGTGTGTTCCTTCAGGGGCAACTGAATATTTTCCGCCACCGTCATTGAACCAAACAGGGCACCACCCTGGAACGACACGCCGATGTTTTTCATCATATGGTGCAGTTGATTGTCGTTCATGCGGGTAATGTCCTTGCCCAGCAATTCAATATGCCCCGCATCCGGTTTTTCCAGCCCCAGCATATAACGCAGCAGCGTACTCTTGCCTGAACCACTGCCCCCCATAATCACCATAATCTCACCCTGCTTCACCTCAAGGCTGACATTATTCAGAATCACCCGACCATCATAATAGGTCAGCAGATTGCTGACACGAATTGCCAGTGGTGTATCCTGCTGTGATGTGTGTTGATCTGTCATCGATTAAAATTAACTCATCAAGTGGGCATTGCTTAGAGTCGCGTTTAGAGTCGCGTAATAAAAAAAGTAACCAGCATATCGGCAATCACAATCGCACTGATCGACATCACCACCGAGCGGGTGGTGGCAAGGCCAACCCCTTCGGCACCCCCTTTAACCTGGAAGCCGTTGATCACACTTACCAGCACAATCAGTACCGCAAACAGTATGCTTTTGCTCAAACCCTGCAACAGGTCAGACAGGCTGATAACCTCAAAACTGCGGCTCATATAAATTTCAATCGGCATCCCCAGTTCAAAAAAGGTATACACCGATGCACCGAACATACCCATAAACATGCCGAACAGGGTCAATACCGGCATCACCAGCACCATGGCCAGCAGCGCCGGCGCGGCCAGATAGCGCACCGGGTTAATGCCGATTACCCGCAGCGCATCGATTTCCTGTGACTCCTGCATGGTGCCAATGCGTGCCGCAATTGCCGAGCCGGAACGCCCCGCCACAATAATACCGGTAATCAGTGCGGCAAATTCACGACTCACTGCCAGTGCAATACCGGTTACCACCTGGGTTTGTGCGCCATAGGGCTTGAGTGTTTCCAGCCCCTGAATGGCCAGCATCATGCCCACGGAAAAACACAGCACCACCACAATAAACGTCGCCGATACACCGATCTGCATCATTTGTGTGGCAATCAATGGCAGGTTAACCGGCTGCCGCTGAAATTTGCCCAGCACTAACCAGTAAAGTGACTGGTACAATATGCTGACAGCATAGCCAAGTTCTTCCAGTGCATTGACGCTGCGTTTACCCAGCTGTTCAATTTTCTGTTTCATCACTTAGGCATCAAACTCAGGCAGTGACTGGTAGATAGTAAACACCGTATCCAGACGTGCCAGTTTCAGCACCTGCATCGCCGATGGGCTGACACCCAATAGCGCAAACACCAGCTGTTTTCCACGGGCAGCCTGAAAACCCTCCACCAGGCTGGCTACGCCGGAACTGTCGATGTAGTCAACCGCAGACAGATCAACCAGCAGGTTATTATTACGTTTTATCTGCTCAAGTATCTGCTTACGTGCATTGGGGGATTCATTTAAATCGATTTCACCACTCAGTTGCAGAACCGTATACTTTTCATGTTGTGTCACTGGATATTTCATCTGTGTCCTTCGCTGCTCAAGGCTTATCATTTAGATATATTTTCATATGCTCGCGGTTATTATGGCTTATCCGTTAAATTGCACTTGACCGGTTGGTTTAATTTCTTTCGCATTTCCAGCAGGTTACCCACTGGTTCATCACAGTTTTTATATTCCACACTGTCCATCACCTGATGGATAATATGCACCCCCAGTCCGCCGGGGCGCACATCCGCCAGATCCCGTGATTTAATCGCAGCCAGATCCACCCTGTCGGCAAAATCATAAATACGAATCAGTAATTCATCGGCATCTTTCCAGAATTCAACCACAATCTCGCCATCGTCCCGGCCATGGTAGGCATGCTGCATCACGTTCATACAGGCTTCATTAATGGCCATTACCATACAGTCGAGATTTTCCTTGCAGCAGCCCTGCTGCACTGCCAACTCGCGCACAAATTTACGCAATGGGCGAAGGCGATCGGCACGGGATAGTAAATGGATGCGTTCGAGTTTTGTCATGATTCTGTTTTATTGTTTATGCTTATCGTCCTGCACCGGTTTTTCCACCAGCAACAGGGTAACATCATCCCTCAGGGGCTGTGCTGTCTGCTCAAACGGCTCAATAATCTGCTGCAGCCGTTCCGCTGCAGGCAGGCGGCTATCCATAGTGGCAATCAGTTTAAACAGGCCGCTCAGTTCCAGCGTGCTGTGATCATCAATATAGCCTTCGGTCACGCCATCGGAATACATATATAAGCTGTCATTGCCCAGCTGGAACCTGTACTCAGTGTAGTGAATATTCGCAACCACACCCAGCGGCGGCGCAGTGGCTTCAAACTCCCGGCACAGGCCATCTTCAGTGAATAGCAAGGCCGGTGGATGACCGGCATTCACCAGTCGTACCTCACCACTGTGCGGTGAATACACCCCCGCCACCATGGTGACAAACATGCCATGCACTGCGGTTTCGCAGAGTTCGTTATTCACTTCGAATAAGAGTTGCGCAGGATCGGTAATGCGTTTACCCAGACAATGGAAGATACTGCTGGCCTTGGCCATTAACAGCGCCGCATTAACACCCTTGCCAGATACATCTGCAAGGTTGAAATAGATGTCACCGTTATCCAGGCTAAAGTAATCATAAAAATCACCGGAGAGAATTTTCGCCGACAGGTTGATGCCATTTACCGGAACATTCTGCTGCCGCACATCCGGCAACAGGCTCTGCTGAATTTCCCGTGCCAGGTTGAGGTCACGGTTAATTTCAGCCGCCAGCCGATCCCGTTCATCCAGTGCCTGTTCCAGCCGCGCCGTGAGTTCCTGGAAGTTCAGATTGTCTTCATTCAGGCGCATATTCGCCTGGTATAAAATCTGCGCAAACTCGGTGTGCTCACCCACCGGCATATCAAGGTTCTGCGCGCTCTGATTTACTGCATCGGGAATGGCTTCCAGCAGATGACGTATCTGGTAGGCCTCCATTGCAAATTCATCGTGCAGACGCTTGCGTAAGCGATTAAACACAAAGGCCTTATCATCGGCGGTGAACACCGCAGACAATAAATCGGCGCAACTGAGCACATGACATAGCCGCTTATCCTTGGTCGATTGCGTGGCCGTATTACAGGCATGATGCGCCAGCAACGGCGGTTTTATTTCCGCCATCACTGGCCAGCATTCGAAAAACGCCTCAAGCTGACTGTCATGGGTCTGCTGGAACACATTCTGTTCCATACTGTAACGGGCTTGCGGATCACGCCGTCGAAACTCCTGCCAGAGCACACCCTTGTCCGGCTGCTGTAAAAACAACAGCAGAAAACCCAGGTCCTGCATAAAACCAGCACTGAAACACTGGCACGCATCCAGCCCCAGCTGTTCCCCCAGCAGACGCGCACTAACCCCACGGCGCAGCATGTCCTGCCAGAACTCGAGCATGTCCAGGCCATTGATTCTGTATTGATTGAAGGTGCGGTACACCGCCTGCAACAGCACCTGGGTGGTTACCACCTCAAAGCCATGCCATTTGATCGCCTGATATAGCGAGCCCGCCGACTCGGTAGATTCGTGATGCGATGAGTTAATGATTTTTAAAATACGTTGAAAAAATTCGGGGTACTGTGACACCAGCGCATCCACCGCCTGCTGCTGGTTCTGCTGCAGCTCCTGCAGTTGCAGAAACTGTGCAGCAACCGCAGGCAGTGGCGGAATTTGAACCGGGTGGATAGATGAGGGCTTGGTGTCTGGCACAGTGAAGCAGTCTGGATTCTTTTAATAATTTTAGTTAAGCAGTTCTGAGTATAGCGGGTGTTGTTAACGAGTATAAGCCTGGTGTCATATTTAGCCAGGATAGCGGGATAGAGCTCCTGCGATAAACGTGTCTACAGCTGAACCAGCCTTTTGACGCCATATCCAGTAATGCTATACTTGTGTTAACTATTCACACAGGACACCAGCCCATGGCCAGAACAACCAGCATTACGATCGGCCCACAACTGGACGACTTTGTGGTGAAGTTAATTGAATCTGGACGTTACGGCTCAACCAGTGAAGTTGTGCGCTCAGCCTTGCGCCTGCTCGAACGCCAGGAAAGTCAGGCGGCAGCGCTGAGAAGTGCTGTACAGGCCGGGGAGCACAGCGGAGAAAGCGAGCTGTCTCTGCGCGAGATTGCCGCTCAGGTAAAACAGAAACATCGCAAATAGATCCCCAGTGTATAAACTCTCGAGACTAGCGGCAGAGGATTTCACAGCCATCTACGAGTATACCTTGCTCAAATTTGGCCCCCATCAGGCCGATGCTTACACCGATGAGCTTGAAGCCACCCTTCGTCTCCTGTGCAACTCGCCTGAAATGGGACATGAGTGTCCGGAAATCGCAGCTGGGGTTCGCCGTCATGACCACCAGCGACACGCAATTTTTTATCGGCCTCGTGAACAGGATATTTTTATAATCCGCTTACTTCATCAACAGATGGAGCCAATGAGACACTTCTTTGAGCTTTAAGTATTGAAATAGCGGTAATTCCAAAGCTGTCAATACTGCCACTATACTGATATCAACGACTGATCAGTCTGTGATCCACAGCGAAAAGAACCCACACGAACTTTCACACTGCCACTGCTTCTAACAGGGTCTGCCTTCCGATCACGACAACACTGTGCTTTACTGCAGGAACAGGCATTTTGCACATAGAGATTTTTATATGAGCAGCACCCACAACACTTCTGATGTCAGCAACGACGCAGGCAAGGTTACTGACAAGCAAGACCTTAGCACCGAACAGGCCCAGGCCCTGTTGCACCAGGCCTCGGCGGCGGTATCCAGTATTATTCTTGGCAAACAACGGCAGATCCAGCTGGCCATCAGCTGCCTGCTGGCGGGTGGCCATCTGCTGATCGAAGACCTGCCGGGGGTAGGCAAAACCACCCTCTCCCTTACCCTGGCCCGGGTATTTGGCCTGCAATATCAGCGGGTGCAGTTTACCAGCGACCTGCTGCCCTCGGATGTGCTGGGGGTGTCGATTTTCGATGGCAATAGCCAGAGCTTCAAGTTTCACCCGGGGCCGGTGTTCAGCCAGGTGCTGCTGGCGGATGAAATCAACCGCTCCACGCCGAAAACCCAGAGCGCCCTGCTGGAGGCGATGGAAGAAAAGCAGGTGACCCAGGATGGCATCAGCCGGGCGCTGCCGGCACCGTTTTTTGTGGTAGCCACGCAGAACCCGCTGGAGCAGATCGGCACCTTTCCCCTGCCCGAATCACAGCTGGATCGTTTTCTGATGCGCATTACCATGGGTTATCCGGACCAGCAGGCTGAAATGGAATTGCTCAGGGGCGTGGATAGGCGCGCACTGATCAGCCAGCTGAAGCCGGTACTCAATCCACAACAGCTGCTGGCGCTGCAACAGAAGGCAGAGCAGGTGCATATGTCCCAGGCGGTACTCGACTATACCCTGGCGCTGATACGCAGCAGCCGGTTATCCCCCTGGTTCAGCAATGGCCTGTCGCCCCGCGCCGGGTTAGCCCTGCAGCGCTGCGCCCGCGCCTGGGCGTTAAGCCATGGGCGGGATTATGTGCTGCCGGAAGACATTCAGCAGGTGCTGCCTTCGGTGGCGGCGCATCGCCTGACAATCCAGCCGGAGCACCAGGACAAAAACATCGACGAGCTGGTGATTAAACTGATCCAGCAGGTGCCGGTGTAGTGGCAGCGGAGCTGCCCTTACTGCCCGGTTTTATGCAGCGCATGATCCAGCGCTGGGCCGGCCGGCGCCAGCCAGCCGCACAGGCGGAAGTCACCGTGCAGCGCCGCCAGCTCTACATTCTACCAACCCGCCAGGGGCTGCTGTTTTTCAGCATCCTGCTGCTGATCCTGATCGGCGCGATCAATTATGAAATCAACCTGGGCTATATGCTGGCATTCCTGCTAGGCTCGCTGGGTCTGCTGGCGATGGTCTATACCCACCAGAACCTGAACGGCCTGCAGCTGCGCGTGCACCGTGCTGAGCCGGTATTTGCCGGGCAGGATGCACTGTTTTCCATCAGCATCAGCCAGCAGGGTAATCGACTGCACCCGGCGCTGCAATTATGCAGTGACCAGGGTCAGCCCACCCGGCTTGACCTGCTCGGGAAATCCAGCGTGAAGGGCACACTGGCACTGCCCACGCGCCAGCGCGGCTATATCACACCGGGCAATGTCAAACTGTTCAGCGAGTACCCGCTGGGGCTGTTTCATGCCTGGTCGTGGCTCAGGCTGGATGCACAGTGCCTGGTCTATCCCGCCCCGGCGCCACAGCATTTCAAGCTGCGCGCGGGACAGCAACAGAACAATAAGAACCCGCGCGCTAATCAGCTCAGCAGCGATAAGCGCGGCAGCGATGATTTCGCCGGTATTCGTCCGTACCAGCAGGGAGACCAGCGCAACCACATGGCCTGGAAAGCGATTGCCCGCACCGGCCAGCTGCAGACCCTGCAGTTCAGCCAGGATGCCAGCGAGGACATCTGGCTCAACTGGGATCAGCTGGACCCCCATCTGGACATAGAGCAGAAGCTGTCAATTCTGTGTCGCATGGTGCTGGATGCGAACCAGCAGGGGCTGCGCTATGGCCTGCAGCTACCCGATAGCAGTATCGAACCGAATTCCGGCCTGCAACACAAACAGCACTGCCTGAAACAGCTGGCACTGTTTGCCCACTAGGCTGTTATGCGCGCTGCAATCTCCCGCCTGATCGATATTAAAAACCTGCCACAGCAGTCGGTGTTCTGGGTGGTATTGAGCATTGCGCTGGTAATTACCCCGCACCTGCCCCGTTTCCCCCTGTGGTCGGTGTTTCTGATCGCGGCGCTGTTTGTCTGGCGACTGCTGTGTATTAAACACCCGCGCTGGCTGCCACCGAAATGGCTGTTACTGCTGGTTATTATTGTCGCCGCCTGGGGGCTGTTTATGCACTTTGGCACGGTGTTCGGCAAAACCGCCGGCTCGGTGTTCCTGTCGCTGCTGCTGGCCATCAAGCTGCATGAAAGCCGCAGTCGCCGCGACTATATGCTGCTGATTGCGCTGAGCTTTTTTATTATTGTCACCAACTTCCTGTTTTCACAGAGCATTCCCACGGTGGTGTTTATGCTGCTCAGTGTGATTGTGCTGCTGATGAGCATGATCCACATTAACCTGGCCCAGAACAGCAACGGCGACACCAACAGCTTCAGCCACAGAGATAAACTGAAACTGGCAAGCCGCATGCTGCTGCAGGCACTGCCCCTGATGCTGATTATGTTTGTGCTGTTTCCGCGCATTCCCGGCCCGCTGTGGCAACTACCTGAAGAGAAAAACGTCGCCGTCAGTGGCCTTACCGACCGCATGGAACCGGGCAATATTTCCGCGCTGATCCAGTCCAGTGCGGTGGCCTTCCGCGCCGCCTTCGACACGCAGCCACCGCCACAGTCTGAGCTTTACTGGCGCGCACTGGTATTGTGGAGTTTCGATGGCCGCGTGTGGGAGCGCGGCAAAACCAACCCCACACCCAAAGCCCGTATCCAGCCACAGGCAGACCCCATTGATTACCAGATCACTCTGGAACCCCACCAGCAGGACTGGCTGTTTGCACTGGATATGCCGCTGGATGCGCCGCAAGACCTCGGGTTTAGCAGCAATTTCGAACTGAAGGCCCGCGACAAGATCAACAGCCTGTACCAGTACCGCCTGAGCTCGGTAACCGAATATGTCATTCAGCCACAACTCTCCCCCTGGGAACGCAGTGCCGGGCTGAAAATACCCACCGAGAGCAACCCGCAAACCCGCGCCCTGGGTCGGCAACTGGCACAGCAATACGCCGAGCCACAGCAGGTCGTCAGCCATGTGCTGGCGATGTTCAATGCCGAGGATTACCACTACACCCTGAACCCGCCCCTCACACCCGGTGCCGACTCGGTGGACCAGTTTCTGTTCCAGACCCGACGCGGTTTCTGCGAACACTATGCGGGCAGTTTTGCGCTGCTGATGCGCTCTGCGGGTATCCCGGCGCGTGTGCTGCTGGGTTACCAGGGGGGAACACTGAACCCGCTTAACCAGGTGATCACGGTGCGCCAGAGCGAGGCCCATGCCTGGGTCGAGGTGTGGCTGGAAGGCCAGGGCTGGGTGCGCATCGACCCCACCGCAGCGATTGCACCCCAGCGCATAGAACGCAACCTGAATGCCGCGCTGGATAGCAACGAGGTGCGCCCACTGCATATGCAGCTCAATAACGGCGTGTTACAGCAACTGGTGTTTTACTGGGATGCCATGGACAACCAGTGGAAGCAGTGGGTGATCGGCTATGACGATAAATTACAGCAGGCATTGCTAAACAAACTGTTTAACCAGAAGCTGCCGTTTGCGGAGATTATTCTTTATATGGTGATCAGCTTTATGCTGATGCTGCTGGTAATTTCACTGTTTATTGTTCGCCCCTGGCAACGGCCACAGGTGGAACCGGTGCAGCGCAGTTATCAGCAATTCTGCAACAAGCTGGCAAAACAGGGGGTGAAGCGACAGGCTCACGAAGGCCCGCTGGACTTTGCCCAGCGCGCGGCACAACAACTGCCACAGCAGGCGGCCTCGATAGATTTAATCAACCGCCTGTATATGCGCCTGCGTTATCAGGCAAATGCCAGCGAACAATTACTGGCGCAATTTCAGCGCAGGGTAAAAAAATTCCGTCCCGCCAGAGAAACAGGCAGGGCCCACAGGAACGGTGGGCAGGTAAAAGAAAGTCAGGCGAAAACCCGGGGTAACTAAACTCTATCCAGCTGTGCTTTGCCCATCAGTGCAAAGCATTTAACAAAGGCCGCAGACAGCGCCGGGTCCTTGATCATCAGCGCATAATCACCCTTGTTAAACTTGAGCTTGCGTGAGGTATAGGCCAGCCCCAGCTTCATTAAGCCGGGCGGCTTGTTCACCAGGGTATCCCACTCGTCACTGCTGGCACGCAGATCCCAGTTCAGGGTTTCGCCCCTGGGCGCACCGGCCGACATAATCTGTCCATTGGATATGCTCAGCACCACACGCGGCTCTGCCTCGCCGTCGATGCCAAATGCCACGGTTGAATTAAACCCCTTGCGGCCAAGGTCATCGGCAATGCCCTCGTTGCTGTTCCATATCGCTTTGTAATTCTGAGCCCACTCAGCTGAAAATAGTTCTGGCATACGCCAAAATCTCCGTTTTTATAGTTATGTCTTAACTTCTTGAAAGTAGCAAAAATATACCACTGAATCCAGCGAATTGATATTAACACGTTGATCTACCGGCAAGGCGCATTTTTTGCCGGGACTTTCCGCTTCCGGCAGAATAGCTTACTTGCTGTGCAACTTTGCTATCGGCATCCCTGCTTCTCGCTAAATACCGCACTTCCTGTGCATATCGCTACCGGCGTCCTGCCTCTCGCTAAATACCGCACTTCCTGTGCATAACCGCTGCCGGCGTCCTGCCTCTCGCGGAATACCGCACATCCTGTGCATAAAAAAAGCCCACTGCGATGAGTGGGCTTTTTACATGTATGGCGGAGAGGCAGGGATTCGAACCCTGGGTAGGGATAAACCTACGCCGGTTTTCAAGACCGGTACATTCAACCGCTCTGTCACCTCTCCTGGTTCAGCGCGTTGCGTTGAGGGGCGCTAGAATACCTGAAAAATCTGAGCAAAACCAGCCCCTTGTGACATATTTTATTTAACGAAAAAAGCGGAAACTAATATAGACTTTGCCTTGTCGAAACCGCAGTGATAACCTAACGTCAATTAAATTAATTAACCAATGGTGTATAAATGAACGATCATAATATTTCTATTAGTCGCTCACAGGAGTCGGTACTGTCAACCAACAAGGTATTGAAAAATACCTATATGCTGTTGTCGATGACACTGATTTTCAGTGGTGTAATGGCCGCTGTGGGCATGTCTATCAACCTGGGACACGGCGCGTCACTGGTGTCCAGCCTGGTAGCGTTAGGCCTGTTATGGTTTGCTCTGCCCCGCACCGCTAACTCCAGCGCCGGTATTCCGGTGCTGTTTGCCATTACCGGCCTGCTGGGTCTGGGCCTGGCACCGCTGTTGAACCATTACCTGGCAGTTAACCCCAGCATTGTTTCCACTGCACTGGGCGGCACTGGCGTGATCTTCCTTGGTCTGTCCGGCTATGCCCTGACCACCCGTAAGGATTTCAGCTTTATGGGCGGTTTCCTGATGGTAGGCCTGATGGTGGTACTGGTGGCAGCACTGGCCAATATCTTCCTGCAGATGCCGGTGATGCAACTGGTCGTCAGCGCGGCGATCGTGATGATTATGAGTGGCCTGATTCTGTATGAAACATCCGCCATTATCCACGGTGGTGAAACCAACTACATAATGGCCGCTGCCAGCCTGTTCCTGTCGATCATCAACCTGTTCCAGGCACTGTTACACCTGCTGGGTGCATTTGGTGGTGACGAATAAGCTCTACTGCCCATACGGTAAGCTTCACGCCCCGGCTCGACCGGGGCGTGTTATTTCAGGGTTTTAATATCAGGCAGTTAATTATTGAGGTAAATGACTATGGACTGGATGGCTATTGGCAGCGCGGTGCTGATTATCGCCATGATGATCTTTATTTTCCCACGCCTGAAAGAGTCGGTGAAAAACTCCCCCAAAGGCACAACAAGTGACTGGATGGGCTTTATTATTCCCCTCGCAGCAGTCATCGTCTTTATTATCCTCTTGATAAATATGCTTTAAGCCCGATATTAAGGCTACTACAGCTTCACAGATCACCCAGCGCTTACTGGGTTTATATTTTTCCGCTTGCCATTAAAATGGTGAGCAACCAATACCAGACAACAAAGGTCAATCGAGAATTCCATGCAAGAAGAACATCCATTTGCACCCACCATCCGTATTCTGGGCAAGGGCAAGAACGGCTCACGCAGCCTGACCGTCGATGAAGCCTATGACGCCATGACCATGGTACTGGAAGACAGGGTCACCGCCGAGCAGCTGGGCGCTTTTCTGATGCTGCTGCGGGTGAAGGAAGAAACCCCGGAAGAAGTAGCCGGCTTTGTGCGCGCGATCCGTGACTTTCTCAAGCAGGATAAAACCGTTTATGCGGACCTGGACTGGTCGTCCTACGCGGGCAAACGCCGTCACTCCCCCTGGTATGTCTTAAGCGCACTGTTACTGGCGGAGAATGGTGTACGCGTCTGCATGCACGGTGCCGAAGGACACACCGCCGGGCGCATGTACACCTCGGAAGTGCTCAAGCCACTGGGCATAGAAACCAGTGACACACTGCAACACGCACGCGAGCAGGTTGAGAAAAACAACTTCTGCTATATGCCGATTCAGACCATCAGCCAGCGGCTGAAAGACATTATCGAGTTGCGCCCGTACCTGGGTCTGCGCTCGCCCCTGCACACGGTTGGCCGCATGATCAACCCGTTGCATGCACCTTACTCGATTCAGGCAATTTTCCACCCTGGCTATCAGTCGGTGCACCAGCATGCCGCCAATATTATGGGCGAAGAGCAGATTGCAGTATTCAAGGGCGAAGCCGGTGAAGTTGAACGCAACCCGGACACCAAATGCGTGGTGTCCTACGCGGTAGACGGCAAAATCTGGGATGAAGAATGGCCACCGATGTTTGAAAAACGTCATATGAAAGAAGCCAGCCTGAATGAACACCGACTCACGGCTATCTGGCGTGGTGAGGAAGAAGACGAGTACGCAGAAGCGGCGATTACCGGCACCGCAGCCATCGCACTGCGCTTGCTGAACAGGGCAGATACTCCGGATGCCGCGCTGAAAATGGCGCAGGATATGTGGGATAAGCGTGACAGGTCACGCCACTAGTTAGCAGACACCGTTGGGGTTCCTGCGTCACCCCAACCTACGACAGGATAATGTAGGTTGGGGTAAGGCACGCACCCCAACACAAACCCGGCAATGTCCTCAAGACTGCTCCACCACCCCAACGAACGGGATACTACAGGGTGATCAGGTGAAGTGGTTCCACCGATTTCGTACAACCCCACCTGTAAATACAAATTTATGGATGCCGTAGCTTTGAAGTGCCACATTGATTATCTGCCATGAAAAGTCACCTGCTAACCATCGTACTCGCAACCAGCCTGGGTTATGCTGCAGGCTATCTCGGTGGTCTTAGTAGCCAGCCATCCACGGCACCGCAAATGCAAAACGGTTCCCCTGCAGATGACAACAGCTATAAAACCTCGGACCGGATCCCGGTTAACCTGTTGCAGTTCGAACTATTGAAATACCAGGTTGAGCGGCTGCAACAACAGCTTGATGAAATCAACTCAGCCAACACCGGCTATGAAGCTGTCACCGATAATTCGGACCAGCCAGAACCCCGCACACAAACCCCGTTGGCACCCGCCCGCCCGGTCGAACCCAATCAGCAAGACCTGCTCGCCGCCGGGGTATCCGCCGACCAGGCCAGCCAGTTACTGCGCCGTATCAGCCAGCAGAATTATCGCCGCCTTGAATTACAGAACCTGATACGTCGTTACCCGGATCAGGCCGCACAATACCGCAATGAATTGCGAGAACTCAACCAGAACAGTATTTCACTACGCAGTGAGCTGGATGAGGCAAGCTATGATAAATACCTGTATCACAGCGGGCAGAATAACCGGGTTGAAGTTTCCTCTGTAATGGCCGGTTCACCGGCGGAATCTGCCGGCTTCAGCGCGGGTGATATTATTTTAAGTTACGACAATAAAAAAATTCTCAGCTGGGCCGATATCCGTCAGGCCACGCTGGACGGTGACATCAACAGCTACACCAATGTGGATGTGTTGCGTAATGGTGAACGAATTACCCTGACCGTACCCAGAGGCACGTTGGGGGTGCAGTTGAATCCGTTGCAAATGGATCCTGCGTCGAATTAGACGCCTCGACGAATGATATTTTTGTAGGGTGGCATCAAGCGAAGCGGATCCACCGTTGTAAAAAGTCATTTGTCGTTAGTCCTTTGTCATTAGTCAAAAGCCTAAAACCGACTAACAAACTACGATACTTACCTGCACGATAAAATTAGCTGTGCTGTTTCGCCTCTCTGGCACTTACTTCTTTATGAAAGCCATCCCTGGCTTTCACCCTTCGGGCCAGGCAAAGCCTGTTCTAAAACGCTCCAGGCGTTTTAGTTCCAACAGCAACAAGGTGTAAGCAAGAGATAAATTTGACTGGATCAAATTTAAACAAGCTCTGCTTGGGCCGAAGGCTGGAGGGCAGGACGCCCGGAATAAAGCCTCCACAAAAATCACTCACTCATCAGCTTGTGCGAAGGGGAAACAGCTGCGTACCCAACGGACAAATTACTTTTTACACGATGGGCTTGCGACAACCTTCC
>DATCTK010000087.1:0-13424 GCA_036567985.1 Gammaproteobacteria bacterium | reverse complement strand
AGTCACTCATCATCTGCGGCGTACCACTGAACAATCGGCCACAACCCGCGGCAAACAGGGTGTCGCCGACAAAGACGGCATCCTCAATCAGGTAGGCCAGATGATCCAGGGTATGGCCGGGAATGGCGATCACTTCGAATTTGAAATCGGTGCCGGGTATATACACCACATCCCCCTCACCCACGGTAAAGGTAATCAGGCGCGGGATCGGCAGGTCAATCGGCAGCGCCTGTTTCGATGGCGCTATGGCCGGGCCAATCACCGACAGATAGGGATAGTGTTCAAGGATATCCGCTACACCGCCGGTGTGATCATAGTGCTGATGGGTAATCAGAATGGCGACGGGCTCGAGTTGCTGTGCCTGTATAGCTTCCAGCACCGGCGCGGCGACCGTGGGATCGATAATCACCGCCTGGGGCAGTGAATCCCGCTGTAATATCCACACATAATTATCAGAAAGCGCTGGAACAGGGGTGATAGTCAACATAGCCTTTCCCGACAAGACAAGAATTTAAAACAATGATAGGGTATGCGGCCTGTTTTAGCTTGTTAATTTTGCACTCACAGCCCGGCCAGTAGACCCTTCCTATGAAAGTTATTTCCTTTAATACCAACAGTATCCGCATGCGTCAGCACCAGCTTGAGGCAATGATTCAACGCCACAATCCCGATGTCATCGGCATCCAGGAAACCAAGGTACAGGATGAGAATTTTCCGCTTGAGGCAATGCGCGCACTGGGTTATGAGGCGGCATTTTACGGGCAGAAAACCCACTATGGTGTGGC
Organism: Gammaproteobacteria bacterium; assembly: GCA_036567985.1. Lineage (GTDB taxonomy): Bacteria > Pseudomonadota > Gammaproteobacteria > SZUA-229 > SZUA-229 > SZUA-229. The sequence continues at coordinate 12,639 of DATCTK010000087.1, read as the reverse complement.
CCTGCTCTATAAAAAAGCCCCGCTTAGCATACACAAGGGTTTCCCCGGTGACGAGGCGGAAGCACAGCGCCGTTTTATTTCCGCCAGCTTTGAATTCAATGGCGAAAATATCACCATTATGAACGGATACTTTCCACAGGGTGAGAGCAATACGCACCCGGTTAAGTTCCCGGCCAAGCGCAAGTTCTATGAAGATGTCAGCCATTTTATCAGCAGCAACTACAGGCAGGATGAGCAGCTGATACTGATGGGCGATATGAATATCGCGCCACTGGATCTGGATATCGGCATTGGTGAAGACAATAAAAAACGCTGGCTGCGCAGTGGCAAATGCAGCTTCCTGCCGGAAGAACGGGAATGGATACAGAAACTCTACGACTGGGGTTTGTACGACACTTACCGCCACCTCAACCCGGACACCGATGACCGTTTCAGCTGGTTTGATTACCGCAGCAAGGGCTTCGAACGCGAGCCCAGACGCGGCCTGCGCATTGACCTGATTCTGGCCAGTAAACCCCTGATCGAGCGCTGCACCGACAGCGGCATTGACTACGAGATCCGCGCCATGGACAAGCCGTCAGATCACTGTCCCATCTGGGCCAGTTTTGAGCTATAAACAAGGTTACCGGGCACTAATTGTGGTGATGCCAGTCATAATTGCCTAACGCCCATGCTGAGATGTTTCTAGATGGATAATCCCCTGCACAGCCCGCGTTGCCGCCTGATGGCAATCGCACTGATATTACTGGTCAGCCTGTTGCTGATGCTGTTTAAAGTGGTTCCGCTGCTGTTCACCCCCAACCTGCTAAACCAGGTAATTAAAGATAACGAGCTGGTGATGGTAACGCGCAACAGCTCCACCACCTATTATGAAGGCCCCAACGGCTATACCGGCTTCGAATACGACCTGGCACAACGGTTTGCCGATTCACTCGGGGTAAAATTACGCGTCATCACCGCCGATAAAATCAGCGATATTTTCAGGCTGCTGAAGTCCGGTGATGCCCATTTTGCCGCTGCCGGTTTAACCATTACCGAAGCGCGCAAACAGGATGTACGCTTCACTGCCAGTTATATGGACATTACTGAACAGTTAATCTACAACTACCGTTCCTATCGCCCCCGGGAAATATCCGACCTTGATGACGGCATTCTTGAGGTGATAGAAGGCTCCAGCCACGTGGAAAGCCTGAAAGCCTTGCAACAGGAACACCCAGAGCTGAGCTGGACTACACAGAGCGCCATGGAAAGCGAGCAACTGCTGCAGCTGGTGGAAAACCAGTTAATCGACTACACCATTGTCGACTCGAATGAGCTGCAGCTCAACCAGCGTTTTCTGCTCAGCCTACGGGTGGCATTTGATATATCCGAACCGAAAAAACTCGCCTGGGCATTTCCCAAAACCAAAGATCGCAGCCTGTATGACAAGGCCATGAGCTTTTTCTGGCGCAATTTAAACAACGGCGAAATCACCCACCTGGTTGAACGTCATTACGGCCATGTGAGCAAATTCGACTATGTGGGCAACCGGCTGTATATCCGCCATATCAGCACACGCCTCAACAAGTACATCGACTGGTACAAGGAAGCGGCGGAAAAATACGACCTCGACTGGAAACTGCTGGCCGCGATGGGCTACCAGGAATCACACTGGAATCCCCGCGCGGTGTCACCCACCGGGGTGCGCGGCATTATGATGCTGACCCTGCAGACCGCAGGCCACCTGGGGATTAAAAACCGCCTGGATCCGAAAAGCAGTATCTTTGGCGGTGCCAAATACCTGGATCAGATACGCCGCCGCTTCCCGGAAGAGATTAAGGAACCGGACCGAACCTGGCTGGCCATGGCTTCATATAATGTAGGTTACTACCATGTACTGGACGCACAGAAAATTGCCATCGAGCTGGGCAAAGACCCGCACAAATGGTCTGATCTGCAGGATGTGCTGCCACTGCTTGCGCGCAAGAAATGGTACAAGAACACCAGCAGCGGCTATGCCCGTGGCTGGGAACCGGTCAAGTATGTCACCAATATCCGCCGCTATTACGACCTGCTCGACTACCAGCTGACACTGAATGAAATCAGGGAAGACCAGCAGGTGCATGATGCTTTCCGGATACTGCCACCGGTTTTATAAGCGTTGCTGCACAGAGGCCCGCTGCACGTGACCCTCTGCACGTTGCCTGCTGCCACAAATAAAAAATGCCCTTTACCTGTTCAGGCAAAGGGCATTTTTATTTAAGCGGTTTTCATTGAGCACAACAGGAATGCACTTGCCGTGCCGGCTGTTTTTATAGCGCGGTACTTATACCGCGCTTATAAGCCGTATTAAACCTTGAACTGATTAACCAGCTGTTGCAGCTGCGCCGCCAGGCTGGCCAGCTCTTCACTGGCAATCGATGTCTGGTTTGCACCTTCTGCAGTACGGTCAACAATCTCACTGATATTCACAATATTGCGGTTGATTTCTTCTGCCACCGCGCTCTGTTCTTCTGCTGCGGTTGCAATCTGTGTGTTCATATCATTTATCAGCGATACCGAATGGGTAATTTCTTCCAGCGAGCCACCGGCTTTTGCCGCACGTGAGACACTGTCCTCGGCCTTGGCACGACTTTCATCCATCACCTTAACTGCACTCTGTGCACCCACCTGCAGGTTTTCAATCATGGTCTGGATTTCCTGGGTCGATTGCTGGGTCCGGCTGGCCAGGGTGCGCACTTCATCCGCGACCACGGCAAATCCACGCCCCTGTTCACCGGCGCGCGCCGCTTCAATCGCGGCATTCAATGCCAGCAGATTGGTCTGCTCGGCAATGCCCTTGATCACATCCAGTACCGTGCCGATATTTTCACTGTCTTTTTCCAGCTGGCTAATCACATTGGCGGCAGAATGCACTTCCGATGACAGTGATTCAATAGCGTTCATGGTGCTGAGTACGACTTTTTTACCTTCCACCGATGCATGATCTGCCTTGCTGGCCGCCGAAGCAGCTTCGGTTGCATGCCTTGCTACTTCCTGCACAGTGGCGGTCATTTCATTCATCGCGGTGACCACCTGGCTGGTTTCAGACTGTTGCTGCAGGGTATCGCGCTTGGTTTCTTCCATAACCAGCGACATTTCTTCCGCTGCTGACGCCAGTTGCGTGGTCGAACCATACACCTGGCTCACCATGCCCCGTACCTTTTCTGCAAAGTTGTTAAAGGCATGGGCCAGTCGGCTGATTTCATTATTGCCGGATTCATCCAGGCGCTGGGTCAAATCACCATCACCTTCGGCGATTTCATTCATTGCATCCACCGCACGCTTTAATGGCACCACAATCTGGCGTGCAATAAAGACTGCAATCAGCATACCCAGGATCAGTGTCGCAATACCGACCAGAATGGCGGTATTACGTGCGCTGTTGATCGCGGCCACATAATGGCTGCGGTCCATACCGATTTCCATCACACCCACTGCATTGCCGTTGAAGTCATTCACCCGATAGGCATACACTGCCAGCTGCTGATCGTCACCGTCATACTGTGAAATCACCGGCGTGCTCAGTGCATTGTTTAACTCCGAGGTATTGAGCAACGACTCGCCACTCAATGTGGAAGCGAATTTCTTGAAGCCACTGCCATCTTTTATATACAGCGAAATATCAACATCGTATTTCTGTTTGAAGTTTTCAAAAAACGGCTGGCCAAATGACATGCCAAATTCAACTGAGCCGATGTGCTGGCCATCGTAAAATACCGGCGAGATACCTCGTACACCCAGACCGGCGACACCCCGTTCCAGCCCCATGATATTTTTCTTTAGCTGATTGGTTTCCACCACTGTCTGGCGAAATGACGACAGGTCATCACCAAACTTTTCCGGTTTGTGCATGCGCAGAAACGACGTAGCCGGTGGCGTGTGATACTGAAACTGGCGCGCATAAAATTGTTTTTTCATTACCTCGAAGGTGGGTACCAGTTCATTCGCCAGCTGTTGCCGATCACCTTCGGCAAACAGCCTGCTGAAGTAATCAATATTCGCAACAATGGATGACAGTGCATTGGCCAGTCGACCTTCCGATTCCAGCTCAACCGTGGCGCTTTCAAACAGCTTCTTAAGCTCGCGCTCTTCTGCCTGCTCAACCACCGAGGTTACAGTATTAATTGCTAATGGAATATTGATCAGGGTGACCAGCAATAATACCAGGGAGAAACCCAGTACCAGGATGGTTCGTATATTGAAATTTTTAAGCATGATAACTCCACTGTCCGTAATCAGGATACGCAACCCTGGCTAACTGTTTGTGACCCGTGACTACCTTGTGACTACCGGGGGGGCGGTATAAAGCGATATATCATTTTTATAGCACAGGCTGTGAGGAATTTATCGGCCGCAGAGCGGGAAGCATTAGCGATAATGCTCAAAACATGTTCCGGTTACCTGCCGCCCGTAACATGCGGGCGCTATTATACGCAAACTTACAGCCGGCGCACCAATAACTGGTGGATTTCCTCATCACTCATCACAATCGGATTGGTTTTCATACTGCTGCCACGGCTATTGGCCACAATATGTGAAAGGTCTTTTTCATTCACGCCGAAACTGGCCAGCCGTGGTAACTGTAACTGCTGAGTCCATTCATTCAATTGCTGATACAACTGCTCACGGGCTTCATGCCGGTTCGCATACTGGCTGTCCAGTAACACATCCCCCAGCGTGGCGTATTTATCCAGCGCCGGGTTAAGGGGCTCACGGGCCAGCATCAGTTCAATATTCATCTGCGTTGCCTCTGCCACCAGGGTACCGCAAACCACACCATGGGGAATCGGGAAAAAAGCCCCCAGTGGCGACGCCAGGCCATGCACTGAACCCAGCCCGGTCTGCGCCAGGCAGATGCCTGACATCAACGAGGCATAGGCCATTTTCTGCTGCGCATCCGCATCACTGGCATCGGCATAGAGTGCAGGCAGGCTGTCACGCAGGGCACGGATGCCACTCAGGGCCAGTGCATCAGTCATTTGATTGGCGCGTGTCGATACATAGGCCTCGATTAACTGGGTCAGTGCATCCATACCATTCGCGGCAATCACCGACGCCGGACAGGTCGCCAGCAACTCGGGATCAATCACCGCGTATTCAGCCACCAGTCGATCATCGCGAAACGATTTTTTAAAACCATCCTGGCCCTGCACACTGAGCACTGCGTTTTTGGTGGCTTCAGAACCGGTACCCGCAGTAGTAGGCACTGCAATAAACGGCACCGCTGGGCCGCTGTAGGGCAACTCCGGCCCTACACCTTCCAGGTAATCCATTACCGATTGCTGAACTCGCAGCAGGCCAGCAATGGCCTTGGCGGCATCCAGTGCACTTCCACCACCTATGCCCAGTACCACATCCGCATTAAAATCGCGGTAATCCCGCACCAGTTGATCAACCAGCTGGGGTGATGGCTCACCGGGAATATGGCAGGTTTCAATGGAAAGCCCCTGTTGCCCTGCACTCGCCATCAGCTCGCTATAAGCGGCGCTGTTAACGAACGAACGGGCACCGGTCACCAGCAGTACACGGCTGCCATAGCCTGCACACAGTGCGGGCACCTGTTGAATCGACTGGCTGGCGAAAATAATGCGGGGTATGCGGGCAATATTGAAATCAAATACATTCATGGCATTTTATCTATTGTTTGGTGATTGCAGTTTTAAGGAACCTCTGAAAAACTCAGAGGTTCCGCGGCACAGGGATGTGCCGCCCCATGACTAAACTAACATGGCAATAACTGTTAAGTTATTGAAAATGAAAAACAAATCGAAATCGCATTTTGATTTGTTTTTGCTCTGATAATTCATGGATGAATTATTCAGAGCTTCCTTAACACTCGCTAAAGCATAAGCGGTTTATTAACACAGCTTCAGCATACTATAATTGGCGCTTTGATTCAGTGCAGAGCCTATGCCGACTTCAAGACTCATATTTACCCCGCAGGATTCCACCCAGTGCATTGAAGCGACACAGTTGCTGCAACGACTGATCCAGCTTGAGTTGATTGCACTGCCGGCATACCGGGACAACCATTACCTGCCGGGTGATGGTTTTATCTCGCAGATCACCTTTCTTGGCTGCTCACCCAGTATCAGCCTGCAACCGGATGATTCACTCAACGACGACAGCCACTGTTTTGTGACCCTGATAAATACGACGGATAAAGCACAGTGCCTCGGCTATACCCGCCAATGCCATCCCAAATGCCCCCATTGCCGCAAACGCATCGCGGACTGGAAAATCAGCGACTGGCAGCAGCCAGGCGCGCTATGCCAGTGTGATAAATGCGGCAGGGAAACCGAATATGCGCAGCTTAACTGGAAACATGAATGCGGCTTTGGGCGTTGTGGTTTCAGCATTGCCAATATCTATCCACATGAAGCAGTGCCGACTGATCAGTTTCTGGAGAAACTGCAACAGCTAACCGGTGTTGCCTGGGATTATGCCTACGCCAATAATGAAGGCTGAAGCACCTCCTGCAATTGCGCTGTGTAATCTAAATACGCTGTTGATAAAAAATTCAGGCGCGCACTAGAGCAAACTTTCAATCGGCAACAGGCCATAGAAAAACGCTTTGAAACGTCGCCATAAACCGGCCTCAGGCTCCTCGGTATAATGATAGGCCACCCCATCCTGCTGACAGCGCCAGACAATGCCGGTATGCGGCGCCGGTGCATCGTCCAGCAACAACTGGTAGCTGTTTTCGCCGGATGATATACCGGAAAACATATGTAAGAACTGATCGGAAATCTGCTCGTTATCAATCAGCAGTCCCATCTCGGTATTCAGTTCTGACGAGCGCGGATCAAGATTAGCGGAACCGATAAATACCTTGCTGTGATCCAGCACATAGGTTTTGGCATGCAGGCTGGTGCGGCTGCCGGGTTTAAGGATTTTAAAATGACGCCGCTCCCGCACATAGGCTGAGGGTTTTAACTCATACAGTCGAACCCCCAGTTCAAGCAATTGCATACGATACTGACGGTAGCCGGCATGCACCGCGACCACATCGGTGGCGGCCAGTGAGTTGGTATAGACATGAATTTTAACGCCCCTGGAAATCAGCGACTTAATCCAGCGCATGCCTTCATCACCGGGCACAAAATAAGGCGAAATTATCGTCAGGTGATTTTCGGCCAGTGCCAGTAACTGGTGCAGCGAGGTGTATTTCTCTGCACTGCCCGTGGTTTTCTGCTCATCCTGCTGACGGACAATTTTATCCGGCAGGTCATACACCAGCTCGGCATCGGCCCAGACAAAGTGCAGGTTTTCCGGTTTCAGTTCGTCGTATTTAAACCCTGATGACTGCAGCGCCTGCAGATAATCAATCTGCCCGATCTGCTGTTCGAATTTCTTCAACATCAGCTTAATGCGCTTGAGGGCATCAACCCGTTTGGGTCGAGCATATAAATAATCAACCGGCACCGCCCAGTCACTGTTCCAGTATTCATCAAAGCTTTTTGACACCTTACCGACGATTTCACCAATGGTAAGTAGATCAATATCCAGAAACTGCAAATCAGGATCAGCGGAAAAATAAATATCACTGATATTGCGACCACCGACAATGGCCTGTGCATTGTCGGCAATCATTGCCTTGTTATGCATGCGCCGGCCGACACGCGCCAGGTCAACAATAAATTCGAAATAGCGCAACAGGCCGCGAAACACAAACGGGTTGAATATGCGGATTTCAATATCCGGATGGGCGTTCAGCAAACTGATGCCTTCATCCACACCCAGGGTATCAATATCATCCAGCAACAAACGCACCCGCACACCGCGGTCTGCCGCTTTCACCAGTGCCTGAGCTATCAGCTTGCCACTGGTATCACCATGAAAATAATAATATTGTAAATCCAGGGTGTGATGTGCCTGTTCAATGAGGTGACAGCGCGCCAGAAAGGCATCGATATTATTGCCCAGTAAATAGAAACCGGACTTCCCGGGATGTTGTCGTGTCAGACGATTGAGTGCATTATCCTGTTGCGCAAGCTGCGACGCTTCGAGTGCATGGCTAACACTTTTTTCACCCAGTTTATTAATGCGTTTGTTCGATAGAAAATCAAACAGCTTTAGAAACAGCTCGATAATACTTTGCGCGACCAGACGGATCATGTTTCCAGCGACAGTTTCTTCAGCTGATCAATTTTATCGCGAATCGCGGCAGCTTCCTCGAACTCCAGTTCCTGTGCATGTTTAAACATCTGCTTTTCCAGCTTGTCCATCTGCTGGCTGATCTGCTTGACCGACATGTGTGCGTATTCCGCCTGCGCCTCTGCCACACGCAGTGCTTCCTGTTGATGCTTCTGCTCGTAACCCACACCCATAATATCGTGAATCGCCTTTTTAATGCCGATGGGGGTGATATTGTGTTCGACATTGTATTGCAACTGTTTTTCACGGCGGCGACGGGTTTCATCCAGTGCGCGTTGCATGGAACCGGTGATTTTATCCGCGTACAGAATGGCATGACCATTCAGGTTCCGTGCGGCGCGACCGATGGTCTGGATCAGTGAGCGATCGGAACGCAAAAAACCTTCCTTGTCGGCATCAAGAATTGCCACCAGCGAAACCTCCGGCATATCCAGGCCTTCACGTAATAGGTTAATGCCCACCAGTACATCGAATTCACCCAGGCGCAGGTCACGAATAATTTCCATGCGTTCCACCGTATCGATATCTGAATGCAGGTAGCGCACTTTCACCCCGTGCTCGGTGAGGTAATCGGTGAGGTCTTCCGACATACGTTTGGTCAGCGTAGTAATCAGCACCCGCTCGTTTTTTGCAGCGCGCAGGTTGATTTCCGATAACACATCATCCACCTGGCTGCCCACCGGACGAATTTCCACTTCAGGGTCCACCAGGCCGGTGGGGCGAACCACCTGTTCGGCAATCTGGTCCGAATGCTCCAGCTCATAGGGGCCGGGCGTGGCGGAGACATAGATGGTCTGCGGGCGCATCGCTTCGAATTCATCGAAACGCAGGGGGCGATTATCCAGCGCCGAGGGTAGTCGGAAACCATAGTTCACCAGGTTTTCCTTGCGCGAGCGATCGCCTTTATACATGCCACCGAGTTGCGGCACGGTGACGTGGCTTTCATCAATAATCAGCAGGGCATTGTCGGGAAGATAGTCATACAGACAGGGTGGCGGCTCGCCGGGCTTACGCCCGGACAGGTAACGGGAATAGTTTTCAATGCCATTGCAGTAACCCAGCTCACGCATCATTTCCAGGTCGTACATGGTGCGCTCTTCCAGGCGTTGTGCTTCCACCAGGCGGTTGTTGTCACGCAGTTCGGCGAGCCGCTCTTTCAGTTCGACTTTAATCTGCTCGACCGCCTCTTCAATCACATGCCGCGGCGTCACATAATGGGTTTTCGGGTAGATGGTGAGCCGCGACACCTTGCGCAACACTTCGCCGGTTAACGGGTCGAAGTAACTCAGCTGTTCCACTTCATCGTCGAACAGTTCTACCCGCACCGCTTCATAATCGGATTCCGCCGGATGAATATCAATCACCTCGCCGCGTACCCGATAGCAGCCACGGGCCAGTTCGATGTCATTGCGGGTGTACTGCATTTCCGCCAGGCGACGCAGAATATCCCGCTGGTTGATCATGTCGCCCTTTACAAGGTGCAACATCATTTTCAGATAGGACTCGGGGTCACCCAGACCATAGATTGAGGACACGGTGGCAACGATAATGGTGTCTTCCCGCTCCAGCATCGCCTTGGTCGCTGACAGGCGCATCTGCTCGATGTGCTCGTTGACCGAGGCATCCTTGTCGATAAAGGTGTCACTGGCCACCACATAGGCTTCCGGCTGGTAATAATCGTAGTAGGAAACAAAATATTCCACCGAGTTATTGGGGAACAGTTCTTTCATTTCACCATACAGCTGTGCGGCGAGGGTCTTGTTCGGTGCGAGAATCATCGCCGGGCGCTGCGTCTGCTGAATCACATTGGCGATGGTAAAGGTCTTGCCTGAACCGGTCACACCCAGCAGGGTCTGGTTCAACAGGCCATCGCCCAGCCCGCCCACCAGGGTTGTGATCGCGCCGGGTTGGTCACCCGCCGGTTGCTTATCTGTATTAATTTCAAATTGTTTTGACATACTTTAAAATAAAATTTGTTTCAATTTCTTCCGCTTTGTAGAGGACAAGCCCTGCCCTGATTGATTATACTCACGCTGGCATCTCTATATGTTAAGAGAATTTACAGAATAACCTGATAGGACAACCGCTTTGGGCACTCAAGCATCCAACCGCATACAGAAAGTAAAACCCTCACCAACACTCGCCGTGACTGCACTGGCCCAGCAACTCAGAGCTGCCGGCCGCGACGTGGTTGGTCTTGCTGCGGGAGAACCCGACTTTCCCACCCCTGATCACGTCAAACAGGCAGCAATTGATGCGATTCATGACAACCAGACAAAATATACTGCGGTTGACGGCATGCCCAGTCTCAAGCAGGCCATTATAAACAAGTTTAAGCAGGATAACGGCCTGAGCTACGAAGCCGAGCAAATTCTGGTGTCCTGCGGCGGTAAACAGAGCTTCTTCAATATGGCACAGGCGCTGTTAAACCCCGGTGACGAGGTCATTATCCCTGCACCCTACTGGGTATCCTACCCGGATATGGTGCTGCTGGCAGATGCAGAGCCGGTGATTGTACAGGGTGATCAGTCCCAGGGCTTTAAAATTACCCCACAGCAGCTGAAAGACGCCCTCACCGATAAAACCCGCCTGTTTGTGATTAACAGCCCGTCCAATCCATCGGGCAAGTCATACACCATGGCAGAGCTGCGCGCACTGGGCGAAGTGCTGCTGGACTACCCCAATGTCGTGGTCGCCACCGATGACATGTATGAAAAGATTCTGTGGACCGACGAACCCTTCTGCAATATCGTCAATGCCTGCCCCGAGCTGTATGAGCGCAGCGTGGTGCTAAACGGCGTATCCAAGGCCTATGCCATGACCGGCTGGCGCATCGGCTATGCGGCGGGTCCGGCTGACCTGATCAAGGGCATGAAAAAAATCCAGTCACAGAGCACCTCCAACCCCACTTCGATTTCACAGGTTGCGGCGCAGGCAGCACTGGAAGGTGATCAGTCCCGCCTTGCGGAAATGAACACCGCCTTTAAACAGCGCCATGATTTTGTACTCGAAGAACTGAACAAAATCGACGGTGTTGACTGCATTGCCAGTGACGGCACCTTCTATATCTTCCCCGATTTCAGCCGGGTGATGAAAAAAATGAACATTGCCGACGATGTCACCCTGGCCTCAAAAATTCTCGAGGAAGCCGAGGTAGCACTGGTGCCCGGTTCGGCTTTCGGCAGTCCGGGGCATATGCGTATCTCTTTTGCCACCGATATGGCAAGTCTGCAGAAAGCCCTTGAAAGAATTAGAAATTTTGTAGGCTAAACTAGTTGACCAGGGGGGGGCGAATAAGTAATATAGCGCCCCTCGAAACACAGAGTTTTCGACACCATTCCCTGATAGCTCAGTTGGTAGAGCAACGGACTGTTAATCCGTTTGTCCCTGGTTCGAGTCCAGGTCGGGGAGCCAGATTCCAGAAAGCCTCGCAGCAATGCGAGGCTTTTTTTATGCACAGGAAGTGCGGTATTTCACGGGAGGCATGGATGCCGGTAGCGGTATGCACAGGATGTGCGGTATTTAGCGAGAGGCATGGATACCTGTAGGTTGGGGTGACGCAGGAACCCCAACGGTTACACCCGGTGTCGATTTATGTTGGGGTTCGTACCTCACCCCAACCTACGACACTATCTACATGGGTACCCCCCCCAACGACCTAAAAATAACGCGAACAACACACTAAAGTGCAGGAGCACTTGAACGTGCGCATGCACGGCCCGAAGGCTGGAGCACAGGATGTGCGGAATAAATAACAACTCTGCGCATCCATGCACGTCATCGCAAATAAACGTCAAAGCTTATATAAGGCTTTGATTGCGTCTATTTGCGCCTGTTAGCGTTTATTTGCGTTTTCTTTTCAAAAGGCAATAAAAAAGCCGGCTAAAGAGCCGGCTTTAAACTACAGAGATGAAACGCAAATATGAAAATGGGGTGGATGAAGGGACTTGAACCCTCGACGACCGGAATCACAATCCGGGGCTCTACCAACTGAGCTACACCCACCATAATATGGCGCGCCTGGCAGGACTCGAACCTGCTACCCTCGGCTTAGAAGGCCGATGCTCTATCCGGATGAGCTACAGGCGCAGAGGTTTAAGTTGTCGTCCTGCCTGGCAGGTTAAAAATTTTACCGGACCTGCTATTTCGCAAGTCTGGTGCTGTTTGGTCGGGGTAGAGAGATTCGAACTCCCGACATCCTGCTCCCAAAGCAGGCGCGCTACCAGACTGCGCTATACCCCGTAATTCTTAAAGTGCTTGCTGCACACATCTCACTGCTCTGCAACAGAGGGTAGAGAGATTACTCCGGGCTTCCTGCCCTCCGCCCTGCGGGCCAGGGTCGTTAAAGGCGACGACCCTGTTCAAAATCGCTCCAGGCGATTTTGTCGAACTCCCGACATCCTGCTCCCAAAGCAGGCGCGCTACCAGACTGCGCTATACCCCGTAATTCTTAAAGTGCTT
>DATCTK010000086.1:0-44316 GCA_036567985.1 Gammaproteobacteria bacterium | reverse complement strand
CTGTAGAAAAAGAAGTGAGTCGCCAGAAAGGCGAAACAACACAGGTAATTTTATCGTGCAGGTAGGTTCTGAATTAGACCGGTGGATCCGCTAGCGCTTGATCCACCCTACGTAAAAAGTCATTTGTCGTTAGTCATTCGTCAAAAGCACAGAACCGACTAACGACCAATGACTAAAGACGATGGACTTCTTTTAACCCTTAAGCAAAGTACCCACACCTTCATCGGTTAACAATTCCAGCAACACCGCGTGGGGCACCCGACCATCGATAATGTGCGAGGTTTTAACGCCGGACTTGACCGCATCCAGTGCGCAGTTGACCTTGGGCAACATGCCGCCATAGATGGTGCCATCTGCAATGTAGTCATCCACCTGTTTGGCATTCAGGCCGGTGAGCAGTTTCCCCTGCTTATCCAGAATGCCCACTGTGTTGGTCAGCAGTAAAAGTTTTTCCGCGCCCAGTACCGTGGCCAGTTTTCCTGCTACCAGGTCCGCATTGATATTATAGGACTGGCCATCGTCGCCCACGCCGATGGGCGCAATCACCGGAATAAAGTGATCATCATCCAGCATCGATACCACTGCGGGATCAATGGTTTGCACTTCGCCCACATGACCCAGGTCGATAATTTCCGAGGTGTTGCTGTCGGAATCAATCGACATCTGCATTTTCTTCGCGCGAATCAGGCTGCCGTCCTTGCCGGTTAAACCCACCGCGCGACCGCCCTGCTGATTGATCATGGTGACAATGCTTTTGTTGACCAGGCCGCCCAGCACCATTTCGACAATGTCCATGGTTTCGGTGTCGGTGACACGCATGCCCTGGATAAATTTCGATTCCTTGCCGACCCGTTCCAGCAGTTGTGCGATCTGTGGTCCACCGCCGTGTACCACCACCGGGTTAATGCCCACCTGTTTGAGTAATACTATGTCACGGGCAAAACCGATTTTCAGATCCTGATCGGTCATCGCATTACCGCCGTATTTGATAACGATGGTTTTGCCATTGAGTTTCTGTATATAGGGTAGCGCTTCCGATAAAACGCTGACGACATTACTGGCTTTTGTATTATCCATAGTGAGCTTTAATCAAAAAGTTAATTGTATACTGCTGTCGGTGGCGAGCATCTGCTGGCGGAAGCTGGCCTGTACCTGTTGCAGGGTTTGTTCATCATCGGCTTCAAAACGCAGTACCAGGCAGGGGGTGGTATTGGAGGGACGAATCAGTCCCCAGCCCTTGTCCCAGGTCACGCGCATGCCGTCGATAGTGGAAATATCCGCATCGCCGAAGTCGGCGGTGGTTTTGAATTTTTCCATGAATTTATAATGGTCGCCTTCATCGAAATTCACCTGGATCTCCGGCGTGTTAAAACTGTCCGGCAGCTGGGCAAAAATTTCTGACGTGCTGCCGGCTTTTTTACTCAGTAATTCGAGCATGCGTGCGGCGCTATAAAGCCCATCATCAAAGCCGTACCAGCGTTCCTTGAAGAAAATATGCCCGGACATTTCACCCGCCAGCAGTGCACCGGTTTCTTTCATCTTGGCCTTGATGAGTGAGTGGCCTGTTTTCCACATCAGGGGTTCGCCGCCCATCTTCTCGATGGCCCTGCCCAGGTGGTAGCTGGATTTTATATCGTAAATAATCTGCGCGCCGGGATTTCGTGATAATACATCTTCTGCATATAAAATCATCTGTCGGTCGGGCCAGATGACTTTTTGCTGGTCATCAATTACGCCTACCCGGTCACCGTCGCCATCAAAGGCCAGACCCAGGTCCAGCTGATTCTCTTTAATGGACGCACAGATATCCTGCAGGTTTTCCAGCTTGCTCGGGTCAGGGTGATGGTTGGGGAAGTTGCCATCCACATCGCAATAGAGTTCGGTGACTTCGCAGCCCAGTTCCCTGAATAAGTCTGCGGCAATTACACCGGCCACACCATTGCCACAATCGATAGCAACTTTCATTGGCCGTTGCAGTTTTATATCGGAGACAATGCGCTCTTTATAAGTGTCGAGTAACTCGACTTCCCGGTAACTGCCGCTGCCCTGATTCAGCAGGTTATTATCAATCAGCCGATAAAGGTGGGTGATATCATCACCGTACAGGGTTTTACCTGCCATCGACATTTTCAGGCCGTTGTACTCCGGCGGGTTGTGGCTGCCGGTGACCATTATACCGGTGCCGGTCTTTAAATGGTGGGTAGCAAAATAGAGAACCGGTGTGGGCACCATGCCCACATCGATCACATCACAGCCGCCGGCATTCAAACCTTCGGTGAGCGCCATGGATAATTTTTTACTGTGCAGTCGTCCATCGCGGCCAATCGCCACGCTGTTAACATTCTGCTTCAAACACTCGGTTGCAAAAGCCTGGCCGATCAATCTTACGGTATCAGCTGTAAGGTCTGTCGCCACTACGCCGCGAATATCATACATCCTGAAAATTGCCGGGTTTACTGTGCCCATAAAAATTCCTGTAATAATTATTTGTGGCCGGAGTGGCCGAAGCCGCCTTCGCCACGATCACTGTCTGAAAATTCAGTCACGGTCTCAAAGCTGACCTGGGCCACCGGAAGAATCACCAGCTGGGCAATGCGGTCGCCCACGTCAATAGTGAATTCACTGTTACCGCGATTCCAGCAGGAAACAAACAGTTGCCCCTGGTAATCGGAATCAATCAGGCCGACCAGGTTGCCCAACACAATGCCGTGCTTATGACCCAGGCCGGAGCGGGGCAGAATAGTGGCGGCGTAGCCGGGATCGCTGATATGAATCGCAAGGCCGGTGGGTATCAGTTCGGTGTCGCCGGGTTTGAGGGTCAGCGGTGCATCAATACAGGCACGTAAATCCATGCCGGCAGAACCGGGGGTGGCGTACTCGGGTAAAGGGATGCTGTCGCCAATACGTGAATCAAGAATTTTTAATTGCAGTGTTTTCATATTGTTGTGTTTTGATAGTGGGTTGCGAGTAAATCGAGTAGCTGACGTGCCAGCTGTGTTTTGCGTGCACGGGGAAAGGCCTGCTGCGCTATGTTGTTACCTTCGTTTTGCCAGAAAACCTGCAGCGCATTGTAGTCGCTGCTAAAGCCGCTGTGCTGTTGTGCGTCACTGCTGGTGCTGTCGTATGCTACCTTATTGGCGGCTATCATATTGAGTTTTTTAGCCTGCAGTTTGCCAATCGCATAGTCGGCTTCGTTGTGGGTTTCCGCGGCAAAGCCGAGGGTAAACGGCGGGTTTTCCAGTGCCGCGACGCTGGCCAGTATATCCGGGTTGCGCTGCAGTTTAAGTTCGAATTGCTGCGCCGATTTTTTTATTTTATCCGCCTGCACCTCTGCAGGGCGATAATCCGCTACCGCGGCGGTGGCAATAAAGATTGCCTGCTGCTTTATCTGCTGCATCACCGCATCGTACATCTGCTGTGCGGTTTGCACATCAATGCGCGTCACGTGATCTGGCGTCGCCAGCTGTACCGGCCCGGCCACCAGAGTAACCTGCGCGCCCTGTTCAACTGCGGCTTCAGCCAGCGCAAAGCCCATCTTGCCGGAGCTGCGGTTACCGATATAACGCACCGGATCAATCGGTTCGAAGGTGGGTCCGGCGGTAATCATCAGTTTGACTCCCTGCAGTTTGCCGGGCCTGAACAGTTGCGCACTGGCCTGCAGCAATTGCTCGGCTTCCAGCATGCGGCCTTCGCCGCTTTCGCCGCAGGCCTGGTGGCCGGAGGCAGGGCCAAACACATGTACGCCACGCGCAATCAACTGTTGCAGGTTTTGCTGGGTGCTGGCAGACGACCACATCACATGGTTCATGGCTGGGGCAATTGCCAGCGGGCTCTGGCTGGCCAGGCAGATGGCGCTAAGCAGATCATCGGCGCGACCCTGCGCCAGCCGCGACAGGGTATTGGCGGTGGCGGGTGCGATCAGAATCAGGTCGGCCCAGCGGGCCAGCTCGATGTGTCCCATGCCGGACTCGGCTTCCGCATCAAGCAACTCGGTGTGCACCGGGTGGCCCGACAGCGCCTGAAAGGTCAGCGGGGTAATAAACTCGCAGGCCGCAGCGGTCATTACCACCCGCACACTGGCCCCGGCGTCCTGCAGACGGCGCAACAGCTCGGCGCTTTTATAGGCGGCAATGCCGCCGCATACGCCGAGCAGGATGTTTTTATTGTGCAGGGAAACCGTTGGGGATGATGTCATGGGGGCATTTTAGCAGAAACTGGCGGCGGCCCCAGTATGATATTCACCTTGCGTTCTAGTGCTCGCCAGTTGATGCAGTAGCCGATTGGCAAATAAATGCCTGCCGCGTAAACTACAGCAGTAGAGGGCAGACGGACAGCTGCCAGTTATTTCTTAATCTTTAGCAGAAAGGACTCCGCTTATGGCAATTACCGACTGGCCGCAGGATCAACGGCCCCGTGAAAAACTGCTGAGCAAGGGCAGCCAGTCCCTGAGTGACGCCGAACTGCTGGCAATTTTTCTGCGTACCGGGATGCGCGGCAAAACCGCGGTGGATCTGGCGCAGGAATTACTGCAGGGGTTTCAGGGTTTGCGTCAGCTGCTCAAGGCTGATCAGCAAAGCTTCTGCCAGCATGCGGGGCTGGGCACCGCCAAATATGCGCAGTTGCAGGCGGTGCTGGAAATGGCGCGACGTTATCTGTTTGAAAACCTGCAGCGGGGCGACACCCTGAGCAGCCCGGAGGACACCCGGCAGTATCTTAGTAGCCAGCTACGCGACTATCCCCACGAAGTGTTTGCCGCGCTGTTTCTGGATCAGCGCCATCGGGTGATCTGTTTTGAAGAACTGTTTCGCGGCACCATCGACGGTGCCAGTGTCTACCCGCGGGAAGTGGTGAAAAAGGCGCTGCAGCATAATGCGGCGGCATTGATCTTTGCGCACAATCATCCTTCCGGCGTGGCCGAACCCAGCCAGGCGGATGAGCAGATTACCCGGCGCCTGATCGAGGCCCTGAAGCTGGTGGATGTGCGCGTGCTGGATCATTTTGTGGTGGGGGATGAGGTGGTGTCATTCGCCGAGCGCGGGCTGTTGTGATGAGTCTGCGGATCCGGCTCCCCCCCGGTACTATCGACGGTGGATCACCTGGCCCCAGCTGAAGGATTCGATATGCCGATTGGTACTCTGCGTCTGAGTTGCAGTTCGCGGCGGGTTATTGGGCAGCCATAAACGCACACCGGCCTTGAGACGGTTGGGGTTGCTGTTGATGAAAGCCGATGGGTTCAGGTGCACAATATCGCGCATCAGGGCAGCACGTTGTGCCGGTCGGTCTGGCAGAAGTTGCAATACGATCTGTTGCAGGTTTTCACCGCTGGCCACATCGTGAAAATTTTGACTCAGTGGATAAACTTCAATACGCTTCGCTTCCCCTGTCGAGCCTGGGTAGATTGTGCCAGCGCTGGCACAGGTCGCGCTGCACAGTGTCAGTAGCAGCAAGTAAACTGAGCCTGGTTTCAGATGGCGTGAAGCGGCAGCATATAAAACAGGGTGGGAAAAACGTCGCGTGATCATGTTTCGAATTATAGCCACAATTGAGGCTGGCTGCGCTGCTCGCTGCTTTTGTATCCGTTTCTTAAAGCCCAGTTTGAATGCCAGTGTGGATCAGCCAGGGTAAATCAGTCAGGGTGAGCCAGTTTAAGTGGAGTATCCCGGGCGTAATTTAAGTGAGTTGTTGAGTGAGTAGTTTGTGTGTACGCCAGTTGCAGTACCTGCATTGCGGGCCGATTGATTTACAGATCGAGGCAGGTGAAATCGTCGGTCTTTACGGTGTCTCCGGTTCCGGCAAGTCGCGCCTGTTGCGTGCGCTGGCGGACCTGGATGAACACCAGGGCGAGGTGTTGTTAAATGATAAACCACAACAGTCGATGAGCGCACCCCAATGGCGTAGCCAGGTCGGCTTACTGTCCGCCGAAACCTTCTGGTGGCTGGATGAGGTGGCGTCGCATTTTCAGCAGTTCGATCCGCAGCAGGCGGCACAGCTCGGCTTGCCGGAGGACATTGGTGACTGGCCGGTGTCGCGCCTCTCCAGTGGTGAGAACCAGCGTCTGGGCCTGATGCGCCTGCTGGAAAACCGCCCCGAAGTGCTGCTGCTGGACGAGCCCACCGCCAACCTGGACCCACAAAGCACCGAAGCGTTTGAAGCCTTTGTGGTGGACTATGTACAACAGCAGGCAGCCTGTGCCATCTGGGTCAGCCACGATCCACGGCAGCTGAAACGCACCGCGCAACGCTGTTACCGCATAGAAGACGGCGTGCTCGCCGGTAACGGGGAGTGCGTACTAGATGCTGATTAGTTTATCCTCATACGATCTGATACTGGCGGCGATTCTGGTACTGCTGCTGGGCATGCTCGGCTGGGCCATGCGCCTGGGCATTACCCGCTCGCTGTATATTGCGGCGTTGCGCACCACGGTTCAGTTATTGCTGATTGGTCTGGTGCTGAAGACGCTGTTTGCCAGTACCCAGTTATGGTTTGTGTTGCTGATTTCACTGGTGATGATATCGGTGGCCGGCTGGGAAATTCTCTCGCGGCAGAAACGTAAACTCAGGGGCTGGTGGGGTTTCGGGGTCAGCACCGGCTCGTTGTTTGTGTCCTCGTTCATGATTACCCTGCTGTGCCTGCTGGTGGTGATCGAGGCGGATCCCTGGTATCACCCGCAGTACGCGATTCCGCTGCTGGGCATGTTGCTGGGTAACACCATGAACGGCATCGCGCTGGGTATGGACCGACTCACGCAAACCGCCTGGCAGCAGCGTGCAGTAATTGAACAGCGGCTGATGCTGGGGCAGAGTGCCGCGCGAGCGATTGCGGATATTCGCAGTGAGGCGATGCGCGCCGGCATGATTCCGATTATCAATTCAATGGCGGCGGCGGGGCTGGTGAGCCTGCCCGGTATGATGACCGGACAGATACTGGCGGGTGCGCCGCCGGTGGAAGCGGTGAAGTACCAGATACTGATTATGTTTATGATTTCCGCCGGCACCGGCTTCGGTGTGATTGCGGTGCTCTGGCTGATTTCGCGACGCCTGTTTGATGAGCGTGATCGCCTGTCATTCAAACGTCTACTGAAAAAAAGCTGAGGCTACATATCATTCAGATAGGCGCGGGCTTCCTCGCCGGGGTCCGGTAGCCCGGCAATGCGCCAGGCATTCAGGCAGTTGCCAAACAGCTGGTGTACCCAGAATTCATTTTGCCGATGTTTATGGCAGATGCTGTGAATGGCAGGCGCCACGGTAAAGCGTTGATAATGGTCACGCAGTTCATTAATCACCGTCCAGTGGTCATCGTTTAACGCTGTAATGCCCAGTTGACGCGCCAGCTGGGTTGCGAGCTGCGGGTTCCATTGTTGCGGCTGTTGCAGCAGGCCGTTTTCATCCAGTTGCGGTGTGTGTTGCCAGTTCTGCTGCCAGTTACGGAATGTCTGAATTTCAGGCTGGGGGTGTTCAGGTCGGTTTATCATTTGTCGCTCCTCGTGTTCAATAACATTGATGACTTGAGGCTAACCGCTCTGGCAGGTTAAATGAACCGGCGGAATAACAGGCCGAGCGCATTATGCAGAGCATGTTTAAAGTATAGAATGTATCTGCGGTAATCACGCTGCTGTCTGTCTGAAAGTCAGTAACAGAAGGCTTTTACGTTGCAAGCCTTGTGCTGCAAACTAAACCAGAAAAACGAGAGAAACCATGAACAGGGATTCCTATCAACGCATGCTGGCCGAAGTGCAGGCCTTTCATGACAAGCATGATTTTAAAAACACCGGTGGCGAGGAGCTGATGTATCGTATTGCGCTGATGGTGGAAGAGCTGGGCGAGATTTCCGCCTGTGCCAGCAAGGGAAAACCCCGTGAGGCGCTGGCGGAAGAGTGTGCTGATCTGCTGATTTTATTGATGGGCACGGCAATTGCCCAGGACTTCGATCTGAATCAGGCTTTCTGGCAGAAGATGCAGAAAATCATGCAGCGAGAATCAAAGATGGTCAATGGACGCATCCGCGTGTCAGAGTTTCGTGACTGACTGCGAATAACTTAATCAGGCTGCCTGTGCGTTCAGTCGGTAATCTGCTGAAAGTTGCCGAGCATTTCCTTTTCACGGATAAACATCATTAACTCCGCTTCCATTTCTTTTTTGCTGATAAAGGGGCCAATCTGTTTGCCGCCCCGGGCTTCGAAATACCACACGCCATTTACACAGAAATAACGGTCATTACGAAACGGGATAGGTTGGCTTTCGCCGGCTCGATGTTGCTGCATAAGGTCCTCATTCTCATTTATGGGGCCTGTCTATATGGTCTGGCTATATGACCTGGCCCTGTGTTCTCCACACTGCACCACGGTGGGTGCTGTTGTCAGCATATAATCTCTACGGGGTACTTTTCAAGCAATGCTGACTAAGTTTATAGCGCTATTCGTCGAGTTTTTTCATATGCTCGTGTAACAGAATAAACTCGTTCAATGCCGCCAGCATTTCTTCTTCACTGTCGAAGGGGCCTTTCTGTCCGCCGCCGCGGAGTTCAAAATACCACTGGCCATTCACCTCATAGCCACGGCTGCTGCGCACCCCCGGTGCCTGCAGGGGGATGTTCTCTGTGTCGTTCTCGCGTCGCTTGCTCATGCTCTGACTCTTTAAAATTCCAGCCATAGGTCGGTTAACTGCTCGGCAGGCGCCGGGGCTTGTCGAGAAAAATAAAGCGCGGTTTTACCAGCGCTTCATAATCTTTATAGTTCATCTGAATCACTTCAAGGTGAGAACCGGCATTAAAGGCAATTTTTTCATCTTCGGACAGGCTTTCCGCGACATACACATCCATGTCGTAGAGCACACCAAAAGGCGGCATCGCCCCCACTTCACAATCGGGAAAACGTTTCGCAAATTCGGCTTCATCCGCCAGTTCGATATTGTCGGTGTTGAGGGCTTCGCGCAGTATATCCAGTTTAACCAGGTAGTTGGCGGGCACTACCGCCATTGCCAGTTCGTTATTCACCTTGATGATTACGGTTTTCGCCAGCTCGCGGCTGGGGATGTGAATCGAGCGGGCAATGTCGATGGCGCGAAATGCCATCGAATGCTGAATTGATACATAGGGTGTATCGTTTTCGTCGAGGTAGTTCTTAAGCAATCTGGATGGCATTCTAGGGTCCCTCTGAATAATGATGACAACTCTCTGGCTTACAGGTGTGTTCGCAATCAAGGCAGAGACATATCTGCATTGTTCAGAGGCACCCTGGTATCCCTTATGACCATATCTGTGCTGGTTTTCGCCTGGCTAGATAGCTTTTGAAAAGCGTTGCCCTGGCTGCGGTGTTTGCAGGTAGCGATCAAACTGCATGCAGACATTGCGAATCAACAGGCGTCCCTTGTCGCTGACGCGGATGCCCTGCTCGCTTAAGTCTAGCAGACCATCGTCGTGCAGGCTGCGCAGACGCTGCAGTTCGTCGGCAAAATACTCGCTGAACTGAATATTGTGTTTGCTTTCAATGTCGGCAAACTTCAGATCAAACTGGCAGATCAGCTGCATAATCACATCGCGGCGAATCAGGTCGTCCTGGTCAATAATCACCCCGCGATAAATCGCCAGCTGGTTCTGGCTGATGCGTTGCTGGTACTCATCCAGGGTTTTGACATTCTGTGAAAAACTGTTGTCGAGGGTGCCGATGGAGGTAATGCCCAGGCCAACCAGGTCGCAGTCCGCGTGGGTGGCATAACCCTGAAAATTTCGGTACAGCTTGCCCTGTTGCTGGGCAATGTTTAGCTCGTCATCGGGTTTGGCAAAGTGATCCATGCCGATATACACATAGCCGGCACCGGTGAGTCGCTCGATACTCTGTTGCAGAATCGCCAGTTTCTGTTCCGCGCCGGGCATGTCCGCTTCATTGATGCGGCGCTGTGGTTTAAACAGTTCCGGCATGTGGGCATAGTTAAATAACGAAACCCGATCCGGGCTGATGTCGATAATGCGCTGCAGTGTCGTCGCAAAACTGGCTTCCGTTTGCAGTGGCAGGCCGTAAATCAGGTCGGTGCTGATGGATTTAAAGCCGCAGTCGCGAGCATTCTGCAGTGCATCCAGTGTTTGCTGTTCCGACTGGATTCGATTCACCGCCTTCTGCACCGCCGGGTCAAAATCCTGCACCCCCAGGCTCATGCGGTTAAAGCCGATGTCACGTAACAGGCGAATACTCTCGCCGCTGACTTCCCGTGGGTCGATTTCAATCGAGTACTCGCCACTGTCGTCATCGTGCAGGTTGAAATGCTGGCGCGTCACCTGCATCAGTTCGGCCATCTGTGCATGGCTGATAAAGGTGGGTGTGCCGCCGCCCCAGTGCAGCTGGTTCACCTTGCGCGAGCGATCAAACAGCTGGCTTTGCAGGGCGATTTCCTGGTGCAGGTTGTGCAGGTAGGGGTCGGCCTTGCTGCGGTCCTTGGTGATGACCTTGTTGCAGGCACAGTAATAACAGATGGTGTCGCAGAAGGGCAGGTGGAAATACAGTGACAGGTCGCGCCCCGAGGCATTGGATTTTTCCGCCTGTGCGCGGTAATCCGCCTCGGTGAATTCTGTAGTGAACTGAACCGCAGTGGGGTAGGAGGTGTACCTGGGGCCTGCGATGTCGTATTTTTTTATCAGCTCAATATCAAAGTCTATATCTGCCATGGGGGTGACTCGCCTGTGTGTTATTCAAAACATAGCATAGATCAGTTACAGACCGCTTTTATTGATATAAAACAGTTGCTACCGACTTTGCCTGTTGCTTGCCCGGTGGCTGGCTGGTGGCTGCAGGCAGGGCGGATTATCGCGGCTGTTCAAGTAACCGGGCCAGTGCATCCAGCAGGGCCCGCATATCGCTCTGCTGGTGATCGGCGCGCAGGGTGATGCGCAGACGGGCGCTGTTGGCGGGCACCGTGGGCGGGCGAATCGCCGCCAGATGAAAGCCCTGTGCAAACAGTGTTTCGCTGAGCTGGCTGGCACGTTCGGCATCCCCCACCAGCACCGGCTGGATCGCGGTGTCCGAGGGCATCAGCACAATACCACGGTCGGCGGCGAGCTGGCGGAATTCGGCAATATTCTGCGCCAGCTGCTGGCGTCGTTGGGGTTCAGTTGTTAGCAGCTGCAGGCTGGCCAGGGTGGCCGCTGCCACCGCGGCGGGCATGGCGGTGGTGTAGATATAGCTGCGCCCGTGCTGGATCAGGTATTCGATCAGCTCTTCAGAGCCGGCGATAAAGGCCCCGGCGGTGCCCAGTGCCTTGCCCAGGGTGGCCATGTAAATGGGCACATCGGCGTTGCTGACCTGCTGCCGGCTGAGAGAGCCGCGGCCTTCTTCACCCAGTACACCGAAGCCATGGGCATCATCCAGCATCAGCCAGGCCTGGTGCTGCAGGCTGAGTGACACCAGGCCAGGGATATCCGCTTCATCGCCATCCATGCTGAACACCGCATCGGAGCAGAGCAGGATTTCGCCGCCATTAGCGCGTTGCAGCTGTTGTTGCAGTTGTGCATGGTCCTTGTGGGGGTAGCGTAACAGGCGGCCGCCGCTGAGCTGTGCCGCGTCCAGCAGGGAGGCGTGGTTGAGCTTGTCCTGAATAATGAAATCGCCACGCCCGCACAGGCTTTGCGCCACTGCCAGATTGGCCATATAACCGGTGGAAAACAGCAGTGCACGGGGATAGCCGCTGAATTCTGCCAGCGCCTGTTCCAGCTGGTGGTGGACTTCGCTGTGGCCGTTCACCAGGTGTGCCGAACCACTGCCCACGCCATAGCGTTGTGCGGCATCGATAAAGGCCTGTTTAACCGCGGGGTGGTTGCTCAGGCCAAGGTAGTCGTTGCTGGAGAAGTTGAGTAGCGTCTGCCCGTCGAGCTGGATCTGCCGACCCTGCGGGCCCTGTAGCATGCGACGGCGACGGTACAGGCCCTGCTGCTGTCGCTGTTGCAGTGCCTGCTGCAGGTCTTTCATCCGGTTTAGTGGTGGCAGGCTTCGGCGCTGAACAGTGAGTCGGCTTCGCTTTCGCTGGCACTGTGATGCTCCGCCTGGCTGGGGGTTATGCCCAGGCGCTTGAACAGCGCCAGGTCATCATTGGCCTCGCAGTTTTCGGTGGTCAGCAGTTTGTCGCCATAGAAAATCGAGTTGGCGCCGGCAAAGAAACACATCGCCTGCATTTCGTCGCTCATTTCATGGCGACCCGCGGACAGGCGCACCTGTGAGGCGGGCATCAGGATGCGTGCGGCGGCGATGCTGCGAATAAATTCAAGGCTGTCGATGCCATCCACCCCATACAGCGGGGTGCCTTCAATCTGCACCAGCATATTGATGGGTACGCTCTGTGGGTGCTGGGGCATATTCGCCAGCTGCTGCAGCATCGAGGCGCGGTCGGTGGCGTTTTCACCCATGCCCAGAATGCCGCCGCTGCACACATTGATGCCCTGCTCACGCACATGCTGCAGGGTGTTGAGGCGATCCTGGAAGGTGCGGGTGGTGATCACATTGCCGTAAAACTCCGGCGAGGTGTCGAGGTTATGGTTGTAGTAGTCCAGCCCCGCCTCTTTCAGGCGCTGGCTCTGCTGTGCCGATAACATGCCCAGGGTGACACAGGTTTCCATGCCCAGTGATTTCACCTCGGTGATCATTTCAATCACTTTTTCCAGGTTTTTATCGGTGGGATTACGCCAGGCCGCACCCATGCAGAAGCGGCTGGAGCCATTGGATTTGGCGATGCGGGCCTTTTCAATTACCTCGTTCAGGGGCAGTAAACGTTCCCGTTCCAGGTCGGTGGCATGTTTGGCGCTTTGTGAGCAGTAGCCACAGTCTTCCGGGCAGGCACCGGTTTTGATGCTCAGCAGGGTGCTGATCTGCACTTCATTGGCGGGATGGAACTGGCGGTGTACGCTGTGCGCCTCGAACAGCAGGTCGTTAAACGGCTTTGTCAGCAGGGCTTCGATTTCCGCCAGGGTCCAGTCGTGTCGGCTGCTGGCTGCAGGCTGAGGGGTCTCTTGAGTCATGGCGTCCGAATCTATATATTGCAGGAGTCGCTATGATACCTGTTTTTGCGACAAATTTTCAGAACCACCCTGAATTATTAGTCAGGCGGATTAATCAGGGTCACGCTAAATGTTGATAAAGGATTATCATGAATAGAGCAGGCAATGGATGGCTGGGGTTTCTGTTTCCCCCCGCCTGTGTGCTGTGTGGGGAATCACTGAGGGGAAATCATGCAGCGAATCGACTGGTCGCGCACAGTGTCGGGCAATACCTGTGTGCCGGTTGTCACGGGGATTTACCTTTCAATCAATACGCCTGCAGCCGCTGTGCAATCCCGCTGCCGGCAGATTATGCCGGGAACCACTCTCAGCACAGGGTCTGTGCCGATTGCCTGCAACAGCCGCCGACATTCCACTACAGTATCAGCGCTTTTGTCTACGGTCAGCCGCTGGAATGGATGGTGCAGCAGTTCAAATTCAATGCACAGCTGATGTATGCCCCGCTGTTTACCGGCCTGTGGCTGGACTATCTGCAACGGCAGCCCAAGCCGGGCGCCTTGCCCGAAGCATTGTTGCCCATGCCCCTGCACCCGGCGCGTCTGCGCCAGCGCGGTTTTAATCAGTCGCTTATGCTGGCTGCGGGTTTATCGAAAGCGCTGCGGATTCCATTGAATACACGGGATGCTCGGCGTATTCGCGACACCCCTCACCAGACGGGTAAAACTGCCGTGCAACGGCGGCGCAATATCAAGGGTGCGTTTGAGTTTGTAAACAGACCACTATATCGGCATCTGGCGATTGTGGATGATGTGGTCACCACCGGCAGCAGCGTGAGCGAGCTGGCACGGCAGCTAAAACGTGGCGGTGTGCAGCGGGTGGATGTGTGGAGCCTGGCGCGGGCCGGGAAAAGCCGCTGAGCATAAATGCTTCTGCGAACACCCGGCTGAATTTCTCGGTTAAATTTTTCCCGGCCAGCCCCCGTTGATTTATGTCGTTAAGCGGCCTTAAAAATTATCAAAAAATTCCTTTTCCATTTCACGATAAACAAAGTTGGCATTGGCGCGCTGGTTCTGTTCATACAGGCGGCTGTCCTGCCAGTCCTTGAACTCCACCTGCTGTACTGCATCCGCCATGCTGACGCCATCTTCTACCGCCTTGCGCATGGCCGCCCGCATGCGGCTGACATAATCGTGGGTTCTGCTTTGCATGGGGAAAGGCGGCGATTGTGCGCTGCCGTGGCCTGGCACCATCAGCTCGATATCGGGGAATGTTTGTGACAGCCAGTCCTGCGCCTTGAGAATCTGCGCGCTATCGCCATCGCCCATGTAGGTGGTGCGCTGGTTAAATACCAGGTCGGATACCCAGAGTATTTTCTGCTCAGGCTGGTGAACAATCAGGTCGCCGTAGGAATGGTGCTTGCCGGTGTTATAGATATGAAAACGGCTATTGCCCAGCTTAATTTGCTGGTTACGGAAGGGCGGCGGCTTGATATAGATGTCCGCTTTAACCGGCTCGAATCCTTGCATGTCCCTGGGCAGCATTTGCCGGCGGTAGTCCACCGAACTTTGCAGTGTTTCCGACTGGTTGTAATCAATGCCGCCCTGGTGGGTGATAATGGTGATGCCGTCCAGCTGGCGGAAGGCGCTCGCACCATAGGCATGGTCCGGGTGGTTATGGGTAATGATCAGGTATTTGATCGGCTGCTGTGTAATCGAGCGAATGGTGGCAATCAGACGTTTTCCCAGCAGCGGTGTGCCCAGGCTGTCGATCACCACGACCCCGTCATCGGTCACCACAAAACCGGCATTGCCATTCCAGCCGCGATTGTGCTCATCCAGGGTGGCGATACTGCCGAACAGGAAATAGCTGTTGTCACGCAGGCGGTATACCGGCAGCGGGCGGGTGTCTGCGGCGTCGGCATCAAGTTTGAACTCGGGGATCTGCTGGCTATCAATGGCGCGTTGCGGTAATGACCAGCCTTCGGCAACTGTGTCCGGGTTATGTAGTTTGCCATCTGCGGCGAGTGCTGTCTGGCCCTGGCTGATAGCGCAGAGTAATAACAGCTTGAACAGCGGTTGCAGTATGGCCCGGTAACGGCCGTTGATGAAATGCGAGCGTGTGCTGTGCTCAGTCATAATGATGCTCCTCTCCGCCACTGCGGGCGAAAGCGGTGATTATGCAGAGACGCGCTGATGGATGCGTTATCGATCCCAGCATAAAAATGTCACGCTGTTTTAATCAGCGATTCCCTGACTTCATCTGATTATAGTATGTCATAGATAAGGTCTGGTAAGGGCTTATTCAGAATGGGTGTTTTAAAACCAGTGCAGATCAGAACATGGTTAAATATTTGTGAAGTGAAGAGGGAGTTACGGGTAAGGTATTGAAGGTGTCTTGCTGGAAAATGCGTGTCAGCGATTAATCCTGCAACAGTTCGCGGAAGCGCTTTATATCTGCATCAAACGAATCAATAATTTTCTGGCGTTCTTTTTTTCTGTCTTCAATAAACTTTTCGTTATTTTCGAGCTGACGACTCAGGGATTTGACTTCCTTGTGCAGGTTTTCGGGTGCTTCGCGTCCCGATGCCTCAATCGATTTAATCCGGCCCTGTACATCGCTCAGTCGCTGCTGGTCATGTTCAATCAGCGTTTTAGTAAGCGAGATCTGTGAATCCACCGCTTCAACCCGTGCGTCCCGTGCAATGATCAGGTCATTTTCGGTGGTAAAGGTGTCGGTAAGTACACGGTCACGCAGTGCCTGTTTGCGTTCTTCAATCCGGCGTTTGCGTTCTTCAGACTGTTTATGCTTCTGTAGCTCCGCGTCTCGTTTAAGTTCTTCCTCGGTTTTCATCGCCTGGTTTTTGCGAACCTCGATGCCCTGTTCATTAATCACACTGTGCTCGCCACGCAGATACTCGGCGGGAATGCGGTCGCCATAGTGAACCTGGCCATTCTCGTCTACCCATTTTTTCATGCCCGCTGCCTGCAGCGGGGATACAGATAAAACAGACACAGAGAGGGTGGCAATAAAACAGCTATGGTAGAGCGCGCGCGTGATGGACATGGGTTTAATACTTAAACAACGTTGCTGATTAATTAGAATAATGCGTTGAGTATATACAGCAATTGAGGGTTTTGCCGCAGTCGTTACCTGAATATGGCAAAATAGTCCGATTTCCGCGGGTGTTTTACCCGCTAAACGAGTCCGACTAACCTGTTCAGGTGAATTTAATGAGGATGCAAGGCAATGCCCGCCACTGAGCAGTTACTGCTGTTTATTATCTCGCTGGTGGCGAATTTTTTCTCCGCGCTGGCGGGCGGCGGTGCCGGTCTGATCCAGTTGCCGGCGCTGATTTTTCTTGGCCTGCCGTTTGCGCTGGCACTGGCCACGCATAAGGTGGCCAGTGTTGCGCTGGGGCTGGGGGCAACCCTGCGCCATCTACGTTCGAGTCGACTGGAGCGGCGTTTTGCCCTGTATATTCTGGCCTGCGGGGTGCCTGGCGTATTGCTGGGCGCCAGTGTAATTCTGCAGGTGCCGGATCGTGCAGCGGAAATTGCACTGGGTATCCTGACCATGGGGCTGGGGCTGTACTCCGCCCTGTCACCCAATATGGGGCAGGTGCTGGCCGCCACCAATCGGCATCAGCGGGGCATGTTGATCGGCGGTGCGGTGATCTTTGTTATCGGTGTGCTGAATGGTTCGCTCACCTCGGGTACCGGGCTGTTTGTTACCCTGTGGCTGGTGCGCTGGTTTGGTCTGGATTACAAAACCGCGGTGGCCTACACCCTGATCCTGGTGGGCATTTTCTGGAATGGTACCGGTGCGCTGACCCTTGGGCTGATCGCGCAGATTCACTGGGCATGGATTCCGGCACTGATCCTGGGTTCGTTGATTGGCGGCTACCTGGGTGCGCACATGGCGATAGTGAAGGGTAATCGGCTGATCAAACGCAGCTATGAAGTGATTACCCTGCTGGTGGGGCTGAAGCTGATTATCGGCTAGCCGTCCGTGCAGGCAGGGCCGTGAGACAGGCCTGAACTCAGTGCTCGGGTTCGAGCTGCACCCCGTAATCGGCGCGGTAGTTTTGCATCGCATCCAGCATGGCCTGTTCACCCTGCTCGCTGAGGTACTGAATCAGGTTGTCCATGCCGATAATGTTCAGCACCTGCAGGCCTTCGTCCTGTTGCAGTTCCTGTACAGCAGAGCGCTCACCCTGGCCTTTCTCCTGGCGGTCCAGTGCAATCATTACCGCCACCGGCGTGGCCTGGCTGGCCTTGATCATCGCGATGGCTTCACGAATCGCGGTGCCGGCGGTGATTACGTCATCCAGAATCAGCACCCGGCCCTGCAGTGGTGCGCCCACCATCGAGCCGCCTTCGCCGTGATCCTTGGCTTCCTTGCGGTTAAAGGCATAGGGCAGGTCCAGCCCATGGTCGACCTGCAGTGCCATCGCGGTTACCGCCACCAGTGGGATGCCCTTGTAGGCGGGGCCGAATAACATATCGTATTCAATGCCGCTGTCGACTATGGCCTGTGCATAACAACGGCCCATTTCCGCCAGGGCGCGGCCGCTGTTAAACAGGCCGGCATTGAAAAAATAGGGGCTGATGCGACCGGATTTCAGTTTGAATTCGCCAAAGCGCAGCACCTCGTATTGCAGTGCCAGTTCAATAAATTGCTTCTGATAATCTTTCATGGTCTACCCTGGGTGCGCGGCGGCATGTAGAATGCACAGCCAAAATTAATGATTGAGTTGTATGCGCATTATATCAGTTAACACCAATGGAATCCGTGCCGCCGCCAGAAAAGGTTTTTTTGACTGGCTGCAGAAACAGGACGCCGACGTGGTGTGTATCCAGGAAACCAAGGCCCAGCTTCACCAGCTGGACGACCCCATGTTTCACCCTGCGGGCTATCACTGCTATTACCATGATGCGGAAAAAAAAGGCTACAGCGGGGTGGCGATTTACAGTAAACAGAAGCCGAAAAAAGTGCAGGCGGGCATCGGCATGCACGACATCGATATCGAGGGGCGTTATCTCGAAGTGCAGTTTGAAAAGCTCAGTGTGATATCACTCTATATGCACTCCGGTTCCTCATCGGAAGAACGCCAGGCGCTGAAGTTTGATTTTATGGATCGCTTTATGCCGTATTTGCACAAGTTGCGCCGCAAGCGCCGCGAATTCGTGATCTGTGGTGACTGGAATATTGCGCATAAAAAAATCGATATAAAAAACTGGCAGGGCAACCAGAAAAACTCCGGCTTTCTGCCCGAAGAACGTGAGTGGATGACAAAACTGTTTGATGAAGTGGGTTATGTAGATGCGTTTCGCGTGGTGAACCAGAACCCCTATGAATACACCTGGTGGAGTAATCGCGGACAGGCCTGGGCAAACAACACCGGCTGGCGCATTGATTACCAGATTATTACACCTAAACTGAAAGACACGGTAAAAGCCACGAGCATTTATAGAGACGAGCGTTTTTCCGACCATGCGCCCTTAATCATCGATTACGATTACACACTGGAATAAACATCATCGAAGAGTTACCACCGACACCCAGACGCAGCTGGAAAACCGCACTGAGCTACTACGCCCATCCGCGGGTGCTGGCAATGCTGTTTCTCGGTTTCTCCGCCGGGTTACCATTGTTGCTGGTGTTCGGTACTTTATCTGCATGGCTGGCGCGCAGCGGGATTGATAAAACCACTATCGGCTTTGTCAGCTGGGTGGCTTTATTATACGGACTGAAAGTGCTGTGGTCACCATTAGTCGATCGCTTTCGTATTCCACTGATGTATCGTTTTCTGGGACAAAGACGCAGCTGGATGTTGCTGGCGCAGTGCGGTGTAGTGGCCGGGCTATTATTAATGTCCGGCAGTAATCCGTTGAGCAATTTGCAGCTGCTGGTGCTGGCTGCCCTGCTGGTGGCATTTGCCTCCGCCACACAGGACATTGCGATTGATGCCTGGCGCATCGAAGCCATGCCCACCGAAACCCAGGGCGCCATGGCGGGCACCTATCAGCTGGGCTATCGACTGGGTATGCTGGTGGCCGGTGGCGGTGCCTTTAGCATTGCGCATTACTATTCCTGGCCGGCGGCTTACTCGGCCATGGCGCTGTTTATGTTGATCGGGATAATGACCACCTTGCTGATTCCCGAGCCGGAACATACCATCAGCAGTGACACCTGGCGTGATGAACAGCGGGTCGTGACGTTTCTGCAAAATTCACATAACTGGCCGGAAAAACTGCGCCAGATGAATGCCTGGATTATCGGTGCGGTGGTATGTCCATTTACCGAATTCTTTAAACGCAACGGCCATTTTGCACTGATGATTCTGCTGTTTATCGGCCTGTTCAGGATCAGTGATATCTCCATGGGGATTATGGCCAACCCGCTGTATGTTGACGTGGGTTACAGTGATTTGCAGATTGGCCTGGTGACCAAAACCATCGGCCCGATTGTGACTATCGTGGGCGCATTACTGGGGGGCGCACTGGTGGTTCGTTACGGTATTGTATCGATTCTGATGCTGGGTGCGATTCTGGTGGTGGCGACCAATTTGCTGTTTGTGCTGGTAGCATTAAACCCACCGGGCACGCTGTTTCTGTCGCTGGTAATCGGTGCGGATAACCTGAGTGCAGGTATTGCTGGCTCGGCGTTTATTGCCTACCTGTCCGGGCTAACCAATAAAGCCTATACCGCCACCCAGTATGCATTGTTCAGTTCGTTGATGTTATTGCCGGCAAAATTTATCGGCGGCTTTTCCGGTTCGATTGTCGATGCCTATGGCTATGTGAACTTTTTCTTTTACAGTGCAGCGCTGGGCATACCGGCAATACTTCTGATTCGTATTCTGGCGCGGCATGAGCGCCTGAAAAAAGTGGGTTAACAAGAATACTTTAGTATCGCGTTGATTCGCGTCGTTAGCGTTGACGTGCGTATGTTCGTTCAAAGTGCCGCTGCACTTTAGTGCGTTTTTATGTTTTTGATATTTTAATTTCAGAAGCACCCTGGCCCCTTGTCGGTGTTTTCCTTTCTCCTCCCAGCTCACCTTCTGGCTAATAACGCTTGACGTTATTAACGTTCTGCGTTACTGTTAGCTCATGATCATTTCGTTCAAGTGTAAGGATACCGAGAAGCTGGCAAACGGTCGCCGCCTCAGGCGTTTTGTCAATTTCGAGCGCGTTGCCCTGAGGAAGATTCGGCAACTCCAGGCTGCAGGTCAGCTGGATGATCTAAAAGTACCGCCCGGCAATATGCTGGAGGCGTTGTATGGTGATCGTCAGGGTCAGCATAGTATTCGAATCAACAGGCAGTTCCGGCTGTGCTTCCGCTGGACTCATGCCGGTGCGGAAGACGTTGAAATTGTTGATTATCATTAGGAGGTAACTCATGCGTAACATTGATGCTGTAACCCCAGGTGAGTTACTGAAAGAAGAATTTCTTGAGCCGATGGGTATTTCTCAATACCGCCTCGCCAAAGAAATCGGGGTGCCTGCACAGAGAATAGGTCAGATTATTGCTGGAAAGCGTTCGATAACCGCAGACACCGACTTGCGGTTCTGTCGCTTCTTTGGTTTGTCCAATGGCTACTGGTTGCGGGCTCAGGCAATTTATGACACGGAGGTTGCTGAAGATGTCCTGCAGGATCAGTTGAAAAATATTCGGCCGTGGAGTTGTAGGTCAGACCTCGGACACGGGGCATAAGCAGCGGCTGCCCGCGACCGACCTGTGGTTTCAAGTAATTATAATCTATGCAGAATGGCCAGCTTATGGTTGTGTACAAACGCGGACTTCACCTGGCTGTAAATCACCCAGCTGCCAGTCACCAATGCGATAGCGAATCAGGCGCAGGGTGGGGAAACCCACCGCCGCGGTCATGCGGCGCACCTGTCGGTTGCGGCCTTCGCTGATGGTGAGTTCCAGCCAGCTGGTGGGAATGTTTTTTCTAAAACGCACCGGTGGATTGCGTGGCCATAAGTTTTCCGGTTGCTCAATCAAACGTGCCTGAGCCGGGCGGGTTAAGCCGTCTTTTAACTGTACGCCTTTCTGCAAGGCATCAATCGCGCTTTGTGTAATCTCGCCATCCACCTGTGCGCAATAGGTTTTGCGCATCTTGTTTTTCGGATCGGAAATTTTGTGTTGTAACTTGCCATCATCGGTAAGCAGTAACAGGCCTTCGGAATCATGGTCCAGTCGTCCGGCTGGATAGATATCTTTGATATCAATATATTCTGCCAGGCACGGGTGTTTTTCGTGGGGGCTGAACTGGCAGATCACGCCATAGGGTTTATTGAATAAAACAAGTTTCGTCATGTGTTAAGAACAGTACTTACAGGCTTAGCCATTTCTGCCGGCGTTGCTGGCTGACATTGAGCTGATCAAACAGTGCATGGAAGGCATCTTCATCGGGAATGCCCTGCCAGCGAATGTGATTTTCATGGTTATCAAACACCGCATCGGTGACAATTTCGGTGAGGCGTTTATTGGTGGGTAATAAATGCTGGTGTTCTTGCAGCAGATTCTGGATACGTGCGGAACCACGGAATTTCATTTTGGAAATCTGATCGATGTTTTCCAGAATCGCCTCAATGCCGTGGAATTTTTTCAGGATATTCGAGGCCATTTTATAACCCACGCCGGGAATGCCGGGAATGTTATCCACCTTGTCGCCGGACAGCGCCAGCATGTCGGCAATCAGTGCCGGCATAACGCCGAAATGTTTTTCTATGCCCTTGTGGTTTAATACATTGCCGCGGGCAAAATCCCACCAGGCATCCCGTTCACCCAGCACCAGCTGGGTCAGGTCTTTGTCGGCACTGACAATGGTGATATCAAAGCCTTCATTGCGCAGGCGGTTGGCGAGGGTGCCGATAATGTCGTCGGCTTCGAAGCGGTTGCTGGCAAACTCCGCAATGCCCAGCGCGCGACAGAATTCGCGGCAGTAACGGAACTGGGTAATCAGTTCTTCCGGTGCAGGGGGGCGGTTCGCCTTGTACTCGGGGTAGATTTCGCAACGGTAGGAATTGGTCTGGTGCGCATCAAAGGCACAGGCGATATATTCCGGCTGTTTTTCGCGCATCAATTGATAGAGAAATTCAGTGAAACCATATACCGCATTGGCGGGGTTGCCGTGGATATCGGCAATGCTGTCGTCGTAGACATGCCAGGCGCGAAAAATATAGATACTGGAGTCGATCAGGTAGGCGCGTTTACTCATCGCGCTATTTTAACCCAGCATCGCCTTCAGGGGTCAGTTTTTAGCCGTGCTTTTTTATCAGGATGCTTACAGCTGCTTCAGGGTTTCCAGGTCTTTCTGTACCGCAGCCACCGAGGCGCGGAAGTTCTGCAGCTCGCCGTCATCCAGCTGCAGGCTGAGTACCTGTTCCATGCCGTCCTTGCCCAGCACACAGGGCACGCCGATGGCGAGGTCGTCACAGTCATACTCGTTTTGCAGAATCGCCACCGTGGGCAGTATGCGTTTGCGGTCGTTGACCATCGCATCCACCATAATTGCAATCGCCGCCGCAGGTGCATCATAGGCGCTGCTGTTCTGGCGCAGCGCAAGGATTTCCGCGCCGCCGTTGCGGGTGCGTTTGACGATGTCTTCGATCTGTTGTGGCTTGAGGAACTGGCTCACCGGAATGCCGGAAATGGTGGTGTAACGCATCATCGGTACCATCGCGTCACCGTGGCCACCCATTACCATGGCATCTATGTCGAGAGCTGAATAACCGGTTTCCATGGCAATAAAACTGGCCATGCGGGTCGAGTCGAGCACACCCGCCTGACCCATTATGCGGTTACGCGCCCAGCCGGTTTTCTGCCAGGCGCGGTAGGTGAGAATGTCCACCGGGTTGGAGACAAACAGCATCTTACAGTGAGGGGCATACAGCAGCGCGTTCTGTACGATCTGGTCGGTGACCTGCACATTGATTTCCAGTACATCGGAGCGGGACATGCCCGGCTTGCGGGGTACGCCGGCGGTGATAATGAGCAGATCGGAATCCGCCATCAGTGCGTAATCGGTGCCGCCGGTGAGGCGGGTATCAAAACGGAAGATTGGCGCATTCTGCTGGATGTCCAGCGCTGCACCTTCTGCTGCGCCTTCGCGAATATCAATCAGGCAAAGTTCGCGGCACAGATCCCGGGAGGCAATAAACTGCGCGGTGGATTCACCTACGCGACCCGCACCAATAACCGTAATTTTATTCATCTTCGACCTCGTTCAGTACACGCTGTGTTTTGTGGCTACTGATTAAAGTCTAGTTAATTCGAGCCAGACTTGCTGACTTATTCGGCGCGGTGTTTGGCCACGCCACTGTCAATCGCCGCCTGGGCCACCGCCGCTGGCACCCGTTCGATCAGGCGCGGGTCCACCGGTTTGGGGATAATGTAATCCGGGCCGAATTCCATCTTCTCCAGGCCATAGGCATTCATTACCGACTTGGGCACCGGGTCTTTGGCCAGGTTGCGAATTTCATGCACCGCGGCAATGTGCATTTCCTGGGTAATGGTGGTGGCACCGGCATCCAGCGCGCCGCGGAAAATATAGGGGAAGCCGAGTACATTATTCACCTGGTTGGGATAGTCGCTGCGCCCGGTGGCCATAATCAGGTCGCTGCGGGTCTGCATTGCCAGCTCCGGCTTGATTTCCGGGTTGGGGTTGGACAGGGCAAACACGATTGGCCTGTCCGCCATCGCGGCAATCATCTCGGCACTTACCAGGTCCGGTCCGGAGACGCCGATAAACACATCCGCATCCTGCATGGCATCCAGCGGGGTGCGGCGGTCGGTGTGTACCGCAAACTCCGCCTTGTAGATATTCAGGTCATCGCGCTCGCTGTGAATCACGCCGTTGCGATCCAGCAGCAGCATGTTTTCCTTGTGTGCGCCCAGACCCTGCAACAGACGCATCGAGGCGATACCGGCGGCACCGGCGCCCATGCAGACAATGCGTGCATCCTGCAGCTGCTTGCCCTGCAGCTCCAGTGCATTGAGCAGGCCAGCGGCGATAATAATTGCGGTGCCGTGCTGGTCATCGTGGAATACCGGAATGTCCAGCATGCTGTCCAGGGTGCGCTCGATTTCAAAACACTGGGGCGCCTTGATGTCTTCCAGGTTAATGCCGCCAAAAGTGGGGGAAATGCGCGCTACCGTGTCGATAAAATCTTTGGGGATGTCCGCATTCACTTCAATATCAAACACATCGATATTGGCGAAGCGTTTAAACAGCACCGCCTTGCCTTCCATTACCGGCTTGCCCGCCAGTGCGCCCACATCACCCAGGCCCAGCACGGCGCTGCCATTGGTAATCACCCCCACCAGGTTGCCCTTGGCGGTGTAGCTGTAGGCAGCT
This sequence comes from Gammaproteobacteria bacterium, assembly GCA_036567985.1. Classification (GTDB taxonomy): domain Bacteria; phylum Pseudomonadota; class Gammaproteobacteria; order SZUA-229; family SZUA-229; genus SZUA-229. Next base: position 19,973 of record DATCTK010000086.1, on the reverse strand, counting down.
TCGGGGTTTTCCGCAATGGCTTTAACCGGCTCCGCCACGCCAGGCGTGTAGGCCAGCGACAGGTCGTCCTGGGTGTTGCAGGGCTTGGTAATGTCAGTGGCAATCTTGCCCGGTGAGGGCAGGCGGTGGTAATCCAGTGCGCGTTGTTTATCTACATCATTCATGGTCTGGCGCTCTTAATCGGTGCGAAATAGTCAGGGACGCTGATTGGCAGCGCATTGTTTAAGCCTTCTCTGAGTGTATCACTTTGTCGATACATCTTCTGTTAATGCATCGCGGTGGCGCAGGGTGAGGCGATAGCGGGGCGCTGCATCGGCGTTTTTGTTGCGCTGTTTCACCGGGTTCACCCAGCCGCGCACGCGCACGGTTTTCCCCTGCAGGTTCAGTAGCTGGTGCAGGCTGAAATTGGCCCAGTCGTTTTTATAGATATTGACTTCGAGTTGCGGACCCAGCTGCAGGCGAATGCGGCTTTTGCTTTGCGTCACTTCAGTCACCGGCCCCTGCAGGCGGTGAAAGCCATCGAGTTTGTCGAGTGTTTGTTGGGTGTGCCGGATCTGGTATTGCGGCAGTTGCCAGATGCCCAGTTGCTGTTGCCGTGCGTGCGCTTCCTGGCTGCGGTAGCAGTCGCTCATGCGCTCATTGGGCGGGGTGGTAAAGGCAATGGCGTGGCCCCCGGCAAGCAGCTCTGCCTGCAGATTGGTGCCATCGGGCAGGAATACATGGGCCAGTGTGCGCCCGTAGCGATCCTGTGCCTGCTGCCCATAGGCCAGCTGCACCCGGCGCTCGGATCGGTTGAGCAGGCTCTGCAGGGTGTCGCGGGCGGCGTGACCCTGTGCCTTGATGTCGGCGGGAATCGAGTGTTTACGGCTGTGGACTTCCGGGGTGTCGATGCCGATCAGGCGGACCTTGCGGCCGTTTTCCAGCTGCACTGTGTCGCCGTCATACACATAGTTGACCCGTGCGGTCTGCTCGATGCGCTGCGGCGGACAACGGGGGCTGTCTGCGCCGGGAGCGGAAAAGGCCGTGGCAGGCGCGAACACATAAAAAAAGACGCTGCAGAACAGCGCCTTTTTTAGCGGTGCAAACAGTGGTAGAGAAAACTTACTTCTTGCCACCGAAACGCTTGCGGAATTTCTCAACCTGACCGGCAGAATCCATAATCTTCTGCTTACCAGTGAAGAAAGGATGACATTGTGAGCACACCTCAACAGAAAGCGCATCATTGCTGATGGTTGAGCGTGTTTCAAACGAGTTGCCGCAACTGCAGGTAACCGCGATGTCATGGTAATTTGGATGTATATCTGGCTTCATTTCCGAGCCCTCAAAGCCTTGCTGCCGTAAAGAGCCGCGTATAATACGCGTTTAGATACGCCACGGCAAGGGGTATGGTCGAGATTTTCGTGCTAACATGCGCACAGGCCGCGGCCACTGGATGGCAGAGTCATAGTCATGGCGCGGGGTTTCGGTCGCTTATTTAACCACAGTTTGCAGGAGATATCCGATGAAAATGCTGATCAGCATGGTGCTGACCCTGGGTATAGTGTTGTTTGCCAGCCAGTATATGCTCAAGGGCATGGGCGGGATTCCCGGTTTTGGTGGTGCATCCGAGTCCGCCAGCAGTGGCCTGAATAACCTGGGTAATGCGTTGCGCGATGAGGATGTCACGGTATATCAGTGGACCGATGCCCAGGGTGTGACCCATTACGGCAGTACACCGCCCACCGGTCAGGGCAGCTATGAGGTTAAGCTGATCCAGGCCAATGCCAACCTGATGCAGGCGCACAAATCGCCTGCAGAGGAAGAAGAGGCCGATACCCAGAGGCCAAAAGTGGCCAAAGTCGGCACCCTGTACACGCCGGAAGGGGTCAAGGGCATGATGGATGATGCCAGTGACCTGCAGGAACAGATGAACAAGCGTGTCGAGGAACAGGAAAAAATGATGCAGGATTTGATGCATCCGGCGAGTAAAAAATAAATCGTCGACGTGTTGTTTTTTTAAAGCCGGGGCCTATTCCGCAAAGCGGTTGATCAGGTCATTTAGAAACAGGTAGCCCCGGGGCGAGGCGGCATATTGCGCCCCCTGCTGTTGCATCAGGCCATCGGCAATTGCCTGTTCACAGATGGGCAGAATCTGCGCTGCTGGTAAACCGGTGTGCTGGCAGAACTGCTGCAGACTAAAACCCTGTTTCAGGCGCAGGGCATTCAGCATAAATTCAAACGCAAGCTGTGAGGCATCCACCACTTCACGGTCGGAGGTTTTTTGCTCTGCAGCCGCCTGCATATAATCCGCCGGCTGGCGTTTCTGCCAGTAGCGGGTGATTTCCCCCGTGTCACTGCGCGTCAATTTGCCGTGGGCGCCGGCCCCCAGCGCCAGGTAATCACCGAACTGCCAGTAATTTAAATTGTGACGGCATTGAAAACCATCCCGCGCATAGGCAGAGACTTCATACTGGGCATAGCCATGTGATTCCAGTAATGCCTGCCCCTGCTGCTGAAGCTGCCAGATGTCTTCATCGTCGGGTATAACGGGTGGCTGGCTGTAAAACAGGGTATTGGGTTCAATCGTCAGCTGATACCAGGAAATGTGCTGCGGGGCCAGCTCAATCGCCTGTTGTAAATCATCCAGCCCCTGTTGCGGTGTTTGCCCCGGCAGGCCGAACATTAAATCCAGGTTGATGTTTTCAAACCCCGCCCTGCGCGCAACCTCAACTGCACGTTTTGCTTCACCGGCCGTGTGAATGCGCCCCAGGGCCTGCAGTTTTTGATCAGCAAAACTCTGTACGCCGATCGACAGGCGATTAATGCCGGCGGCATAAAAGTCATTGAATTTCTGCTGTTCCACCGTGCCCGGGTTGGCCTCCATGGTCACTTCCATGGTCGGCAGGCAATTCAGGTGGGTTTTGATCAGGCTGATAATCTGCTGCATGGCCTGGGCTGAAAACAGGCTGGGTGTGCCGCCGCCGATAAACACCGAAATAATGCGCCGCCCCCAGATCTGTGGCAGCTGCTGTTCAAGGTCGGCACGCAGTGCCTCGATATACTGCTGCTCCGGCAGACCCGATGCAAAGGTGTGCGAATTAAAATCACAATAGGGGCATTTTTTTACGCACCAGGGAAGATGAATATATAATGACAGCGGTGGTAATAAAGTGAACTCGGACATCATCCCATTTTACGCTAATTAATTCAGAGGCGCCCGGAATACCCATGCAGGACTCCCGATTATTTTTACGCGTTGCCAGCAAACTGATGCTGGGCTTTGCCCTGCTGTGGTTGCTGTATGTGTTTACGCGGGGGTTGTTCGAGTTGCCGGCATCAGCGTTTAACTCGAATGACAACAATGCCTATGAGTTTGATTTAAGTGCCTTGCAGCAAATGCCGCAATCGAGTGCGTCAGGTTATTTCAATGTCGGATCGCGGGAGCTGCTGGTGATTCGGCTGGCGGATGACTACCGGGTGTACTGGGCCAGTGATCCGATTTATGGCTGTCGTTTAGAGTACCTGCAAGGGGTGATTAAACCGGTGTGTATCGATATTGAATATGACCCGCAGGGTTACAGCCAGGCGGCCAGGCAGCAACTGAAATCACCGGACTATGAAATCAGCGGGCAGCTGTTGCGGGTTTTTTAATTTACCCAGTAATCAATAAAAATTCCCGCAAACACACTCAGGCCAAACCAGTTGTTATTTAAAAAGGCCTGGAAGCATTTGATGCGGTCGCGGTCTTTAATCAGGTACTGCTGGTAAATCGCAAAGCCGCCGGCGGTGATCAGGCCCAGGTAATAATACAGCCCCAGTTCGGCGCGGTTGCCGATTAATACCAGGTTCAACATCAGCAGCGCCTGGATCAGGCCGATAATCAGTTTGTCGGCATCACCAAATAAAATCGCCGTGGACTTGACGCCGATTTTCAGGTCATCTTCACGGTCCGCCATGGCATACATGGTGTCATAGGCGGTGGTCCATAATACCGTGGCCATAAAAATCAGCCAGGTCATGGCGGTAATTTCATTGGCCTGTGCGGTGTAGGCCATGGGCACGGCCCAGCCGAAGGCGGCACCCAGATGCACCTGGGGCATATAGTGATAGCGTTTCATAAACGGGTAGCTGGCGGCCAGCAGTACACCCACCAGGCTCATATAAATGGTGAGCCGGTTCATAAACAGCACCAGGATAAAGGCGCAGATGGCGAGGCTGGCAAACACCAGCAACGCTTCGCGGCTGCTCACCTTGCCGGTGGCCATGGGACGTTGCCGGGTGCGTTGTACATGGCCATCGATATTGCGGTCGGCAAAATCATTAATCGCACAGCCGGCGGCACGCATCAGAATCACCCCCAGCACGAACACAACCAGCACCGAACCGCGTGGCCAGCCTTCGGCGGCAATCCACAGTGCCCACAGGGTCGGCCAGAGCAGTAACAGGGTGCCGATGGGACGATCGAGCCGGGTCAGCAGGCTGTACTGTTCCAGTCGGTCGACGATGTGCTGGTAGCGGGGCGATGGATTCAGCGTTTTTAATTTATCAAATAACAACATGGCTCTGTGTGGGTGTTCCGCGTGTCTGTGTGCTGGTATATTACCTGACCTCAGGTTCTCACTACAGGGTTTATCATGTCAAAAAAATACGATTACGACTTAATAGCAATTGGCGGCGGCAGCGGCGGACTTTCCGTGGCGGAGCGGGCAGCGGCCTATGGTGCAAAGTGTGCGGTGGTCGAAAGTGGCAAGATCGGTGGAACCTGTGTGAATGTCGGCTGTGTGCCGAAAAAAGTGATGTGGTTCGGTGCCAACCTGGCGCATGCACTGGAAGATGCAAAAGACTATGGTTTTGATTTGCAGAACAACGGCTTTGACTGGAACCACCTGGTAACAAAGCGGGAAAACTATATCGCCGGCATTAACAGCTGGTATCACAATTACCTGGCGGATTCGAATATCGACGAGCTGCAGGGCTTTGCTTCTTTTGTCGATGCACACACCATTGATGTGGATGGCAAACACTACACGGCAAAACACATAGTGATCTCGCCGGGTACCACACCCACGGTGCCGGATATTCCCGGTGCGGAACACGGCATTACTTCTGACGGTTTTTTTGCGCTTGAGCAGTGCCCGAAAAAAGTTGCGATTGTCGGTTCCGGTTATATTGCCGTGGAGCTGGCTGGGGTGCTGAATGCGCTGGGCAGTGATGTCACCATGTTCCTGCGTAAGCAGCATGTGCTGCGCGAATTTGATGCGATGTTGCGCGAGACCCTGCTGGAACAGATGATGGACCAGGGAATCGATATCCTGGCGCGCACGCAGATTTGTGAAATCGTCAAGCAGGCGGATGGCAGTCTGAGCATTACCGATGACAAGGGCAATACCAGTGACGGTTACGATGAAATTATCTGGGCAATTGGCCGTCACCCGAATACCGAGGGCATGAACCTGGATGCGATTAATCTTGAGCGTGATGCAGACGGTTTTATCCAGACAGATCTGTTCCAGAACACCAATGTCGAGGATGTGTTTGCGCTGGGTGATGTCACCGGCCGTGCACCCCTTACACCGGTGGCAATTGCCGCCGGCCGCCGCCTGGGTGATCGTCTCTACAATAACCAGAAAGACCGTCACCTGGATTACAAAATGATCGCCACCGTGGTGTTCAGTCACCCGCCGATAGGTACCGTGGGGTTAACCGAAAGTGAAGCGCGTAAGGAACACGGCGATGCGGTAAAAATTTACCAGACCCGATTCACCGCCATGTATAACTCAATGACGCGGCATGAAGTGCCCACCGCAATGAAGCTGGTGTGTATCGGTGCGCAGGAAAAAGTCGTGGGTTGTCACATCATTGGCCCCGGTTCCGATGAAATGCTGCAGGGGTTTGCGGTGGCGATGCGCATGGGGGCAACCAAGAAAGATTTCGATGACACGGTGGCGATACACCCCACCAGTGCGGAAGAGCTGGTGACCATGCGTTAAGCTATCGCTAAAATGCATGGTTGTAAAAAAGCCTCGTCATAATCTGACGAGGCTTTTTTATGTACAGGACCTACGGTATTCGCGAGGAACAGGAATGTCGTTAGCAAAGATGGATAAACCTATGCGCGCACTGAATCCAGGGGGGCTATTCCTTGAAACGAAACTTGGGCAGCACAATGTTGTAGCGCAGGGCCAGCATGCGTGAAATAAAAATTGCAAAGCCGGCAATCAGTGCGGAGGCGGTAATACTGATATCCAGCTGCATTAAACCAATAAACAGCAGCGAGCCGCCCCAGGATACGGTGGCATAGAGCGGACTCTGAAATACAATCGGCTGTTCGTTGCAGAGTATGTCGCGGAAAATCCCCCCCATAATGCCGGTCATCACCCCCATAAAACTGGCCACCAGCCAGGGTGCGTCCGACATCAGTGATACCAGTGTGCCAGCCACTGCGAATGCCGCCAGACCTGCGGCATCGGGAACTAAAAAGAAACGGGGTGGAATGGCTATCAGGCGTGCGGTTATAAAAATAAAAATTGCACTCAATAGCGATGCAAAGAAAAAGGTCTGATTGGCAATCCAGAACACATCGCGATCCAGCAGCATGTCGCGCAGTGAACCGCCGCCCAGGCCGGTGGCAATGGCAATCATAATTACACCGAACAGATCGAGCTTTTTGAAACCGGCTTTAAGCACGCCGGAAGCCGAGGATACAATGACCGCGACCAGTGTAATCAGGTAAAGCACATGTAGCAGTTCGGGATCAGGATTGGGTTGCATTGTGGTGCTCGGCTGCCGGGTTATTAGTCATCATCTGTCTGCGTATAGGGATAATTATTATGGCCATAGCGTATCACCAGAATGGCAAAGGCAATAATCAGTACCGCGCCTGCCACTGCGAGCATGCGCCAGGTGTCGAGATTTTTCATGTCCAGAATCATGTAACGCGCCAGCGCGACAATGGTAATGTACAGCGGGATGCGAACCGGTAGCTTACCCGACTTTAGATAAATCGATGCCATTGCCAGTATTTCAAGATAGATAAACAGCAACAATAAATCGGCCAGTGAAACATGCCGTTGTTCCAGCATGGTCATCAGCTCGATGCCAATCGCAAAAATGGTGGCAATGGAAATAATCAGCAGACCAATGTCCTGAATCCAGATCAGCAGCTGGTTACTGTTGCGGCGAAGTTTGTTCATAATCTATGCGGCGATTCCTTCATGGCTCTAATCCGGTTACGGGTTTAAAGTAGCATTGTTGCTGGGGGATGAAAACAGAAATTTAAGAACCGGCGCGTGTGCAGGTGAAATAGCCTTGTCAGGCCAGAGATGAAACGGGGTGAACTGCTGCTATGGATTAAATTCCATCCAGCAGGCGTTTTTTCAGGTACTCGGGCATTTTTAATGTATCCATATCCCAGCCTTCCAGCTTGAGTATATCGGTCAGGCAGTTTTCCAGTTCGTCATGGGCCAGCTGCGCTGATTGCTTGATGCGGGCATGTACCGCATGGTCGGTGTCGCTTTCATTAAGGCAGTTTTGTTGCTGTTCATGCAGGGTGCGTACTGCATCGACCACTACCGTAACATGGGCCGGGCAGGCGCACTGGTAAATCAGTGCCTGGTTGCGGATATGGGTAAGTTGTTCATTGCTGTAGCGAGTGTTCATTGATGCTCCGATGCGAGTCAGTCTGCAGTCAGGGTTGTAGGGTAATACGAAAATATAAAAGCAGATTTGTGCTCATCTGCGGTGGTAAAACACGGTTAAATTATCACTGCATCCGGGCAGATGGGTATCTATTGTAATGAGAGAGCAGGCAAATGAAAAGTCGTGACAATGGCTGGTGCGACAAACGCAAGTTTGGCGCATATTATAAAATGCCGAACACCTCACGCAGGATGTGTCCAGTGGCATAGGCCAGTGCAGCGGCGCTGCCGCCGGTGAGCAGGGTGCTGAAACCGGCGCCCAGGCCAGGTCTGTGCGTCGCCGGGCTTTTTAACAGGCCAATACAGAAGAACACCAGGGCGGCAATCACGCTGCTCAGCATAAACTGCTGTGGCATCTGCAATGCTGAAACCATAAAGGGTAACAATGGTAGTGCTCCCAACAGTATGAAGGCGATAAAGGTAATGCTTGCGGGTAGCAGCGCATTATTTGCGACGGGTTGCAGGCCATGCTCTTCACGTAACATGGTGTCGATCCACAGGCGTTTGTTTCCACTGATGGTGTCAACGATACTTTCAAGGGTGTCGCCGCTAAAACCTTTCTGTTGAAAAATCTGTCGCACTTCCTCCCGTTCGCCCTGTGGTATCTGTTCGATGTGCTGTGCCTCGCGCTCACGCACAGAATCAATCACCGCGTTTTCGGTTTTGATGGATTCATACTGGCTCACAGCCATGCTGAATCCGTCTGCCAGCAGATTGGCAAAGCCCAGCACCAGTGCAATCGGTGCAGACAGGCCAGCACCGGCAGCACCGGAAACAATGGCAAAGGTGGTGATGCAGCCATCAATGCCGCCGAGGGTGGCGGAAGAGCGGTTTCTGGATGAAGTGGTGTGACGCAGGCGTCGTTTTATTGCTTCCGGCAGGTGTTCGTTAATCAGGCTGTGTTGCTGTTTTGTTTGCGGCATACTGTCAGGCCGGGTTGTTTTTCAGGTACAGGGTTTGCGTCGGATAGGCAAACTCAATGCCTTCTTCTTCAAAGCGTTGATGGATAAACAGGTTAATGGCTTCCTGAGTATCCATGTATTCGTTATAGTCTGGTACCTTGACGTAATACACCGATTCAAACAGCAGCGCAAAATCACCATGGGCCTTGAAGTTGGAGCGATCCATGCGGGTGTTCTGCTGTGACTCAATCGCGTCACGAATAATCTGTGGAATCATTTTCAGTTTGGCGAGTGGGGTCTGGTAGGTTACGCCGATGGTAAAAGGCACGCGGCGTTCGTACATGCGGCCAAAATTTCGAATGCGGCTATTGAGCAGGTCGGAATTGGAAAATACCAGTTGTTCGCCGGACAGGCTGCGCAGGCGGGTGGTTTTCAGTCCCACATATTCAACCGTGCCGAGCAGGTCATCGACAATTAAAAAATCACCAATCACAAACGGTTTGTCGAGCACAATACTCAGGCTGGAAAACAGATCGCCAAGTATGGTTTGCAGCGCCAGTGCAACCGCAATGCCACCCACACCCAGGCCGGCCACCAGTGCGGTAATGTTTACACCAAGGTTGTCCAGCGCCAGCAGCAATACCATACACCAGATCAACAGGCGGCCGATAAAATTGAGCAGGCTCAGTGTGGTTGCACTGGACGGGTGCTTTTCCAGCTGCTGCTGTCGGTAGCCATCCATGGAAACGCGCAAGATGGATGTCAGCCATAAGCCCAGCTGAATAATAAAGGCAATCACCAGAATGTGGTTGATTGTGCTGTCAAGGCGAGTCGGTAATTCCAGTGTGTAGCTGGCAAAGGTTATTGCAATAATTAATAGAAACAGCCAGCGGGTTTTTTTCAGCGCAGTGAGCGAGGCATTCCAGAACAGGCTGTGCTGGTTTTCCAGTTTACGTTTTATATGCCCGCGAAACAGATAGCGGATAAACAGCGCGCTGAATAGAATCAGCAGCGCGACGCCAATTGCCAGCAGCCATTGCAGCAAGCTATTGTTGTAGACCTGTATATTCAGCCACTGGTTTATATTTTCATTCATATCGTTTATCGATTTATCGATTGCGATCAAAGCCGGCAAACTCAATGCCGCTGAGTTGCGCCATCTGTGTGCTTACCGTGGCCAGATCATTTTTATTAAACTGGTTGAGTTTGCGATGCCCACAGCCACGTGCCATGGTTTTTATCAGTTCATTGGATGCCTGCAGAAAACGCTTCAATCGTTGCGCGGCCTGATCAACGTCCAGTTTCTTACGCAGCTCGGGGTTCTGTGTAGTAATTCCCGACGGGCAGTTATTGGTGTGGCAGATGCGTGCGCCGACACAGCCAATCGCCTGTAATGCACTGTTGGCCAGGGCAATGCCATCGGCACCCAGTGCCAGCGCTTTGACAAATTCGTCCGCAGTGCGCAGGCCGCCGGTGACAATTAATGTCACCCGGCCACTGTGGCCGTGTTTATCCAGGTAGTGGCGTGCCCGCGCCAGTGCCGGAATGGTGGGTACGCTGATGTGGTCGCGGAATAACAGTGGTGCTGCGCCGGTGCCGCCGCCACGCCCATCGAGAATAATATAATCGGCGCTGGCCTGTAGCGCGAACTCGATATCCTGTTCAATGTGGTTGGCGCTGAGTTTGAAACCGATGGGAATACCGCCGCTGATTTCACGCACCCGGTCTGCCTGTTTTTTAAAATCCGCCGGGCTGCTCATGTCCTCGAAGCGTGCAGGGGAGATAGCATCGGTGCCGGCTTCCAGCTTGCGGGTTTCGGCAATCTTGCCGCGGTTCTTGCTGCCGGGCAGGTGGCCGCCAATGCCGGTTTTTGCTGCCTGCCCCGCCTTGAAATGAAACGCCTGTACCTTCTCCAGCAGCGCTTCGTCATAACCGAAACGGGCGCTGCCCAGTTCATACAGGTAACGGCTGTTGGCCTGCTGTTCTTCCGCCAGCATGCCGCCTTCGCCGGAGCAGATGCCGGTACCGGCTGCCTCGGCGCCCCTGGCCAGGGCAATTTTGGCTTCTTCGGAGAGCGCGCCAAAACTCATATCCGATACCAGCAGTGGCATCTCCAGTTGCAGCGGGCGTTTGCATTGCGGACCTATAATCAGCGAGCTGTCCACCGGATCGTCTGCCAGTAGTGGCAGGCGGTTAAGCTGCGCAACCATAATCTGTATGTCTTTCCATTGCGGTAATTGATCGCGGGGCACACCCATGGCAGCTACCGGGCCTTCCGCGCCGAGATTTTCCAGTCCTTCGCGGGCCAGCTGATGAATATGCTCCAGCTGTGGTTCTTCACGGGTATTGCTCGGCTCGGGCATGGACTGCGCATCCGTTGCATCTCGCCCCGGCCCCTCCTTGCCCACCTGATCGTCGGAAAACTGTTCATGGCTGCCGTCACAGTAGGGTGGGTTGCCGGTGTGTTTGCAGACACACAGGTAGGCTTCTTCATCTTCCTCTGCGGTAAAGGCCAGCGGCTCGAAACCGGTGCCCTTGTGGGAGCCATCACAGAAGGGCTGGTCGCCGGAGCGGCCGCAGCGGCAGAAGTAGTACTCCTTGCCCTTTTGTAAACTGACTTTAGCCGGTTTGTTGTCCGCGATGCGGGGGTGTTTCGCCATGCCTGTCTCCCTTGGGTCTGGTCTGTCGTATTTCGGTTCAGGGGTTTGGTTACCCCTGTGTGTATCTAAGGAAGCTCTGAATAATTCATCGATGAATTATCAGAGCAAAAACAAATCAAAATGCGATTTCGATTTGTTTTTCATTTTCAATAACTTAACAGTTATTGAAAATGGCGGCACATCCCTGTGCCGCGGAACCTCTGAGTTTTTCAGAGGTTCCCTAAATGTGCCCAGCAATTTGCCCTGCCTGATTTTACTCAGGACCTGCCTGACTGCTGCGGGTCTGGCAGTGTCAGTTCAGCCAGCAGTGGCAGATGATCCGAGGCGCAACCTGCCAGCTGCCTTGCAGACGGGTGGCCGTTCAGGGCCTTATGGCCATGCTGCATTCCCTCGCACAGTTCGGCTGGTCGTAGCAGTATACGGTCCAGCGAGAACACTGGCCAGCGAGCTGGAAAGGTGCGCGGTGTGGGACACTGGCGACCTCTGCTGGCAGCACTGGAAAAGTAATTCTGCAGGCGCCGCCTTGTGCGTGAGCCGCACCACCACTGGTTCAGGTCGCCCAGTAAAATCTGTATATCGGCCTCACAATCGGTGAGCAGTGCCAGTAAATAATCCACCTGGCTGCGACGTTCGGCAGGGCGCAGCCCAAGGTGGGTGGCGAGTAATTGCAGCTGCTGGCCATTGACTGTGAGGCGCAGTTCAATCACACCCCGTGGTTCGCAGTGGCTGACACTGATGTCATGTAGCTTGATGCTATCGACCGGCAGACGGCTGAGTATGGCATTGCCGTAATGGCCGCGTTCATCCAGCAGGGTGATGCCTTCAATAACCTGCGCATCAACACTTTTGCCCAGGTACTGCAGTACATTATGTTCCTTGTCGGTTTCAAAACCGACTTCCTGCAGGGCGATAATATCGGCATTCAGCGACTGTAAAACCTGCGCGATCCGTTGCGGGTTATGCTGGCCGTCACAGCCGATGCAACGGTGAATATTGTAGCTGGCGATGCGCAGGCGACTTGTCATCCGCTAGCTTGCCTGCCGTTTACGTCGGCTCCACTGGCGAAGTCCAAGCAGCGAGAGGATAACCAGCACAATCGCGGCGGCCAGAATCAGAATGCTCTGCGGGCTGGGGTCGCGTAACGAGGCCAGCAGGCGGTCGGCGAGTATGGCAATGGAGACCACCCCGGGGATCATTCCCAGAAAGCTGCCCAGGGCAAAGTCCCGCAGGCGAATTGCAGTGGCGCCGGCGATGATATTGATCACCGAAAAGGGTGCCACCGGCACAATGCGCAGGGTAATAATAGTAAGTACACCCCGCCTGGCAATGGCCTTGCTGATGCGGTTAACCCGGCTGCCGGCAATGCGCCTGAGGGCATTATTACCCAGCAAGTGCCCCAGCATAAAGCTCACAATGGCAGAGAGTTCAGCGCCCAGTAGCGCATAGCCTGCGCCATACCAGGGGCCAAACACACTGACCGTGGCGATAATCATCAGGGTAATCGGCACCATCAGCAGCCCGCCAATCACATAGGCGAGTATCACCAGTAGTGGGCTGAAGCTGCTTTGCTCAATCCAGCTGGCGGTCTGCTCGGCCTGCTGCATGGTCAGCCAGTCGCCGAGGCTTCCCCAGCGCCAGGCCGCAGCCAGTGCGACCACCCCCAGCAACAGCAGGGCCAGGCGCAGCATATAGCGGTAAGCGGGTTTCTGTTGTTGCGGCTGGATAATGTGATTAAAGAATTCGTCCGGTTCCACCGGTTTTTCCGGGTCGAGCAGTTCGGACTCCGGCACCCAGCTGTCGACCTCGGCGGGCAGTTCGGTGGACAGTGGCTGCAGGCTGCGCTGGCCGCCGCGCAGTGATTCAATCGCCTGGATCAGTGATGGTTGCTGTTGCTCGGCTTCGGCCAGCTCGGCTTCGCTGACGTCCAGGTGTTCCGCCAGCAGGCGACGGCGAAATCCGCTAATGGCGGCGTCACAATCCTGTGTGTCGCTGGACTGCAGCGCCAGATCACATTCCGAATCCAGCCCCATGGAACGGTTGCTGAGATTGGAAGAGGCTACCCGCGCAAAGCAGTCATCAATCACCATTACCTTGGCGTGGATCATCAGCGAGACTGCGGGTGAAGCACTCAGCTGCACATAATAGATGCGCAGTCGATCGTGTTTATCTGCCTGCTTCAGCTTCGACAGCAGTCGCGCACGCAGCACATCCATGGTGTGCTGCTCCAGCCAGCCGCCGGTTTTTTCCGGCATCACCACAATCACTTCCGGGCCATCATCCTCCTGCAGTCGCTGTTGCAGTGCCTCGCCGATGCGTTGCGAGCTGAAGTACTGGTTTTCGATATAAATAAACTGTTCCGCCGCGGCAATGCTTTGCAGGTAAAGCTGTTCGACTTCGCGTACTGCGGTACGCTCGCGATAGGCTGGCAGAGTGCGTGCAATGCCGATCGCAATGTCCTGCAGGTCCGGTTCACCCTGCTGCGGCCATTCAGTTACAGGTTTTGTTATATGGGTGCCGGTGCTGCGGCTATCCGAATTAGCGGCTACCGCATCCTCGTTGGCGGCAATGCGCCAGCGTTCACGGGCCAGTTCACCAATCGAGCGAGCGGCGTCACCGTCCACCAGCATCATCACATCGTGAAAGGGTGGATAGGGCTTGCCGTTGGGGTCGCGGCGGCGTGGATCGTCGATTTTGTGTTGTGAAGTGTCCCAGCGCCACTGGGATAAATCCATGCCGCCTACAAAGGCCAGTTGATCATCCACCACCACCAGTTTCTGGTGTTGGGATGCGCCCACCGGGTGGTTGCCATCCAGACAGAAGTGAATCCGTTTATGGGATTTCCAGCGCAGTTTGTAATGGGGAAAGAATTCGCGCTCGATCACATAGATCATGGCGAAGTCCCAGTTAAGAATATAAATATTCAGCTGGTTTTTTTCTGCGGCCAGTTGATTGAGTAATGGGCCCAGTTGATGTGAGTAGCCATCGTCTGTGTCGTCGCGAATCAGTTGCAGTTCACTGTGAATGTCCCAGCCGATAATGAAAATGCTGTGTTGCGCCTGCTTCATCGCTTCGCGCACAGTGCGAAAATAATCCTCGCCATCAATAAGAAATGAAGCGCGTTGTGCATGGCTTATGCGCCAGCAATTTGAATCTTCATCGAGTATGTTTTTCATGTCTGTGGCTTTATGGTTTCAGTAAAATTTAAGGAGCCTCTGAAAATTTATGGATGAATTATTCAGAGCTTGCATAATTTCCCAGTCAAACCATTTTAGTGAAAGCCATAGGGTCCTGTGTTGCGCAGAGGCTGCGTGAGTGGTTTTGAGGCTAAACCAGATGACAGGCTAATTCAAGTTGTATGATTTTATGTTGTGCTGTGGGTTTGCTTATTTGGCAAAAAATAATATTGATAACAGGGTGCAATAAAAACATTAAACATCGCAGGGTTTCGCAGTGATATATCAGCATTATGCAGAGCTTTGCTGGCGTTTGCGTGCGATATAAATTTTATACGACAGGGCAAGTGCAAAACAGATCAGTACCGGTACGATTAAGGCCATAAATGCAAATTTAATGTACAGCAATGCGCCGAATAAGCCGCCGAGAATAAAGCCGATGATGATTATCAGAAACAGCATGGCCTTGCGTCTGTCAAAGGCTTCACCACGCAGTGCGGAACCCAGCAGTATGCCAAGGTCAGTAAATATGCCGGTGACATGGGTGGTTCTTATAACGGCGCCGCTGTAGCTGCTGGCCAGTGCATTTTGCAGGCCGCAGGCGGCGGAGGCGAAATAGTGGCCGAGAAACGAGCCATCGTTTAGAAAGTAGATTGCAATCAGTAATAGCAGGCCTTCAATAAATAACAGCGAATCATAATGCCGCCCCAGTTTAAGTGAGGTGCTGGTGAGTAACAGCCCCGAGATCATTGCACCGAATAAAAAGGCGATGAGTATGCCGAGTAAATGCAGGCTGCTATCCAGGCTTCCCAGCAGTGAGCTGCCAAGCAGGGTGGCGGTGCCGGAGAGATGGGATATGGACTGGTGCTGAAACCCCAGCAGGCCAACCGCATTGACAATGCCGGCCAGTAACGCAAGGGTAAATGCACCGTATTCGATCCATCGTGGTAGTCTGGATAGCACGCCTGTTCCTGTTGATTAGGTTGTTGGTGAGGTTGAGTGTGGTTAAACCTGTGTAATCAATATGACACAGGTTTATGTTAGTAATAAACGACTATTAACTACATCAGTAAAATTTTCAGGCCAATCAGAATCAGCACAATGCCGCCGAGTAACTCGGCTTTGCTTTCCAGCCAGGTGCCGCCTTTAAAGCCGATAAATACGCCGAGATAGCTGAAGGCAAAGGTGGTAAGGCCAATAATCAGGCAGGCCAGCAGGGCAGACACCTCAAGCAGGGTAAGGGCAAAGCCTGCGGCCATGGCGTCAATGCTGGTAGCAATGGCCAGTATCAGCATTACGCGGTGGGTGATTTGTGCTATATCTTCCTCGATGTTTTCGGCGAAGGATTCGTAAATCATTTTGCCACCGATAAAGGCCAGTAGCACAAAGGCAATCCAGGGGGCCAGGGTTTCAACCCAGCCCAGTATGCCCTGGCCACCCAGGTAGCCGATCAGTGGCATCAGCCCCTGGAACAGGCCGAAGTAGGCGGCGGCGAGCAGGGCGAGCGCGGTGGGCCTGGTCTTCTGTTTGGAGCCCAGGCCAATGGATACCGCAAATGCGTCCATACTGAGCGCAGCCGCAAGGAGGAGTACATCGAACACGGAACATCACCTCATTTAGTGTAGTAAATAAATAGTTGTCACCTGGCGACATGGAAATTAACACCGATAAAATCCGCTAAAAGCCCTGCACGGCGGCCATAGCGTTGTTTGGCAGGAATTAATTTGGCTTATACTAAGGAGATTCTTATTCAAATAGGGTATAATGGCATTTTTTCGCAGGAACTTTATCTATTGACCACTAAAGAAACTCCGTGTTGATAGCTCCTGCAGGCGAATAAGTTTCGTAATAAACAAATAGAATTGCAAGCGCTAAGCTTAAGCAGGCATTGTTGAAGGACAAAACCAATGAATTTAGAAATTTTTGATAAGTATGAATCAGAGGTCCGTGGCTATATTCGTTCATTTCCGGTTATTTTCGAGCGATCAAAAATGGCGGAAATCTGGGATGAGGATGGCAAACGCTATATCGATTTCTTCGCCGGTGCGGGGGCATTGAATTATGGACATAACAATCCGGACATCAATAAAGCACTGATTGAATACCTGCAGAATGATGGCATTGGTCATGCACTGGATATGGGTACAGTGGCCAAAAAGGATTTTATTACCTCGTTTGTAAACAATATTCTTAAGCCGAGAAAGCTCGATTATAAACTGCAGTTTGTTGGCCCCACCGGCACCAATGCGATTGAAACCGCACTGAAAATTGCGCGGAAGGTGAAAGGCCGTAAGCAGGTGATGTCATTCACCAATGGCTTCCACGGTATGTCGATGGGTTCATTGAGTATTACCGGTAACAGCTATTACCACGATGAAAGCTACGGTGTACCCGGTTACACCACCCAGGTGCCGTTTCATAAATACCTGGGCGACAAGGTGGATACCATCGCCTATCTGCGCAAAATTCTGGAAGACGATTCCAGTGGTACTGAGTTGCCAGCGGCGATTGTGCTGGAAACCATTCAGGCGGAAGGTGGCATTAATGTGGCCGGTGAGCAATGGCTGAGAGACCTGCGCCAGATCTGTGATGATTTTGATATTTTAATGATCACCGATGAAATCCAGGTGGGTAATGGTCGTTCCAGTGATTTCTTCAGTTTTGAAAGAGCAGGCATCCGTCCCGACATCGTCACCCTGTCCAAGTCGATTGGTGCGGGTCAGCCCATGGCGCTGGTGCTGTTGTCACCGGAGCTGGACCAGTGGAGCCCGGGTGAGCATTCCGGTACTTTCCGTGGTAACAACCTGGCGTTTGTTTCATCGTCGGTGGCACTGAAAAAATACTGGTCGGATGACAGTTTTGCCAAAGAGCTAAAAGCAAAATCCGCACTGGTAGAAGATCGCATGGAACAGCTGGCGCTGAAATTCCCGCAACTGATTCGCGAAATTCGTGGTCATGGCATGATCTGGGGGGCGGAATTCAAGAAGCCGGAACTGACTTCGGATATCTGTAGCCAGGCATTTGCGGATGGCCTGGTGATTGAAACGGCCGGTTCGGAAGATGAAGTGATTAAGTTTCTCGGTCCGCTGATTCTGACAGAAGAGCTGATAAATGAAGGTTTTGATATCCTGGAAGGCGCAATCCAGAAAATGGCAAATAAGAAGTAATTGCCCCGGGTGGCGCAGAGAGAGTTAATCAAAATAAGTTAGCCAGGTCGGACGATCCGGCCTGGGCCAGAACAACGCTTAATTAAGCGAAAAAAATCGGAGACAGTATGATAGTTAAAAACCTGTACGATGATGTGATTGGTACCGATGCAGACGTGGATTCAGAACAATGGACCAGTCGTCGTCTGCTACTGGCCGGTGACGGCATGGGCTTTTCATTGCATGACACCATTATCAAGTCGGGCGAGGAACTGCACCTGTGGTATAAAAATCACCTTGAAGCAGTGTACTGCATTGAAGGTGAAGGCGAGATAGAAGAAAAGAAAGACGGCACCGTGCATTCGATTCGTGAAGGCACCGTGTATGCACTGAATGAACATGACCAGCATATTCTTAAAGCCAATAAGGGTGTGCCCATGCGCATGGTGTGTGTGTTTAATCCGCCGGTAACCGGTCGTGAAACCCATGATAAAGATGGTTCCTACGAGCTGGTTGAATAATATAATCTGTTGATTATTAAATTTTGTAGACATAAAAAAACCGGGTGCAAGTGCCCGGTTTTTTTATGTCTGCGTTATTTGAAAGTTACTTATTCTAACTTTCGTTCTCATTGCCCGGATTGGGCAGGCCGGCCAGTCTGGATAATTTTTGTACTGGGCCATGTGGAAACATTTCATATAAAAAGTTTTTGTATTCTTCCGCTTCGCTAAATGAGTCCGCATGCTGCATGCCCAGGTGTTTAACCAGGTGGTTCATGCTGGGGTGGACTTCATTTTTTTCGAATGACTCACGAAAATATTCCACCAGGCCGACTGCGGTTTCAGATAAGGGTTTGTGGCCTTCCGCTTCATGCTGCTCGATTAGCGCATGCATAACATCATTGTTCCAGTCTTTATAGTTAAGCAGAAACCCGTTATTGTCGGTTTCAATCGTCTGTCCGTTAACTTGTAAACTCATGTCTTTCTCCTCCTGCAGTGCAGTTGTTAAAAGATGTGTACAGTGTGAAGCATGTGAAAATGGATTTCAAGCCGGGTTGAAAATGCAGCATCGACGCCACGGTTTTTTGTGAAATAAATTCAATTAATCCTTTTCAGGGGTTTAAATTGATTAAGCCGCATCAATCTACAGGTATGGAGTCAGTTAATAAAAATACCGCTTTATTGCGGCATTATTCATGTCGAAGTGCATCGATGGGATTGAGCAGGGCTGCTTTACGTGCCGGGAAAAAACCGAAAATAATGCCGATGGCAACCGAGAAAGAAAAGCCCAGTAACATAATGCCCGGTGATAATACAAAAGGCATATCAAGTTGTTGTGTTACCAGCCAGGTGCCACCCACGCCGAGTACCAGGCCGATCAGTCCGCCGATGGTGGACAGCACAATCGATTCAACCAGGAACTGGGTTAATACATCATGGGTGCGTGCACCTATCGCCAGGCGAATGCCGATTTCGCGGGTGCGCTCGGTCACCGACACCAGCATGATATTCATAATGCCAATGCCACCCACCAGTAAACTAACCGCGGCAATCGCGCCGAGTAAAATGGTCAGGGTATTGGTGGTGCGTGCCAGTGCCTCGGCAATGTCCTGGGTGTCACGCACATAAAAATCATCGTTTTTTGGTGTGTCGATATGCCGTCGTTGTCGCAGCAGCGATTCAATATCCTGCTGTACCTGTTGGGTGGTGCCGTCCACCAGTGCGCTGACAAAAATTGACTGAACATCCAGCTTGCCCACCAGTCGACGCTGTACCGATTTTAGCGGCATAATAATCGCCTTGTCGCGATCCTGTCCCATCGACTGTCCTTTTTCTTCAAGTACACCAATGACACGGCAGGCGGTGCGTCCAACCCGCAGTGTGCTGCCCAGCGGATCCTGACCAAGGTACATTTCTTCAATCAATGTTTTACCGATAATGCACACCGCATCACCGGCAATTAATTCATTTTCACTAAACATACGGCCGAACTCGACCGCGTGATTGCGCACGGTAAAATATTCATTGCTGGTGCCGGTAACCGGAATCGATTCATTGGCATTGCCGATCACCACGGTGGCACTGGTGCTAATGGAGGGCGCAACCAGAATACCGCTGATTTCATTGCGCATGGCGATCACATCGTCCATCTCGAAGGGTTCCGCAGTGCTGCGCAAACCACCGGGGCCACGTTGTGAGGTGCCGGGCATAACAAATAACAGATTGGAGCCAATGCTGGCGATTGATTCTGTCACACTGCGCGTTGCGGATTGCCCCAGGTGTACCATCGCCACTACGCTGCCAACGCCGATAATGATGCCCAGGGTGGTGAGAAACGAGCGCAGTTTATTGCGTGCAATTGCCTGCAACGCCATAAGTAATGTATCCAGCGCATTCATGTGAGCACCTCGTCCGGT
>DATCTK010000085.1:0-29009 GCA_036567985.1 Gammaproteobacteria bacterium | reverse complement strand
CCACTGGGTCGGCGGGTACTCGCACGGGGGATTATTTTTCTTGATCTGGCCATCGCACAGGTGGCCGGGCTGGGCATTATTATTGCCCACAGCTTTCACTGGCAACCCGGTGGCTGGCAGACACAGCTGATTGCCATGGGTGCAGCTATAGCCGGCGTATTGCTACTTAATTTCAGCGAACGTCACTGGCCGCAAATCCAGGAAGCACTGATCGGTTCAATGTTTGTACTGGCATCGAGCATCGGTATTTTATTACTGGCGAGCAATCCCCAGGGCGGCGATCAGCTCAAGGATTTACTGGTGGGACAGATTCTCTGGGTGAGTTATCAACAACTGGCACTGGTGGCCGTATTGTATGCGGCGGTGCTCGGTTTATGGTTTAAATTCAGGCAACAACAATCATCGTTGCTGTTTTACCTGCTGTTTGCAGTAAGCATCACCGCCTCGGTGCAACTGGTGGGCATCTACCTGGTATTCGCCTCACTGATTTTACCGGCACTGGCAATCAGGCGGCTGACGGCTTATGCACTGCCACTGGGGTATCTGCTCAGTGTGCTGGCCTATGCTCTGGGGCTGTATCTGTCGGCACTGGCCGATCTGCCCGCCGGTGCAGTGATTGTAGTTTGCCTGAGTGGCCTGTCGCTGCTGGCAGCCCTGCTATTGCCCCGGTTATTAGCGAGACTATTACCGGGTTTAAAGAAACAGCACCGATAACCAGACAAAAGCACACAGCAATAAGCTCAGCATCACCGCGGCCGAGGCCACATCCTTGGCCATGCCGGACAGTTCATGACGCTCATCACTGATGCGATCGATCGCTGCTTCAATACCGGTGTTAAGTAATTCGACAATCATCACCAGCAGCAACGAGGCAATCATCAGAATACGCTCCAGTTTGCTGACATCCAGCCAGAAGGCCAGTGGAATCAGGATTAGCGCAAGAATAAATTCCTGGCGAAAGGCCGCTTCTCTGAGCAAACTATGCTTGATGCCTTTATATGAATACAGTGTCGCCATAATGACACGTTTAATGCCGGTATTTTTTTCAATAGCCACAATAATCTATTTCCAGACAGGTATTAAAAAATTAAGTTGATAACAAGTGTATATCAGACTCAGCTGACTATCCATGACGCAGATTACGCGAAGCATAGCAGTCAGCGTGTAAAGACTAACGACAATAATTAAAAGCCCAGACGATTAACCAGCCGCATCCGCGGTCACACTCATCTCAGGCGCCCGCTTTTCTACTATATTTGAACCACGACACGGGCTGAATATATCCATCTCGGGGCGATAGGCAGAAGTTGATACATTCATCAGACCCAGTGCTGAATGTATCAGGTTATCATGTGAATAGGCCTGCTCACTTCTGTTTTAAAGACATTGTGTATCAATCTGCCTTTTCTGCTGCATACTGTCAGACAACCAGACCATAAACGGGATATGTGTCTGTTGCTCCGGTGCCATGAAATAGGGAAGCCCGTGCAAATATACTCCATTTTCACCCAGCGACTCGCCATGGTCTGACATGTAGATCATCGCACTGTTGAAGCGATCTGACCGGGCCTGTAAATAGTCAATCACGCTGGAGATAAAATAGTCGTTATACAGCAGCGTATTATCATAGGCATTTACGATTTCGTCATGATCACAATTATGTACCGAACTTTTCTCACAGGCGGGTTTGAACTGTTCGAACTGTTCATGGTAGCGTTTATAGTAAGACGGGCCATGACTACCCATCTGGTGCAGAACGATTACACCATCATGTTGCAGACGCGCCAGGTAATCATCCAGTTTGTACAGCAGTATATCGTCCAGGCAGCCGCCTTCATTACAGTACTCACTCACATCCAGGTTTAACAATGATTCGTGCTCGACCCTCTCGCAGACACCCTTGCAACTGGAATTATTGTCACGCCATAAAACATTCAAACCTGCATGACTGAAAGCATCCAGCAGGTTCTCTCGGTTCCTTGCGTCATTACCGTTGAAATGATCCTTGTCCAGATCAGAGAACATACAGGGCACGGATTCGGCCGTTGCGGTTGCGCAGGAGTAGGTGTTACTGAAATTTATAATGTCTTTCTGCGCCAGTAATGGATTGGTTAGTCGCGTATAGCCATTCAGGGAAAAATTCTCGGCACGCGCGGTTTCACCCACAACGATAACTAACAGGTCTCTCCTGGTTTGTTGGGATGAAACGGTCTGCATACGGTGGGCGTCAGCAAATACAGGCTCAAGCGCCTTTGATTGCTGCAGGGTGTTATCTCTCACATATTTATATAACGACACCATTGGAAACACAGGGTTAACCAGGTAGCGCATATCGCGATTTTCTCTAAACACAAATGCATAGTCCTTCGATGTCCACATAATACTCAATGTTGTTATGAGCAGCATCACAGACAACAGTTTAAGTCGCGAAACCACATGTCTGGGCAACGAACGTTTTTCAAGACGCATGAAGTAAACCAGCAGTGCTGGCAACACACCAGCAAGAACGATTGTCAGCATCATCTGCCAGCTTATAAGATCCGTAGCTTCACGCAGGTTGGTCTGAAAAATATTCTGCAACATCGACGGGCTAAACAGCACATGAAGGTGATCTATATGGTAGGCGATAATCGATGATATGATCAGCATCAGTATCAACGCAACCCGGGCCGTCAATAACGCACTCAACACCATCAGGATAATCATTGTGACTGTCAGCAGAAACAGCGCAAAGGAGATAATAAAAAAGCCATGTTGAAAAGGTTGCTGACCCAGGGAGTCAAAGAACGCAGACCAAAGCGACAGATTATCGATACTGATGATATACAACGAGACAAACAACAGCAGCATATTCACGCTGACGGTTTTAGAACGAATAAATTGAAACATGGTCTTACCCTGACATTAACGATGCCTGGATAATAAGTGTCACAAGGTTAAATTAAGGTAAGATTATGGGTAGCCATGGGTGAAGCCATGATTCCGTAACGATTTTTTAATCGATAATCTGTAGAAGACAGATCAGAAATTCAAGGTGAAACGCGCACCACCACTTTCACTGCTCGCCGCATGAATACTCCAGCCCTCGCGCTCACAGATGCGCTTGATGATCGACAACCCCAGCCCAAGGTAACTGGCATTAGCGCGTTTAATGGCCACCCCACCCTGATTGACAAAATTCTCGACCACCTCCGGCAGGCCACTGCCATTATCTTCGACCACCAGCGAGTTCTGCTCGATATAAATATCAATGCGCCCTTTTCGCATATTGGCAATCGCATTTTTTAGCAGATTGGATACCACGATCGACAGCAATACCGAATTGAGCATCGACTTAATTGTGCTATCGGCATGGATGTGAATATCAATATCCTTACCTGAAAACGATGGCTTAAGGCTATCAATCACTGAATAACACAGCTCGGCCAGGTCTGTTTCAACATTACCAGCAGCTTCATTCTGCCTGTTACGTGCCAGAATAAGAAAGGCACTGATCATTTCGTTGATATTTTCCAGCGCGCCATCAATACGTTGAAATAACTGTTCTCTCTGTTCGCCGGATACGCCATTCTGCTTAAGCAGCTCGACACTGCTGGAAATAACCATCAACGGGGTACGCAGTTCGTGACTGATGTCTCCGGTAAACCACTGTTCCCGCTGCAGGTACTGGTTAACGGTATGGATGTGTTGATATACCACCTTGACCAGACCACCCACTTCATCATCGGCATAGTCCAGGATGACATCACGGTAGTTTGTCGGGGTAAGCTGTCTGACCTGAGCCGTCAGATTAACAATCGGTAGAACAATGCGCCTGGCCAGTGAGCGCGAAAACACAAACGAGGTAAGGATAATGCTAGCAAACACCATCAGTGTAATAAAATTAAAATAGTTTTCAGTTGATTCCAGATCGCTCTGATCCTTCACAAGAACGAATTCACGCCCGGCATAATCTTTCTTCAGTACGTGATACGCCTTGCGATCCGCCAGTTCGATATTGTGTGCACCCACAGGCAGATCTCGCACAAAATCCGGCATCGACGACTGGCCTGTCTGGTAGATGTGAGTATCTGTCGGCACGATATGCTCTGTGCCCATTTCCAGTTCTTCTACATAGACATCAAGAAATTCATCGAAGTGCTGGTAGAGTACGCTCTCCTCAATATGGTCCACATAAAAAACAATAGCCGAGAAAGTCACCAGGGTGACAAACAGTGTCTGAAGGGTAAAGGCAAAGACAATGCGATTTTTTAACGGATGTTTCTTCTGTAGATCAATCATCCGTTCACCGCCGCCTTGATCAGATAACCGATGCCGCGCATGGTATGAATCAATGGCGCTTCATAGGGTCCATCGATTTTCTTGCGCAACATATGCACCGTGGTTTTCAGCACATCACTTTGCGGCAGGTCATCACCCCAGATATGTTTCTCAATCACCTCTTTTTTAACCACATGGGGTGTGTTTTTCATCAAAATTTCCAGCAGCTTGTAAAGTGAGGGATTAAGTTCTATCAACTGACCCTGACGTGTCACCCGGTAGGTTTCGGTATTAAATACCAGACCATCCACCACCAGCTCGGGACTGCTCATACCACTGCTGCGTTTCACCAGCGCACGGATTCTGGCCTCCAGCTCGGCCAGTGAAAACGGTTTAACCAGGTAATCATCGGCACCGGAATCAAATCCCTGCAGACGTTCCTCCACACTGTCCTTGGCGGTGAGCATAATCACCGGCGTATGGTTATTGCACTCACGCATGGTCTGGCAGATATCATAACCATTTACATTCCCCGGCAGCATAATATCCAGCACAATCACATCGTAGCGGTGATTACCGATCAGGTACATGGCAGTCATGCCATTGTCGGCTACATCCACCACATAGTGCATGTTTTCCAGATAGAGGGTGATGTTATTGAGAATTTCCCTGTTATCCTCAACCACCAGTACATTGGTCATAGTGAATCGATTTCCTGCTGCGTCTGTTGCGCTTTAAGCGCAGCCGTATCTGTAAATGACTCAGGCATCATGGTCGATAGCTGCTGTGCATCAGTGTCTTGGTAAAGCCCTTCAAAATAGGCCATGCTGGGCCATATTGCATGCGCCAGGGCCTTTTGCTGCAGTTTGTCCAGTTCAGCCTGCTGCTGCGCAGATAATGCATCGATACCAGTCAGAGGCTCAAGCCGTTTTTGCCGATAGCTAAAGTGTTCGGGCTTCGCCCCCGGGCGCATAATCACCACCTGTTCGTTCTGCATATAAGCCTGGTTCTCTGCAAACTGCATGACTGCCCTGCCGGGAATTTGTTCGATATCCGGGCGCAGCAGGTCTATACCCACCGTGGGTATACTGGCCTCTATGCCCATTAATGATAGCATGGTTGGCAGCATATCAATCTGGCTGGCCAGATGACTGACCTTGCGAGGTGCAATGTCACCGCCCACAACCAGCCCCGGAATGTGAAAGCCCTCGATCGGCACCAGATCAGAACCATAAACCCGTGAGTTGTGATCCGCAATAATCAGAAACACTGTGTCCTGCCAGTAAGCCGACTGCTTCGCCTTGCGAATAAACTCGCCCACCGCATAGTCGGTGTATTTGGCGGCATTGTTTCTTGTGGCGTGAGGTTGCTCATAGGGTTCAATCCGGCCTTCGGGAAAGTCAAAGGGACTGTGATTGGAGGCAGTAAAAATCAATCTGAAAAATGGTTGCTGCCCACTCTGTGCCGAGAACTCCTCATGCGCCCGGGCAAACACATCTTCATCTGGCACACCCCAGGAGCCATAGTATGTGGGATTGATATAATCGTTCTGATCAATGATTTTCGCAAAACCATTGCCCGAAAAAAATGCCGCCATATTATCAAACTGGCCTTCGCCACCGTAGATAAAACTGGTGGCATAGCCCTGCTTTTTTAACAGCGAGGCGATGGTAAAAAAGCCATGCTGGGATTTGGGAAGTTTCACCACACTGCGTGCGGTGGTTGGCAGATATCCGGAGATAACCGCCTCAATGCCTCTAACCGAACGGGTACCGGTGGCATAGAGATTATCAAACCAGATACCCTGCTCTGTCAGCGCATCGATATTGGGCGTTAATGGGCGACCGCCGAGCTTGCCGATAAATTCGGCACCCATGCTTTCCATCAGAATAACCACCAGGTTTTTTGCCCGTTCTGGTTTATTCACAGGCTGATGCAGATGCAGTGTCGGCAGAGTTTCTGACACAAACTGCGTCTGCTCAAGCGCCATGCTGTCACGAAGTTCATTAATCACACTGCGCTTATCCATATCGCCATAGGGTCGTGGATTAGCCTGCTCTTCCTTTAACTGGTAGGCAGCATACAGCACTGTGTAAGTTGAATTAAGCGGTAACATATTCACCAGCGGATCTTCACAGAAGACCACTGTGCTCGGATTAACCGGGCGGTGATCCAGGGTTGAGCGAATTGCCATGCCACACAGTAGAAAAACCACTGGAATAGATAACACCGCCAGCCGCCAGTCGAGTCTTACCTGATGATCTGTGGCTTTATTCAATCGACGAAACATCAGGTACATGGCACTGATGGTGAGCAACACACCGATGATCATTTGCGGCAGATAGGCTTTCTTCAGGGTCGCCAGCACTTCCTGCGGGTATTTGAGGTATTCAATAAACCAGATATTGGGGCGCAGATCATACTGATTAATAAATGAGGGTGTGGCGGCTTCTATAAACACAAACAGGCCGAAAAAGACCAGCAGGTAGCCGATCAGCACGGGTCGCCACAGTCTGGCGCTCACTGAAAACACCGACATCAAGGGTGTCAGTAATAAGGGTAACAGCAACACCAGGCCCAGGGTGACCAGGTCAAAGCGCAGTCCCTGTAGTAGAATATAACCCAGCCCATCAACCGCATCGACCCGTGGAAATTGCCAGGCCAACAGGGCAAGTCGCGACACACTGAACAGCACCAGCGATGCCAGTATAAAGATCCATATAGGTGACATCACCCGGTAATAATCAGCCAGTTTGCCGTTAGTTAGTTTGTCTACCATGTGTTCGCCCTGTTAATACATAATGGCGAAATGGTAGCGAGACGAAGGTTAATTTAAGGTTAAAAGCAGGTATAAACTGCATTAGGCTATGCTGTTACTCAGCGACTAAGCCAGCCCTTAAGCCAGTGCGGAGCACAGATATGAGCGTAAAAAAACCGTTAATTACACTGCGCACAGCGACAATTTCCGATCTTGAGGGAATAAACAGCGTGATCGCATCGGCGCTAATGAGCTGGCAACTGGCGGAGCGGGTAAAACGCCTGTCGCTGGCCAGTCATCAGTACACTGAGTTCGATTTCAAACACCTGCAGTTTGTAGTGGCACAGACAGACAATACATTGCAGATTATCGGTGTTGCCGCCTGGGAAGATGCCGATGCACTCAACACACCACAGGGCAAACATGCGCTGTTATTGCATGGCCTTTATGTGGATCCAGCCCATCACCGTCAGGGCATCGGACAGGCGCTATTCGAGCGCGCACAACAGGCGGCGATTGCACAGCATTACGATGGTTTACTGGTCAAGGCGCAGGCCGATGCCCGTGGTTTTTTTATCGCCCAGGGCATGCAGCCATTGCTGCAGGAAAATGACCGGCAGTATGGCAACCGTTTCTGGAAGCCAATGCCTGCCGGCGATTAATACTCACACATAGTTTTAGATACGACCGGACTCAACTACATCATTCACCCAGTACACGCTGTGGCCAGCGATACCCGGTACCTGCCGTATCAGCTCGATTACCCCGGCCACTTCCGTGTCTTCCAGCAATATATCCACGCGCACACGGGGAATATAACCCACTACCCGATCACGGGCCGAGAGAAGATCATCATCAACCCGCTGATCACCATGGCCTTCGACCCGGCTGAAGGTAAAGCCGGATACCTGCTCACGTAACTGATCAGCCAGGTCCTGTTGCAGTTTTTCATGAATAATTACAACCATATTTTTCATCGGTTCAATTCTCGTTTAATTCGTTATTAGTGGCCTTGTCGGCACGGCTTTCCATCCATGCATAGAGCGTGGGCAGTAACACCAGGGTCAGCAGTGTGGAGCTGAATAGCCCACCGATCACCACTACTGCCAGTGGCTGTTGCAATTCCG
Source organism: Gammaproteobacteria bacterium (assembly GCA_036567985.1). Taxonomy (GTDB): domain Bacteria; phylum Pseudomonadota; class Gammaproteobacteria; order SZUA-229; family SZUA-229; genus SZUA-229. The sequence continues at coordinate 20,864 of DATCTK010000085.1, read as the reverse complement.
AACCGGGACCGGTTGCGGTTAAAAGTGGCAACAGACCCAGGCTGGCAATCAGCGCGGTCATCAGTACCGGGCGTAAACGACGTTCCGCGCCTTCCTTAACCGCACTCACCACATCACGTCCGGCGGCGCGCAGCTGGTTGAAGTAACTCACCATCACCACACCATTGAGTACTGCCACACCGAACAGCGTAATAAAGCCCACCGAAGCCGGTACCGACAGATACAGGCCAGACCAGTACAGACTGATCACACCGCCGATCATGGCGAAAGGAATATTCAGAATGATCAGACCGGCCTGGCGCATTGAGCGGAAGGTGGTAAACAGCATCAGGAAAATCAGCACGATCGAGATCGGCACCACCAGCCCGAGTCGGGTTGCAGCACGTTGCTGGTTTTCAAACTGACCACCGAACTCCAGGAAGTAGCCCTGTGGCAGGTCAACATTTTGCGCCAGGGTGTCACGCACCTCATCCACAAAGCTCACCACATCGCGACCATCAACATTGGCCTGGATCACCACCTGGCGCTTGGCCGACTCCCGGGCGATTTCCACCGGTCCATCCACTTCAGTAATATCCGCCAGTTTATTCAGTGGCACACTGGCACCACCGGGAGTGCGAATATACAACTGTGAAATCGATTCCGCACTGTTACGTGCCTGTTCGGGAAAACGCAACACCACATCGGCGCGACGATTGCCTTCGCTGATCTTGGTCACCGGCTTACCGGCCACCGCGGTTTCAATCAGCTGGTTGATATCCTCGACGTGAATGCCGTAACGGGAAATGGCATCGGGCCTGATATTCACCTGCAGGTATTTCTGCCCGGAGAGCCGACTGCGGAATACATCCACCGCGCCGTCGATCTGCGAGACCTGCTGTTCGATTTCTTCAGATAAGCGCTCCAGCTCTGCCAGTTCATCGCCGTAGAGCTTGATTGCCATCGCAGCACGTACACCAGTAAGCATTTCCGACACCCGCATATCAATCGGCTGGGTGAAGGCATAATCTATACCCTCAAACTGCTCCAGCTTATTGCGCAGTTTATCGTGAAACTCATCCAGGCTAATTGTCCATTCAGAACGGGGTTTAGTGAGCAGGAAATTATCGGTCTGGTATAGCCCCATCGGATCCATGCGCAGTTCATCTGCACCGGTACGGGAGACCACACCAACCACCTCGTCCAGCTCCATCATCGCCTGCTGGATTGGCTGGTCACGTTCCAGTGAATGCTCCAGCGAAATATCCGACGCCTTTTCTACAATCACCACCGTGGTACCCTCATCCATCAGCGGCATAAACTCCTTGCCGATAGAGGGAAAGATAAACGCCGCAACCAGCAGCGCGACCAGCGCCAGTGTGACCGCCATCAGGCGAAAGTTAATCGCCCAGTTAACGATGGGCCGGTAAACAGATTTCAGGCCACTCAACAACCAGCCGTCTTTTTCATGTCCGCCTTTCATTAACATGCTGGCCAGTACCGGAATAATGGTCAGTGATAACAACAGCGATGACAGCAGGGCAAATGAAATGGTAATTGCCAGCGGTTTGAACATCTTGCCTTCCAGCCCGGTCAGGCTGAACAGCGGTAAAAACACCACGATGATAATCAGTACACCGGAAATCACCGGCGTGGCCACTTCAAACACCGCACGGTTGATCAGATGCAGTTTGCTCACCCCTTTCGGTTGATGACTGAGCCGGGTGTGGATATTTTCCACCACCACCACCGCGGCATCCACCAGGATACCGATGGCAATGGCCAGCCCGCCCAGCGACATCAGGTTAGCGGAAATATTAAACACATACATCAGTGAAAAGGTCATTAACACTGACAGCGGCAACACCAGTGCCACGGTAAGCGCCGCACGAATATTACCCAGCATAATCAGTAATACCAGCATCACCAGTATCACCGCTTCCCCCAGTGCTTTTTCTACCGTCCACACCGCCTTGTTAATCAACTCACTGCGATCATAGAACGGAATAATTTCTACGCCTTCAGGCAGCGCCGGTTTCAACGCCTCAAGCTCGGCTTTAAGACCCTGTACAGCGAGGCGACTGTTGGCTCCCTTGCGTAACAACGCAAGCCCGGTAACCACTTCACCTTGAGCGTTGGCAGTCACGGCGCCGAAGCGGGTCATGTGACTGATTTTAACCTCTGCCACGTCGCCAATTAGCACTGGCCGACCGTTACGCGTGGCCACGCTAATACTGCGAATATCATTGGCATTTTTTAACAGGCCAACGGTGCGCACCAGCAGCATCGACTCATCACGGTTAACGCGATCTCCCCCGGCATTGCGATTATTCTGCTCAAGCGCATGTTGCAGGTCATCCATAGTCAGGCCATGACGCAACAGCGCCTGGGGATCGGGAATCACCTCAAAGCTGCGCACTTCACCGCCCAGTGAGTTAATGTCGGCGATGCCTTCAACGGTGCGTAGTTTTGGGCGAATCAACCAGTCCTGCAGACTGCGCAATTCCTGGTTGCTATAACCTTCGCCCTGTATACGGTACATAAATATTTCACCCACCGGCGTGGTGATCGGCGCCAGCCCGCCATCTATACCCTGTGGTAACTCACCCCATACCTGGCCCAGGCGTTCACTCACCTGGTTACGCGCCCAGTAGATATCGGTACCATCTTCAAAGTCGATGACAATAATCGCCAGCGCATATTTGGTAGTGGAGCGCAGTACGGTCTGTTTAGGCAAACCCTGCATTTCCATTTCGATGGGAAAGGTAATGCGTCGTTCTACCTCGGAGGGTGACATACCCGGGGCCTTGACAATCACCTGCACCTGGGGCGAGGAAATATCCGGAAATGCATCAATCGCCAGATGCTGAAAAGCCCACACCCCGGCTGCAGATAAACCCAGCGCCAGCAGCAACATCATCAGACGTTGAATCAGTGAAAATTGAATAAGACGTGCAATCATTGTGCTGCTCCTGCTTTCAGTTCTGACATATCAGCCGTTCCCAGCAGTGACAGTCCGGCGGCATAACGTAGATGCGCCAGTTCCTGTGCGATGGATGCGAGGATTTCCAGGTAGCCCGCACGAATTTCAAAATAGCTGTTATGGCTATCAATCAATCCCAGTATGTTTTCTTCGCCTGCGGCAAAACTTTCACGGCTCAGCTCGAACATCTTTTCTGCGGGTGTGAGTAGCTGGTTGCGATAGGCCTTCTGCTGCTCGGATAAATGCGCATAATGCATAAAACTCTGTTGCAACTGGCTATTGAGTTCACGCAGCTGCAGTTCATGTTCAGTGCGCGCATTAATCAGCTCGGCTCGTGCCAGCGATTGTTCGCGACGGTTACTGTTCCATAAGGGCAATTCCATACTCAGCGAAATGCCACTATAGGTTTCACGCTGATTATTAAAGCGATCCCGTTCAATAAACAGGTTGACTGTGGGGTCCTTGTAACGTGAAGCGTTAGCGACTTCGATGCCAGCCTGGGCAGCATCCACCTGGTGCTGTTTCAGCTGTAGCTGGGGATGTTGCGCCAGCTGCTGTTTAAGTGCCTGCAAATCAAGCTTCTCAAACATCAGTTCAAGTGATGCCAGCCGTGGTGTGGTTTGCTGATCTGCCTGAAGATTAAGCAGGATCGAGAACTGACTCGCCGCTTCATTCAACTTGCCTTCCGCACGGGTGCTGGCCTGGCGCGCACTTTCGCGTAGTATTGCCAGCCGCTTCTGTTCAAGTGGCGTCAGATAACGCACCAGCTGGTTACTGTTTTTATGCTGCTCCCGCATAAAGCGCTCTGCAACTTGTAGTCGTTGCTGACTCAGATCGTACAATGCAGTCTCCAGCTGTAACTGGTGATAGAGCATGGCGGTTTTATGTTCCAGCATCAGTTGCTGCTGCATTTTTTTCGACTGGCTGGCAAGCAGGCTCGCCTGTGCCTGGTTTTTCTGATGACTCAGTCGCCTGACTGGAATCGGCTGACTGATCCTCAACTCGTTTACATCATAGCCGCCTGAGCCGTCATCCAGCCCCATGGATTCATCGGCACGGATTTCTATTTCAGGGTTGGGCCATAAGCTGACCTGCTGCTGTTCATCTTCACGCAGCTGGATCATCTGCTCACTGGCAGAGAATTCCGGTGCCATGCTGAGCACGCGCCGAATACTGTTATCCAGTGTCCAGCTTTGTGCCGCATTGGCTATTGGCAGGTTGGTCGCCAGCAATAATACGCAGATAAGGCTGCGTATTCCCTGTTTTTTGTGAATTTTCATCTGTAGGTTTCAAACGTGCGACGCAGCACACGTTGCTCCAAAGCTATAAAAAATTAAACGGTGAAATTAGCTAAAAAGGTTGTTAGCGAACGAAGGTGTACAGTGCAGACGGCTTAATCACACAAGCATTACAATAAGCAAGTCTGTGCAGTCACATTAACCTGACTGAATCTGTTCGTAACGAAGAGAACTACTGTGGTGGTGCGCGCAGGGGCGGTCTTAATTGACCGTCAAATTGAGTGAGGGGTGCTTGTCGCAGAACCTGTCGTGACAGATAGTTGCTGCGATTGCCGCGGGGGATCAGTAACAGACAGACCAGCAATACCGCCAGCACGGGCAGGCTACTGATTTTGCCGACATAACCGGCATGGGACTGATCCAGCTGCGCCACTTCATCGGCATGGGGCTGGTGACTGAAATCAAACACACTGTGTGCCATTGTGTAATGGGTATGCCCCAGGGTATCTGCATCATGGGTATAGGTGTGTACATGAACTTTAAGACCGTGCACAAACAGCATTGAAATAAATATTCCAAGCAGAAAGATCAGTTTGCTGAGTTTTAATGTCGGTGCAGTTGTGTTCATTAGGCGAACTATAATTAAAATCCGGATTCAGGTAAACATTCTGATATCTGCTGTACACTTACGTGTAATGAACAGATATCAGCAGACAGAAGACTCCCCCCGCCAATAAAAGTTCCAGCTGCTCGGATTTATTTCAGTGTTTCAACGCTATACACAATCCAGTTACGGCGTATCGGCGCTTACTGTTGTACAAACGGATAATCCGTATAGCCATGTTCATCACCACCATAGAAGGTATCCATATCCGGCTCGTTTAATGGCAGGTCGTGCTGGTAACGATACACCAGGTCCGGGTTTGCCAGAAACGGTACGCCAATTGCGATCAGGTCCGCATCGCCGTTGTTAATCGCCTCCTGCGCCCGACCCTTATCATAGGCATTATTGGCCATGTATACGCCCTGATACAGATCGCGCAGCGCACGGTAATCCAGTGTGCGCTGCTTGTTCATCATGTCACCTTCCAGCAGGTGCAGATAGGCCAGCTGGCGACTGTTCAGCTGCTCGATAAAATAGCTGAAATGGGCCTGCGGGTCGGAATCGGACATATCATTGAAACTGTTTTCGGGGGTCAGGCGCAGCCCTACCCGCCCGGCTGGCCAGACTTCACACACCGCATCCAGCACCTGATTCAGAAACCGCATACGGTTTTGCACACTGCCACCATACTCATCGGTACGCTTATTACTGCCATCGCGCAGAAACTGATCAATCAGGTAACCGTTGGCACCATGTACTTCGATGCCGTCAAATCCTGCCTGCTTTGCCGCAGATGCCGCTTCTCGGTATTGAACAACAATCTGCTGAATCTCATCCACACTCAGTTCACGGGGTTCAACAAAGGGCTGTGGACCACTCAGGGTGAAGGCATCACCTGCCGGGCGAAGCGCCGAGGGTGCCACCGGGGTCTGGTTATCCGGCAACAGGCTGGGATGGGAAATACGCCCGCAGTACCACAGCTGAATAAAGATATGCCCTCCCTCGGCATGCACCGCATCGGTGACCTCGCGCCAGCCATTAATTTGCGCCACACTGTAGATACCCGGTGTCGCAGGATAGCCCACCCCTTCAGCGGAGACCTGTGAGGCTTCGGTAATAATCAGCCCGGCGCCGGCACGTTGCCGGTAGTATTCAACATTCAGCGCATGGGGTGCAGTGTGCTGATCCGCGCGGTTACGGGTCATCGGTGCCATTACCAGGCGATTGCTCAGTTGCAGATCGCCCAGGGTGTAAGCTGTAAATAGATCATCGTTCATCATTGGCTCCGCTTATGTTATTTGTTATTAATCCCTGCACCAGCATTAACCTGGATGCTATATCCGGTTTAAGATAGTGTGAGTTAGTCTGCCTGACCCGGCCATGAGTTCCGGCCAGGCTTCAGTAAACAACTGAATATCTCTGGAGAAACGCCGTTGAACACTCTGTTCTCACTGCTTGCCGGGCTGCTGCTATTGAATGGCATGATGTACCTGCTGCAACCGGGGATGGTGTTTTACCCAACAGCCGCTATCAACGAAACACCCGCCGAATGGCAGATGCCGTATGAAGCAGCCAACATCGACACTGCAGATGGTAAACGATTGCATGTCTGGTATATTCCGGCCAGCGTTGACAGCCAGACAAAACCGGTGCTGTTATTTTTTCATGGTAATGCAGGAAATATTTCCCACCGTCGCGCCTCACTGGAGATTTTTCATCAACTGGGTTTGAACCAGTTAATTATTGATTATCGCGGCTATGGTAAAAGCACAGGCACGCCCAGCGAAGACGGATTATATATCGACGCCATGGCCGCCTGGGACTATCTCGTAGATAACAAAGGTTTTCATGCGGATCAGATCATTGTTTTCGGCCGTTCGCTCGGAGGCTCCGTAGCAGCTCAGCTCGCCAGCCGTGTGCAGCCACGGGGCCTGATACTGGAATCCAGTTTCAGCTCGGCCCGTGACGTAGCGCAGCATACATTTCCGCTGCTCTCACACCTGTTGTACCTGCGTTATGACTTTAACAGCCTTGAACGACTGACACAGATCAGTGCGCCGCTGCTGATACTGCACAGCCCGCAGGATGAGATTATTCCCTATGAATCAGCAGAAAAACTGTTCAATGCGGCGCAACAGCCGAAAACTTTTGTCCAGTTGCGCGGTGATCACAATAATGGCTTTTATTTAAGCCAGCCGATGTATCAACAGGCACTGGCCGACTGGCTGCAGGGCTTACACGAATAATTAAAGCAGATCCTGGTTGATATACTCGGGTTGTGTGTACATGGCTTTATTCTCATTCAGCCGCAACCAGCCCTTGGCCAGGCGATAGATAACCCACACCGTATTGGCAAATAGCACCGCCCAGCCAATTAAGATAAATGTGGTAATGGCACCGATAATCCCCCACAGCAGGGCAAACCAGAAGGTACGGATCTGCCAGCGAAAATGGCTTTGCAGAAAGGTGCCGTACATGTCCTCGCGTTTTATATAATTGAGCACAATCGCAACAATGCAACTGATGCCAATAAAAAACGAGGCCGCATACAGCGCATAGATCACGGCGGTGAGTGTTTTCGCCGATTGTTCACGTTCTGTCAGAAACAGTTTTTGCATAACAGGTTCTCTAATTACAGGTGCCGTCTGATTAAAACATCAGCCAGATAACCAGCAGGGGAATGAGGTTAAAAAATATAATCGCTATTTTGTACAGGGCCAGCCCGGCATAATGAATCGCATCGAAGGTTTCCACGGATAACATAAACATCTGGGTATGTAGCCTGTACACCCAGTCATGGGCAAAAATGAGCAGCCCACTCCAGACCAGTAATAGCAGGTAGTTAAACCCCAGACACCAGAGTAGAAATTGTTGCAGTTCCTGTAAGTTCACTATCACTCCTGGCATTCACAGCAGTTGAATAATTATAGTTTATCTGCTGCTGGTTTATTTAATACCTGCTGCAGCATAGTCTGTGCCAGCGCCTGCTCGCCGCGCAATACCAGAGCATCCATATCCTTCTGCAACAACGTATCCTCTTCTTCACTGTAACTGCGCACCACGGTCTGCACCGGCGGGTTTAACATTTTGGCGGTTTCCAGCATGCGACGCACGCGCAAGGCATCAGGCGTTGTAATAATTAAACTGCGGGCGCGGGCAATGTGTGCCTGAATCAATACCGCTGGTTCGGAAGCGTCACCCGCCACCGCATGAAATCCCTGGGCTCGCAGTTGTTCAACCAGCTCGCGGTTCTGCTCGGCCACCACAAAGGTTTTACCCTGCTCTGCCAGGGAACGGGCAATCAACTGCCCCACGCTGCCGTAACCCACCAGTACGATGTGCCCGCTCAATTCACTGGAGGCAACGGACATGGGCAGTTCCGCCAGCGGATCATCCGGCCGTTCGAGGCGACGCGCCAGGCTGGAACGGGCACGAATCCAGACCTGTAAGGGTTCAATTGCCTGGAACAGCAAATGGTTAAGGGAAATCGAAATCAGTGCCGCTGCCAGCACCAGGTTGACGCCTTGCTGCGGCAACAAGTCCAGCGCCGCACCCATGCCCACCAAAATGAAGGAAAACTCACCAATCTGTGCCAGGCTGGCGGACACCGTGAGTGCGGTATTGAGCGGGTAGCGGAATGCCAGAATCAGCAGAAAGGCGGCCAGTGATTTACCCAGCATAATAATTGCCACCACGGCCAGCACCTGCAGTGGCTGCTCCAGTAACACCGCCGGATCAAACAGCATACCCACCGAGACAAAAAACAGTACCGAGAAAGCATCCCGTAACGGCAGTGATTCTTCCGCTGCGCGGTGACTCAGGGCGGATTCACGCATCATCATGCCGGCAAAAAACGCACCCAGCGCAAAGGAGGCACCAAACAGCTCCGCCGAACCATAGGCAATGCCCATGGCGGCAGCAATCACGGTTAATGTAAACAGCTCACGGGAACCTGTATTGGCGACATAGGACAGCAACCAGGGCAGAAACCGCTTACCCAGCAACAGCATAATGGCAATAAACAGTGACACCTTGCCCAGGGTGATCAGCAAAACCAGCGACATGTCGCTGACGGATGAGGTCTCGTTAGCCGCCATCAGCGAGCCACCCAGAATCCCCGCCAGTGGTGGCAACAACACCAGCACCAGTACCATCACCAGATCTTCAACAATCAGCCAGCCCACGGCGATGCGACCGTTTACCGACTGTAACTGGCCGCGCTGTTCAAGTGCGCGCAGCAACACCACCGTACTGGCCACTGACAGTGCCAGGCCGAACACCAGACTGGCACCCAGCTCCCAGCCCCACAGGAATGCCAGCCCCATGCCCAGCGCGGTGGCCACGGTAATCTGCACCAGTGCTCCGGGCAGGGCAATGCGGCGTACCCGCATCAGCTCATCAAAGGCAAAGTGCAGGCCCACACCAAACATCAGCAGAATCACGCCGATTTCAGCGAGCTGGGCTGATAATGCGGCATCGGCAACAAAGCCCGGGGTGGACGGCCCCAGCAGAATACCCGCCAGCAGATAACCCACCAGTGCGGGCAACTTCAACCGACTGGCAATCAGGCCCATGATCAACGCCAGCCCGAGACTGGCCGCAATGGTGGTGATCAGAGTAATGTTATGTACCATTGCCTTGCTATCCCCTGTGGAAAATAAAAAGAGTGGAAGATAAAAATACAGGCGGCTCACACCGCTTTTGTCATCTGACCTGATAACCAGTTTATAGAATTCGCGTTTAAAGCGAAAGCAATAGCACTGGCATAGCCTGGCCAATGCCGTTACATTAGATGGCATAAAAAGCAGACAATTTGTCATTACTTTATCGATTAACAGATCACCTTTACTATGCCACAGAAGCCGATAAGCACCACACCCTACAGTTCTCGACAGAAAATCGGCCTGCTACTGGGTCCGTTGCTGTTTCTGATCATGCTGTTGTTACCCCAGCCGGCGGACATCCCTGAACATAGCCTGCAGGTCGCTGCTGTGGCGCTGTTAATGGCGACCTACTGGATCAGCGAAGCTATACCTATTCCGGCCACCGCACTGTTGCCGATTGTGCTATTCCCATTGCTGGACGTGATGCCGACAGCCAAAGTCACACTGGCTTATGGCAACCATCTGATCTTTCTGTTTATGGGTGGTTTTCTGATTGCGGTGACCATTGAAAAATGGCAACTGCACCGACGCATTGCATTGCGCACTATCCTGCTGGTGGGGGTTTCCTCCAACCAGATCATTCTCGGCTTTATGCTGGCCACCGCGTTTCTGTCTGCCTGGATCAGCAATACCGCCACTGCCATGATGATGGTCACCATTGGCCTGGCCGTGGTTAAGCAGGCTGAGCAGGACAGTGCATCGCAAAACGGACACTCCCACTTTGCCACGGCACTGATGTTAAGCATTGCGTATTCCGCATCGATTGGCGGCGTGGCTACCCTGATTGGTACGCCACCCAATGCAATCCTTGCCGGTGTCATAGAAAGCAACTACGGTTACAGCATTGGCTTTGCCCAATGGATGGCGTTTGGTGTACCGGTATCACTCAGTATGCTGCTACTGTGCTGGTTATATCTAACCCGCATTGCCTTCAAATCCGAGTTTAACGAATTACCCGGCGGCAAACTGAGCATACAGAAAAAACTCGCTGAGCTGGGTCCCATGAGTCTGCCAGAGAAAAAAGTGCTGAGCATATTCAGCCTGGTAGCACTGGGCTGGATTTTACGCGGCCTACTGGACATAGACGCACTGTCTGCGGTATCTGATGCCAGTATCGCCATTGCCGGTGCGGTATTACTGTTTATTATTCCCGCAGAAAAAAATTTCGCCGAGCCCTTGCTTGACTGGCACACCGCAAAAAACATTCCCTGGGATATTATGATTCTGTTTGGTGGTGGCTTTGCGCTGGCGAACGGCTTTAGCAGCAGCGGCCTTACCGAGTGGCTGGCCAATCAGCTGGTCGCGCTGCAGGGCATGGAATTAATCATTATTGTATTGATGGTGGTATTACTGGTGATTTTTCTTACCGAAGTCACCTCCAACACCGCGACCGCATCGCTGATGCTGCCGGTAATGGGCGCCTTTGCCGTGGCGATTCAGGTAAGCCCACTGTACCTGATGGTGGCAGTGGCACTGTCTGCATCCTTTGCCTTTATGCTACCCGTGGCCACCCCACCCAATGCGATTGTGTTTAGCAGTCGTAAAATCACCATTCCGGAAATGGCACGGGCCGGGGTCTGGCTAAATATCATCGGCAGTATACTGATCACGCTGTTTGTGATTTTTTATCTGCCGGCGGTGTTTGATGTGTAGAATTACTTTACCAGCAATTCGCTCCAGATCATCTATCCTAGTATTCTCGTTCCCACGCTCCTGCGTGGGAATGCAGGCGCAAAGAGATAATTAGTGAAAATAACCCGCGTAGATACAGCCGGGGTTCCCACGCAGGAGCATGGGAACCAGTCAATATTAAAAAATTACCTTCAAGAGGTACTGATCTTTACTTTTTCGCCTTTCTGGCGACTCACTTCTTTTCCTCCAGCAGAAAAGAAGTAAGCAAGAAAACGCCGTTCCCGGTCACTTGCCCGCAAAAAGCGCGGGTTCCCGAAAATGCTATGAGAAGGTACTTGGGTTTAGAGTAGTTTATTAATGGCATAGTCTTCGTTGCCGGGTCGTGCTGGAGAGGCCCTTCGGGCTTATCATCACTCCCCTATAAAATTTATATGGGCACATCCCTGTGATTTTGCCCCTGCGTAGAAAGGATTTTCGGCAAGTGACAGGGAAGTTTGACGCGAGCCCAATAGACACGAACAAAGTCCAGGGTAGCTAAAAAACAGGCAGTATTTGCTACGTTTGATCCGTTCGATATAACGCTATATAACGATAGGTCTTTTATTCGCGTTCATTTGCGTTCATTTGCGTTTTCTTTTTAAAATGAATTGCTATACAGCCTGGTCAAATTTTCTCGTTCCCACGCAGGCGCATGGGAACCAGTCATAATTCAACTCCACCTTTAGTCAAAAAATCAGGCTACCCGACTTAACTTTTTAAATTGCAACACAACTGTAAACACCAGCAAACCGGCAAGTATACCGGGCAGGCCTTCATACACCGAACTGCTTAAATCCGCCATGCGCCATAACAGCGCCGTAATAAAACCAACAAACACCGCGACAATACTCAGTGCCTGTCCGGGCCGGGCACCCATTGCCAGCACAATCAATAAGGGCGCAAAGGCACTGGCCAGCCCCGACCAGGCCATAATCACCATATTGAACACACTCTGGTTATTGATCAGTGCCAGCCCCAGGGCGGCAGCGGTAATACCGATGGTGGCGAGTTTTAACAGCATGGTTTTTTCGACCTTATGGGGCAGCAGGTCGTGGGTAATCGCCGATGAACAGCTGAGCACCAGTGAATCTGCGGTGGACATGGTAGCGGCAAAGATACCGGCGAGCACCAGCCCCACCAGTACCGGCGGCAGTAACTCCAGTGCCATGGTGGGCAGCGCCAGTTCTGCGTCGAATGAACCTGTGTCGCTGAGATACACCCGCGACAGCATGCCCACGCCGGTGGCACAACTGTAAAACAGAATAAACCACAGGTAATACCACAGCTTGGCGCGGCGCATATTGCCCGTGTCATTCAGCGTCATAAAACGCACCATAATGTGTGGCTGGCCAATCACAGATAAACCGGCAAACAGCCAGCTCACCGCAAACAGCACACCGCCGGCAATGCCGGGTAATGCAAGATCCTGTGGATACCAGTTCATAAAGCCCTCAACCTGGTGCATCTGTGCAAGTGTGGCGTCGATGCCACCGAGTGAGTGAACGGCAATCCATAACAGACTGAACATGGCGAGTATCATCACCACTGACTGGGCCGCATCGGTCCAGATAGACGCACGGATACCGCCGGAGAAACAGTAGGCCGCAACCAGTACCGCCCCCATCACCGCACCGGACCACAACGGCCAGTCAAACAGCACATGCAGCGCCTTGCTGCCCGCCACCAGCTGGGCGCTGGCATAGGTCAGCAGAAACACCAGTGACAGCAGACCGATCAGCCGTTGCAGCAACATGCCATCACCACCCTGCCAGTGACTGAGCACACCGGCGTAGCTGACTTCACCCGAGTCTTCGGTGGCCTTGCGTAAACGCGCATGGATATAGAGGGAGGCGAGAAAGTCACCGGCGATCCAGCCCAGCATCAACCAGATAGACGCCAGCCCTGTAACATAGGTATAGCCAATGACACCGATAAACATATAGCCACTGTTGTTGGTAGCAACCGCCGACAGACCCACCAGCCAGGGCTTGATCGTACTGCTGGCAAGGTAATAATCTTCCTTGGTGCCCTGGCTCTTGAATGCCGAAGCGACACCAATCAGGGTGAATAGCAGCAGAAAAAATATAAAGGAGCTAATCATTTTACCTGTCCTTTGATCACGCTTGCCGGTGATCGCTGTTGACTGTGATTAACACAGACAACTCTGAGAAGAATATTAGGGCATTAATATCAGCGTGAAGATCGCTGGCATTGATCGCTGCCGGCGTTGTAACTGACTGGTGAAAACTTAACACAGGCGACGGCACAGTGCGAATGCATGCCTAACCTGCTTTATTGACCGACAATTGTCGGCTGCATCGGTGCCAGCCGTTTTAACAGACGATTCTGTACCGCAATACTGTACTGCAGGCGTTCCATGGCGGTTAATAAATCTTCAACCACCGCATTAAACTCCATTTCGCTGATGTGATGACCGCCATGAACCCGTTGCATGGAATCACCCGTGTAACGACAGGGCCCACCACTGAGCTCACACAGTTGCAGCGAGAAATTACGCTGGAAACGTGAGATATCGGATTTAAGAAATCGATCGACTACCCGTGGGTCTTCGGAAACAACCCAGAGAAATTCCTCTACCAGTTTATCTATGCCCGCTTTTTCACCCAGTGCCTGGTAGAGTGATGCATCCGCTGCTGGTTGTTTAATTAGCCCACAGGCTACGCTCAGGGAAAGCACCAGTATCAGCAGCAGCCTGTTGACAACGCTAAAATAAACGCCAGCCTGTGTAAGCATGACAGCCATCACCTAAAAACTGCCCTGCAATGATAGATACCAGGCGTTCTGCGCATCATAGCCCGCAATGGAGCCGAGCTGCGCGTAGGCGGCAACCAGCGAGACAGACTTTGTGGGAAACCAGGCAACGAACAGGTCATACCAGTCATCTTCACTGGCAAAACTCAGGTTATCGGGTTTCTGCCGGTACTCCATACCCACCGCAATGTAGCGATTCAGCAAAACCGCCAGACTGCCCTCGGCCAGCCATTCGCGTTGCGTGTTTTTATCACCGGAAAAGCCCACCAGCCCCAGCTGGTTTGCCTGGGTTGATCGCAGATTGAAATCCACCAGCAGGTTTCTGTGCATAAAGCCCGCAAGCCAGAGTTTACTGAAGGCGAGATAAATGTCGGTTCCTTCGTCATCCAGCGCACCGGCCACGCCGGGCACCAGAAAATCACGATTTTTTTTGTGCTGCAGGCCCAGTGAAATCTGTGGCATGTCGGTGTAAATCAGGTCGCCCAGCAGACGCAGTTTCACGGCAAAAATATCCTGCCTGATGACCCTGTCCGGTAACGCCAGCGCATCTGCCAGACTACCGAGGTTGAACCGCTGCTGCGCATATGACAGTTCAAGGCGATTGTATAACCCAAGCGCAAAGCCGGCGGATGAAAGTTCAAAATCAGGCATGCCCACCCGGCTGTAGAAGGCACTTGCACCCACCTGCTCTGCGCTGCCATAAGCAGCAATCACCGCCCAGGGAACCAGACCACCTCCGGCGGAACCCTCGAGCTGTGTTGCACCTGCGGTTCCATGCAAACGCCCCTTGCTCTGGCTGTAGTCAAGTGGCGCTGTTTCGTCGGATGTTGCAGAGGTTGCCTGTGCCAGACGTGCTGAATGACTCAGCAGCAGGACCAGTAACAGCCCCCAGCGTGCAGTGTGTTTAACGAGTGCAATAAATATTGTGTAGGCGCACTGCACGGGTTATGTCCTGTTTTCCTGAAAGCCTGCCAGCCAGGCGACAAAGTCGTCTGCGGCAAGCGGTCGGCTGAAATAGTAGCCCTGCAACATATCACAGCCATAGTCTTCAAGTATGGTTCTGATGGCCTGTGTCTCTACACCCTCGGCGGTCACCGATAAGCCCATATTGTGTCCCATCTCTATCGTGGATTTTACAATCACCGCATCATCGTTATCCTGATGCAGGTTCATTACAAACGATTTATCAATTTTAAGTTCTGTCACCGGCAGGTTTTTAATCTGCGCCAGTGATGAGTAGCCGGTGCCGTAATCATCAATTGCGATGCGCATGCCCATGACACGGAAGCGACTGAGTATGTCACGCGCAATGCTTTCATCACGCATCACCGCACTTTCAGTGATCTCAAGCACCAGCTGACTGGCGGGCAGCTGGTATTCATCAAGCAGTTTCTGTATTGTCAGCGGCAGATCAACATCACGCAGATCCAGGGCCGACAGGTTAATGCCCACATCCATGTGTAAGCCCTGCTGTTGCCATTGCCTGCACTGTTTAACCACCTGCCTGATAACCCAGCGGGTTAACAGCGAAATACTGCCCGACTGCTCGACAATCGGTATAAATTCATCCGGCGGCATAAAACCGTGCTGTGGGTGAATCCAGCGTATCAAGGCCTCGACTTCTCTTACCTCTGCCGCGGGCAAGGAAATTTTTGGCTGGTAGTAGAGCTGGAATTCATCCTGCTCTATGGCGCGCTTGAAATCGCTGAGAATGGCTAGCTGACGCAAATGTCCTTCATCCCGCCCCGCCTGGTACACCAGCAATGGCTGTGACTGTGCCTTGGCATCCTGCATTGCAATCTGTGCCCGTTGAATCAGTAACTGGGGGCTATCACCATGCTCGGGAAACTGCGCAAGACCAATGTGCATATTCACCAGCACTTTTGCCGCATCCAGCTGAATCGTCTGTTGCAAGGCATGACTCAGTGCCTGGCTGATCGCTATCGCCTGCGCCTGCTCCGTGTTTTCCAGTACCAGCAGAAACTCATTGCCTGCCAGGCGTGCAATGCTGGCCTGCTCACCGGCCTCGGCCACCAGCCGTCGCGCCACTTCCTGCAGTACCACATCACCCACCAGATGACCGAGTGAGGCATTGATTGATTTTAACTGACTCAGACCCGCCAGCAGCACTGTGACCGGTTGCGAGCGGCTGGCTGCGTTCGTGAGGGCTGTCTGCAGACGATCCTCGGCCAGCCTGCGATTGGGCAGACCTGTCAGCTCATCATAATGTGCCTGGTGAAGTATGCGCTGTTCACGCTCGGCAATGCCCTGTTGCATCTGGTTAAACGCCTGCGCCAGTTCTGCAAGTTCATCACTGCCCTGCATCTCCAGTCGCTCGGCATATTCACCCTGGGCAACGCGTTGTGTGGCGCTGGACAGACGCTGCAACGGCCGCGATACACTGCGCGCGGTGGATACGGACACCAGAATGGCAATCGCGGTGGCGACAATGGTGAGCAGAATAATTGTCAGGCGCAGCTCATAATAACCCTGCATGGCCTCGGCCACGGGTCGTTGCAGGTAAGCCAGCACCTGACCATAATCCAGCTGCAGCGGAATTTTCCGTGTCAGGTAATCCGCATCGCCCATCACCCGTGTCTGCACCCCCTCAGCAAGCTCCAGTGGCTGATTGCCCGTGGCATCTGCTGGCGGCAATGCCTGCGCAAGCAGCTCGGGTTTGTGATGGGTGCTCACCAGGTAGGCTGGGTGCTGTGCCGAACTCGCATAGAAGCTCACCAGTAGTCCGGTAAGCTGTTGCAGGCGTTGCGCCAGCGCCTGGTCAATCGCAAAACCCATCATGACCCAGGCCATGGGCAGGGGCGCATTGATCGACACCATCACCGCCTGGTAGGGTTTGCCATCGATCATCAAGGTGGTAATCCAGAAACCATCGTTCCGCCCCTTATCAATCAGTGAACGATACACCGGTTGCGGCAAATGATGCTCGCCAGGCAAGGTGCTGGCGATCTCACGGCCCTGTAGGTCAATCAGAGTCACCAGATCCGCATCGGCACGCGCGCCATGATTTTCCAGTGCCGAACGAATCGTCGCTGAATCCTCACTGGCCACCGCCGATTTAAAACCGAAATCCGCGGCCAGCACACTCACCATACTCAGTAACTGATCGGTGCGGGTTTCCAGTAACTGTTTGAACACATTGGCACCCACCTCAAGCTGCTGGTGTATATCTTTCCTCACGGAGTCGCGTGTGGTGTTCAACACCAGCAGCAGGGTCGCCAGCTGTGACAATAATAGAATCAGCAACATCACAAAGGTGAGGCGTGCCTGAAAACCTGCCTTCAGTCTCATGGTTGTGCCCGGCGCTGTCTCAGTTCACGGAAGCGTTTTTCGAGTGGACTTTCGTCCGTATCAGCCGCGCGCTCATTGGCAGCGGGAACAGCTAAATCAAGCTGCACTCTGTAATTCGCCTGTTTAATCTCGGCGTAACTCAACTTAACCGGCTGGTTGTGCCGATTAAGCTGTGGATGCCATAGCTGGAACTGGATGTCGTCGGCAGGGATTTGATCGAATTCAAGCAGCAACCTGCCCTGCTCGTCAGACACGGCGTAACTGGGGCCATCTGCAACATAGATATAACCGAGCATGCTGTCATGAATATTACACCCCAGTACCACCACGCCCGGCCTGTCAAACTGTACCGGGCTGGATGGCTCGCCCGAATAGAGTTTTATCTCGAACTTTTTTGGTGTGGAAAATGAATAGACATGGTGTCGAATATTATCGCTGTTGGGAAAACTCACCTGGCTCCCCTGTTGCACAACCAGCACATGGGGTACGAATGTCCGGTTACGCTGATCCATCACCGCGACCTTAGCGGCGGCACTTGCCTGCGAGTCTGCCGTGCTACTGATAACCGCATTTTTCAGTGGCCTGCCCTCACTGTCGACCACCCTTAGCTCAAGCGGGCTGGCGCATATCAATGCGGGCAGTAACAGCGCATAACAACTCAATAACAGGGACACAGACAATTTCATAAATACACTTCGGCTCGCTTGCGATGCGTGTCATCAATTCCTGCTGGTTAACAGGGTTATATTTCCATAATTTTTATCAGGGCAAGTCCGTTAAGCTAATACACAGGTGTTTTACACGCTTGAGACAAACCCAACTGGCCAACTGATTAACAATTTTAGTGTAAAAATTGCACTACAATTATGTCAGTATAGCTCAGCTGTTATGAAACACCTTAATGGTTTCCCGGTAGCCAACTCCCCCCCGAGTGATGCCAGGACAGCATCCGCGAGAGATAAAAAGAAGAAGAAAAAATGCATACAGAAATCTGGAACAATGATGCCTTCAAGCGCGCACTGGAGGCCTCACCCAGTGGTCAGATGATTGTCGATCGAGGTGGCATTATCCGCCATATCAATTCGAAAATATGCCATATCTTTGGCTACAGCACAGACGAGCTGCTCCATCAGCATGTCGAAACCCTGATCCCCCACGAATATCGCCAACGGCACCCGCAATACCGTGAAAAATTTCATAAAACACCCACGGTACGCAATATGGGCTCCGGGCAAATTCTCTACGGCCTGCATAAATCAGACAGGGAAATCCCGGTGGAAATTGGCCTCAATCCACTGGACAGTAATGAGGCACATTATGTACTGGCAAGTGTGGTGGATATTTCAGAGCGACTGAAAGCAGAGCAGCGTTTTCAGCTGGCACTGGAAGCCTCACCCAACGGTATTTTATTAATGAACAGTGACGGCAATATCGTTCTGGTCAATTCGAGGATTGAGGAAATTTTCGGCTATGAACGGGATGAACTGATTAATCAGCCGGTAGAAATGCTGATTCCGCAAAAACATCGTCATATCCACCCGGATTATGTCCAGAATTTTTTACAACAACCCAGCTCCAGGGCCATGGGTAGCGGTCGTGATCTGTATGGCTTACGTAAAGACTCAAAGGAAGTTCCGCTGGAGATTGGCCTTAACCCCCTGGAAATTGCCGGCGTCACCCATGTGCTGGCATCGGTGGTGGATATTTCCGAGCGCAAACATGCAGAAGCAGAAAAAGCCTCACTAAACGATCAGATACAACACGCACAGCGCCTGGAAAGCCTGGGCGTACTGGCAGGTGGCACTGCCCATGACTTTAACAATATACTGCAGACTATTTCAGGCAATGCAGACCTTGCAAAAATAAAGCTGGACAAAGGTGAAGGAATCACCCGTTATCTCGACAATATTATTCAGGCCTGTCAACGAGCGGCTGATTTGACCCGACAAATGCTCGCCTATGCAGGTAAAGGAAAAATGGTTTGTACCAGGGAAGACATTAACGCCATTATCGACGATATTTCAACTTTGATGAATTCAAGCATACCGAAGAAAATTCATATCAAAAAATCACTCGCGGATAATTTACCACAGCTAGAGGTGGACGCTTCACAAATTCGGCAAATTATACTCAATCTGATCACTAACTCCTCTGAAGCAATCGGTAGTAACAGTGGCGTCATTGAAATTAGTACGGGTCTTTGCCATGAAACAGCTCAATCATTAAATCGCTACAGGACATTCGATTATTTAAAACCGGGACCCTACCTGTACATTGAAGTAAAGGATAATGGCGTGGGCATGAGCGACGAGGTTTCAGAGCATATATTTGACCCTTTTTTTACCACCAAATTTACAGGCCGTGGTCTTGGCATGGCCGCTGTACTGGGCATAATTCGCAGCCATTCAGGTAGCATTTCACTCCATAGCCGAGAGAACGAAGGAACCTGTATACGCATTATTCTGCCTGTTGATGAATTGGCTGATATGCATAACCTGGCAATCACAGAAAATGAATCCACAGAAGCCAGCAACCAGCTATCAAACTACAGGATACTGATTATTGATGATGAAGCAGAGATTCGTACCAGTCTGGCATATCTGCTTGAAATGGAGCAGGCCGTGGTTGAACAGGCACAATCAGGCACTGAGGCATTGCACTTAATAGATAAGGACGTGGATGCATTCGACCTTGTATTTCTTGACATGAATATGCCGGAAATGAGTGGTGCTGAAGTGTATGCAGAATTACAACGCCGCAAAACATCAGCCATCATTATTTTGATGAGTGGTTATAACGAACTGGAGGTTAATACCTCTATCCGATCATTAACTGGCCAGGCAGCCAGTGAAATCATTTTTTTACCCAAACCTTTTACCTACGAAAGACTCATTGAGACCATTCATCAGGCGCTTAAAATATAAGCAGAAAAGCATAAATTGATTAAGGGGTTTTAGTGGATTCATTATCTGTTTCAAACGCGGATATTTTTCCTATAATCTTATAACGTGATCGAGGATTAATCACTGCCGGGTTCGACATCAGCTGTATATTTGGATAAACAATCACTTCTTTATCCTCGGTAATCAACTTGGTATTAAACAGATTAATTTCCGATATATAACCTTCCAGGTAATTATCCCCGGCGATTACACGAATAAAATTGCCACGTTTATATGACTCATGGAATACCAGCACAAAGAACGCTGTCACATTGCTGAGAATGGACCAGCTGGCAAACAATGACACGCCCAGCAGTGCAATCAAACCCACGGACATGGTCATCAGGCCATTAAAATCGAAGCCCCAGACAAACAGTATCAATACCAGTGATATAATATTGGTCACCATACGGATTGAAATGCGCGCCTTATCGAGCGAATTCGGCTTGAGTCGACTGCTCCGGGTATAACTGCGAACAATCGGAATCAGACCTTTAATGAGCAGGCTATTGGCGACAATAATCAACAGGGTGATGGCAATATTGATCTTATATTGCAGCACACTGCTGTCCCGTTAACTTTCATAGGAGCTCCATCTGATTGATATTGATCGACCTGTCTATAACAGGGTCGCCTCTAAGCAGCCCCATTAAATCGCGTTTCTCAAATAAATTTAACTGCAATACACGTAGAATCTGCTGC
>DATCTK010000084.1:0-7936 GCA_036567985.1 Gammaproteobacteria bacterium | reverse complement strand
ACAGGTTATCAAACGCGGCCACCGAGCCGCCGACCCGATCCATTTCCAGCCCGGTGAGGGTGGCGCGCTCGATCGCAAAGTGCAGCAGTTCGGCGTGGGCAAAAATATCCAGTACCAGCTGGCAATCCTGCAGGTTGTATTTTGCCAGCGCGGGCTTGTCCTGCTGAAACTGGCGTTTGATTTCCTTCGCCTTGTATAAAGGGTCCCGGCTGTGGGTTTTTCCGTCGCTGTCGGCGGCTGTCTGCTTAATCAGTTTGCCGCGACCGAGTAATTCACTGGCGACGTTTTCCAGTGAGAAGCTGGGAAATGACCAGGTGGCGCTTTTCAATGTGTCGATACCGTCCAGCACCACCCGTCCCGGAATCGCAAGGAAATACTGGCTGGCTTCGGCCTGGGACTGTCGCCAGCGGGGCAGGCTGTGATTGCGCCCCAGTTTTAGTGGCAGTTTCAGCTGGTCTGCCTTGTTCTGTAAAAACTGGAAATCAAAATTCACCACATTCCAGCCAATAAATACATCGGGATCAAGCCGCTGCACATCATCGATAAAGGCCTGCAGCAGTTCGCGTTCAGTGGAAAAATAGCGTGTCGGTGTCTCTGCATCTGTGCCCTGTGTGTCGTCACCAATCATTAACACCTGGCGCTGCTGCTCGCAGATATAGGCAATCGAAAACAGTTGCTGTGTGTCATAGGCGGTTTCAATATCCAGCGACATCAGCCGCAGCCTGGGTGTGTAGCTGGCGGCTTTGATGCGCGGGTTATAGAGGGTTTTCTGATCGCTGCTGGCGTCAATCATCACCGGTGCGGTAATAAAACGTTCGCTTAGAAAACGTTCTGCCGGGCGAATATCGGCTTCAAACAGATCAAGCTGCTGCTGGCTGAACAGCTCGCATAATCGATAAAACATGGAAATGGAACTGCAGTAAAGCGCCGCCATGGGTTCAAAGGAAAAATCCTTTAACTGCAGGTTTCTGGTTTCAATGTGTCTTGCCAGCTCGGCTTGCTGTGCTAACAGTTGCTCGATCGCCCCGCGATCCCGCTGACGGAAAAAACCGGTGCAGCGCTGCTGCGTAATAAATACCTGCAATGGCCCGTCGGCAGTGCTGAACCAGAGTTCCAGCTGTATGCCCTGGGGCGAGTCCTGTGCGTGGCGGGTGAGGAGAAAAGCTTGGCGCATAGTGAAGTGTGATGAATCGCAGGCCATTTTAAGTCACAGCGTCTATTATCTATGCTGGCCATAAAGAATACCATCCCGGTGTTTTGCATGGTACATGGGAGCTAAAGCGCTCCCGTTTTACTTTTTGTTTACCAATCGAAGGATGTTTGTTCGATGAAAATAAGTCCCTACCTGAAGGTGCTGGCCGAAAAAGACGGCTCTGATCTGTACTTAACCACCGGCGCAATGCCCAGCGCCAAATTCAATGGGGTACTAACCCCGCTCTCCAAACAGGCCGCGCCGCTGGGCTGGGTGAGATCCCTGGCGATGGAAATTATGAATGAGGACCAGCAGCGGGACTTCGAGCATAAACCGGAGATGAACCTGGCGATTTCCGAGCCGGGGGTGGGACGTTTTCGCGTGAATATTTTCAAGCAGCGCAATGAAGTGTCGATGGTGATCCGTAATATCAAGGCGGAAATCCCCAACCTGGAGGAGCTCGGCCTGCCGCCGGTGCTGAAGGACGTGATTATGTCCAAGCGCGGCATTATCCTGTTTGTCGGCGGTACCGGCTCCGGTAAATCTACCTCGCTGGCGGCGCTGATTGATCACCGCAATCGCAACAGCAAGGGGCATATTATTACCATTGAAGACCCGATCGAATATGTGCACCAGCATAAGGGCTGCATCGTGAACCAGCGTGAAGTGGGGGTGGACACCGACAGTTTTGAGGACGCACTGAAAAACACCCTGCGCCAGGCGCCGGATGTCATCCTGATTGGCGAGATCCGTGACCGGGAAACCATGGAACATGCCATGGCTTTTGCGGAAACCGGCCACCTGGCAATTTCCACCCTGCATGCCAATAATGCCAACCAGGCACTGGATCGCATCATCAACTTCTTCCCGGAAGAGCGTCACGCGCAGTTGCTGCAGGATCTGTCACTGAACCTGCGTGCCTTTATTTCTCAGCGGCTGATTCCCACGGTGGATAACAAGCGCTGCGCGGCGATTGAGGTGCTGCTGAATTCACCGCGGGTGGAGGAATTGATCAAGAAGGGCGAGGTATCGGAGATTAAAGAGGTGATGGAGAAATCCGAGCGCATGGGCATGTGTACCTTCGATAGCGCCCTGCTGAATCTTTACCGGGCGGGGCGGATTTCCATGGAAGAGGCCTTGAAAAATGCCGATTCGGAAAATAACCTGAGACTGAAGATCGAGCTGGGCGAGGATGCGCCACAGAAAAAATCTGCGGACGAGGACGCCTTTGGTGGTCTGTCCCTGATGGAAAAGGAAGTACCGAAAGACGAAGAGGAGGCAGATGAGCTGTCACTGACGCCGGCAGAAAAGCCGCCAGTAGTCGAGCCGTGATGCCGTAAGCCTGGAGGTGTGCCATGAGTGGTCTGTTTGAAGCAAGCGTGCAGTGTCCCTATTGCTGGGAGCCGCTTGAGGTGGTGGTCGATGATTGTGATGAGAACCAGCAGTATATTGAGGATTGCCAGGTCTGTTGCCAGCCTATCAGTTTCACGGTCGAGATTGATGAACAGCAACAGCGGCATGTCTTTGCGCACCGTGATGACGGGATGGATTGAACGCGATAGCAAACTTAATGTTTTACTTTAAGTATGGACTGCAATCGTCTACACTAAATAAAAAAACAATATTCGTATGAGGGTTTTTAAGTGACGTTTACAGTAAAGCAGTCCATTCTTAAGATCATGGCGGGTTCGGTGTTGTGTGTGCTGGTATCGGCCTGCTCGGGCAACGGTGGTTCCGCCGACTGGAACCAGAAGGCTTCGCCATGGGATCGCATGCGCGACAATCCGTCTGTGGATGCGGCGCCAGCGCCTGTGTCCGATGAACCGGTGCCGGTTGAGATCGAAATGATGCAGGCGGGAACCCTGCAGCCAGAACCCGAGCCGGTGCTGGCGGTCGAGCAGGCGCCAGTCGCTGCCGCACCGGTGGTTGAAGATTCACCGACCGATCGGGTGATGCGGGCACCGGCCGGTTACTATACGGTGCAGGTGATGGCCTCGGTTGATCCCAACCGGGTTTATCGCTTTGCCGAGCAGCATCAGTTGCCAATTGATTACATTGTGCCAACCCTGCGTGACGGGGTGACCTGGCATGTGTTGTTGCTGGATATTTACCCGGATCGTGCCTCGGCCGTATCCGCACAGGCAGAAGCCGCCGCTACGCTGAAAACCCAGCCCTGGGTGCGTAGTGTGGGATCTATTCAGAAAATCATGCAGTAAGGTTGGTGATTAGCCGTAGGCTGGTCTTAAGCGGATGGCCTGTGAATAAAGGCATAAGCCAATAAAAACGCCCCGGCATTTCTGTCGGGGCGTTTTATGTACAGGAAGTACGGTATTCCGCGAGAGGCAGGGAGCCGGTAGCGGTTATGTACAGGAAGTACGGTATTCCGCGAGAGGCAGGGAGCCGGTAGCGGTTATGTACAGATGTACGGTATTTGGCGTGAGGCAGGACGCCGGCAGTGAAGAAAGCTGCCGCTTCAATAACGCTACTCGTCCAGCTTACGATGTGTCGCGTCACACATGGGTGGGGTCTGGGTCTGTTTGCAGCCGCACAGCCCGTATTTTTTCTTCTCGGTTATTTCAAATTCCACCGGTGAAAAATCGGTACCGCTATGGGAGCCATCGCAAAATGGCTGATTTTTTGATTTGCCACAGGCACACCACCAGTAGGTGCCGGGTTCCAGTTCAACAACATAGGGTGATCTTTTCGGGCATTCTGCTGTGCTCATGTGGGGACTCCGTGGAAGATAAAGGGGGTGTTTTTTGCTGGTTGCAAATATACTGGTAAGCGCAGGTGTTGCGCAAGCCAGCTGATAAATCTGCTGATGGGTCAGGCTTAATCTTATCCGCTTTTTTGCGTGAAGGTGCTTTTTTAAGCGGGGCGAATAGTCTAGACTCAGCAATCATCATACTGCTAAGAGCAAGTGAGCGAGTCAGGGACGCAATGCTTTACAACGGCCCGGTATTTCCAGCGTCTTTAGCGGCATGGTATCTAATAATAGCCCTGTCAGGTTTATAAATAACCTGGCCAGGTTCAGAAACCGGGCGTTATAACAAAAATTATTTCAGAGGATATGACATTGGCTCTTTCAAATACAAAATTACTGATGCTGTTGGGCAGTGTGTTGCTAACAGCCTGTTCATCCAAACCATCTCCCTGGGCAGAAACCAGTGCGCCCTGGGCTGAAGCTCCACAGGCGGAAGCAGTGGAATCAGCGGATACAGTGGAGGCTATGGATGAGGGTGCTGCCGAAGCAGAGCCTGTGGGCTTAGCTATGGCAAGCGAAGAGTCGATGGAGCCAATGCCTCAAGAGGCTATGCCGGTGGAGTCTGGTATGTACCAGTCAGAATCCGTATCCATGGAACAGGCCGAGCCTGTGTTGCCCGAAGCCGGTGTCGTCGTTATGCCGGGTAACCTGGCTGCGCAATCGGCCAATGCATTTGTTGTGCAGGTGGTTGCCTCCAGCACTATGAAGCAGCTTAACGATTTTGCCCGGAAACATCAGCTGTCAGATGAATGGGTTGCGGAAACCAGTGTTAATGGCAAAACATGGCATGTGTTGCTGCTGGGTGTGTACCCTGATCGAGCAGCCGCTGAACAGGCATTACAAACCGTGAAGGATCTGGATACCCGTCCATGGATTAGAACCGTTGGTTCACTGCAGGCGGTAATGAAATAAATCGCAGCCTGACCGGCTATTGCATTAGCATGTTAAAAAGCCCCGCATCTGCGGGGCTTTTTTGTGCTGGTTAAAATACAGGGTGGCCTGAGTGTTTTTCTCGTTTCCACGCTCCTGCGTGGGAATGCAGATGGCGTTAATTGGCGGACTTTTCTGTTAGGGAGAGCGTTATTGCCACGAGAGGCTGGCCTGCGTGTTTACAGCAGTTCGGTATCCTCATGTGCATAGGCGGGCGAACAGCAGCAGAGGATTTTCAGTGGCTCTGTGCCGGTGTTCTCAATGCGGTGCGGGGTATTGGGCGGAATACAGATACAGTCACCGGCCTTAACCTGCAACTGTTCATCACCCAGTTGCATGCAGCCCTGTCCCTGGGTGATGTAATACAGTTCTTCACTGAGTTTATGTAAATGCAGCAGGGTGTGTTGCCCAGGTTGAACAATAGCCTCGGCCAGGCTTTGTTGCTGATTGCCCTGTTGCAGCGGGTGCATTAGCTCGCGTATTTCCGAGCCATCCCGTGTTGTATAGGCGGTAAGTTGTTTATAGTGGCTGATAATGGCGGGCATGTGCAGTCTCAAAGTTGATCGATAAAATTTTTATAGTCGGTTAGCTCGGTCATCGCGGGTCTGCAGCGGGTGCCCTCACAGATATAGGCACAGATATCGCCCTGCGGTTTTTTATCTGCCAGGCTTGAATCAAGTGGGCTGTTATTTTCAATCGCAAAACAGTTGAGGCCAGGTATATAACGCTGGTCAGTGATGTCTTTCCATTGAGCCAGTTGCTGGCCGCTGCCGCGTAAAATAATACTGATGCCTGGTTTTATGTGTTGCTCAAGTGCATGCAGCAGGCTGCAGTGGCTGATTGCCTGTTCGTTGAGCGAGTTATAGGCGCAGCGCAGTGTGCGTTCAGCCGCATCCAGGTACAGTGTGTTGCCAGATAACAGGCCCAGCTGCTGCAGGGCGCTGGCCGCCACTGCATTGCCATTGGGCATGGCATCATCGGCGAAGCTTTTGCTGCGATAAATCAGGGTTTCATGGTCATGGCTGGTGAAATAGAAACCGCCATGTTCGTTGTCCTGAAAATGTTGCAACAGTGCATCGGCAATCTGCAGTGCCCACTGGTAGTGAGTGTTATTCCATCGAGCCTGCAGTAGTTCAAGCAGCGCCTGCAGTAAATAGGCATAATCATCGAGATAGGCGTTAAGGTGTGCCTTGCCATCTTTATAGCTGGCCAGCAGTCGCTGGTTTTTCCACAGGTGCTGCTGAATAAAGTTGGCGGCCTGTACCGCGGAATCGATGTAGACAGTCGTCTGCGTGCGTCGTCCCGCCAGGCTCATGCCGCGAATCATCAGTGCATTCCAGGCGCAGAGAATTTTATCGTCGCGTCCCGGCTGCGGGCGGCTGTTACGCTGGTTAAGCAGTTTCTGCTGAATGGTTGTTAGTTGTTGTTGCAGTGCATCGACATCGAGCGACAGCTGCTCGGCCAGTTGCTTATTGCTGATCTCGCTGTGCAGGTGCCATTTACCCTCAAAATTGGCGGGCTCGTGCAGATTGTATTTGCTGGCGCAGAGTTCATATTCATCAGGGCTTAGTAGCGCCTGGATTTCATCGGGTGTCCATACATAGGTTTTGCCTTCCACCTTATCGGTGTCCGCGTCCAGCGCAGAGCAATAGCCGCCCATGTCGGTCTGCATTTCACGCATCACCCAGTCGGCTGCGTGTTCGAAGGTGTCGCGATAGGCGGCTTCGCCACTCAGTGCGTAGGCCTGTGCATAGAGTGCAATCAGTTGCGCATTGTCATAGAGCATCTTTTCAAAGTGGGGGATCATCCACTGATCATCGGTGGAATAGCGGAAAAAACCGCCGTCAACGTGATCCTGGAAGCCACCCAGCGCCATTTTGTGCAGGGTGAAACCCGCCATATTGAGGGCTTCGGTGTCTGCCTGTTGTTGCTGCTGGAGAAACAGGTGGTGGCGCAATAAGCGCTCGACTATATCCGCATGGGGAAATTTGGGCGCGGCACTGAAGCCGCCATTGCGTGCATCGAATGCCTGGCCAATCTGCTTTCGTGCCAGATCCAGCGGCAATGCACTGAGTTGGTCAGTATTAGGTGTATGGGCGGACAGGCTTTGCAGTGCTTCACTAATGGAGGCATCCTGTTGCTCAATTTCCTGCTTCTTGCTGTGATAGGCGTCGGCCACCATTAACAGGATCTGGCTGAAGGTGGGCATATTGTAGCGCTGGCTTCGGGGAAAATAGGTGCCGGCAAAAAATGGAATCTGGTTATCCGGTGAAAGAAACACGGTCAGCGGCCAGCCGCCGGAGCGGGATGTGAGCAGCGAGTGGGCGGTCTGGTAGATCTTGTCCAGATCGGGGCGTTCCTCGCGGTCAACCTTGATATTAATAAAGTGCTGGTTCATCAGCTCCGCGGTAGCCGGGTCCTCGAATGATTCATGGGCCATAACATGGCACCAGTGGCAGGCGGAATAGCCGATCGACAGCAAAATCGGTTTGTTCTCATCGCGCGCGGCCTGCAGTGCCGTCTCTCCCCAGGGGTACCAGTTGACCGGGTTATCTGCATGCTGCAGCAGGTAGGGGCTGGTTTCATCGGCTAGACGATTTTGCGGATTGGGCATGGTAGAGGTTCCGTTGCTCATTTTGAGCACACTATAATGGCATGGTGTCGTGGGTCAAATGGCATAGCGGGTGTCGGGTTAAACGCGCCGCTGCTGCTTTTTTAAGCAGTTAAGGGCAGAATCTGCTGTATTTTCAGGCAGTCTGGGTAGTGGCATAAAATATTTACAGAAATGTTAATAAAAGAGATTGACGCTAGGCATTAAAACTGTAGAATGCGCGTCCTCGTTAGGGAGAACGGGCAGCTGGAAAGCTGGTCAGGCGAAGAAAGGATAAGAAAACGCTTTCTATTTTGAAATAAGTTTTCTATAATGTCTGGCTCGCTCGATGAGAGTCGAGTGCACGCTACAAGCGGTGATATTTAACAATCAGAGATTAGATAATTTGTGTGGGTGCTTATGTTAATGAGCACAAAGACAAGAAATAATCACATTCACT
>DATCTK010000083.1:0-13558 GCA_036567985.1 Gammaproteobacteria bacterium | reverse complement strand
TTTCGCCTTTCTGGCGACTCACTTCTTTTTCTACAGCAAAAAAGAAGTAAGCAAGAAAATGCCGTTCCCGGTCACTTGCCCGCAAAAAGCGCAGGTTCCCGAAAATGCTATGAGAAGGTGTTTTCCTGAGATAAGTTTCTTGATGGTGCTGTCTTTGTTGCCGGGTCGTGCTGGAGTACCGTCCAGGCACATCAGCACTCAAAATCACGTCCTGTGATTTTGCCCCTGCGTAGAAAGCATTTTCGGCAAGTGACAGGGAAGGTTGTCGCAAGCCCATCGTTTAAAAACTAATTTGACCGTTCGGCATGGGGCTGTTACCCCTTCACGCAAGCTGATGAACGAGTTATTTTTGTGGAGGCTTTCTGCGAGAATGTTTGAGCGAATCATGCTGTTTATGATTCGTGAGCTATTCGCATCATCCATGATGCTCACCCTTCGGGCCAGGCGGGGCCTGTTCAAATTTGCTCCGGGCAAATTTATCCGCAGCAGCCACAAAAATCGGGAGTGAAGAAGGCACTTTTATTTTTTGCTGTTTAAAAATAAAAGCTTGTGTGCCGGGGCGGCGTTTTCTTGCTTCCTTCTTTGTCGCTGTTGACAAAGAAGGGAGTCGCCAGAGAGGCGAAACAACCCAGACAATTCTATCGTGCAGGTAAATTAATGAATTCAAATTGATTTTCACGAAATGCTTTTCAGTCAAAGCCTAGTGCATAAAACTCGGTGGATCCGCTTCGCTTGATACCACCCTACGCAAAAAGTCATTTGTCGTTAGTGCGTAGGTTGGGGTAAGGAACGCACCCCAACACATACATCACTGCCGATAATGCCGTTGGGGTTCCTGCGTCACCCCAACCTACACACTAATGGCTAATGACTTTTTAATGCACATAAAAAAAGGAGGCCGAGGCCTCCTTTTTCTTACACATCAAATAACAATAAATTACTTGGTATAGTAACCAACCATGTTTTCTAATGAAACAGGTTTGATCTTGTCTGCCTGACCGGCACAGCCGAAGGCTTCGTAACGTGCCTTACAGATTTCTTTCATCGCCTTGGTAGATTCCTTAAGGAATTTACGTGGGTCGAAGTTAGATGGGTTATCTGCCAGGTGTTTACGTACAGAACCGGTAGAGGCCATACGAAGGTCAGTGTCGATGTTTACTTTACGTACACCGGACTTGATGCCTTTAACGATTTCTTCAACAGGTACACCGTAGGTCTTGCCCATGTCACCACCGTAGTTGTTGATGATTTCCAGCCAGTCCTGTGGCACTGAAGATGAACCGTGCATTACCAGGTGAGTGTTTGGCAATTTTGCGTGAATTTCCTGGATACGGTCGATACGCAGAATTTCACCGTCTGGCTGTTTGGTGAACTTGTATGCGCCGTGTGAAGTACCAATCGCGATTGCCAGTGCGTCAACACCGGTTTGCTCTACGAAGTCTGCTGCTTCGTCAACGCCGGTCAGCAGCTGTTCCATGTCCAGCTTGCCTTCTGCGCCGTGGCCGTCTTCTTCACCCATTTCACCGGTTTCCAGTGAACCCAGGCAACCCAGTTCACCTTCAACAGATACACCACCCGCGTGAGCCATTTTTACAACTTCTCTGGTTGTTGCAACATTGTACTCGTAGCTTGAAGGGGTTTTCATATCCGGCATTAAGGAGCCATCCATCATTACCGAGCTGAAACCTGACTGGATAGAACGCAGACATACTGCTGGCTCTGAGCCGTGATCCTGGTGCATTACAATTGGAATGTGTGGATACATTTCAACCGCAGCAGAAATCAGGTGACGCAGGAATGGTTCACCCGCATAGGAGCGCGCACCTGCAGAACCCTGCATGATAACCGGGCTGTTTACTTCATCAGCAGCCTGCATGATGGCATGCACCTGCTCCATATTGTTAACGTTAAACGCTGGCATGCCGTAGCCGTTTTCAGCAGCATGATCCAGTAACTGGCGTAGAGATACTAATGCCATAGTGATTACTCCTTACACGAGGTTGTTAATTAGCAACGGTCGGTTCATATCAATAAAACTTCAATAAACTGAGCAGTTACGTTATTTCATAAATAAAAATTACGAATCTTTTACATTACCAACGGTGATCACTTTCATCGCGTTAGTGCCACCGGTTTCATCACCCAGTAAGTCGCCACGGGTAATAATGATTCTGTCACCATCGTCAACAATGCCCTTTTCTTTCAGCAGTTCGGCCACGGTTGCGCTGATATTGTAGTCCCCCACCTGATCAAAATCGATACGTGTGGGATAGACACCGCGATACAGTGTGACCTTGCGCTGCGTCTGCTGATGCCGGGTCATTGCATAAATCGGAATACCGGAACTGATACGTGACATCCACAACACAGTTGACCCGGATTCAGTCAGCGCCGCTATACCATCCACATCCAGATGGTTGGCGGTGTACATGGTGGCCATGGCGATGGCTTCATCGACCCGGCCAAATGTCAGCTCCATGCGGTGGTCAGATATCTTGGCCCGCGGATGCTGCTCAGCAGCCTGACAGATACGGCCCATGGCTTCAACTGTTTCTACCGGGTATTTACCCGCCGCCGTCTCACCGGACAGCATCACCGCGTCGGTACCATCGTGTACCGCATTGGCCACGTCGAACACTTCCGCGCGGGTGGGAATCGAGTTATCGATCATCGATTCCATCATCTGCGTGGCGGTAATCACCACCCGGTCCATACTGCGCGCCTTGGCGATCAGGTCTTTCTGTACCGCTGGCAGCTCGGCATCGCCGATTTCCACGCCCAGATCGCCTCGCGCCACCATAATAGCATCCGAGGCGAGGATTATTTCATCAATAACATCAAGGGCTTCGGCGCGCTCGATCTTCGATACAATGGCGCCGTAACCACCGGCTTCGCGCAGTAATTTGCGCGCCTGGATAATATCATCGGCTGTCTTCGGGAAGGAAATAGCGACATAATCCGCCTGTAGTTTGGCTGCGGACTTGATGTCTTCCTTGTCCTTCTCGGTCAGTGCCGGCGCGGACAGGCCACCACCCTGCAGGTTGATGCCTTTCTTGTCCGAGAGGTAGCCGCTCTGCACCACGGTGCAGTGGATTTTCATACCATCCACACTGACCACGTCAAGCAGCATACGGCCATCGTCCAGCAACAGGCGATTGCCCGGCTTGACGTCTTTGGGCAGGGTTTTATAGGTGATACCCACCGCATCTTTGGTACCGGCGGTTGGATCCATATCTGCATCCAGGCAGAATTTGTCACCGGCATTCAGATAGACCTTGCCTTCGACAAAGCGTTCGGTGCGGATTTTCGGACCCTGCATATCAGCCAGTACGCCCACCACGCGGCCGCATTTCTCAGCCGCGGCACGCACCATATCAACCCGGCGCTGCTGTTCTTCGTGGCTGCCGTGAGAATAATTGAGGCGCACCACATCCACACCCGCCTTCACCAGTCGCTCGATGATTTCCGGGGTGTCGGTTGCGGGCCCCAATGTGGCCACGATTTTTGTTCTACGCAAGGGTAGAGGTTCCTGATTTTTTATAGCGATCAATTCTTTACTACTTATAGTGTTTAGTTATTACAACAATGAGCACCACAGGGTGCTCGCTTTAACTTTAATCTGAAGCCGTGGCTTAAGCGCGGATTCAGTTTTATTCCAGTATTACTGTCACGGCAGGACAGCAAAACGAGGCCGCAGCCCCGTTTTAGCACGTTTATTTTTTCGCGCGTTCTTCCAGCATGGCAACCGCTGGCAGTGTTTTGCCTTCCAGGTACTCAAGGAATGCACCGCCTGCTGTAGAAATGTATGACACCTTGTCATAGATATCGTACTTCTGGATCGCTGCGATGGTGTCGCCGCCACCTGCCAGGCTAAAGCCATCGGCATTGGCAATCGCCATAGACACGGTTTTGGTGCCCTCGCCAAACTGGTCGAATTCGAACACACCCACCGGGCCGTTCCAGACAATGGTACCCGCCTTGGCAATGATATCCGCCAGCTCTTTGGCGCTGTCCGGACCGATGTCGAAAATCATGTCGTCGTCTTCTACTGAATCTGCTGGTTTCAGGGTTGCTTCAGCTGTTTCAGAAAATTCCTTACCGCATACTACATCGGTTGCAATGGGAATATTCGCACCGCGTGCCTGCATTTTTTCAATCAGTTCTTTAGCTGTACCAACCAGGTCGTCTTCGCACAGCGACTTACCCACATTGTGACCCATCGCTTTAAGGAAGGTATTGGCAATACCGCCACCCACCACCAGCTGGTCAACTTTTTCTGACAGCGCTTCCAGCACAGTCAGTTTGGTAGAAACTTTTGAACCACCCACAATCGCCACCATTGGGCGCGCAGGACTGGCCAGTGCCTTGGCCAGATTGTCCAGCTCATCCGCCAGCAACAGACCCGCACAGGCGGTTGGGGCAAACTTGCCCACGCCGTGGGTTGAGGCCTGCGCGCGGTGCGCGGTGCCGAATGCATCCATAACAAACACATCACACAGTGCCGCGTATTTCTTCGCCAGGGTTTCGTCGTCTTTTTTCTCGCCCGCATTAAAGCGCACGTTTTCCAGCAGCACACATTCACCGTTGGCTACTTCAAAACCACCATCGATATAATCTTTTACCAGGCGCACGTCCTTGCCCAGTTTTTCTGACATGCATGTAGCAATCGGTGCCAGTGAGTTTTCTTCATCCGCCACACCTTCTTCAGGACGACCGCGGTGAGACATCACCATCACTGCCGCGCCGGCCTTGATGCAATGTTCGATGGTTGGCATAGAGGCAGTAATACGCGCATCCGATGTTACCTTGCCATCTTTAACCGGCACGTTCAGGTCGGCGCGAATCAGTACACGCTTGCCGGCAAGATCCAGATCAGTCAGCTTGATAAAAGACATGTTGAGCTCCTAAAAATAACTATTTAATATAAAAACTGTTTGTTTTGTCTGCGCCTGTAAATTCAGTATTGCTAACTTACGCCGCAGGCTTTGCATTCATTAGTGCAATGGTGGTATCAATCATGCGGTTTGAAAAACCCCATTCATTGTCATACCAGGCACACACTTTCACCAGATCACCGCCGGTTACCCGGGTTAATGTGGCATCAAAATTCGAGGTCGTGCTGGTGTGATTAAAATCCACCGACACTAACGGCGCATTACTGTAGGCTAACACCTTACCATCCGCCGCTTCCTTCATAATGGCATTGATCTCTTCCACCGTTGTGTCACGGCTGGCGGTAAAGGTTAAATCTACCAGCGACACATTAATGGTGGGCACGCGTACCGCAAAGCCATCCAGTCGACCGTTGAGTTCCGGCAACACCAGACCCACCGCAGCCGCCGCACCGGTTTTGGTGGGGATCATCGAACTGGTGGCCGAGCGCGCACGGCGCAGATCCTGATGATAGACATCCGTTAACACCTGATCATTGGTGTAGGAATGGATCGTCGTCATCAGGCCTTTTTCAATACCGATTTTTTCATGAATCGGTTTAACCAGCGGCGCCAGGCAGTTGGTGGTGCAGGACGCATTGGAAATCACCGTATCGGTTGATTTCAATACATCGTGATTGACACCATACACAATGGTGGCATCCACACCGTGACCACCGGGAGCCGAGATCACGACTTTTTTCGCACCGCCGTCAATGTGCAGCGAGGCCTTCTGCTTGCTGGCAAACAGACCGGTGCACTCATGCACCACATCCACACCCAGTTCACCCCAGGGCAGTTTCGCCGGGTCTTTTTCCGCCAGTACGCGAATCCGGTCACCATTCACTACCATGTAGTCGCCATCCACAGTGACTTCACCGGGAAAACGACCGTGCGCGGTATCATACTGGGTTAGATGCGCATTGGTGAATGCATCACCCAGGTCGTTAATCGCCACAACCTGTACTTCATGGGTGCGACCCGATTCATAAATGGCACGCAAAATATTACGGCCAATTCGACCATAGCCATTAATTGCAATCTTGATTGCCATATTTTTTTTACCTTACCCGACGCAAACAACAACACCGGATGCAATGCTGTAACAGACACCCCAGGTATCTGAGTACTAAACGTATTTGTAAAACCAGCCAACAGCGACAGTTCGCAATGTAAGACGACTTACTCACTGACTTTACAAATAGGTTTAAGAGTTAAAGGGCAAGCCACATAAAACTGGCTTACCCTTTAAACTTAACTGGCCAAATCAGGCCAGTCTCTAAGCGAGAGATTTTTGTTGCTGGGTAGGCGGGAAAATATTTTGAGATGTTGAGCGTATGTTTATTACGCGATCATTCAAAATATTTTTCCAACACCCCCAGCAGCAAAAAGATCCGCTTAGATTAGTTAGCGGCTACGTGCTGTACGAAACGCATCATATTGCAGGTGTAACCGTACTCGTTGTCGTACCATGAAACCACTTTCACAAAGGTGCCATCCAGCGCGATACCGGCTTCTGCATCAAAGATTGAAGAGAAACCAACGCCACGGAAGTCAGTTGAAACTACTTTCTCGTCTGTGTAGCCCAGTGTCTTGGAGATATCACCAGACTCTGAAGCCGCTTTCATTGCCGCACAGATATCTTCGTATTTGGCTTCGCTGTTCAGCTCAACTGTCAGGTCAACTACAGATACGTCTGAAGTTGGTACACGGAATGCCATACCAGTCAGTTTGCCATTCAGTTCTGGAAGAACAACACCTACTGCTTTAGCAGCACCGGTTGAAGATGGAATGATGTTTTCCAGGATACCACGACCACCGCGCCAGTCTTTTGCAGATGGGCCGTCAACTGTCTTCTGAGTTGCAGTTGCAGCGTGAACTGTAGTCATCAGACCACGCTTGATGCCCCACTTGTCGTTCAGTACTTTAGCTACAGGAGCCAGACAGTTAGTGGTGCAGGATGCAGCAGAAACAATCGCCTGACCTGAGTAAGTTTCGTGGTTTACGCCGTATACGAACATAGGTGTTGCATCTTTAGATGGTGCAGACATAACAACTTTCTTCGCACCCGCATCAATGTGCTTCTGGCAACCTTCTTCTGTAAGGAAGAAACCGGTTGAGTCGATAACGATTTCCGCACCTACGTCGCTCCATTTCAGATCCGCTGGATCACGCTCTGCAGTCAGACGAATTTTCTTGCCATCAACGATCATGCAACCATCGCCGGCTTCAACAGTACCGCCGAAACGACCGTGCACTGAGTCATACTTCAGCATGTATGCCAGGTAGTCTGCATCCAGCAGGTCGTTAATACCTACGATCTCGATGTCTTTGAATTCATTGTAAACTGCACGGAATACCATACGGCCGATGCGACCAAAACCGTTAATACCTACTTTAATAGCCATTACATTTTTCCTCGGTTATTTTCAAAATTTAATTTAATACTTCGCTGTTATTTGCTCCGCAGCCTTGCAGCTACGGAGCAACCGCAAATTATTTCAATACGCTTTTTACTGTGTTAACCACGTTTTCAACTGTAAAGCCGAATTCTTTAAACAGTTCGCCCGCAGGTGCTGATTCACCAAAGTGATCAATACCTACAACTGCATCCGCGTACTTGTACCAGCCATCGGTTACAGCGGCTTCGACTGCAACGGTTGGAATGCTCTTGTCCAGAACAGATGCGCGATAGCTGTCATCCTGTGCTTCAAAGGCATCAACCGATGGCATTGAAACTACACGGATCTTCTTGTCGGACATTTCTTCCGCCGCGCCCATTGCCAGCGCAACTTCAGAACCGGTACCGATAATGATTGCATCCGGTGTGCCGTTGCAATCTTTCAGGATGTAGCCACCCTTTGAAATCGCCGCGATCTGTGCATCGGTACGTGTCTGATGTGGCAGACCCTGACGTGAGAAAATCAGAGTAGACGGACCGTCTTTACGTTCAATTGCTTTCGCCCAGCAAACCGCTGATTCAACTGCATCACAGGGACGCCATACTGACATGTTTGGAATCATGCGCAGGGTTGGAATCTGTTCGATTGGCTGGTGGGTCGGACCATCTTCACCCAGACCGATAGAGTCATGGGTAAATACGAAGATGCTCTGGATTTTCATCAGTGCCGCCATACGCAGTGCATTACGCGCGTACTCGGAGAACATCAGGAAGGTCGCGCCGAATGGAATCAGACCACCGTGCAGCGCAATACCGTTCATAATCGCCGACATACCGAACTCACGCACACCGTAGTTAACGTAGTTAGGCACTTCGTTGCTGATCATTGGCTTGTAACCAGACCATTCAGTGAGGTTTGAACAACCCAGGTCGGCCGAACCACCAAACAGTTCAGGTGCCATGGGTGAATAGGCTTCGATAGATGCCAGTGACGCCTGACGTGTTGCCGGGCTTTTCGCTTCTGCATTCACAGAGGCAATAAAGTCGGCAGATTTCTGCGCCCACTCAGCTGGCAGATCACCCGCCATGCGACGCTCGAATTCTGCAGCCAGTTCGGGGAATTCTGCCTTGTAGGCTTCGAACTTTTTATTCCAGGCCGCTTCTGCTGCAGCGCCTTTTTCTTTTGCATCCCAGCCTTTGTAAACCGACTCGGGCACTTCAAATGGACCGTGATCCCAGCCCAGTGCAGCTTTGGTCAGGTTAATTTCTTCTTCACCTAATGGCGCACCGTGACACGCGTGTGAACCCGCCTTGTTGGGTGAACCGAAACCAATAGTGGTTTTACAGCAGATCAGTGTAGGCTTGTCGGTCATGGCTTTTGCCATTTCAGTCGCCTTCGCAATCGCCTCAGGATCGTGACCATCAACATCCGCAAGCACATGCCAGCCGTAAGCTTCAAAACGCTTTGGTGTATCGTCGGAGAACCAGCCTTCAACATGACCGTCGATAGAAATACCATTGTCATCCCAGTAGGCAATCAGCTTGCCCAGACCCAGGGTACCCGCCAGTGAACAGGCTTCGTGTGAAATACCTTCCATCAGGCAGCCATCACCCAGGAACACATAGGTGTGGTGGTCAACAATGGTGTGACCTTTCTGGTTGAACTGACCGGCCAGTGCTTTTTCCGCAATTGCCATACCCACTGCATTGGTAATGCCCTGACCCAGTGGGCCAGTCGTGGTTTCAACACCTGGCGCATAACCATACTCGGGGTGGCCTGGTGTTCTGGAATGAAGCTGACGGAACTGCTTGAGGTCTTCGATGCCGAGATCGTAACCGGTTAAGTGCAGCAGTGAGTAAATCAGCATAGAGCCATGACCATTTGACAGGACAAAACGGTCGCGATCAGCCCAGTTCGGGTTTGCTGGGTTGTGCTTCATATTGTCGTTCCACAATACTTCAGCTATGTCTGCCATGCCCATAGGCGCACCCGGGTGACCAGAATTTGCTTTTTGTACCGCGTCCATACTCAGGGCACGGATTGCATTAGCAAGCTCTTTGCGTGATGACATAGGATATCTCCAATCAAGTTTTTAAAAGTCGTGAGCCGCGCGCCCAAAAGCCCGGCACGCCAGCATAATTCTATTTTTTCAGTCCGCTGTTCTAATACGCAGCATGTCTCGCCACACAGCAGCAGGGGAACTGCCCCACATTGATAAAGGGGCGCTATTTTCCCTTACTTCGCCACGTTCGGCAACTTAATACTTGGTAACGGGGGTTGGCAAGCTCGAATTTCGCGCATATTCCGCCTGCCCTGACGATTTTTTTGCACGTCTGAAAGCGAGCATTAACTCTTTATTTATCAATTACTTACATAATTATAACGATTTCTAGCCGTGCCAGGACGAGGCTGATTATTTTTATTTACCCATAAAAACACAAAATAAGCCCGATTAAATAAAGCTGACCGGCGAGCCAGCCCGGACCTTATCCGGCGCTGCGCCTCGCCCCTGCTCCGACCACTCATCGGGCCGTTTGTTCAGGCCTCATCCTTCCATTTAATGGAACAGCCCATACTGGGTATCTGCTCCTCAGGCCCCTGCCCGGTTTCCGCCACCTGCTTCATCGCCTCGAACAGATCGCGGCGCGCATTGGGGGAAGCTGCCTCCTTGCGGCTTTCATCCAGCCGTCCGCGGTATTGCAGCTCGAGATCGGCGTTATAGCCAAAGAAATCCGGCGTACAGACCGCGCCATAGGCCTTTGCCACCTGCTGCGTTTCATCCAGCAGGTAGGGGAAGTCAAAACCCCGCTGGGCGGCGATTTTCTGCATATTCTCGAAGGAATCTTCCGGGTACTCCGCTGGGTCATTCG
Source organism: Gammaproteobacteria bacterium (assembly GCA_036567985.1). GTDB lineage: Bacteria > Pseudomonadota > Gammaproteobacteria > SZUA-229 > SZUA-229 > SZUA-229. Next base: position 3,355 of record DATCTK010000083.1, on the reverse strand, counting down.
ACATAATCGCCACCGTATTCACCCCCAGCGCCTTCAGCTCACGGGCATCGCGCACGATGCGGTCGATAACCGCCTTCACATAGGGACAATGGTTACAGATAAACATCACCAGCAGACCCTTTTCCCCGGCACAGTCCGCCAGGCTCCAGCTTTTACCATCCACCCCAGGCAGGGAAAAATCCACTGCGGGCTGACCAAAATCACATACCGGCGTCTGTAAGCTTACCATCTCGTTTGCCTCTCTCTGTTCAATTGCCAACACCTTGCCATCAGCCGAGCACAAGGTAAACCAGCAATTTTTGCGGGCTTGTTTTACGGGCTTATTTGCGGTTTTTATTTAATGTATATATAGCTAGAGCCACCGCAGCATGCTATAATGCGTGGTTCAGTTTTGAATTCTCTACTCTTTAGCGGATAACCATGAGCCAAGAAGATAAGCAGTCGGAAGACCTACCCAAAAGCCCGCAAGCCGATGCCTCCACAGGGAGCACCACGGGCGCGCCACGCCGGGACAAGAAGTCACTTCTCAAGCAGTTAATTGCCAAGGGCAAGGAACAGGGCTACCTGACGTATGCCGAGGTGAATGACCATCTGCCGCAGGAAATTGTAGACCCGGAACAGGTTGAAGACATCATCAATATGATCAACGACATGGGCATTACTGTCCATGAAGTTGCACCTGACACCGAATCACTGGTATTAACCGATGCCAGCGCTACCGATGACACCGCCGCAGAAGAAGCCGCCGCCGCGCTGGCCTCTATTGAAAACGAATTCGGCCGCACCACCGACCCGGTACGCATGTATATGCGCGAAATGGGCAGTGTCGAGCTGCTGACCCGTGAAGGCGAAATCTCCATTGCCAAGCGCATTGAAGAAGGCCTCAAGCAGGTCATGGAAGCGCTGGGCACCAACCCGCGCTCAATCCAGGCGGTTATCAAAACCTTCGAGAAAATCGAAGCCGATGAAGCGCGCCTCACCGATTTAATCAACGGCTTCCGCAGCGACGACAGCGACGAGATTGCCCAGCCGGCATCCGGCCCTGCCAGCGAGCGCGATGACGATGACGACGATGACACGGTTATCGTCGACACAGGCCCGGATCCCGAGCGTGCGGTTGAACAGTTCAAGCTGCTGGATAAAGCCCATAAAAAGGTGATGAAAGCGCTTGAGAAAAACAACAAGAAAAGCATTCTCAAGGCCCGAGAAGAAATGGCGGACGCCTTTATGGAACTCAAGTTCCTGCCGTCCATTATTATCTCCATGACCAAGGAGCTGCGCAGCACCATTGAGCGCGTGCGCACCCATGAGCGCCATATATTAAACCTGTGCGTCAACAAGGCACACATGCCGCGCAAAACCTTTATTCAGTCGTTCCCGGAAAACGAAACCAACCAGAAATGGCTTGATCAGTATCTGCAGGGTCATGAATACTCGGACAAACTGGCTGAATTTGCCGCTGACATCAAGCAGACACAGCTCAAGCTGGGCATGCTGGAAAAAGGCTACGGCCTGAGCATCACCGACATCAAGGAAATCAACCGCAAGATGTCGATCGGTGAAGCCAAGGCACGTCGCGCCAAGAAAGAAATGGTGGAAGCCAACCTGCGCCTGGTTATTTCGATTGCAAAGAAATACACCAACCGCGGCCTGCAGTTCCTCGACCTGATCCAGGAAGGCAATATCGGCCTGATGAAAGCGGTGGACAAATTTGAATACCGTCGCGGTTACAAATTCTCCACCTATGCCACCTGGTGGATTCGCCAGGCCATCACCCGTTCGATTGCCGACCAGGCGCGCACCATCCGTATTCCGGTTCACATGATTGAAACCATCAATAAACTGAACCGCATTTTCCGCCAGATGCTGCAGGAAAAAGGCCGCGAGCCCACCCCTGAAGAACTGGCAGAAAAAATGGAAATGCCGGAAGACAAGGTGCGCAAGGTGCTGAAAATTGCCAAGGAACCGATCTCCATGGAAACACCGATTGGTGACGATGAAGATTCAAACCTGGGTGATTTCATTGAAGACGTTAACATTATGTCACCGGTTGATTCCGCCACCAGCGAATCGCTGCGCGAATCCACCAAGGACATACTGTCGACCCTGACACCACGGGAAGCCAAGGTACTGCGCATGCGCTTCGGTATTAATATGAATACCGACCACACCCTGGAAGAAGTGGGCAAGCAGTTCGACGTAACCCGTGAGCGCATTCGCCAGATCGAAGCCAAGGCCTTGCGCAAACTGCGTCATCCATCACGCGCGGAACACCTGCGCAGCTTTATCGGCGACGAATAAAAGCTTGTCGATCAAAAACAGACGCATATAATATGCGTCTGTTTCATATTGGGAGAGATACATCTATCAATCCCAAGACCCGTGCGCTTCGCGATTGTACGCAAGCGTTATCTATATGCGTGTCATCTTCACACGCAAGAACGGGCCTGTAGCTCAGTTGGTTAGAGCGCTCGACTCATAATCGATCGGTCGAAGGTTCGAGTCCTTCCAGGCCCACCATTTTCATTCTAATCACCGTTACCATACGTCAACGGCCAAATGCGCTGCGCGGTGGTACGCCTTCGGCGTTTATACTCGCGTGCCATCTATGCACGCAAATACGGCCCACCATTTTACTCATATCACTTTCATTTGTGCACGAAACCATAAGTTGGCCTGCTTGGCCGGTTTATGGGTTTTTTAAAGCATAAACTGGCAGCTATCACCCTGTATCGCACTAAAAAATAAAAGAACTGGTCCGCTAATAAACGCAAATAGACGCTAATGTTCTATATTGCACGCCACAGGCGTGCGACATAAAAGTGCTTTGCATTTATTTGCGTGTATTCGCGTTAATTTGCGGACTCAATCTTTTTGAATGCCATCTCATGGCTATACGCGAACAAATAATGTGCATCAATAGCTGGCCAAATTATCGTTTCGTGCACAGTTAACCATTCACGGCAAAATGCGCTTCGCGTTTGTAAACCTGCGGTGTTTATACTCGTGTGCCAGCCATGCACGCAACTATGTGCCCGACACTTTTCTCACTGATCACTCTCACCAGACAGTCGCTGTAGTACTTCACTTCGGTGAGGCGACACGTTGGTGCACCCAGTGGTACAGCACCGGAAGCACAAACAGTGTCAGCAAGGTTGAAGAGATAATGCCACCTATCACCACTGTTGCCAGTGGACGTTGCACTTCAGCGCCGGTGCCGGTATTCAGAGCCATCGGTATGAAGCCAAGGCTTGCAACCAGGGCGGTCATCAACACCGGACGTAACCGGGTTAATGCACCTTGCGTCACCGCAATCACCAGATCGCCCTTTTCATGCCACAGATCCCGAATGAAA
>DATCTK010000082.1:0-3337 GCA_036567985.1 Gammaproteobacteria bacterium | reverse complement strand
GCCTGAACGGTAAACCGGTTGAACCGGGCCAGCAGGTTGAGGTTGGCGATGTGGTTGTGCATAACGGCCGCAAGATTATTATTCGCGATGCGGAGCAGAGCCTGCCGCGGGTGATTGCCTACCACAAGCCGGAAGGTGAAGTGTGCAGTCGCAATGACCCGGAAGGGCGGCGGACTATTTTTGAAAAACTGCCCGGCCTCAAGCACAGTCGCTGGGTGGCGGTGGGTCGCCTGGATATCAACACCTCGGGGCTGATTCTGTTAACCGACAGTGGTGACCTGGCGAATCGCCTGATGCATCCGTCGAGCCAGTTGCAGCGCGAATACGCGGTGCGCATTATGGGCAAGGCGACCCCGGAACAGCTGCATAAGTTGACCAATGGCGTTGAACTTGAGGATGGTCCGGCACGTTTTGAAGAGATCGTCGAGCGGGCCAGTGATGATGAGTTCGAACCGAGTGAAACCGGTTTAAATCGCTGGTATCACGTGGTGTTGATGGAAGGGCGTAACCGCGAGGTACGACGCATGTGGGAAGCGGTAGGGCTCAAGGTGAGCCGGCTGATGCGTGTGCGCTACGGTTCGGTGATTATGAGCAAGAGCCATCGACCGGGCCAGGTGCGTGAACTGGAGGCGAAAGATATCCGTGAGCTGGCGGCACTTGCCGGAATCGAGTATGCAAAGGAACTCCGCGCCGGTACACCCGTCAAAAAGAACTACAGAATGGGTCGTCATACGATGCCTACGTCACGGGGACGTGGCGGCTCGAATAAAAACACCTCAGGGGGCGGAAAGAGGGTGAGTCATGCAAAAGCAAAACATCGTTAAGTTACTGTGGCTGGCCGGCCTGCTGTTGATGCAGTCCGCCCATGCCAAAAAGGAAGGCGAACTGGAAGCCGGTATGGTTAACCCCGGTTACGTGGAGCAGCCGCAGTGGTTTAAACAGTCCTTTCTCGATTTGAATGAAGACATTGCCGAAGCCAGTGAAAACGGTAAGCGCCTGATGATTTATTTTTACCAGGATGGTTGCCCCTACTGCAAGAAATTGCTGCAGGACAATTTTGGCCAGCGGGACATTGCAGAAAAAACCCGTGAACACTTTGATGTGGTATCACTCAATATCTGGGGTGATCGCGATGTGTCACTGGGTGAAGTTACCACTACCGAAAAAGATTTTGCTGAACGCTTAAAGGTCATGTACACGCCGACCCTGGTTTTCTTTAATGAAGAAGGCAAGCCGGTGTTACGGGCCAATGGCTATTACCCTCCGCAGAAATTTGATGCGGCGCTGGATTATGTATTACAGCGCAAGGATAAAACACAGAGTTTCCGTGAGTATCTGGCAGGCGCGGGTGCCAGACAGACTGAAGGCAAGCTGCATACGGATGTTGCCACAATGCAATCACCTTATGACTTTTCAAAAAACAGCGACAAACACCAGCTGGTGATGTTCGAACAGGAACAGTGCAAGGAATGCGATGAACTGCACCTGGATATTCTTCAACGTGATGAATCAAAACAGCAGCTGAAAAAATTCGACGTGGCGGTGCTGGATATGTGGTCGGAAGATAAGCTGATACGCCCTGATGGTCAGAAGGTAGCGGTTAAGGATTGGGCCAGGGATCTGAATATCCAGTATGCACCGAGCCTGGTGTATTTCGACCCCCAGGGTAATGAAGTGTTTCGCAGTGATGGTTATCTGCGGGCATTTCATGTGCAGTCGATTATGGACTATGTCTCCAGTGAAGCCTATAAAGAGCAGCCCAATTTTCAGCGCTATATCGACAACCGGGCGCACGATCTGCGAGAGCAGGGGATTGAAGTCGATCTTATGAACTAGGCCGATTGCAAGGGGATGGGGCAATTTCATAATATCGCGTTGAATATCATTAGCGGGTTTCTCGGCGCAGGTAAAACCACCGCGCTGCAGAAACTGATTGCACACAAACCGGACACGGAAGTCTGGGCGATTGTGGTTAATGAGTTCGGCCAGACCGGCCTGGACGGCAAGTTGCTGCATAATCGCGGTGTGCCGGTTAAGGAAATTGCCGGCGGCTGTTTATGCTGTGTCGCCGCCCAGCCTTTCACGGTTGGTTTAAACCAGCTGATCAAACAAGTCCGTCCGCAACGTATCCTGATTGAGCCCAGTGGCCTGGGACATCCACAGCAGTTACTCGCCCAGTTATCCGGTGAATTTTACCGGGATGTGTTTGATATTCGCGCAGTGATTACACTGCTGGATGCCCGACAGTTACATGACCCCCGTTATCTTCACCATGACACCTTTGTCAGTCAGCTGGCGCTGGCGGATGTGCTGGTCGGCAATAAAATGGATCAGTACACTGAGGCGGATCGTGCACTGTTCTACCGGCTGGCACAGCAACTGGGTCTGCCGCCGGAGCGAGCAGTGCTGCGCGAAGGTGCGCAGCTTGATCTGTCGTGGCTGGATTTGCCACACAGCGCAGCCGCTAAACTTAAAGCCGGTGAACTGGATCTCCCCGCATCGTTACAGGCTGTAGAAAAACCATCTGCAACACAGCAGCCATCGGCGATAACCGCGGTGATAAAATCGGTGCCGGGCTGGCAGATTACGCCATCGAGTGCAGATGCCCATTACAGTTGCAGCTGGCGCATGCCGGCAAGCAGCTGTTTTCGTTCTGCGGTGCTGGCGTGGTTGAACCAGCTTGTGGTGGACGCTGAGCTTAGCCGCATCAAGGGTCTGTTGTGCACCGAGCAGGGCTGGGTTACGCTGAATATCACCCGGCATGAAACACAGCTATTAACTGCACAACCGGGCGAGCATAATAGTCTTGAACTTATTTCCATAAAGCCGCTGTCGGTCAATCCGGTTACCGAACAGCTGCAGAAATTACAGATAGATACATCAGAGGAGGCAGCAGAATAAACAGCATGTTGGAACAACCACCGCGCATCAGGGTACTGACCTACAATATTCACAAAGGTTTTAGCGCGGGAAACCGGCGCTTTGTTCTGCACCAGATAAAATCACTGATTCGCTCGGTCGATTCCGAGCTGGTATTCCTGCAGGAGATCCAGGGCGAACACCTGCACAAATCACAGCATCATCACAACTGGCCGGATGAGTCGCAGTTCGAGTTTCTTGCGGATGAGGTCTGGCATCACCATGCCTACGGTAAAAATGCGATCTATGAAGCCGGGCACCACGGCAATGCAATTCTGAGTAAATACCCGTTTGTTGAATGGGAAAACATTGATGTGTCCTATATGCGTAAGGCCAGCCGTAGTCTGTTGCATGGGGTGATTCGCATCAGCGACAGCATGCCGCGACTGCATGTGGTGTGCGTGCATCTGGGGCTGCT
>DATCTK010000081.1:0-4454 GCA_036567985.1 Gammaproteobacteria bacterium | reverse complement strand
AGCAGATTCTACGTGTATTGCAGTTAAATTTATTTGAGAAACGCGATTTAATGGGGCTGCTTAGAGGCGACCCTGTTATAGACAGGTCGATCAATATCAATCAGATGGAGCTCCTATGAAAGTTAACGGGACAGCAGTGATTACAAATATGAAATCAGGGTATGAAAAATTGATCGGCTGTATAAAGGATAAATAAGTGAATAATAATGATTATCATTTGTCACCGACCCCTTTAACATTAGAGAAAACTGGTATCTGACCCGGGTTTTTTGCGGGTTTTTCTAAAGGAGTTCTACCGCAGATTACAATTATGCAAGTGAAAATTATTTTTCAAGGGGCGGTGAGACCCAATACTTTGTTGGGCCTGATTATCTACAAAACTTTAAGTTAAGTCAGTAGGAGTATTGACGTGAAAGACAAAGAACTACTGAGTAGAGTACTTGTGGAATGTAAATCCAGATTGGATAAGAACCCTAACTTTCGTCCACTGGCTATTGTTAACGAGGAGGTTGAGTATCTGCGCGCACTAATTGATGGTGAGACTCAAGACCGTAGTAACCTTGAGAACATACAGATTGGTTTGTTGGCGGTTCGAGAATTTGAAACTGATGATCCAGAGTTTGCAGATTTAATATTTCAGGTTATGGAACTTGTAGAGAAGCTGAAGTAGGTTGTTCCAAATGGCTTAAGGGGACGGAGTGGATTAAAAATTGACCAATCAGCCAGGCGGCCAAACATATAAATGCTGATAGTTTATGGCTAACTAGAGTCTTTCAGTGAGAGTTAATGTTTAAAAACGTATTTATTATGCTACCAGCTATTGTATCCCCAATGGTTGTTATACCAGTGAATCTACTATTTGTTGGTGTGGTATTTTTTATGCTGGATAAAGGTGATGCTGGAGGGTCTTTCTCAGCAATAACTGTGGGGCTAATGCACGGAGTTGTTGCCGTGCCTTTTGCATATTTGGGGATGCTACTGGTAGGCATTCCATTACACATTATATTGCAAAAGTGGTTTAAGGTCAGGTGGGTGTATATTGCTCTGTTGCCCACATTAGCTGCTTTTGTTGGGTTGCTGATAACGGATTCGGCATATAATGCGATCTGGTTTTCACTGAATATACTGGCGGTATCGTCTGTGTATTTCTGGATGAGTAGACATCGCCAAAACTGACGCGCCAGTTAGTCGTTCTCTGTTCATCGAATATAGAACTACGGCTTGGAATTTCGGGGACAGTATACTCAATTCGGGAATTTCGCGAATTTCGGGGACAGTATACTCAATTCAGTATAGAAAATGAGTCGTGAAGTAAAGATATACTGTCTCCAGAATTCCGTTTGTTATTTAATGCAAAGCAGTGAACATAAAAACGCCAGCTAAAAAGCTGGCGTTTTTATTATAAATTTTGGTACCGAAGGCCGGACTTGAACCGGCACGCTATTGCTAGCATCGGATTTTGAATCCGACGTGTCTACCAATTCCACCACTCCGGCATATATTGGACGTATACTCAGTATACTTTGATTTTAGTGCTGCTAATCTGCCGAAAATCCTAATAAAATTAGTTGGATAAACATGCATAACGACTCAAACCCCGTTTGCGGTCGAATTCCCTCATGTCTACCAATTTCATCACTCTGGCATGACTAGGCTGGCTATTCTAACGATTTTGAGGGTTGGGGCAACCTGTTTCCTCTTTTAAAAAGGCCTAAAGTTTAAACCCTGCCACCAGTTGCTGTAACTTGCTGGCCAGATCCGCAAGGCCGCGGCTTTCCTGGTTGGTACGTTCGGCGCCGTCCTTGCTCTCGCTGGCGATGGCGCTGATGGCGGACATGTTCTGGTTGATTTCCACCGCCACTCCAGATTGTGAGCCGGCTTCGTCGTTAATCAGGGTGTTCATTTCGGTAATCGCCTGTACCGCCTGGGTGATCTGCTGCAGTGACTGGCCGGCCTCGGTGGCGTGCGCTACGCTGTCGGCGGCCTGGCTCTGGCCTTTCACCATCACCTCCACGGTTTCGCGGGAGACATTCTGCAGGGTTTCGATCATATCCTGTATTTCCATGGTGGCGCTTTGCGTGCGCTGTGCCAGGGTTCTGACCTCATCCGCCACCACCGCAAAGCCGCGGCCCTGTTCACCGGCGCGGGCCGCTTCGATGGCTGCGTTTAATGCCAGCAGGTTGGTCTGTTCGGAGATGCCGCGTATTACATCAAGCACCCCGCCGATATTGATGCTTTCCTGTTCCAGCCGGTTGATCGAACCGGCGGCATTTTCCACTGCGCTGGACAGGGTCTGGATTGAGCCGATGGTCTGCTTCACCACCTGGTTGCCTTTTTCCGCTTCTTCCTTCGCAATACCTGCGGCTTCTGCTGCCTGTGCGGCGCGGCTGGAGACATCGTGGGCAATCTGGGTCATGCGCTGGATTGCCATTTCCACGTTCTGTGTCTGTTCGTGCTGGTTGTGTACGCCGTTGCTGGTGGCATCGGCCACCACGCAGATCTGGTTGACGCCCTGCAGCATCTGCTCACTGCTGCGTTTCAGCTCGGCCACTACATCACGCAGGGTTTCCGCCATTTTATTAAAGCTGCTGATGATCTCGCCAATCACGTCGTCGCTTTCCATCACGCAGGTAAAGCTCAGGTCGTGGTTACTGATGGCGGTGGAAATCTGCGCGATGCGTTTGAGCTTGGAAATCAGCAGCAGGTTCAGCAGGTAGTAGTTGATCACCCCGATCACCGTGCCCGCCACCAGGCAGCCCAGGGCAAACCAGATATACAGGCCTTCTTTATATTCAACAAAGAAACTGGCGTAGAAGGGGAAGATAATGCCCATGGCGATGCCGAAGCCAAGGAAGGCAAACAGTAAGTTACGAAGAATACTGGGTTTCATTTAGTGACCTGTTTTGTGTGCTGCTTTTGTTATTAATGCGGTCGTTGTGCGGGGTTCAGGCAACAACTTTATCGGGTCGCGCTGGTTCGAATCACTGGCGCGACCGTGATCATTTGCGTGGTGAGATGATCTTCACACCTTATATAGTCTGTATCGGCTCTTTGTGCACTTACTTTAAAGCAGTTGTCAGGTCCGAGATTGCTTCAGGCATGCAGTTGGCCCCGCAGCCGAACATTGTTGCGACTGCAGCGGCTGGGTTTATTCAGGCAGGGAATACCTGTTTGAAGGGTTTGACAGTCACCTTCTGGTAGACGCCGGCCTGGATATAGGGGTCGGCATCGGCCCAGCTTTGCGCGGCGTCCAGCGAGTCGAATTCCGCCACCACCAGGCTGCCGCTGAAACCGGCTTCGCCCGGGTCGTTGCTGTCAATTGCCGGGTGCGGGCCGGCCAGAACCAGTCGGCCTTCATCCTGCAGACTTTGCAGGCGGGCGAGGTGATCGGGGCGGGCTTTGAGTCGTGCCTGCAGGCTGTTTTCAACATCCTGCGCAATAATCGCATACAGCATATTAGTGGCTTCCTGTGTTATCCGGTTTGTTACTGTTGTTATCGTTGTCTGTAGTGGGCTGGTCGCTCTCCTGGATATAGCGTGACATATAGAAGGCCTGGCCAATGACAAACACCAGGGTCATGCCCATCAGGCCGAACAGTTTGAAGTCTACCCAGAAATCCATGCGGGCTTTTTCGTCCATGTCCAGGCCGTAGTAAAAGGCGACATACAGATTGACCAGGCCGCTGAGAATAAAAAATACCACCCAGGAGATATTCAGCTTGAGCCAGATGGCGTCGGGCAGTTTAATCTGCGCGCCCATCATGCGTTCCACCAGGTTCTTTTCACCGACAAACTGGCTGGCAAGAAACGCACCGGCGAACACCCAGTTAAGTACCGTGGGTTTCCACTGGATAAACGCGGGGTCGCCAAACACAATGGTAATGCCACCAAGGCCGGAAATCAGCGCCAGTGAAAACAGGTGCATGCGTTCGAAGCGGCGGTTTTTCAGCCAGAAGGTGCCCACCTGGATAAAGCTGGCAATAATTGCAATGATGGTGGCGATAATGGTGGCCGCGATGACTTCCGGCTGGTTCGGATCAATCAGCTGGCCGAGGGGCGTGTTGTCGGCAATCAGCGTGGCATTATGGTAGCCGAGGAAAAACAGGATAATCGGCAGCAGGTCATAAAATATTTTCATATCAGTTGTTTGGCACGGGTAGCGGGGAAAAATGAGGCTGCAGATTAGCATGAAAGCGGCCTTCTGAGTATGCCAAACTGTGGCCAGGCCGAAGTGCCGGGCTGTTCGTTTTTTATACAAACTCCTGAACTAACAAGGTTTTACTTTGCCTCGCCGGTGCTTTGCGTCAGAATAGATAGACTATGAGTCAGTTTTTTGAAATACATCCGGATAACCCGCAAATGCGCCTGATTAACCAGGCGGTGGATATTATTCGCAATGGTGGTGTGGTGGTGTATCCCACCGACTCCAGTTACGCGATTGGCTATCACCTGGGG
>DATCTK010000080.1:0-20933 GCA_036567985.1 Gammaproteobacteria bacterium | reverse complement strand
TTTTTAATCCTGGATTTATTAATCAATAATTTTATTAATCCGCAATAGCGCACAAAGAAAAGACCATGAGCGAAGAAAACAATTCAGTAAACACGGCCGATGAAGCGGTTGATGAAAACAAATTAATTGCGCAGCGCCGTGAAAAACTCTCCGCCATGCGCGAGCTGGGTAATCCGTTTCCCAATGATTTCCGTCGCAATACCCTGGCGGATGAATGCCAGCTGGCGTATGGAGATAAATCGGCTGAAGAACTGGAGCAACTGAATGTTAAAGTTGCCGTAGCCGGCCGCCTGATGGCAAAGCGCATTATGGGTAAGGCCAGTTTTGCCCAGCTGCAGGATATGAGTGGCCGCGTGCAGCTGTTTCTGCAGCGTGATGCACTGCCGGAGGGTGTGTATAACGAGGGTTTTAAAAAATGGGATATCGGTGACATTATCGGCGCTGAAGGTACACTGTTTAAAACCAAAACCGGTGAGCTGTCAGTTAAGGTTTCCAGTATAAAACTGCTGACCAAGTCTTTACGCCCATTGCCCGAAAAATTCCACGGCCTGTCGGACCAGGAAACCCGTTACCGTCAACGTTATGTTGACCTGGTGATGAACCAGGAAGTGCGCCAGACATTCCAGCTGCGCTCGAAAATTATTTCCTATATCCGTCGCTTCTTTGAAGAGCGTGGCTTTATGGATGTGGAAACACCAATGCTGCAGGCAATCCCCGGTGGTGCAACTGCTCGACCGTTTGAAACCCATCATAATGCGCTGGATATGCCGATGTTTATGCGCATTGCACCGGAGCTTTACCTGAAACGCCTGGTTGTCGGTGGTTTTGAAAAGGTTTTCGAGATTAACCGCAACTTCCGTAATGAAGGGGTTTCCACCCGGCATAATCCTGAGTTCACCATGCTTGAATTCTATATGTCCTATGCAGACTACAATGACCTGATGGATCTTACCGAAGAGCTGTTACATGGTCTGACCAGGGAGGTGGTTGGCAAAACGCTGATTGAATACCAGGGCGACAGCTATGATTTTGCCGGCAAGTTTGCGCGCATCTCGGTGTTTGACTCCATTCTGCAATACAACCCTGAGTTAACAGCAGCGGATATCGATAATATCGAGTCGGCACGCAAGGTTGCGGAAAAACTGCATATTCCGCTGAAAGACAGTTACGGCCTGGGCAAGATCCAGATTGAAATATTTGAAAAAACCGTTGAACACCGTTTGATGAATCCGACCTTTATCACCGAATACCCAACTGAAGTTTCACCGCTGGCCCGTCGTAATGATAAGAATGATTTTATTACCGAACGTTTTGAGTTCTTCGTTGGTGGCCGTGAAATCGCCAATGGCTTTTCCGAGTTAAATGATGCGGAAGACCAGGCGGAACGTTTCAAACAGCAGGTAGCTGAAAAAGATGCGGGTGATGATGAAGCCATGCATTATGATGCCGATTATATTCGCGCACTGGAGCATGGTTTGCCGCCCACCGCCGGTGAAGGTATCGGCATTGATCGACTGGTGATGTTGTTAACCAATTCGCCTTCGATTCGCGATGTGATCCTGTTCCCGCATATGCGGGTTGAAGCCTGAGGGATAATCAATCGACGTGTCTGAATTTGATCTGATCAAACGTTATTTCAAATCTTCAGCACAGCAGCGTGATGATGTAGTTCTGGGTATCGGTGATGACTGCGCGCTGCTCTCACCACCGGCGGGTAAATTGCTTGCATACAGTACTGACACTTTAATTGCCGGTGTGCATTTTCCGCAACAGACTGCGCCAGCTGATATTGGTTATAAATCACTGGCGGTCAACCTGAGTGATCTGGCAGCGATGGGTGCAGAACCTGCCTGGGCCAGCCTTGCGATAAGTCTGCCATCGGCCAGTGAGTCCTGGCTTGAACAGTTTATGCAGGGCTTTAATCAGCTGGCAAGTCAGTACAAGCTGGCACTGGTCGGCGGCGATACCACCCGTGGGCCTTTAAGCATTACGGTTGCTGTAACCGGTTTTGTTGATGCATCACACAGCTTTAAACGCAGTAATGCAAGGGCAGGGGATGCGGTTTTTGTCAGCGGCACGATCGCCGATGCACGGCTGGGGCTGGATCTGCTACTGGATGAAAACACAGCCACTGATTGTGCTGCGTCAGATAGAGAATTTCTGCTTGAACGCCTGAATCGCCCAACTCCACGCCTTGATATTGCCCGCTTACTGAGCCCTTATTCAATTGCGGCAATTGATCTGTCCGATGGCCTGCTTGGCGATCTGCAACATATCTGCGATGCCAGCCAGCTTGGCGCGCGAATTAACCTTAATAAAATCCCCCTCTCAACCGCCGCACATAACCGCTTGCATAATCGCATCGACTGGCCATTGATATTGAATGCCGGTGATGATTATGAATTATGCTTTACCTGCAAGCCTGAAGACATTGCTTCGATACAGAAAACCATGCACGCTCATCAAATACAGGTGACACAGATCGGTGAAATAACCGCAGCCACCGGTATAGTGTGTGAACTGGATGGCCAGGCATTTTCGCTGGATAAGGTATCAGGCTATGATCATTTCAGTCGTGAAGAATAATTAGATGAATAATAACAACAATACTGCCGGTAAGAATTCAGTCAAGGTGCCGTTTAGCTATCTGAAAAATCCCTTGCATTTTTTATCCCTGGGTTTTGGTTCCGGCTTAATGCCCAAAGCACCGGGCACCTTTGGCACACTGGCGGCGATTCCGGTTTATATACTGCTGGCACAAACCGAGCAGTGGCTGTTTCTTCTGGTTACGCTGTTGATTACGTTATGCGGCATTTATTTATGCAGTTACACCAGCCGTTCACTGGGTGTGCATGATCATTCGTCGATTGTGATCGATGAAATCGCCGGCTTCCTGGTGACCATGATTGCGGTGCCCTTTGCATGGCAATGGATAGTGCTGGGCTTTGTGCTGTTTCGACTGTTCGATATTTTAAAACCCTGGCCAATCAGCTGGCTGGATAAAAACCTGCACGGCGGTCTGGGTATAATGCTGGACGATATACTGGCGGGCCTGTGTGCCCTGGGCTGTCTGCATCTAATTATCTATCTGTTATGAAATTTCTATTACTGATTGTAGTTCTGCTTTATGCGCCACTGGGTCTTGCCGTTAATCAGGCGAAGATGCAGATCGAGGTTCAGGCCTTAATGCCTGGCATGGTGGTACTGAATGTTAACCAGCAACGTGTCACCCTGAAGCAGGGGGAGGCCAATGAGCAGGGTTTACGGTTGATCTCGGCGGACACCGCAGCAGCGGTTATTGAAGTCAATGGCGTGGCTCAACGTTTCACCATGGGCAGCGCGGTGAGTACCCAGTTTATCCAGCCCAGGCAGCTCACTGAACAGATTATGGCCGATGAGCGGGGCATGTTTCGCGCCCATGGCAGTATCAATGGCCAGTCGGTGCGTTTCCTGGTGGATACCGGTGCCAGCAGTGTCGCCATAAGTGCAACTGACGCGCGCCGGCTGGGGATTCAATACCGCCTCGATGGCATCCCGGTGACAGCCAATACTGCCTCGGGTCTGGCCAAAGGCTGGCGCGTTCGTTTAAATAGCGTGCGCCTTGGGCAGCTGCTGGAGAAAAATGTCGAAGCGGTGGTGGTGGATGGTGATCACCCAAGCCAGGTGCTGCTTGGCATGACCTTTCTTAAACGCATGCGTGTCGATAAAGATGGTGATCGCATGCAGATCACACAAACTCCCTGAATCGTCAGCGTACTTGTGCCAGCTGGTAACGGTTTAGAGAACCGGTTGTCCCTGTGACCTGAGCATGCGGCATAACTGAATCAGTGGCAGGCCGACCAGTGTATTCGGGTCATCGCCGCGCATACTCTCGAACAGGCAGATGCCCAGTCCTTCCGATTTAAAACTGCCGGCACAGTTATAGGGCTGATCTGTCTGCAGGTAATGCGCTATCTCGTCGTCCTCAAGCTGCCTGAATTTAACCTGGTAGGGTTCGCAAATGACCTGTGCCTCACCCGTGGCGCTATTGAGCAGGCACAGCCCGGTATAAAAGGTTATGCACTGACCCGATGCGGCCTTCAGTTGCGCAAAGGCCTTGTCGAAATTTCCCGGTTTGTGTAGAACCTCGCCATTCAGGCTGGCACTCTGGTCCGAGCCAATAATCAGTGCCTGGGGATGGTGTGCGGCCAGCGCGCGGGCCTTGGCTTGCGCCAGGCGCATTACCATGGCTTCAATCGATTCATCCGCCAGCGGGGTTTCATCTATGTCCGGTGAATCTGTAACAAAGCTCAGATTGAGTTTTTCCAGCAGGGCTTTACGAAAGGGTGAGCTTGAGGCAAGAACTAGTTTCATGGATGGCAACTTTTACAATGATCGTTTTCGGCTATGGGGCAGTTGATGCTGTAACAAACCCGGCGCTATTTTACACTCAGTTAGCCACCGGGTCTAAAAGACTGACATTGCGGTGGATAACTGCGCTAAAATGCCCCATCAGGCAGTGCCTGAGTCGGCCAGTTTACTGCCCCGCTAAAACAGGGGGAAATGCTTGAAAATAAAGGAATTTCTTTTGACAGATCGACCATTTAGCTATAGAATCGCGCGTTTATTATGAAACCGACTCTACCTGTCCAGCTGAACTTCGCGCAAAAAGCCAAAAACGGCTTTGAAATTCAGGGAAAATTGCCAATCAGGCAGTTAAAACGTCTGGGCGAGTCATTGCTCTCAGAAGAGGGCGAAGTCGAGGTTTCACTGAAGTTTGATCGAGCCGGACCCATTCCCTTTATCGAGGGGCATATTAAAACCGAGCTTGAGCTGTGTTGCCAGCGTTGTATGCAGGGCATGCGCTACCCGGTGGATAGCCATTTCAAACTGGGTATGGTGCAAAATGACGAACAGATGGACAGGCTTCCAGACGAGTATGAGCCCTACCTGCTGGAAGACGACAATAACCACCTTCACGATATGCTGGAAGATGAGTTATTACTGACATTGCCCCTGGTGGCAATGCACGATTTTGATTGTTCTGACTACCTGCAGCAGCAGGACTCAGCACAGGATGAAGAGCCGGATCAGTCAACTGCTGAGAAAAAGGAAAACCCTTTTGCAGCATTGAAGGATCTACTTTAATTTAGTTTCACAAGTTATTGATTATATTGTTTAATCACTGGAGATTGACATGGCGGTACAACAAAACCGTAAGACTCGTTCAAGACGTGGCATGCGTCGTTCACATGACGCACTGACTGGCGCGGCTCTGTCTGTAGAGCAAACAACCGGTGAAACCCATCTGCGTCACCACGTAAGCCCGGACGGTTACTTCAAAGGCCGTAAAATCGCTTCAGCCAGTTCCAGCGAAGGCTAATTCATATCAGATAACACGGTGCCGGGGTCTCCCGGTGCTGTGCTGATACACTAAATATTTAACTATTCCGATTACGCTGAACCCCGTTTCAGTATGGCCGAGAGGTCAATCCTGTAGATTGATACCCAAGGCTTTGATACCCCACCAGACCCTGAACCATTTGAGACTGTATGCCTGACTCCCCAATAATTGCAATTGATGCCATGGGTGGCGACTTCGGCCCGGTAGTCACGGTCGCTGCGGCGGCGAACATCCTGAAAAAACGCAATGACGTCAAACTGATACTGGTGGGGCTTGAAGAACAGATCCGCCAGCAGATGACGCAACTGCAGCTGCAGGACTCGGATCGGCTGTCCGTGGTACATGCCTCGGAAATTGTTGCTATGGACGAGTCGCCATCACAGGCGCTGCGCAAGAAAAAGGACTCCTCGATGCGCGTGGCAATCAACCTGGTGCATGAAGGCAGCGCCAGTGCCGCGGTCAGTGCCGGAAATACCGGCGCGCTGATGGCCACCGCCAAGTTTGTGCTGAAAACACTGCCCGGTATCGACCGTCCCGCGATTATGACCGCGCTACCGAATACCATGGGGCATACCCATATGCTGGATCTGGGGGCCAATGTGGACTCCAGCGCGGATCACCTGTTCCAGTTCGCGGTGATGGGCTCGGTCACTGCGGCAGCGGTTGATAATGTGGAAAAACCCCGTGTCGGCCTGCTTAATGTGGGCTCGGAGGCCACCAAGGGCAATGCACAGGTCAAGGCGGCGGATTCCCTGTTGCAGAACAGTGGTCTCAACTATATTGGCTATGTCGAGGGTGACGATATCTTCAACGGCAGTGTGGATGTGGTGGTGTGTGATGGTTTTGTCGGTAATATCTCGCTTAAAAGCACCGAAGGCGCTGCCAAAATGATCTCGCACTTTATGCGCGAGGCATTTAATCGTAATATTTTCACCAAACTGATTGCATTACTGGCCCTGCCGGTACTCAAGTCATTTAAAAAACGCGTCGATCATCGCAGATACAATGGTGCCAGTCTGTTAGGCTTGAAGGACATTGTAATCAAGAGCCACGGTGGCGCTGATGCCTATGCCTTTGGCAAGGCGATTGAAGTGGCGATACTGGAGGTCGAGAAATCCATACCGCAACGTATCGACAGCCATCTCGACACCTTACTGGATAAACCCGCTGAAAAAACGGTTCAGCCAAGCGAGTAAACACATTGAACTATTCACGTATTACAGGCACCGGTAGCTATTTACCTGAACGCATTATGACCAATGCGGATCTGGAAAAAGTGGTGGATACCACCGACCAGTGGATACAGGAGCGAACCGGGATCAAACAGCGCCACATAGTGGCGGATGACCAGACCACCTGCGACCTGGCAGAGCGGGCCTCCCGCAAGGCCATAGAGGCGGCGGGTATCAGCGCGCAGGACATTGACCTGATTATTGTGGCCACCACCACACCGGACCAGGTATTCCCCAGCACCGCCTGTTTATTACAGAAAAAGCTCGATATCCACGGTTGTGCTGCATTCGATGTGCAGGCGGTGTGCACCGGCTTTGTCTATGCGCTGGGTATCGCCGATAATTTTATCAAAGCCGGTTCGGCTAAGTGCGCGCTGGTGGTGGGGGCAGAAACCCTGTCACGTATCCTCGACTGGAACGATCGCACCACCTGTGTGCTGTTTGGTGACGGCGCCGGTGCGGTTATACTGCAGGCCAGTGAAGAGCAGGGCATATTATCCACCCATCTTCACGCCGATGGCGCCTATGAGAACCTGTTAAGCGTACCCACGGGCATTTCCAAAGACCAGCAGCTGTTCCGTGAGGAAGGGGCGCATATCACCATGAAAGGCGGTGAAGTGTTCAAGATGGCGGTGAATACCCTGGGGCGTATCGTTGATGAAACCCTGGCGGCCAATGATCTGCAGAAATCCGATATCGACTGGCTGGTACCCCATCAGGCCAATATTCGCATTATCAATGCCACCGGTAAAAAGCTTGGACTCGATCCGGACCATGTGGTGGTCACGGTTGATCAGCAGGGTAATACCTCGGCGGCTTCGGTACCCCTTGCACTGGATACCGCGGTCAGGGATGGTCGCATTAAGCGCGGCGAAATGGTGATGCTGGAAGCCTTTGGTGGTGGTTTTACCTGGGGCGCAGCCTTACTTAAATGGTAAGCCGATAATGCAAGGAGCTCTCAGTCAGCATGCAATTTGAAGGGCTAGTTCCAGTGCTTATCTGTCAGCAGATCGAAAATACTCTGGCGTTTTACCAGAAAGCCTTTCGCTACATTATTATTCAACAAAGCCAGGATGCGCAGGGACGACTTCACTGGGCACATCTTAAATCCGACAATACCGCGCTGATGCTGCAAAGATACACTGGTGAGCCTGCTGCAGAGTCCCGGGCTGGCAATATCATGCTGCATTACTATACTTCAGATATCCTGGCACAACAGCGTTATATGCGGGCTAATGGAATAGTGGTTGGCGAAATCGAAACCACGCCGTATGATATGAAACAGTTCTATGTCACAGATCCTGAAGGCAATCAGCTGTCAATTGGCCAACGGAGTGGGGATGCTTAGGCATATCTGTTTGCTCAATATGATGTACAAACAGCATTACAGCAAATGAAAACAACACTGATTGATTAATTTTAAAAAAAGAAACCACGCAGGCCGGGTAACGGCCCTTACTTATTCTCAAAGGGTTCAACTGTGAACACATTTAGCAAACTGGTTTTATTAACAACATTACTTGCCTCTGTCACCGCCTGTGCGATCACCGAGGTTACATCCAGCACCAGCTCGACCCTGGATGCGGTTACTCCAGATGTAACAAGCACCGACTTCGTTAATAAACGTTATCTGGCCATTCGCAGTGAAGCCGCCAGGGGCGAGGGTGAAAACCTTGAGGCACTGGCGCAGCTGCTGGGGCATCCGGACAGTCGTGTTTTTTCACAGAATCTGAAAGATAATTTTGAGCAGATTTTTAGTCAGGTCACAGATCCGCAAGAAATCATTGCACGGATAGAGGCCAGCAGCTTACATAAAGGCTAAAACCTTTTACACTCGCATCAATGCCCATGAGGGAATAGGCCATTGTTTAGCAAACCTGATCACCATAACCCGCAACCTGCTGTATCACAGCAGCAGGTAAATAATGCCTCAATATTACTGATCGCCATCACGCTGTCGGTTGTGGCAGCCAGCTGGCTGTTTTCCCTGCCAGCCGAGTTCAATCTTAAAATTATCGCTGAACTCTTGCCGTTACTGCTGGCGGTAGCAGGCATGTTATTGCTAAGGCGTTTGCAAAGTCCTCTGCTCAACCGCCTGTTCAGTGCACTCGCCTATGGCCTGGTCTTCGCTTGCTGGGGCTATGTGGTGTATATCAACACTGCCATGCAGTTACCTGCACAGAAAACCGCCATATTACATATCGGCTTTGCCAACAGCATGTATTTGCTGGGCATGTGTGTACTGTCCATCTGGCTGGCACGCTACTTCAAATATGCCCTATACCTGTCGGCAACCGCACTGCTGGCATTATGTGTAGTGTTAATCCTGCTCACCTCAGTCAGTTTCAGTTTTGTGCTGGCCGTTGCACTGATATTGCTCAGCAGTATTGCTATCGGTTTTATTTCCAATGGTGAAAAAGCGGTTAGTGGAAGTGAAGCTGTATACGATGAGTATATTCAGGACGACTTCAATGACGAGGACCTGTTACCACCCGCTGAGGGTGAACAGCAGATTACCCCCGAACTGGAAATCAATGCCTTACCGTTAAATGAATCATCAGTACGCCATGAATGGGATGTGATACTGCAGGAACTGCACGGTGAGCTTAAAAACACCTCGGATGTAGATCAGCTATTCAAGCGGATGCTGGTATTTCTCAATGGTGCAATGGAATTCGATGCGGCGGCAGTGGGTATGCTGCAGGATAAAACCATCAGAAAAATTGCCACCTTCGGGGGCGATGAATTTCTGCATACCCAATCACTCAACTGGACCAATCAGCGCATCAATGATTTATTCAGCAGCCGCAAACCTGTGCTCAGCCGCCAGTCCCATATGAGCCGTCAGGCAGGCGTCGAGAGTGAGCCATTGCATCGCCTGGACGTGCCGGTTATCTCCAACAGTAAGGTGGTGGGTCTGGTGACATTATTCAGGGAGCATCTGCTGTTTGATACCAATGATATCAAGCTGGCTTCCAGTATTGTGTTCCACAGTATGGTGGCACTGCGCCAGGCGCGATTGCAGGACGAGGTAAAACGCCTGTCATCCTCAACACCGGCTGCCAGGTTAACGGTCTACAGCCGCGAACAGTTTGTTGAGCAGGTTAAACCGGTAATAAACAAACTCGATAAGCCACGTGAGTGCTCGCTGTTTATTGTTGAGATCGATAATATTGACCAGGTGATTGACAAGGTTGGACGGGAAGCGGGGCAGCAATTGTACAAGGCGGTGTCCAGGGCGATTGCCGCGAACCTGAAAGAATCGGACCTGATTGGTCAGTATGGTAAGGAAGCGTTTGTAGTGTTACTGGATGAAACCGAACTGATGGATGCAAAGAGTACCGCAGAAAAAATCCGTGCCCAGGTTGAAAATATCAAACTGAAATACCAGGATCAGGTCATCACCACAACGGTGAGTATCGGTTTAACCATTTTCTCGGATGCAGAAGAAAGCCTGTCGTCCCTGATGCGTAAAGCGGATATGGGGCTGTTTGTGGCCAAGGAAAATGGCAGTAATACGGTTAAGGTCAGTCTTTAGTCTTTAGTCTTTAGTCTTTAGTCTTTAGTCTTTGGTCTTTAGTCGACCAGGGACAAATGACTAACGACCAATTATGCCTGTTGCGATCGCGTCAACATGTCTTTAGCGTGATCAATGGTCTGTTGTGTAATCTCAAGCCCACCCAGCATTCTGGATATTTCATCCACCCGATCTGCTTCACTCAATGGCTTGATTTCGGTACGGGTTTCCTTGCCATCGGTGTGCTTGTAGACCTGCATATGATAGTGCGCCTGTGAGGCCACCTGGGGCAGGTGAGTAATACAGAACACCTGGCGTGATTCACCCAGCTTGCGCAGGTGCTGGCCGACAATTTCTGCAATGCCGCCGCCGACACCACTGTCTACTTCATCGAATATCAGCGTTGGAATACGCCCCTGTTGCGCCGTAATCATCTGTATTGCCAGGCTGATTCGGGCCAGTTCACCGCCGGACGCGGTTTTTGCCAGTGCCTTGAATGGCTGGCCGGTATTGGTGCTCACCTGGTATTCAATCTGGTCCACACCACTGGCTGAGGGCGTTTCCTTTGGTTTGATCTGGATTTCAAACTGGCCACCGGCCATGCCCAGTGTCTGCATTGACTGACTGATTTTCTGGTTCAGTTTCTTCGCGGTTTTCTGTCTTGACTGGGAGAGTTTTTCTGCCTGCTGGTAGAACTGTTTTTCCAGCTGTTCTACACGTGCCTGCAACTGGCTGATATTTTCATCGGCATTATCCAGTTCATCCAGTTCTTCAGCCAGACGCTGGTGCAGTGCAATCAGCTGATCCGGTTCGACATGGTGTTTCCTGGAGAGGTCATGGATAACGCCCAGGCGGGTTTCGATTTCACTAAAACGCTGCGGGTCACTATTGAGATTGTCCCGGTAATCACGCAGCAGGCTGGCGCTTTCTTCAATCTGCACCATGGCCTCAGACAGCATTTCATACACCGGCGATATTTTTTCATCGGTGGCAATAATTGATTCAATAGTACGTGCCTGACGGGAGAGTTGCGTGTATATGCTGTTTTCATCCGCTTCATATAACGCCTGCAAGCTGGCGGCGGTTTTTTCATCCAGCTCATCGGCATTGGCGAGTAGCTGGTGCTCCTGTTGCAGCTGCTGTGCTTCTCCGTCCTGCAGTTCCAGCTGATCCAGTTCACTCACCTGGTAACGTAAAAGATCAAGGCGGTCATTGCGATCCTGGCTGGCATTGCTGAGCTCGGTCAGTTTTGTTTTCTGTTTACGCCATTCGCTAAAAGTTGATTTAACATCATCGACTAAAGGAGCATGATTGGCATAGTCATCCAGTAACTGGCGTTGCATCTCCGCTTTCATTAATGACTGGTGTTCATGCTGGCCATGAATATCCACCAGCATTTCGCCCAGCTGGCGCATGTCCTGTAAGGGCACCGCGCTGCCATTGATAAAGGCCCGTGAACGGCCGTCTGATCCAAGGCGTCGACGCAACAGACAGTCACCTTCTGAGTCCAGTTCCTTTTCGCTTAACCATTGCTGCACAAAGGGCAGGGCGGAAATATCAAACTCGGCGCTGATTTCGGCCTTGCTGGAACCGGCGCGTACACTGTCGGAGTCGGCGCGATCCCCCAGTAGCAGGCCCAGTGCACCTAACAGAATCGATTTACCCGCACCGGTTTCACCGGTGAGTGCGGTGAGCCTGTCTTTAAGGTCAAGATCCAGGTGATCAATAATGGCAAAATTACGAATGCGAATATGTGTCAGCATAATGGCTTTTAGAGTTGCTCGCTCCAGTGAAGTTTGGCACGCAGAATATCATAGTAATCGTAACTTGCTGGATGAATTAAATGAATAATGTTCTGCTTTTTGCGCACCACAATCTTATCGCCGGCAATGACGTCAAAGGCGGTCTGGCCATCGAAAGTCACCTGGGAGGTGGTTTGCTTGCTGTCACCAATCACAACCTCTACGGTGCTGTTGGCATTAATCACCAGTGGGCGATTACTCAGGGTGTGGGGACAGATGGGTACCAGTACCATGGCATCCAGCGTGGCATGCAGCAAGGGGCCACCACTGGACAGGGCATAGGCAGTAGAACCGGTAGGTGTTGAAATTACCAGCCCGTCGGAGCGCTGGAAATTGACAAACTGGCCATTGATATAGGTTTCGAATTCAATCATCCGTGCTACGTCACGAATATGTACCACCACATCATTAAAGGCATCGGCCCGTGCCACGGTTTCGCCCGAACGAATGACTTCGGCTTCCAGCAGAAAGCGACTTTCATCGACATACTGGCCATCCAGAATCTGCTGCAGGTGTTCCAGCATCTGATCCGGTGAAATGTCGGCCAGAAAGCCCAGTCGTCCCAGGTTAATACCCAGCACCGGTGTGCCGAAATCCGCCAGTGAACGCACCGCGCTGAGAAAGGTGCCGTCCCCGCCGACTACGATGGCCAGATCCGACTGTTGCGCCAGGGTTTCTCGGCTGACACTTTCAGAGTTTTCAATCAGGCCTTCTGCGCTTTGATCAAACAGTACCTCACAGGATTTATCCCTGAGAAAATCAAACAGCTGCCTGACGGTCTGGCTAACCGCGTCACTGTCATCTTTGGCGATAATGCCGATGGTTTTTATATTGATTGTCATAGTGGCAACTTAATGGTTATGGGCTTTTTCGCTGAGTTGATATAAAAGTTCCAGCGCCTGGCGTGGACTTAAACTGTCAATTTCCAGCTCCTGTAACTGCTCTACAATCGGATGCGGGTTACTGTTGAACAGCTCAAGCTGCCCGGTGGTTTCTTCCACGAAAACCTGGTGTGAACCCACCGACTGGCGTTCCAGTATCTGCAATTTCTTGCGTGCACTTTTTATAACACTGCTCGGTACACCCGCCAGGCGTGCCACCTGTAAACCATAACTCTGGTTGGCGGGCCCCGCTTTAACACTGTGCATAAACACAATGCTGTCACCGTGTTCAACCGCATCCAGGTGAACATTTTTTACGCTTTTAACCTCATCCACCATCGAGGTCAATTCAAAATAATGGGTAGCAAACAGGGTAAACGGCCGGCTTTCGATCGCCAGGTTTTCTGCACAGGCCCAGGCCAGGGATAAACCGTCGAAGGTGCTGGTGCCGCGACCGATTTCATCCATCAGCACCAGGCTTTTTTCAGTGGCGTTATTCAGGATGTTTGCCGCTTCAGTCATCTCTACCATAAAGGTTGAACGCCCCGAGGCCAGGTCATCGGAGGCGCCGATACGGGTAAATATACGGTCGATCGGGGCAATCACTGCTTTTTCCGCGGGGACATAACAGCCGATATGTGCCATCAATACAATCAGCGCGGTCTGCCGCATATAGGTGGACTTACCCCCCATATTGGGGCCGGTAATGATCAGCATGCGCTGCTGGTCATTGAGCTTGCAGTCATTGGGAATAAACGCATCACGGGTGACCTGCTCAACCACCGGGTGTCGGCCGGCGACAATATCAATCGCCGGTCGTGACTGGAACTGTGGCTGGCAGTAATCCAGGCTGTCTGCACGTTCGGCAAAACAGCTGAGGGTATCCAGTTCGGCCAGGGCTTCCGCTGATTTTTGTAATGCGGGCAATGACAGCAGCAACTGATCCAGTAATTCATCGTAGAGCTGTTTTTCACGGCTCAGTGCACGTTCCCTTGCACTAAGCACCTTGTCTTCAAAGGCTTTTAATTCTTCGGTAACAAAACGTTCCGCCGATTTCAGTGTCTGCCGGCGAATATAATCAGCCGGTGCCTTATCCGATTGTGCGCGGGAGATTTCAATATAGAAACCGTGCACCCGGTTGTAGCTTACCTTGAGTGTGCTGATGCCGCTGCGTTCTCTTTCCCGGGCCTCCAGTTCAACCAGAAACTGGTCGGCGTTTTTGCTCAGGTGCCTCAGTTCGTCCAGCTCGCTGTCATAGCCATCGGCGATCACACCGCCATCACGAATCACCACTGGCGGGTTTTCAATAATTGCGGCTTGCAACAGTGCCACCAGTTCCGGGTGTTCACTGATATGTTCGGCCAGTGTTTGCAGCCGTGTTGCGGCAATCGATTGAAGGCTCAGCTGTAACTCGGGTAGCTGTGCCAGTGAATGCCCCAGGGTATAGAGGTCACGGGGGCGGGCGCTTTTGATTGCCACCCGGCTCAGAATCCGTTCGATATCTCCCACCGGCTTGAGCTGGTCCTGGACCGCCTGGTAATCACGGTTTTTAAGCAGCGCTTCTATGCTCTGGTGGCGCCCCTGCAGTTGTTGCTGATCCCGTAGGGGTCGGTTTATCCAGCGACGCAGGCAACGGCTGCCCATGGCGGTACTGGTTTTATCAATGACCGAAGCCAGGGTGTTTTCCATGCCGCCGTGCAGATTGGTTTCCAGCTCAAGGTTGCGCCGGCTGGCGGCATCCAGTAGCACCGCGTCTTCACTGCGTTCAACCCGCAGCCCCTGGATGTGCGGCAGCGCAGTGCGTTGTGTGTCCTTTACATATTGCATCAGGCAACCCGCGGCGAGAATCGCCAGGGTCATCTGTTCGCAGCCGAAACCGGCCAGATCCCGGGTTTTAAACTGCTCGGTCAGCAGCCGTTCACAGGTGTCTTTTTCAAAGTACCAGGGCGGCTGGCGACGCAGCCCCTTGATTGATGCCAGGGACGAATAACAGGCATCGTCTTCGGAGATTAAAATTTCCGCGGGTTTGATGCGTTCCAGTTCGGTCTGCAGTTGTTCCAGGCCATACAGTTCTTCTACAAAGAAACGCCCGGAGCTGATATCCAGTACCGCAAGGCCTATCTTTTCCTGGTGCGTGGCAATGGCCATAAGGAAATTGTCGCGACGGTCCTCCAGCAGGTTTTCATCGGTGACCGTGCCGGGCGTGATAATGCGCACCACCTGACGCTCGACCGGGCCTTTGGATGTGGCAGGGTCACCCACCTGTTCACAGATAGCCACCGACTCGCCGGCGCGAATCAGCCGCGACAGGTAATTATCCGCGGCATGAAATGGAATACCGCACATGGGAATGGGCTCACCATTGGATTTGCCACGCGCGGTGAGGGTGATATCCAGCAGGTCCGAAGCGCGGCGTGCGTCATCGAAAAACAGTTCGTAGAAGTCACCCATACGATAGAACAGCAGATGCTCGGTATGTTCGGCCTTGATGCGTAAAAACTGTTGCATCATCGGTGTGTGCGGGCTTTGATCTGAGGTGGGTTTGTCTAGTGTATCGAGCACGGATAACCTGTGATTTAACGGCAATTTTATGGATTTATAATGCGCAATATTGTCGCATGTCACCCAGACAGGCGCTAGTCTGGTGAGTGGTCACTATATCAGGTATAAATGAATCACACTGCTTCAGACAATTATCAATACTATGAATATTAATGACTTCGATGACCCCGCGATTACACAACTCGCTGAAACGCTGGCTGCACGGCTTAGTGAGTCTCGGCTTAAACTGGCCTGCGCTGAATCCTGCACCGGTGGCTGGATTGCAAAGTCGCTGACCGATCTAAGCGGCAGTTCGCGCTGGTTTGATTGTGGGATAGTGACTTACAGTAACCAGGCAAAAATGAACCTGCTGGGGGTTTCTGCGCAAACCCTGGATGCCCACGGTGCGGTGAGCCAGCCGGTGGTTAAGGAAATGGTGCTGGGTTTGCTGGATCGCTGCGATGCGGATTACGGTATTGCGGTGAGCGGCATTGCCGGCCCGGGCGGTGGCAGTGCGGACAAGCCGGTGGGCACGGTCTGGCTGGCCTGGGGGCGGCCGGGGGTGTTGATCGAGGCGATACGCTTCAGGTTTGATGGGGATCGTGAGCAGGTGCGACGCCAGGCGGTGATCGCCGCAATCCAGGGTGTGCAGCGCCTGCTTAAGCAAAATGACGGCAACTAAAGCACCAACCCAACGGGTGTTTTTTGCCTTATGGCCCGATGATGCGGCGCGCCAGCAAATCATTGACGGCTTCCGCAAGTCGGTATTTGCATCACAACCGGGCAGGCCGGTCACGGCAGAGAACCTGCACCTCACCCTGCATTATATGGGGCAGCTGGAATTACCGGTGATCGCAGAATTACAGCAAGCGGCAGCTCAGATTGAGCCGATTGAGTTTTCGCTAACGCTGGATCGCTTTAGCAGTTTTCCCGCCGCCGGTGTGTTGTGGCTTGGCTGCAGGCGCACACCCGCTGAACTGGCGCATTTGCACCAGACCCTGGCAAACCAGTTGCTTGCAGCGGGGATTGAGCCGGAGCAGCGTCCGTTTCAGCCCCATGTGACCCTGATGCGCCATTACAAACAGGGGCTCACCGCCGAGCAGTCATCGCTGGCCCAACCACTTGACTGGGCAGTTAAGCAGTTTGCACTGATGGAGTCGGTATCCTCGGCGCAGGGGGTGGTCTACCGGCCGCTGGCGGTTTATCCGCTGATGCCAGCGTAATAACTCAGGTAATAAATGACCAGCCAGCAATAGCCTCGATTTCGTCTCGATTACTGAGCACCAGCTGGTAGGCGCTGGGGTTCAGGCTGTGATCCGGGCTGGTGTCCACTTTCAGCTGCTGCAGCAGGTAAGCTGCCAGTGCCCGCCTGACTTGCAGGGTAATTTTGCCATCCTGCATGGCGTAATCGTAGCCGAGCGCGCTGCGTTGTTTCTGGTTCAGACCAGGATGAGGCTCGATCACCAGCTCAACCTGTTCCATCCATTCATCATCATAATCCTGGCTCGACTCGGCACCGGCACTGAGCTGCTGTGCGTGGGTAAAGCGTGACAGCACAAAGTCACGGAAATCATAGTCTTTATGGTTGTAGGCTCGCACATGCCAGCGCAGGCCGGTATTGATCAGCGCGTGGGGTTCAATAATACGGCGGTTGCCAGCATTGTCATTGCTTCGGCTGAGGGAATGGTATTCAACCTCGAGTTGCGTGCCGGCTTTCATTGCGCGAATAATCTGTGCCAGCACCGCTTTTTCCGGCAGGCGAGCTGGCAGTGGCAGCGTTTCTACACTGATGCCGTAAATCGGTTGTTCACCGCAGGGGTTGTCCACGCTGAGCAGGTTATGGGAAAACATTGACAGAATGGTTTGCGGGCTCAGGTCGGCAAATACCTCGTCGAACTGTGCACTGGGCACAAAGCCAAACAGGCTGGGGTTGTATTCCAGGTTATCCGGGGCCAGGTCATTGTACAGTTTAAGGTCCTTGGTGGCCGCCGGATCGGAGATGCCATAAGCCCTGGCCAGCATACTGCGGCTGATCATGCCGGTGTAGTAGGCCATGACTTCAATAAACTGCAGCCGCTGCCGGGTGGCAAATTTAATCTCGTTCAGCATTTTTACATTATTAGTCACGTGCACTCCACAGCCTGGTTTTTCTTATTGTGCGTCTAATATAGTTTAGCTGGTACTTTTTATCAACATGATAAAAACTATTGACAGCGTAAAATGTATCCACTAATCTACAAACATATCGCAAGCAGATCCGCGACTAACCTAATAAGCAAACCAGATACAGGGGAAGCACAATGGATGAAAACAAGAAAAAAGCACTGAGCGCAGCGCTGAGTCAAATCGAGAAACAGTTCGGCAAGGGTTCCGTGATGCGCATGGGCGACGGTGGCCCCCGGGCCAATATTGAAGCTATTTCTACCGGTTCGATCGGTCTGGATGTCGCACTGGGCATTGGCGGCCTGCCAAAGGGGCGTGTGGTTGAAATCTATGGTCCTGAATCATCGGGTAAAACCACCCTGACGCTGCAGGTGATTGCCGAGGCGCAAAAAGTCGGTGGCACCTGTGCCTTTGTTGATGCGGAACACGCACTGGACCCATCCTATGCCGAGAAACTGGGGGTGGATGTAGACGAACTGCTGGTATCCCAGCCGGATACCGGTGAGCAGGCGCTGGAAATCACCGACATGCTTGTGCGCTCAGGCGCGGTCAGCGTGGTGGTGGTCGACTCGGTGGCTGCACTGACACCCAAGGCAGAAATCGAAGGAGAGATGGGGGATTCCCATATGGGTCTGCAGGCGCGCCTGTTAAGCCAGGCGCTGCGTAAGCTGACGGCCAATATCAAGCGCTCCAATACACTGGTGATCTTTATCAACCAGCTGCGGATGAAGATCGGTGTGATGTTCGGTAACCCGGAAACTACCACCGGCGGTAATGCGCTGAAATTCTATTCATCGGTACGCCTGGATATCCGCCGCACCGGCGCGATCAAGAAAGGTGAGGAGATCGTTGGTAACGAAACCAAGGTGAAGGTGGTCAAGAACAAGGTGGCGCCGCCCTTTAAAACCGTTAACTTTGAAATACTCTATGGCGAAGGCATCTCCCGTGAGGGCGAGCTGATTGATATGGGTGTGAGCTGCAATATCGTGGACAAGGCCGGTGCCTGGTATTCCTATGACGGTGAACGCATTGGCCAGGGCAAGGACAAGGTGCGCAGCTTTATGAAGGAAAACCCGGCGATTGCCAGTGAAATCGAGGCGAAGATTCGCGCCACGCTGATGCCGGACCCCAAATCACTGCCGGTTGAGGAAGACATTACAGAAGACATGCCGGAACTGGCGGAAGAGTAAATATCGCCGGTGTCACAACAGCCCGCCTGCAGCTTTGATTGCAGGCGGGCTGTTGTGTTCTGTATGATCAATTAATGCGGATAGGCTATGGCACGTTCAATCAATGAGGTGGCAATTGCAGCCCTTGCGCGGCGTGAGCATTCGCGCCTGGAAATGCGCAGAAAACTTAAAACCAAAGGCTTTGACGATGCGGATATAGACCTCGCGATTCGGCAGCTTTGCGAGAATAATTTGCTCTCGGATGAGCGTTTTAGCGAAAGTTATATTAATATGCGCAGGCAGCGCGGTTACGGCCCCTTGCGCATAGCGCAGGAGTTGCGCGAACGGGGCGTGGACGATGAGCTGATCGCAGCCTTTGTGGATAATAATGATCCAGCCTGGCGAACGCTAATGCGACAGCAGTATATAAAAAAATACGGCCAGACACTGGCGAGCGAATATGCTGAAAAAGCAAAGCGTGCCAAATACCTGCAAACCCGGGGCTTTCCACTGGACTGGATATTCAAGCTCGATTCACTGGATGAACTTGATTATTAAGTTCATTTAAATCAATAATTTAAATATAAGTGTTAATGTAATTTAAGATGATGACGACAGCGCAAATTCGACAGAGATTTCTCGACTACTTTAAATCAAAAGATCATGAAGTGGTTGCCTCCAGTTCGCTGGTGCCTGGCAATGATCCGACCTTGCTGTTTACCAATGCCGGCATGGTGCAATTTAAGGATGTGTTTCTCGGCCAGGACCAGCGTCCCTATAACCGGGCAACATCAAGTCAGCGTTGTGTGCGCGCCGGGGGTAAACACAATGACCTGGAAAATGTCGGTTACACCGCACGTCATCATACCTTTTTTGAAATGCTTGGTAATTTCAGTTTCGGCGATTATTTCAAACGCGAAGCCATCCGCTATGCCTGGGAATTCCTGACTGAAGAACTCCAGCTGCCAGCGGAAAAGCTCTGGGTCACGGTTTATGAAGAAGACAGTGAAGCGGCTGCTATCTGGCTGGATGAAATCGGCGTGGATGCAAATCGGTTTTCACGCATCGGTGACAAGCCCGGTGGTAAACAGCACGAAAGCGATAACTTCTGGTCGATGGGTGATACCGGCCCCTGTGGTCCCTGTACCGAAATTTTCTACGATCACGGCGAAAGCATTCCCGGTGGTCCGCCGGGCACACCGGAAGAAGACGGTGATCGTTATATAGAAATCTGGAACCTGGTATTTATGCAGTACAACCGTGACAAGGACGGTGTGCTGCACCCGCTGCCCAAGCCTTCGGTGGATACCGGCATGGGGCTGGAGCGGCTGGCGGCGATTCTGCAGAATGGCCACAGTAACTATGACATCGATCTGTTCCAGGCGCTGATTGCCGCTGCCGGCAAAGCCACTGCTTGTGATGATTTAAGCAATAGCTCGCTCAAGGTGATTGCAGACCATATCCGCTCCTGCGCATTTCTGATTGTGGACGGCGTGTTGCCATCCAATGAAGGCCGTGGCTATGTGTTGCGGCGGATTATTCGCCGGGCACTGCGGCATGGGCACAAGCTGGGACAGAATGAGCCGTTTTTCCATCAGCTGGTCAGTGTGCTGGCCGAGCAGATGGGTGAAGCCTACCCGGAGCTTGCCCAGGCACAGGCAATGGTGGAAAAGACACTCAAGCTCGAAGAACAGCGTTTTGCGGAAACCCTGGACAAGGGCATGAAAATTCTCGAAGAGGGCATGGCCAGCCTGAGTGATAAACAGATTCCCGGTGAGATGGTGTTTAAATTGTATGACACTTATGGTTTCCCGGTGGATTTAACCGCGGATATTGCCCGCGAACATGGCCTCACCCTGGATATGCCAGGCTACGAAACGGCGATGCAGGGACAGCGTGAACAGGCTCGCTCCTCCAGCAAGTTCGGTGTTGATTATAATGAGGCAATCAATACCGATGCGGTGACCGACTTTACCGGCTATGAACAGCTGCAGGATCAGTCCGAGGTGGTTGCACTGTACAAAGCTGGTGAAGCGGTCGATTCGATCAGTGCCGGTGATGAGGCGGTGGTGATTCTGAAAAATACGCCTTTCTATGCGGAGTCCGGCGGACAGGTGGGTGATACTGGTTTGCTGCACAATGAACGGTGCCGTTTTGATGTAATGGACACGCAGAAGCAGGGTAAGGCGTTTATCCATATCGGTTCACTGGCGGAAGGTGAATTGAGTGTGGGTGACCGGCTGAG
>DATCTK010000079.1:0-13775 GCA_036567985.1 Gammaproteobacteria bacterium | reverse complement strand
GCGTGCCTTATTTATCTGCTCAGGAGGCGGGCTCGGGCTTGATGATTAGAAGATTGGCCGGGTCACCATGTGCAGCACCAGCTTTGCCTCCGAACTGCCGGCGTTGAATTCCACAACCTGACAGAAATTTTTTCTGAATGGATATTTTCAATGCTGGCGGTCTCACCGGCACGGAATCTTTTTTCCACCTCTGTCATATCATTCATCGCGATATTGATCCCTGGTATGGTGTCGTGGGTTAACTCAATATAATCGACGCTGTTCAATAATCATACATTCGGCATTACCTTGCGCAAAGCTTGCGATTTTTAATCGTGGCTGCAGGTGTTGGTCATGCTGCAAAAAACATTTGAGACTTGAATGCAAATAGAAAAAGCATGAAATAAAAAAAGCGCAGGGCCGAAGCCCCGCGCCGGAACCGAAAACATGTTACTCGCAATGGTGTTTGATATCGGTGCCTTTCACTTTTTTAGCCAAACCGGCCAGTTCCTTTGCTTCACGGCTGAACTCCCTATCCAGCTCTTTTAGCAGCTCGGGAGCAGCGCGTTTGATGGCTTTCTGGAAAGCCCTGTCCACCAGCTGTTCCAGTTTTTTATCCGACAGGTTTTTCTCGATGCTCTCATCGCGCAGGGGTAGCATTTCCTCCACCACCACGGCCAGTGCCGCTGCTTCCAGTCTTTCAAATGGCGGGCAGCTCAGGCAAACCGGGTCGAGCAGGCGTCTGCGCCACCAGGGATAGATTTCCGGCAGGATAAAATCCCATATCCAGCGGCGGTAGGTGCATTTGGAAACACGTCGACCCAGTACGTCCTCTGCGTTGGGGCCGATAATAAACGGTGAAAAGCGTGGTCCGAGTTCCTGGAAGGCCTGTACGGTAAACAGGCTGTTCCAGGTGGCCACCGAGAGCATCTGTGACTGCTGTGCGGGGCGTGCCAGCCAGACCGCCACATTACGAAAATAATCCTGCAGCATTGCGTAATGGTTGGTGCTGGCATCGGCCTGCATGCCCACCAGGTTTTCGCTGAACCAGTGATGCCAGGTGGCGTCGGTGGCAACGCGGCCCACATTGGCCTGATGGCCATCATAGGCACCAATCACGCCGAACTCGCGTTGCGGGCTGGCACCCTTGGCCAGCAGGTAGGGCGGATTCGGCGTGGTAGTGGCCCAGGCAATAACTTCCGGCATTTCACGGTGGCCACCCACTTCGGGGAAGTCATCGCCACTGATACTGTGGCCGCCTTCTGACCAGCTGTAATCTGCATTGGGATTGATTTCATGATCTTCGTATACCCAGCCTTCGTGGGGGTGATCCGGCAGAATATCGATGACACCGAAACGCCGCGAGCAGAGAATCGGGTGTGGCTGGTAGTTGGCGCGGAAAATCGGCCCACGGCCAATATAGTACTGGCGGGGTCTGATGGTCTGCGGTTTGCTGTCACCCTGCGCGCTGAATGGAATGATGTCGCTGCCCGCAAGCTGGCCCGCTGTGCGCGGTTGGTTGGTATCGTGACGCAGATGGGTGTCAGGGTTTCCGAGTCCACCAATAGGTGGCACATTCTGCGCATTGGTCCAGCGGCGCATATGGCGGATGCGCGGAATTTTCCAGCACATGGTGGCACCCAGGTAATCGTGGTCGCCCATGGCGAGTAAGCCACCCTGATGGGTGTTCATCCAGCCGGTTAAATGAATCAGTTCCAGCTCGCTCAGCTTGCGGTAATCGCTTTCAATATTGCTGTCCGGGCCGGCATCATTGCCCGGTGCAAAACCGAACAGCCACAGCTGGTCATACTGATTAATAATCAGTTCATCATCCGCAGTGGCCTGGTCGAAACGAAAGCCGTTATAGCGGGTGGTGTAGGGCCCGGCGTCGGGGTTTTCCGATGGGGTAGAGCCATTGCGCGTGGCCAGTTCGACATTAAAGCGCACATAGTCATAGGCCGGTTCGCGCAGGGTATCCAGCAGCAGCCCGAGGCCAAAGCCGGTCTGGCTGAAGGAAATACCGCCATCGACAACAATCAGTATATTGACGGTAACCGGGCGTCGCAGCCGCAGAAACTCGGGGCCGATAAATTCAAAACGATCACGCTCGATGATTTGCTCAAGAAACTTTGTACTATCCATGATACATCTCCATGTTTACAGATAAAAAAAGAATAAAAAAATCCGGCAGCTGCCGGAGCAGAAGAAACACGCTCCCGGAAAAAGCGGGACAGAACCGTGCCAGCTTGATAACAGTCCGATAAACGGATTGCGGTGGGTAGTGAACTGCCAGCAGAGAAAGTAATGCCACAGTAAACCGGGCACGCAGCACGCAATGGGAGCAGGGGAGGGGTTGAATCGAGACAGCGACATTCCTTTGCCACATGGTATTGATCCTTAATATCCTTTGTCTGACACAGCAGATACTGCCAGAAGCCGTTTGGGCTGTAAATCATCAAATATAGCGTTTCGTCACATTCCTGATGAATTTTCTGAATGGATTTGCGCTGCGCACAGAGGGTATGAAGTGTGAGGCGATAAAGGGTTTAATGCCTGTCTGGGTTTCCTGTTAACGAGTATTGCCCTCTAATTAAGCTGTCAGTTAAAATGGTTATGCTTAAGTCGTATCCTGCAATCTCGCCCCCCATGGAGATATAAATATGCGTGGATTACTCGGGTTACTCAAAAAACTATGTAGGCGAAGTACTGATCTTATACAGCCATTGTTTGATTACAGTGCTTTTTCTATATGCATCCTCGATCTTGAAAAGATAAATCTCGACAACACGTTAGACATTAGAGAGTTTAAAGAATACTCACTCGAAATTGATAATATTTATTCTGAAACAGGACAGAAAAAATACTACACGGGTGAGCAACTAATATCTCGTTTTTCTAATGGCCTGTATTTTTATCTGATACAAGACGGCAGCAGGTGTATGGCAACAGCATGGATGCACCCCAAAGGTGAGCGCTTCGTTGATGAGGCAGGTTATATTCTCAAAGCAGCAGGCCATAGCATCTGGTTACGAGATGTTTACGTTACCCCTGAATATCGTGGTAGAGGAATTTTTTCTGACTTTATCAAACAGATAGCGAAACAGTATTATCCGGCTGCATCGTTTATGTTTTCTGATCTGGAAACAAATAACTTAAAGTCAAGAAATGCACATAAACACTGTGGATTTAAATTCATAGCTGCATTTAAGGTGTATCATCTATTGAGTAGTCTGATGATTCGATCACCAATTGAACCCGACAGTCAGTTAATAAGTGTCTTCGGGTATAAACCCGAAAAAAGAATTTGTATTACCTGTCAGACTTACAGCCGCTTCAGGGCAGAAAATCTTGCTTGAACAGAATTTAAGAAAGGCGAGAGCAAATGCACGGTTAGTGATATACAGTGATCGCTAAAGAAACTCATGCCAGTTAAAGTCCCTGTCACCATACACCAGAAATTCCGGGTTGAGCAGGCTGTCCTTGTGATTATAGCTGAGGGTTGTGCCGTCGGTCTGTTTGAAGTAGCCACCGGCTTCTTCAACGATGCATTGTGCGGCCGCAGTGTCCCATTCCGAGGTCAGACCCAGGCGAGGGTATAAATCGACGGCACCTTCCGCCACCATGCAGGATTTTAATGAGCTGCCGACGCTGATCAGTTCGGGGTCGCCGATTTTCTGCAGGTAATCTTTCAGCTTGTCGGATGCATGTGAGCGACTGCCGGCAACGCGCATCTGTTGCTGTTTAAGTTTGCGTACCTGGATTTTTTCTATCGGCTGTTTTTCGACTTTTTTATAGGCGCCGCCGCCCTGCCAGGCGAAGTAGTCGGTGTTGAGCACAGGTGCGTTGATCACGCCGAGTATGCTGCGGTGGTTTTCAATCAGCGCAATATTGACGGTGAACTCGTCATTGCGTTTGATAAATTCACGGGTGCCGTCCAGTGGGTCCACCAGCCAGTAGCGATGCCAGCTCTGGCGAATCGAATAGGGTGGTATTTCCGATTCTTCGGTGAGTACCGGGATTTCCGGGGTGAGTCGTTGCAGCTCCAGACGAATGACCTTGTCGGCAGCCAGGTCGGCAGTGGTTAAGGGGGTGTTGTCACTCTTGTTTTCCACGGCAAAGTCGGACTGGTATATCTTGAGAATTTCCCGTGCAGCGAGGCGGGCAATCACCAGCACATTCTGGCACAGGTATTCAAGATTGAGGGGCGGAGTACTTTTCATGCTTTGATTGTCATGTGGCAGATTTGGTTTTGCGTTTCAGCAATATATCACGAACCTGATAGAGCGCGGCGATACTGCGTGCCTCGCTGAGGTTATCGTGTTGCATCAGTTTTTCGATGTCGTGAATATTGCAGATCACCGGTTGCAGGGGTTCCGGCTCGTCGCCCTCGATGCGTTCTTCTACCAGTTCTTCGGCTAACAGGGTGTGGGTGGTGAAGCCGAGGTAGCCGGGGGCTATGGTCATCGAACCAATACGGCTGAGTTTTCCGGGGCGGTAGCCGATCTCTTCCATGCACTCGCGGCTGGCGGCGGTGTAAATGTCTTCCCCCGCATCGATCTTGCCCTTGGGAAACAGCAGTTCATAGCGATCTGTACCGACGGCGTATTCACGGATCATAATCACGTGTTCCGCATCAACCACCGGTACGATCATAACCGCGCCGGCGCCGGGTGAAATAATGCGCTCGTAGTCCCGTGTTTCGCCATTGCTGAACTGCAGCGAGACCTGCTCGACGCCAAACAGTTTGCTCTGGCTGAGCAGGGTGCGCTTGAGAATCTGTGGTTTTTTGTTCATCATGCTCTTTTTTAGCCACTATTGTAAAAGCCCCGGGGCGGAATTCCTATGCTTGACTGGTCACAAATTGAAAATGTGTTTCTGGATCTGGATGGCACCTTGCTGGACCTGCACTTTGATAACCACTTCTGGCTGGAGTATGTGCCGCAATGCTATGCCGAACATCATCAGCTGTCGCGGCAAACCACGCAGAAAATCCTTGATAAGAAATACGCAGATGTCTATGGTCGCCTCAACTGGTATTGCGTGGATTACTGGACGCGGGAGCTGGAGCTGGACATAGCCGCGCTGAAACAGCAGGTGAGCCATAAAATTGCGGTGCGTCCCCATGTGGAGGAGTTCCTGGAATGCTTGCACATGCATGGTAAACAGGTATCACTGGTGACCAACGCGCACCCGGTGAGTATCCAGATCAAGATGCATAAAACCCGGCTGGATCGGTTTTTTCACCGCGTGGTCACATCGCACCAGCTGAATCACGCGAAGGAAGAACAGGCATTCTGGCAGGGGCTGGAACAGCTGGAACCCTTCGAGAAGCAGTCCACTTTATTTATCGATGACAATTTTTCCGTGCTGGATGCGGCCCGCGAGTTTGGTATTGGCCATTTGCTGGCGATTAAGCAGCCGGACAGCCAGGGGGAGCTGAAACAGCACCACCATTACCCGCTATTGGAAACATTTGAAGAAATTATGCCTGCCTGATACTCACCCGTTCGGGTGAAATTTGTTGAAAAACAGCAACTTCCGACGAAAAGTAGTTGATAGGTATATTATCAACTGCTAAATTACTGCCCGTGTACAGGTGATGCCAGAGGCTAAGCTGTCACCCGCAGACCAGTCGTTATTGTTGCATCGTCTGCGGCAAATGATCAAAGCGTATCAGGGTTCTCCTGATTGAGTACATTTCCCTGCCGCCCAGGCGCGAGCAATATCCGCAGGATATTCCATGTGGAAATGTGAAAAATTAACGATTAATTTAAACAGGTTCAATGATGAAACTTACACATATTTCTGGTGCATGGGCACTCGCTTTATTAATTATCCTTCCATTCAATATGGTTACAGCCTCCGAGCGTGCCGTATTTTCCGGTAAAGACCAGAAACAACATGAGCTGACCGAGTGGGAAGAAAACAAACTGAAAGCTGAAATGAGCAGCAAGTTTGCGGCCAACGAATCCGGCGCCTTCCAGAAACTGAATAACAACCCCTGGGCCGCCAAGCGTAATCAGGAACAGCAGCACAACCAGCGCATGCTGCAGTTAAGCAACTCCTGGTCAGCCTGCCGTGAATACGCTTACAAGCAACGCGGTCAGTGCTATGCCCGCGGCGGTGATGCCTACACCTGTGAGCGTTACTATGACGCACGTGTTGAGCATTGCGACAGTAATTTCTAAACACCTGTCCGCATAAGCGGAGTAAGTTGTTAATAAAAAGCCCCGCACAGTCGGGGCTTTTTTATGCACAGGATGTGCGGTATTTAGCGAGAGGCAGGACGCCGGCAGCGATATGCACAGGATGTGCGGTATTCCGCGAGAGACAGAAATAGAGTCGTTAATCTGTAGGTTGGGGTGACGCAGGACCCCCAACAAACTCAACCAGTGTTGGCATATGTTGGGGTTCCTGCGTCACCCCAACCTACCTGCTGCTCATACAAAAATCCATTAATTTGCGTAAATTCGCGTTCATTGGCGTTGTTCGCGTTTTCTTTTGCTTTTAAAAGTATCACTAACCTGCTTTCGCGTAGTGTATGGGCAGGCTTGTTAAATACAGCTTGCGCGCATAGTATCTGTGATTCAGCTGGTGTGGCGGCTAACAAATTATATTCAGGGTGATTAATACTGATGCACAAAAGCATATTTAATATTATTGGCTGTGGCTATATCGGCAAGCGCATTGCGCAGCGGGTGCAATCGCTCGGGAAAACGGTGAAATGCTATGTGGCAACGCAGGCTTCACAGAATGACTGTGCAGACCTGGGGCTGGATGTGCAGTGCTTTAACCTGGATGAACCGGGCCTTGAATTGGCGGAAAGCATAAAACCGGATTTTGCCAACAGTGTCTTGATGTACCTTGTGCCACCACCGCGCAATGGTCGGGTGGATACACGCATGACGCATTTTATTGATTACCTGCGGGCCTGTGAAAAAAGCAGCGGGCAACCGGTGCAGAAAATTGTGCTGATTAGCACCACCGGCATTTACGGTGACTGTGCAGGTGAATGGATTGATGAAAGCCGATCACCCAATCCCCAGGCAGATCGTGCCTGGCGACGTCTGGATGCGGAAACTCAATGTCAGGGGTATTGTGCGCAACAAAATATCGACTGCATTATTCTGCGTGTGCCAGGCATCTATGCTATGGATAAATTGCCGCTGCAACGCATCAGCTCCGGCGAGCCGATTGTGCGCGCCGAGGATTCCGGCTACACCAATCGCATCCATGGGGATGACCTGGCGGCGTTCTGTGTGGAGGCCATGACGGAGCCGGTTGCAGCTGGGGTTTATAATTGCTGTGATGGCAACCCGTCCACCATGAATGATTATTTTTTGCGTGTCGCCGAGGTAATGGACCTGCCCGCGCCACCGCAAATCAGTTTACAGCAGGCACAGGCAGAACTGTCGCCGGGCATGCTCTCCTACCTGGCGGAATCCAAACGCATCTCCAATGAGAAACTGCGCCGACATTTTAAAACCGAATTTCAATACCCGGATCTTAAGGCAGGGCTTAAAAAATAAATAGCGGATACGAGATACGCCGGATCCACTTCGTTTGATCCGGCCTACAGGCAAGTGAAAAGTGTTTCGTAGGGTGGTATCAAGCGAAGCGGATCCACCGCGCTTTGGTCTTAAAGCTGGAAATTACTCGTTCCCACGCACCTGCGTGGGAACGAATACACAATACCTCGCATAGCACAGTAGAGGCTTCTCACTCAGGGGCATGGGTGCCAGTCGTTTAAGGGGGTACTTTTTCAGGGACGTATAACTACTTTCTTGGGGGCGTATCAGACTGACGACTAAAGATGTCTGACTAACGACTTCTAATTAAACGCATCCCGCCGTTCGCGGGGCACATGATTGCGTAAGAAATCCATCTGGTCGGCGAGTATTCTGCGGTTTTGTAAAATCATTGCTTCCGCCTTGTTCGGCGCATAGGGCAGGGCGAGTAAGGGCATGCGTGCCTGGTGCGGTGTCAGCCCGCCTTTTCGTGTATTGCAGGCCTTGCAGGCGGTGACCACATTATTCCAGATATCGGTGCCACCCTGTGAGCGGGGCAGAACATGGTCGCGGGTTAACAGGGTGGTTTTGAAGTTTTGCCCGCAGTAGAGGCAGGTGTGGCGATCCCGTTCGAACAATGCACGGTTAGTGAGCGACGGTACAATATTCTTATTGTGTTTAGGCTGTGCGCCGCGCAGTGCGATAATGCTGTGGATGTCGATAAACGAACGCAGGCCGGTGCGCTGGCAGGTGCCGCCGAACACACGGAAGCTCGTCTGGCTGGCAGTCCAGGCAATCTGCTCCCGCACATAGAGCGTGGTGGCCTCCTGCCAGTTAATCCAGTCGATGGGTCGGCCGGCATTGTCCAGTGTGAGTATCAGTGGCGCTGGTTTAATGGATAACATAAACACCTCTTGGTGAGATACCTTAATATCTACTTCAGACAGGTTCTGCTTACGTCTGGAATCCCTTTTTAAAGATTATAGAATTATTTTATGTCTTTTTTATTAAGACGCCAGTAATTAATTCGCTGTGTTCAGGTTACTATCCTGTAACAGGGCGTGTACTGGGTGCCTGGAAGTTTCATGCGCCCCTGTTGTACAAAGGATTCCAGCAGTTGATCCAGTGGTTGCATAATGCTGTTATCACCGCGTATCTCAAACAGGCCGTGTTCTTCGATCGCCTGTATGCCTTCTTCTTTTACATTGCCCGCAACAATACCGGAAAAAGCGCGACGCAGGTTGGCCGCCAGGTGGTGGTTGGCCATGTCGCGGTGTATTTCCAGTTTGGCCATATTATCGTGGTTGGGTATAAACGGCTGCTGGAACTCACGTTCGACCTTGAGTATCCAGTTGAAGTAATAGGCATCATTATTTGCACGGCGGAAATCCTTGACAGCTTCCATGCCGCTTTTCATTTCGCGGGCCACCAGAGCCGGATCGTCGATAATGATTTTATAACGTTGCTGCGCCTCGAAACCCAGGGTGTTTTCGATAAAATGGTGAATCTGTTTGAAGTATTCTTCCGATTCCTTGGGGCCGGTTAAAATCAGCGGGTAGGGCAGTTCCTTGTTTTCCGGATTGAGCAGGACACCCAGAATATACAGGATTTCTTCCGCCGTACCGGCGCCGCCGGGAAATACCACAATGCCATGGCC
The DNA here is from genome assembly GCA_036567985.1 of Gammaproteobacteria bacterium. GTDB lineage: Bacteria > Pseudomonadota > Gammaproteobacteria > SZUA-229 > SZUA-229 > SZUA-229. Next base: position 4,631 of record DATCTK010000079.1, on the reverse strand, counting down.
ACTGCGCACAAAACCTTCCAGGCGTTTTTCGATATCCGGCATAATGACCAGCTCGTTAACAATCGGGTTGGGTGATTCGGCGGCAATAATGCCCGGCTCGGTCATGCCCACATACCGGCCATTTTTGATGCGTTGCTTATTGTGGCTGATGGTTGCGCCCTTCATCGGGCCTTTCATTGCGCCGGGTCCGCAACCGGTGCAGATATCCAGGCCGCGCAGGCCGAGCTGGTGCCCCACTTCCTTGGTGTAGTCGTACTCAACCCGCTGGATTGAATGGCCGCCCCAGCACACCACCAGGTTGGGGTCTTTCTGCGGTTTTAGAATATTTGCATTGCGCAGTATATGGAATACCGCATTGGTGACACCTCGCTCACTGTCGAGGTCGAATTTATTATTGGAGGAAATTTCGTTTTTTGCATAGACGATATCGCGCAGTACGGAGAACAGGTGTTCCTGGATGCCGTTGATCATTTGGCCATCGACAAAGGCACTGGCCGGTGCATTCTCGACTTCAAGCTTGATACCGCGCTCCTGTTGCACCACGCGTATATCGAAGTCTTCATAGGTTTCCAGCACCTGTTTGGTGTTGTCGACTTCGCTGCCGACATTCATTACCGCCAGTGAGCAGCGGCGATAGATGTCATAGGTGCTGCCGGATTCGCTGTTTTTTTTCAGCTGGTTGACCTCCAGTTGCGACAGGGTTTCCATATGGCCACTGGGGGTAATGCGCGAGGTTTCTGTGTGTTTCTTCATAATATGAATGTCGTCATCTTTTTTTGCGCGATTTTTACCGCGTTTTCATCTATAAATAACAGGATAAGTAGTTACCCCGTTGCGTGGTCTGGTGTGACCAGTTTGTGTTAGCGGTTAAGCAAAGTATAGTGTGAAATGCACATGCATGTGTATGTGTTTGAGGATATCAAAGGGCAAGCCCAATGAGTGAAGAATTATATGAAGTGGCATTCTACGGTGAAATTGTCGAGGGTGCCGAACTTGATCAGGTAAAAGCCAAAGTAGCGTCTATGTTCAAGGCCGATGCGGCCAAACTGGCGCAGCTGTTTTCCGGTAAGCGGGTGGTGATTAAAAAGAACATTGATCAGGCTACCGCAAATAAATATAAATCTGCGCTGCAGAATGCCGGTGCACAGTGTGAGGTGAAATCACTGGCGGAGGCTGCAGTCGCCCCGCCCGCTGAAAGTGCTGCTGCCCCCGCTGCGGCGCCGGCGGCAACGCCAGCGCCAGCACCGGCTCAGACAGCAGCGCCAGCTGCAAGTAGCAGTCGCGCCAATAGTAATGCACCAGCCGCGCCAAAAACCGATCCGTTGGGTATCAGCGCAAATGAGATTTCCGATCTGGGTGCCAGTATTCTGCCGCCGGGCAGTAATATGCAGGACGGAGAAAATACCGCGACTGCGCCCGAGGTGGATTTGAGCGGTCTGGATCTGGCGCCGCCAGGCAGTGATATGGGTGAGCTTAAAAAAGACGAGACGGTGGAGATTCCCGATATTAGCAATCTGTCGATTGTGGATTCAAAATAACAGGCTGGTGATCAGGCTGGTCAGTTGCAGTGGCCGTTTGCGCGGCCCGTGGCAGAAAATATACAGCACGTCCCCTGTGCTGTGAAGAGCAAACCCTACGTACAATATTGTTGTCTATTGTTTCGCTCATAAGGCCTGATGGGCGCAATATAGGGGAGTCGTCGGGCAAGGTATGTGACTAAACACACAAAGCCCCCGATGTTTGCAGGCCTGTCTAGTCGCCGCCTGTCTGTCCCGGCAGGTTGTTGCCATTGGTATTTTGCGAAAACCATTGCAGGCCTTCGGCCGAGGCCAGTTCGATTTTTCCCCGTGACAGTCTGACGCAGTTCTGCCGTTCAAACTCTTTTAGAATGCGGCTGATCACTTCGCGGGTGGTGCCCAGTTCCAGCGCGATACTCTGGTGGGTTATGTGCAGCACCGGGCTTTTATTGCGTTCAAACAGGCTGCCCAGCATGCAGGCAAGGCGCATATTGAGGTGGTTGAAGGCGGTGTCCTGCACCATATAGATGGTTTCGCACAGGCGCTCGGTGAGAATATTGATAACATAGTCGCGGAAGGTGGCGGCGCTGTTCATCATGTTCTTGAAATTTTCCGAACTGAGTGCCAGCGCTCTGACCGGGGTTTCGGTGACCGCGATGGCATTAAAGGATTTTTTCTTTAGCAGGCTGTTCAGGCTGAGTATGCACAGGTCACCGGCTTCCACCCGGTACAGGGTGATCTCGCGGCCATCCTCGGCGGTCTGATAGATGCGAATGGTGCCTTCGAGAATAAACATAAAGTTATTGCAGGTGGCGGCACCGCTAAACAGGGTGGTGTCCGCGTCCACCTGCATCAGTTTGGCGTGTTCGATGGTGTCATGCCACAGCGGATCATGAATCTGCGAGAGTTCCGGGTAGGTGTGGTTGAGTTGTTGCAGGCGGCTCTTGCCGGTTTGCTCAAGGGTGCGGATTTCTGGCTGGTCTAACTGCATACAAATGCCCTGGATAAAGAATACATCGCATGCGTGCGGCTTCACTCGCTTGCTTCGTGCAAACCGGAGATTCTAGGGTACCTCTGAACAATGCTGATATGTCTCTGCGAGACCTGAAGCGTGCAGCTACAAGGCGTGCTTCGCAGTGAATGGCCCGGTCCTTTACAAGAAGCACAAAGCTTCCGCTCCTGCTCACGCCCCTGACCTACATCCATGTAGGCCACACCGTAGATGTGCGCTTCAGGCCTCGCCCTTCGGGGCTTACAGGTGTGTCCGCACTCTGCGTTAGCGTTTCTCACCAGGCTTCAGCCTGCTTTCAAAACACTGCCTTGATTGCGAACACACCTGTAAGCCAGAGATATGTCATCATTGTTCAGAGGTACCCTGGGTAGCGGCTTAAGATACTGTATGTGACAAAAGTTACAGTGGCATCGCCCGCTCCCCGGCTTGTTACAGATTATAACAGCATAATCTGTGGGGGAATCGCCTGTTCGGGTGGCTCAGGCCGCTGCCCCGCTCGTTGCTGGCTTTTTATGCGGGCTATTTGATCAGATATTGTAGCTTGTCGGGCTTGCCGTCCCATTCCTCGGCGTCTTCCGGCGCTGGTTTCATCTCAGAGATCACCGGCCACTGTTTGGCGAGTTCGGCGTTCAGCTCAAGGAAGTGGTTGAGTTCCGGCGGCAGGTCCTGTTCATCGAAAATGGCTTCGGCGGGGCATTCTGGTACGCACAGCTGGCAGTCGATGCATTCTTCCGGGTCGATGACCAGAAAGTTTTCGCCTTCGTGAAAACAGTCGACCGGGCAGACTTCAACACAGTCGGTGTATTTGCATTTGATGCAGTTTTCAGTGACCACAAATGTCATGGATATCTCCTTCTAGAACAGGCTGATCTGTTTATCGAGTATATTGTGCATTGAATCATTAAGCACCCCCAGAATGCTGTCGGCAACCGGCTGCAGTTGCCGCTCTATATAGTGATCATAGTCCAGTCGTGAGTTCTGGCACTCCACCGCTTCCGGCCCGTTGAGGGTCATGACATATTCAATCCAGCCCTTATTGCGGTAGCGCGAGGGCAGGTGATGCTCGCTGAAATACGCTTCTGCCTTGAGTGCAGCACGGGCATGGGGCGGCACATTGCGGTTATATTCGGACAACGGCTGGCGCAGGCGTTTGCGATAGATCAGGTCATTGTCATAATCGCCACGGTACAGCTGTTTGACGGTCTGGCGGATATAGTCGTCATAGGCCTCGTCGTTGAATACTTTCTGGTACAGCTGATACTGGAAATCACGCGCCAGCCGGGTCCAGTCGGTGCGCACATTTTCCAGTCCCTTGAATACCAGTTTGCTCTTGTCATTGCGCTTAACCACGCCGGCATAGCGTTTTTTGCTGCCCTGTTCCGAGCCGCGGATGGTGGGCATAAAAAAACGGCTGAAGTGGGTTTCATATTCCATTTCCAGGTAGGATTCGCAGTCGAATTCATTGCGCATAAAATCCTGCCAGTACTGGTTAATGCCTTGCGTCAGCTGCTGGCCAATGCGATCCGCGGTCTGTTCATCCACCGCGGCATCGAGTGAGACGAACACCGAGTCGGTGTCACCGTAAATCACCTCGTAGCCCTGCTGATTAATCAGTTTCACGCTCTGTTTAATAATGTCGTGGCTGCGTTTGGTGATCGAGCTGGTGAGGCGGGAATCATGGATACGGCAGCCGGGGGTGCCGAGAACGCCGTAAAAAGAATTCATAATAATTTTAATCGCCTGGGAGAGGGCGCCGTTGTTGTCCTGCTTGGCGCGATCCCGTGCCTGCCACAGCTCGGCAATAATCTCCGGCAGAATGTGCTGCTGTTTGGCAAAGCTGGCGCCGTCATAGCCGGGGATGGTTTCATCCTCGGGCAGGTTCAGTGCGGCAATGCGCGCATAGGGATCGACGCGGAAGGTGCGGATAATACTGGGATAGAGGCTTTTATAGTCCAGCACCAGCACGCTGTCATACAGTCCCGGCCGGGATGGCATCACATAACCGCCGGGGGCCGAGTTGCCCTGGCCGTAGTCGCCAATATTGGGTGCGGTAAATCCCTTGCGGTGCAGGCGGGGCAAATACAGGTTATCAAACGCGGCCA
>DATCTK010000078.1:0-32188 GCA_036567985.1 Gammaproteobacteria bacterium | reverse complement strand
CCATTATCTGACCAAATCGTGTATTTCTATACATGTTGAAGCCTTTGGGTTGTTGAGTCGTATCAATGGGTTTTACCCTTTAAACCCAGAGGCTTCAATACTTTCAAGGCTTTTGATTTGTTTTATTCCGGACAGTAGTGGTGACGCATGCAAATAGCGTTCAATGGCCTCCTCGGGTATCGCCAGCTGTTCCACTGCCCGGGCGATTGCTTGCCGTGGGTTATCCGGCAGCCTGGTCACCGCATCGCGAAAATCACCCAGCCCCATCATCGCAGGACTCATATCGATTGATGCGGCTTTTCGCCAGGAAGAATATAAAGACTGGTCACGCCATGGCATCGACACACTCGCCTGCCCCAGATCAAAATAGGCGGCACAGTGCAAACTGATACGTTCAGTAACAAAGCTGCTCCATAAGCCGCCTTCCACCTGTTCAAGTATCTCGCTGACCGGCGCCATTCCCATCCTCGGCTGTGGAGCTTTAGTCGACAGTATGCGCTTTATCCCGGCCACATCCAGCTCGCTCTGGTAGAGTTCTATGGCTGCCTGCAGGTCTTCATCTGTTATTCGACCGGATGCCAGCTGCCCGGCATAATAATCACGGGACATATAAATGCCATGACCCAGTATTCTGGCCAGGGTATCAGAGGCATCCTGGAATGGTTTATCACTCAGACCAAAAAACGGATTGACCGCAACAAAGTGTTTTAACGGCCACAGTGGCGCAATGCGTGCACAGGCTGTCTCAATCTGTTTATCGAGCATGTGCGATCTATGCTTCTTGCCACCAGCTGATGCTGCTTCAATATGAGTTGCATCATCTACTTCCTTACATACAGTTGCTTTAAGAACAGACATGATCAATCTCCATAATATTTAATGGTCGAAGTGGGTACTGGCCAGATACGTTGCAGCACACGCGTTAGATACACATCAATATAAAAACCGTTGTACAGATGCATATACATTTTTTCGCGCAATGCGGAATGATCCGACTTCAATGTTCGCTGCATTAACAGCAAGCCTGCAAACACACCGATAACAAGCATCGCCATTATGTTGTGGAACCCTCCCTGTGTTTCATCAAGCGGCAATACGCTACCGGCAATCATCAGTTCAAACCCATGATGTAAACTGAAGTAGGACAGGCAAACCAGCAGGCTCAGCGCTGCTGCACGTAACAGAAACGAGCTCTCGCTTTGTATGTTTAGCGCCTGCAACATGAGCTGACTTAATGCAACGGCCACAATGGCGCCTGCTGCCAGCAGAGCGGGCTGACTATCCAGGGTAATACCGAACAGGCCACCTATCACTAGCGTAGTTAGCACGGTAATAGATAGTGCTGTTGCCTGGCGCCAGCCGGATAATCCTGCAGGGGAAAAGTGAATTTCAGGCGCACGATAAGCATCCACCCCGCTTCCCGAAGCCAGAAACGCATGGGCCTTATACAGGGAGTGAGCCACCAGGTGCAGCATCGCCAGGCTATACAACCCAAGGCCACACTCCAGCAACATAAAACCCATTTGTGCGCTGGTAGACCATGCCAGTGACACCTTGATGCTGGTTTGCGTGAGCATCACCAGTGACGCCAGCGCCAATGTAACCAGACCGATCAGCGCCAGCATCAACATCGCCGTGGGCGAATCCGCCATCACCGGACTCATGCGAATAACCAGGAAAGCACCGGCATTTACAATACCGGCATGCAACAGGGCTGATACCGGCGTAGGTGCTTCCATCACCTGGATCAGCCAGCCATGAAACGGGAACTGGGCGGACTTAAGCGCGGCGCTGATCACAATAAGGCCAGCGGCCCAGTGCAGCGCGGCAGGTAAAGGACCGGACCACTCGCTCATCACTGCAAACAGGGTTTCGAACTCCAGGGTATGCAGCGTTGAACCAATCAGATAAATTGCAAGCAAAAGGCAGACATCGCTGATACGGCTGGCAACAAACTTCTTGTGGGCAGCCAGGGCTGCTGCCGGACGTTGCTTATAGAACATTAATAGCTGGTGCAGGAATAAACTGGTCGCAATCCATGCCATGGAGAACAGCAGCAGGTTACCGGATACAATCAGGGTCAGGATCGACGCCAGTGTCAGGCTCAGGTATTTGTGGAAACGCCCCCGGTCAGTCTCCCCCTGAAGGTAATTACGCGCATAGCCCGAGACAATGACACCCACAAATGAAACCAGTAACAACATAATGATGGTGACACTGTTGATAAGCGTGCCAATGGAGAACGCGCCTACTCCACCGGGTAAGGTCTGTGAATAGACTACCCAGCTGCTGACACTTGCAAATGGAAACAGGCTGGCCGCTAACAGGGCACAAACCAGCGCCAGCCGGGCCATTAACAGATTCAGGCGAACCATAAACCCCGCATGCGCATTGGCCCAGCCTGCGGGCACCAGTCCAGCCATCAATAACAGCAGCGGGGCCGCCATCACCGAAACCGGCATAAGAAAATCAGCCAACGATTGCATAAAACCTCCTTCCAGCATGTAGCGCCAATTTGGTGAGGTCAGTCTAGAAAATACCTGACTATTTTACTAATGAATAATTAGACGAATAATGATAGCCTTAAGGCTATGTTTAATTGCGAGGCCGTCGACATGTTACGCATCACACTCAGGCAGCTCAGGACCTTTGAAGCCGTAGCCCGGCTCAGCAGCTTTACTGCGGCGGCCAGGGAAATGCACGTCAGTCAACCCACGGTATCGAAGCAGATCAAGGTATTGCACGAAGAAATCGGTTTACCGCTGGTGGAGCAAATTGGTAAAAAAGTGTTTTTAACCGAACTGGGTGAAGAGCTGTATGCCACCTGTGCTGAATGGCTGAACACCTGGGGTCAGTTTGAACAGACCGTCGCCGACTACAAGGGCATGAAGCAGGGCACCCTGAAAATCTCTGCAGTGACTACCACCAAGTATTTTATGCCACGCCTGCTGGGACCTTTCTGTAAGCAGTACCCCGATATTGATATACGACTGGAAGTGCTCAACCGGGACAGGTTATTAGAACGCCTTTCCAGGAATGAAGATGATCTTTATATTATGGGCATCCCACCGGAAGATATTGATGTCGAGTCCGATGCGTTTTTGCCAAACCCGCTGGTGGTACTGGCACCACTATCTCACCCCCTCGCCGGACAGAAAAATATCCCATTCGAAGAGCTGGCACACCAGCAGTTCCTGATGCGTGAACGGGGCTCGGGAACGCGTCTGGCCATAGAACGCACCTTTAAGGACAAAGGCGTGCCCTTGAATGTCAGGATGGAACTGGGCAGCAATGAAGCCATCAAGCAGGCGGTGGTTGGCGGTCTGGGTCTGGCGATTTTATCCGGCAGCACCCTGAGCATGGCCGCCGAACAAAGCGAGGTGTGTATGCTTGATGTGGAAGGCTTTCCCCTGGAGCGCTACTGGCACATCGTCAGGGTCAACGGTAAAAGGCTCTCCGTTACCGCTAATGTGTTTTTAGAATTCATGCGAGAACATACAAAACTGTTACTACCCCTTGGTGAGTAAGACAAATTACTATCTGGGCCCTGGTGTCATCACCTGCCCTTACAAATAAACAGCCCCGCTGCATCAACCGGGTAATATGCACAATCGCCTGACACAAACATGCAGCATTCTATCTCCCTCCGCTTTTAAGGCGCCGACATGAACGAGGCTTAAAACCTCGCCTCTGTGCTTGCATTTCATTGCCATCTGATGTTAAATAGTAATAATTATCATTTAGATTATCACACACAGTCAGGACCGAGCCCCATGAACATCACTCGTTCGTTGCCCCGCTTATGCGCGCTACTGGCGCTTATTATCATCACAGGCCCGGTAATGGCGGCAGGCAAGCCCGAAGTGATCCTGCATATGCTTGATTATATCCGGGTCGATTATCCAGCCACCGTGCAGGACGGTAAGGTGGTGAACAGTGGCGAATATGTCGAGATGCAGGAGTTCTCCTCCCAGGTCGCGGGCATGGTCAGGGCACTGGAACCACGTAGTGTTACCCCCCAACTGCTCTCGGGTGCAACCCGCTTACAACAGGCCATCGATGAGCGTGCCGCTTCTTCCAGTGTCAATGCACTGGTGCACAACCTCTCGCAGCAACTCATCGCCAGTTACCCGGTGAATGTTTCCCCCCGTCTTCCACCATCAGTCGCCAGCGGCAAGCAGCTCTATGCCGACAACTGTGCCAGCTGCCATGGCATCAGCGGCAACGGCCTGGGACCTGAGGCGGCCACTCTCAGCCCACCACCAGTCAATTTCCAGGACATGGCGCGCCAGCAGGAACGCAGTGTCTGGGGACTCTACTCAGCCATCTCCCAGGGTGTAGAAGGCACCGCGATGACAGCCTACGATAATTTCAGCAAGGAGCAACGCTGGGCACTGGCTTTTTATGTTTCCAGCTTTGCCTTCAGCGACAGTGCCCGCAACGATGGCAGGGAGTTGTGGAACAATTCCGCGGTTCAGGGCTGGATCCCCGACCTGGCAAGCCTGACAGCGCTGACACCTGCCGAAGTCAAACAGCAATATGGTGAGGACGGTGTGGCGGTGCTTGCCTATCTACGCAGCTCGCCAGCTGCCATCGCCAGTGGCCAGGGCGCGCTCTCCATTGCCGCTCAACTGCTGGCCACAAGCCTGCAGGAATACCGTAATGAATACCCACAGGAAGCCTATCAACTGGCTCTATCTGCTTACCTGGATGGTTTCGAACTGGGTGAGGCGGCACTGTCCAGCACCGACCCCGGCCTGACCAGATCAATCGAGCAGGCAATGCTGGCCTACCGTGAAATGATCCGCGCCGAAGCGCCTCTCAACAAGATACAGCAGCAGTACGAGACGGTAACGGCTGATCTTCAGCGTGCCTCCACGGCCCTCAATGAAAACACCATGACTGCTTCGATGGGGTTTGTCAGTGCCTATGTCATCCTTCTACGCGAAGGGCTGGAGGCAATCCTGCTACTTGGCGCCATCACCGCGGTACTGCTAAAACTCGGTCGTCGCGACACCCTTCCCTACCTGCACGCCGGCTGGATTGGCGCACTGGTACTGGGCGGGGCCACCTGGGCCGTATCCAACTACCTGTTCAGGATCAGCGGTGCGGGACGCGAGCTGACCGAAGGGCTCACCGCCCTGCTTGCCTGCGGGGTAGTACTCTACGTCGGCTTCTGGTTGCATGACAAAACCCACGCCACACGCTGGCGTGAATTCGTTGACGGCAAGGTGCGCCATGCGCTCAACGGAAAAAACCTGTGGCTACTGACCTTTATTGCTTTCATAGCCGTCTATCGCGAGGTGTTCGAGACTGTACTTTTCTACCAGGCACTCTGGTTGCAGGCAGAGCCCGGGAGTGAGCCTTCACTCTGGGGTGGCATTCTCGCCGCAGTGTTCAGCCTGCTGGCACTGGGCTGGATCATCCTGCGCTCAAGCATCCGCCTGCCGCTGAAGCTGGTATTCCGCGTCAACGCAGCCATTCTGTTCATCCTGGCTGTGGTATTTGCAGGGCACGGCGTGGCCGCACTGCAGGAAGCCGGCTGGCTTCCGGTCGACCTGATTGCAATGCCGAGTTTCGAACTACTGGGTATCTACCCAACCCTGGAGACCCTCGGTGCACAGCTTCTGGTGGTCGCACTGGTCAGCATGATCTTCCTGCGCCAGCGCCAGCCCGCGAGCATTTAGCCTGGCACTACAGTCAAACAGAAAAACAGCCGTACGGATAAATCACTGACTCGTTCCCACACGGGAGCGTGGGAAGCAGTAAAAAAATCCGCGAATAAACGCCAATAAACACCAATAAACGCAAATGAAAAACAGGGTTTGAGTCTAACTGGTTCCCATACTCTTGCGAGGGTACGAGCACTGTTTTATTTTTCGGCATGCGAGGAAAACAGTTATGGTAAACCGTCCTGCAGCACACGGTGGATCCGCTTCGCTTGATGCCACCCTACGTGAGCGTTCATTCGCGGACCGACACGCTTTTGCGTTTTGTTTTTAAATCAAACAGCAAACATCGCATCCAGGTCATGCCTGGAATAGGTCTTGAATGCCAGCATGGTATCGGTGCGTTCAATATCGTCAATTTTTGATAATTTATCCGTCACCAGTTCCGCCAGATCATCATTGTTGTTCACCCGTGCTATAGCCACCAGGTCATACTGGCCGGTCACTGAATAGACTTCAGAAATGCCACTCAGATTGAGCAGGGCTTCAGCGATATCGTTGACAGCCTGACGTTTAACATTCATTAAAATAAACGAGGTCACCATAATTCAACTCCATTGTGCTCTGTATATTTTCTAAGCTGCCTGATCATCTTCGTTACGCAACTTAATACATTCGTGTTCAGCGACCAGACCGGTATATTAACTATGCTGTCGACTGACGCTGATTACATTCTGCAACTGGTAAATTTTATCCATTACCCGGCCCAGCTGATCCAGGTCGGTAATTTCAGCCGTAATAGTCATCTCGGCGGTCTGTTCATTTTTATTGGAGGCGGTGTTAACACCGATCACATCCACTTTTTCATCGGACAACACCTTACTCACATCGCGCAATAATCCCTGCCGGTCATAGGCTTCGATAAATAACGAGACGGGATAGGTTTCGGCGATATCATCACCCCAGTCGGCTTCGATCAGGCGATCCCGTTTGTCGTTTTCCAGGTTGAGAATATTAGTGCAATCCTTACGGTGAATCGCCACACCCTGTCCCCGGGTAATAAAACCCACAATCTCGTCACCGGGCACCGGCTTGCAACAGTTCGCCATGGTAGTGAGCAGATTACTGACGCCACGAATACGCACATCATCTGCATTATGTGATTTGCGTTTCGACACTCGCCGGGTGGCATCCAGCGGAATGCTTTCATCAGGTTTAGTAAACAGATCGTGCAAGGCGTTGGCGAGCTGGCCATGGGTGATATTGCCCCGACCAATAGCCGCGTAGAAATCATCGACACTCTCCATGTGGTAGTGTTCGAGCAGTTTCTGCAGGCTGATATTATGCAGACCCAGCCGATTGACTTCACGATCGAAACTGGCCTTGCCATCGAGTTTATTGTGTTCGTAATCCTGTTGTTTAAACCAGCTTTTGACCTTGGCACGGGCGCGTTTTGTTTTCAGATAACCCAGGTTCGGGTTCATCCAGTCGCGGCTGGGTGCCGGGGTATTGCTGGTGAGAACATCCACCTTTTCACCGTTCTGTAACTCATAGGTTAGCGGCACGATGCGGCCATTAACTTTTGCACCACGGCAACGGTGGCCAATGTCGGTGTGAATAATATAGGCAAAGTCTAACGGTGTGGCACCCTGGGGCAGGTCCATGATCTTGCCCTTTGGTGTCAACACAAACACCCGATCCGGAAACAGTTCGGTATGAAAACTGTCAATCAGTTCTTCATCTTCGGTTTCTTTCGGGTCGAGCAATTTGCGCAGCGAGGAAATCCCTTTTTCCAGGCTGAGATCACTGGCACTGCCTTCTTTATAACGCCAGTGCGCGGCAACACCGTACTCGGCAAACTGATGCATCTCGTGGGTACGAATCTGGATTTCCAGCGGCTTGCCTTCCGGGCCATACACCGCGGTGTGCAGTGACGAATAACCGTTTTCCTTGGGGTTGGCGATATAGTCGTCAAACTCCTTGCTGATATGCCGCCAACGGCCGTGAATCAGACCCAGCACGGTATAACATTCCGCCACGGTATTCACCGTAATGCGGATGGCACGCACATCAAACAGTTCGGAGAACTCCTTGTGCTTGCCGGTCATTTTTTTCCAGATACTGTAGATGTGCTTGGGGCGGCCATAGGTTTCTGCGTCCACCCCTGCTGCCTGCAGCATATTTTTGATTTCATCAACCGCGTGGTTAATATAGGCTTCGCGCTCTTCGCGACGCTCTTCCAGCAGTTTGGCAATGCGCCGATAGGTTTCCGGTTCGAGATAACGGAATGACAGGTCTTCCATTTCCCATTTCAACTGACCTATGCCCAGCCGGTTGGCCAGTGGGGTAAAAATTTCCAGGGTTTCCCGGGCAATGTTATAGCGCTCGGTGGTATCGGAACTGGCCAGCATGCGCAGACGTTGCACACGGTAGGCCATTTTTATCAGCATAACCCGTACATCATCCACCATCGACAGCAGCATGCGACGCAGACGTTCGGTCTGTTCCGGGGAATTCTCGGTGATGTCCTGAAAGTGAAAGTCGTGCAACCAGCGCACTTTTTTAACCAGTCGCTGGGTTTCCTCGCCAAAGCGTTCTGCCAGCCGCTCAATAAACGCGGGCTGTTTCAGGCGGAAGTCACTCAGCAGAGTGACAATCAGCGTGGTTTTATCCACACCCAGCTCTGCCAGGATCAACGCCACATCCAGCCCGCTGGGTAAGTTATCTTCCTGTGACGGCAATTCCCAGACAATCTGGCAGGCCTGACGCAGGTGATCATCTTCACCACAATGCGCGGTTATTTTCTGCAGGTATTGCTCAAAGCTGTAGGCCTGAGTAATGCCGGGTTTTACTTTGGTTGATTGCATTGATGGCGGTCGTTGTTTTTAAAATCTTCGGCTTTTCTGCTTCAGCTTTTCTACTTCAGTTCTTCCATTTCATTTTTTCTGGCAGTCTTGACAATGCCCGTAGATAATCAAACTGTGTTCGGTAATCTTAAAGCCGTTATCTTTGGCAATCTGTTTCTGGTGTTGTTCAATCACCTCATCAACAAATTCCACCACCTTGCCACAACTGACACACACCAGGTGATCGTGATGCTCGCCCTCGTTCAGCTCGAATACTGCCTGTCCACCTTCAAAATGATGGCGGGTTACCAGACCGGCGCCCTCAAACTGGGTCAGCACGCGGTAAACAGTTGCCAGGCCGATTTCCTCACCCTGCTCCAGCAAGGCCTTGTAGATATCTTCAGCACTTTGGTGACGCAGCCGACAGGATTCCAGCAGCTCGAGTATTTTCATGCGTGGCAGGGTGACCTTGAGGCCGGCCTTTTTTAAATCAGAGGTTTCCAAATCAAACTCCTGCTGTTTTTGAGGGGGATATGGGTTAGTATTTCGGGCCTATTATACGCGAATGCAAATAAGTATCATTAAACTATGTGTAAGAAAACCATATTAAACCTTTGTGTTGCCCTTGGCCTGCTGTTGTCACTGGCCGCCTGCCAGCCACACCGTATCGATATTCAACAGGGCAATGAAGTGAAACCGGAAGTGCTGCAGAAACTGGAAGTGGGCATGAGCCGTCAGCAGGTGCTGTACCTGCTGGGTACGCCCTTACTCACCGACCCGTTTCACCAGGATCGCTGGGATTACATTTACTACCTCAAGCCCGGCAATGAAGAAGCGGTTTTTTCTCGCCTGACCCTGTTCTTTGAGGGGGATCGCCTGAAGCGGATTGATGACAGCGCCTATAAACCGAATATTGATGGCGATAAGAAAGAAATCGACAACGACCCTACACCTGAAATGCAGTTGCCAGCCGGTATGGAAGGGCTCTAGCTGACACTGTGTGACTGGCTGCAAGCTGGCAGCCCGGCCACGCGGTCTAATAAAATATTTTTTATTATTTTTCAATCGCTTACAGAATAAACCTAATAAGCTTTATGAGAAAAAAACCCGGCCAGTAGCAGGCTGATTACACAGGCTTACAGGCCTGTTATTTATCCGTCTTTGCCTCGCTGGCAGTATCAGCCGGGTTATCAGCAGCTGGACTATCAGCGGTGCCTTCCGCATCACCGCCGCCCTTTTTCATACGCTTACCTTCCGCTTCGCGCTTACGACGCACTTCCTTGGGATCCGCCAGCAAGGGCCGGTAGATTTCCACCCGGTCACCTGCTTTCAGCTCGGCAGTTTTCTTCGACAGCTTGCCGAAGATGCCCACCTTGTTCTGGCTCAGGTCAATCTCGGGAAACTCGCTGAGCACGCCGGACTGCTCAATCGCCTGCTCGATGGTTGACCCCGCCGGCAACATGACCGGCAATATCACCTGCCGCTCGGGGCGCGCATAGGCAACTTCCACCTGAATCATCTCGGGTTCCAGCTCTACTACTGAGTTTGTCTCAGATTCGCTCACCGTACACCTCTACTGCCCGCTTACAGAAGGCATCCACCATGGAATTGGCAATCTGGTTGAATACCGAACCGGCGGCAAAGGCCACCAGCTTGCTTTCAAACTCGAATTCAAGATCCAGCGAAATCTTGCTGGCGCTGTTGTCCTTGAGGGCATCAAAGCGCCAGTAGCCTTCCAGGTGCTTGAACGGCCCTTTCACCAGGCGCATTTCGATAATCTTGTTGCGCTGCATCCGGTTCAGCGTGGTAAACGACTTGTGCAGCGCGCCCCGCGCTATTTCTATGCTGGCCCGGACCTCGTTGGGGTCCCTGGAAATCACTTCGGTGGAACGACACCAGGGCAGAAACTGCGCATAGGATTCAATATCATCAACCAGCTGGTACATCTCCTCTACCGAGTAAGGTACCAGCGCATTTCGGGAAATCTGTGTCACACAACAACCTATTATTTACTGTTGACCGGGCCGGCCTGGCTAGCCCAGTTTAATCACGTCGATGGCTCTTAAAAAGATCAGCAACACAGCGACCGGTGCCACAAAGCGCACCAGAACGAGCCACACATTATAACTGATTTTACCCAGCCTGAGCTCGTCTTTACTGGAACTGGGGCGCATCAGCCAGCCGGCAAAGATGGCAATAAACAGGCCACCCAGGGGCAGCATAATGTTCGCCGTGAGGTAATCGAGAAAGTCAAAGAAACTCAGCCCGAACAATGTGTAGCCGGACCACAGGTTAAACGACAGCATCGAACCCAGCCCCAGCGTCCAGGTAGCGATGCCGATAAATACCGAGGCATACAGGCGATTCATGCCGTGATTTTCCACCAGCCAGGCCACTGCCGGTTCAATCAGCGAGATGGAGGAGCTCCAGGCGGCAAACACCAGCAGAATAAAAAACAGCGTACCGATCAGCACACCCGCCTGCATCTTGCCGAAGGCGATCGGCAGGGTCTGGAAAATCAGCCCGGGGCCCGCCGCCGGTTCAAGCCCGTTGGCAAACACAATCGGGAAAATCACCAGCCCGGCGGTAATCGCCACCAGGGTATCCGCCAGCGCAATGGTCACCGTGGCTTTGGCAATCGAGGTATTTTTCGGCAGGTAGGAGCCATACACCATAATCGCCCCCATCCCCAGGCTCAGGGTAAAGAAGGCATGGCCCATGGCGGTGAGTACGCCGGGGCCGGTGAGCTTGCTGAAATCCGGGGTAAACAGGAATTCCACCCCCTGCATAAAGTAACCGGTGGAGGCGGAATAGAACAAAAGCACCAGCAGCAGAATAAACAGGCCGGGCATTAAAATGGTAATCAGTTTTTCCAGGCCATTACGCACGCCCCGCGCCACCACCATCATGGTGGCCAGCATAAACAGGGTATGCCAGGCCAGCAGCTTTTCCGGGTCGGACACCAGGCTGACAAAAATACTGTTTACACCATCCGCTGTGGCGCCGGTAAACAGCCCACTGGCAGTGCGGAACACATAGGACAGTGCCCAGCCGGCAATCACACTGTAGTAGGACAGAATCAGAAAACCGGCGATAACCCCGAACCAGCCCAGCAACGACCAGACCTGGGGACGGCCTTCTTCGGCGGCCAGGCTGCGCATGGTATTGATCGGGCTCTGTCGACCACGGCGTCCCATCATCACCTCGGCAATCATAATTGGAATGCCCACGGCGGCAATAAAAAACAGGTACACCAGCACAAAGGCACCACCACCATTCTCACCGGTGATATAGGGAAACTTCCAGATATTACCCAGCCCCACCGCAGAGCCAGTGGCCGCAAGAATAAATGCCATTCGCCCCGACCACTGCCCGTGAATGGATTGCCGCACTTCGCTAGACATAGATAATCGCCTTGTAATTTATGGTTATATTTTACTTTATGTTTATATTATATCTGATTGATTTTAATGACTAAAGCAATTAAGCGCATTATTAAGAATATGCGCCAGGTCATTGATTTTATTATAGACATGCATGCATCCGCCCCGCTGCATATTAGCCCCATTCTGATAAAAATCGACGCATTAAACAAGCATCGAAAAAACCAGGGGCACGCCAAGCTATCAACCAGTGCCAATCGCTGATTTAACTTCACGTCACTTCACGTATAATCAGCAGCCTCTTACCAACCTTGGCGTCGTTTCTGCAAACACAATATGGCACAGAACAAAAAGAAAAAATCTGCGAAAGCACCCAGTAGCACCATCGCGCTGAATAAAAAAGCGCGTCACGATTACCTCATCGAAGACACCTTCGAAGCGGGCATTGTGCTGCAGGGCTGGGAAGTGAAAAGTATTCGCGATGGCCGTGTGCAGATGACCGACACCTATGTGATGGTGAAAGACGGTGAACTCTACTGGCTGGGCGGGCAGATCACCGCCCTGCTCTCCGCCTCTACCCACGTGAACCCGGAACCCACCCGTTCACGCAAGCTGCTATTGCACCGCCGTGAAATCGACAAGCTGATCGGCGCGATTGATCGCAAGGGCTACACCCTGGTGCCACTGAAAATGTACTGGAAAAAAGGCCGCGCCAAACTGGAAATTGGCCTTGCCAAGGGCAAGAAGGAACACGATAAGCGCGCCGCCGATAAAGACCGTGACTGGAACCGCGAGAAAGCGCGGATTATGAAAACGGCGACACGCTAACAGCGTCGCCGACTGCCCCGCACAACTGTGCTGCCTTAGCGGCACAGCCTGTTTCAAGCCTTACCTCAGTAATTACACCCTTTCGCTTTCATGAGCCCTTCAAATAAATTTAACAGCCTATATTTAATCCATTATCTATCAATAATCTATTTTACAGTCATATTTTAACCTGTTATATAAAAACAATATGCTATACACTCGCAACATCCAACAATAGATTAATAATTGGCTATTATTATGGTTAATTTAATTCTATAAACTTTTTTGGGGCTGTTATGGATTTCTATGCGCTGTCAGATAAAACCATCGAACAGGAACTGGGCAATCGCCTGAAGACCTTGCGCCTGCAGAAAAATACCACCCAGCAGGAACTCGCTGAGGCCACCACCCTGTCCCTCAACACCATCAAGTCACTTGAGTCAGGGCGAGGCAAGCTCTCAACCCTTATCGCCGTACTAAGAGAGCTCGGCGCCCTGGAGCAGCTGGACAACTTCATACCCGAGATCTCAATCAGCCCGATGCAGCTGGCAAAAACCCGCGGCAAGGTTCGCCAGCGGGCATCCGGGGAACGCATCAAGTCACAGGCAAAGGATGATGCAGAATGGTAAAAAAAATCGATACGGCCATTGTGAAATTATGGGGCGACACGGTGGGTGCGGTCTCCTGGCTGGATGATCGAAGCTATGCGGTGTTTGAATATGCCAGTGACTTTCTCAACAAGGGCCTTGATGTATCTCCAATTACAATGAGCCTGGACGCGGCCAGGTTCGGCGATGGCAAGTTCTATTTTCCCTCGCTCAACAAAGACACCTTCCTGGGCTTGCCCGGCCTGCTGGCCGATGCCTTACCGGACAAGTTTGGTAACAGCATTATCGACGCCTGGCTCGCCAGGAATGGACGGGACAGTGCCAGCTTCAACCCAGTGGAACGGCTCTGCTATACCGCAAAGCGAGGCATGGGGGCGCTGGAGTTTTCACCCCCCGTTATCGACAAGTATGATGAATCGGTTCCGGTCGAAATAACCGAGCTGGTTGAACTGGCGCAAACGATCATGAATGAACGCAAAGGCCTGAACGTCCAGCTGGGCAACAGTGAACATAAAAATGCCGATGCCATCCTGGATATTCTACGCGTGGGCACATCCGCCGGTGGCGCCAGACCCAAAGCGGTGATTGCAATGAATGACCAGGGCGATGTTATTTCCGGCCAGGCTGATGTGCCAGATGGTTACGACTACTGGTTATTAAAGTTCGATGGCGTAACCGACCTGGAGTTAGGTGAACCGAGTGGTTACGGTCGTATTGAATACGCCTATTACCTGATGGCAAAAGCCGCTGGCATCAATATCACCGAAAGCCGGCTGCTGGAAGAGAATGGTCGAGCCCACTTTATGACCCGACGATTTGACCGTGCCGGAAGTGAAAAACTGCATATGCAGTCACTCTGCGGCATCGCCCACTATGATTTTAATATGGCAGGCGCCTACAGTTATGAACAGGCATTTGAAGTGATGCGCAGATTACGTCTCAGCAAGGCAGAAGCAGCGGAGCAATACCGACGCATGCTCTTTAATATTATCGCTCGCAACCAGGACGACCACACAAAAAATATTTCGTTTCTGATGGGCAAAGATGGCAAATGGCGGCTATCACCCGCCTATGATGTCACCTACTCCCACAACCCCGCCGGCAAATGGACCAACCAGCACCAGATGAGCGTGAACAGCAAGCGGGATCACTTCAACAGAGACGAATTAATTAATACGGGTAAGTCGATCAGTATTTCCAGGCCAGAAGAGATCATTGACGAGGTGACGGCTGCGGTTAACCGATGGATGGAATTTGCCGATGAAGCCGGAGTAAAAAAGGCTGTCAGTCGGGAAATAAAAAAGCAGCAGCGAAAGCTGTGATGTGCTGTTATACCTGTGACTGATAGCAAGCAGCAGGAACCCCAACGGTTGCATTGGTGATGATGCATTTGTTGGGGTGCGTGCCTTACCCCAACCTACACCTGGCAAGCATTTCTCGTTCCCATGCTCCCGCGTGGGAATGCATACGCAGTGAGTTGTTAATGAAAACAAGCTATATGGAACGTAGGAACGTAGGTTGGGGTGACGCAGGAACCCCAACGGTTGCATTGGTAGTGATGTATTTGTTGGGGTGCGTGCCCTACCCCAACATACACCTGGCGGGCATTTCTTTCTCGTTCCCACGCTCCCGCGTGGGAATGCATACGTCACAGTAAAAGCCAGCCCCCCAAAAAAAAGTTCCCACCCAGGAGCATGGGAACCAGAAAGATTAGGTTTATGCCAATACTGATAAACAGTACAACTTACTCATTATCCGGCACATAATATTCAGTCTGCGTACCGGTATAGGCCTGTTCGTCATACAGTTTAAATTCATGGTGACCGATGCGGATCACATCATCATGCTTGAGTTTTTGTCGGGATATTTTATCTGCATTCACATACACACCATTGGTGCTGCCCATATCTTCAACCACCACATCCAGCATTTCCGGCATATATTCATTCGAGGTGACAATCAGCCGTGCATGCTCACCACTCACCGAGGCATCATCCAGGC
The DNA here is from genome assembly GCA_036567985.1 of Gammaproteobacteria bacterium. Taxonomy (GTDB): domain Bacteria; phylum Pseudomonadota; class Gammaproteobacteria; order SZUA-229; family SZUA-229; genus SZUA-229. The sequence goes on along the minus strand of DATCTK010000078.1, from coordinate 16,874 downwards.
GTAGGTGATTGCCTTCATTACGACCAATCGTCAGCTCACCTTCGGTGAGCAGAATATCCGAGACAACCAGGCCTTTCACTATATGTTTTAATTTCAATCGAGCTTCCCCGGTAACTAACTGTAAATCTATTAACTAACGGATGCTAACAGCTTTGTTAAACCTGTTTTGAGATCGGTTTCAGCTATCACGCCAATCGCTGTATTCATTTTTGCCGGGTCAGCCAGCGAGTGAACGATATCCCCTTCCCGTTCTGGGCCATAGCTAACTTCCGCGGTATTGCCGGTAATCTCGGACAACACCTTAATTAAATCATTAAGCGAGGTTTTTTTACCCGTGGCCACATTACAGCCACCCAGCACATCCACACCCAGCGCGGCCACATTGGTTCGTGCCACATCGCGCACATAGATAAAATCACGAGTGTGTTCGCCATCGCCATTCACGGTAAGGGGAAGCTGGTCTTTTATGCGATCCATAAACAGCGCAATCACCCCGGCATAGGGTGATTTTGGATCCTGCCGGGGGCCGTAGACATTAAAGAAACGCATACCCAGTGCCGAGAAGCCATGCAGACGATGGTATAAATCGGCATAGTCTTCATTCACTTTCTTTTCCAGGCCATAGGGTGAGAGCTGCTGCATGGGCACATCTTCACTCAGTGGCAGGCTGTGGGGCTCACCGTAAATCGCCGCAGAGGATGCGTACACCATGCGCTTGACCCCGGCATTTTTTGCCGCATCCAGCACATTCAGGTAACCGATAATATTCTGCTGTGCGGAAAACTGCGGGTCTTCCAGCGATGCCACCACCGACACCTGCGCCGCCAGGTGCACCACATGGCTGACATCCTGCATCGCCGCTTTTACTGTATCGGCATCACGCATATCCCCTTCGATAAATTCCATTAAGGGATGGGTGTCCGGCAGGTTGGATCTATGGCCTGAACTGAGGTTATCCAGGATGCGCACCCGCACACCCTGCTCCATGAGAATGTCTGCTGTATGCGAACCGATAAAACCGGCACCGCCGACAATTAATACTTTTTCCATGTTATTCAACTTTGTTTAATTTTAAATTCAAAAACTAACCAACCCATACCCGCGCATTACGGAACATGCGCATCCACGGGCTGTCTTCATCCCAGTCCGCCGGGTGCCATGAATGCTGCACGGTTCTGAATACCCGTTCCGGGTGCGGCATCATAATCGTCACACGACCATCGTCGGTAGTAAAACCGGTTAAGCCCTGGGGCGAACCATTGGGGTTTAACGGATAGGTTTCGGTTGCCTTGCCATAATGATCCACATAGCGCAGTGCCTGCTGGCTGGCCGCAATTGATGCCGCATCACTGAACTCGGCGCGACCTTCCCCATGGGCCACTGCAATCGGCATACGTGAGCCCGCCATGCCCTGCAGGAACAGCGACGGTGACTCCAGCACTTCAACCGTGCTGAACCGTGCTTCGAACTGTTCCGATGCATTGCGCACAAAATGCGGCCAGTGTTGTGCACCGGGAATCAAACTCTTGATATTGGCCATCATCTGGCAGCCGTTGCACACCCCCAGCGCGAAGCTGTCATCACGCTCGAAGAAGGCACTGAACTCATCACGGGCGCGGTCATTAAACAGAATGGTCTTGGCCCAGCCTTCACCGGCACCCAGCACGTCACCGTAGGAGAAACCACCGCAGGCCACCAGGCCGTTAAAGTCCGCCAGTGAAACCCGGCCACTGAGTATGTCACTCATGTGCACATCCACACTGCTGAAACCGGCATGATCAAACGCCGCCGCCATTTCAATCTGGCCGTTCACCCCCTGCTCGCGCAGAATCGCCATTCTGGGTTTAACGCCAGTGGCAATATAGGGTGCGGCGACATTGTCGTTCAGGTCAAAGCTGAGCTGTGCCGAGATGCCCGGATCCTTATCATCCAGTATCAGGTCAAATTCCTGTTGCGCGCACTCGGGGTTATCCCGCAGCGCCTGCATGCGGTAACTGGTTTCTGCCCAGGCCCGTTGCAGGTTGATGCGGCTGTCTTCGAACACCGGCTCCACATCGTTATAAATAGCGATCTTGTCAGACTGGCTGACGCTACCGATAACATGGGCGCAGTCACCGAGTCCCGCGGCGCGCAGATCATTCATAATAAATTCAATGTCATTTGAATTTATCTGGATTACCGCGCCCAGTTCCTCGTTAAACAGCACATCCAGTGGATTGGCATCGGGGCTCACCGAGCTGCCCAGCAGGCCGGAAATATCGATGCTCAGGCCGCAATGCCCGGCAAAGGCCATTTCACATAAAGTGGTAAACAGGCCACCATCGGAACGGTCGTGGTAGGCCAGTAACTTGCCCTGGTGGTTCAGGTCCTGGACCAGGTTAAACAAGTTTTTCAGCAGGCCGGCATCATCCAGATCCGCCGGGGTATCACCCAGTTGCTTGTACACCTGCGCCAGCGCCGAGCCACCCATGCGGTTCTGCCCCCGGCCCAGGTCAATCAACAGCAGCAGGCTGCCCGCCTGTTGCTGTAACTGTGGCGTCAGCGTGCTGCGCACATCGCTCACCGGCGCAAAGGCGGTAACAACCAGTGACAGTGGCGCGGTCACCGCATGCTCTTCGCCATCCTGCTGCCACACGGTTTTCATCGACATCGAATCCTTGCCCACCGGAATCGCAATGCCCAGCTGCGGACACAGCTCCATGCCCACCGCCTTAACCGTATCGAACAGAATCGCATCCTCGCCGGGATGCCCCGCCGGTGCCATCCAGTTGGCGGAGAGTTTGATATCACCCAGTTTATTAATTGCGCTGGCGGCAATATTGGTAATCGCCTCGGCCACCGCCATGCGTCCCGAGGCCGGACCATCCAGCAGCGCAATCGGTGTGCGCTCGCCCATCGCCATGGCCTCACCGCTGTGTACATTGAACGAGCTGGTGCTCACTGCCACATCCGCCACCGGTACCTGCCAGGGACCGACCATCTGGTCACGGCTGATCTGGCCGGTAACGCTGCGGTCACCGATGGTAATCAGGAACGATTTGCTGGCCACCGCGGGCAGGCGCAATACCCGCTGCACCGCATCTGCAAGCTCGATCGAGGCGGTATCAAACACCTTGTGCTCTACGGTCTCATGGCGTACATCGCGGGTCATTTTGGGTGGCTTGCCCAGCAGTACATCCAGTGGCATATCCACCGGGTAGTCGCCGAAATGACGGTCATGCACCTTGAGCTCCCTGGCCTCGGTGGTGTAACCCAGCACCGCATAGGGGCAACGCTCACGCTCACACAGCGCCTTGAAGGCCTCCAGCTGGTCTGCGGCAATCGCCAGCGCATAACGCTCCTGGGACTCATTGCTCCAGATTTCCATCGGCGTCATGCCCGGCTCGTCGATATGCACTTCGCGCAGTTCGAATTCCGCGCCGCAGCCGCCGTCGTTGACCAGCTCCGGCAACGCATTGGAAATACCGCCCGCGCCCACGTCGTGAATCCAGATAATCGGGTTATTGTCCTCGCCCTGCTTGCGCATCGCCCAGCAGCGGTCGATCACTTCCTGGCAGCGCCGCTCCATTTCCGGGTTACCCCGCTGCACCGAGGCAAAGTCCAGGTTCTCCGCGCTTTCGCCGGATGCCATGGACGACGCCGCACCACCGCCCAGGCCGATCAGCATCGCCGGCCCGCCCAGCAGCACAATCGGTGTGCCCGCCGGCATATCAATTTTCTCGATGTGCTCCATGCGCATATTGCCGTAACCACCGGCCAGCATAATCGGCTTGTGGTAACCGCGCACCTCGTCGCCATCTACCCCCGGGCTCACTTCCTCGAAGGTACGGAAATAGCCGTTGATATTGGGTCGACCGAATTCGTTATTAAACGCCGCTGCACCCAGCGGGCCGTCGAGCATGATTTCCAGCGCAGAGACGATCCGCTCCGGCTTGCCGAAATCACTTTCCCAGGGCTGTTCAAAACCGGGAATACGCAGATTGGATACAGAAAAACCGCACAGGCCTGCCTTGGGCTTGGAGCCGCGCCCGGTGGCCCCCTCATCGCGGATTTCACCGCCGGAGCCGGTGGCCGCGCCGGGAAACGGCGAAATCGCCGTGGGATGGTTATGGGTTTCCACCTTCATCAGAATCGGCATCGCTTCCTGGTGCAAGGTGTATTCCGCCGTATCCACATCGGCAAAGAAACGTCCCGCGGTATGACCCTCGATCACCGCCGAGTTGTCATGGTAGGCACTGAGAATGTTCTGTGGCGACTTGTTATAGGTGTTACGGATCATGCCAAACAGCGAGATATCCTGTGGCTGGCCATCAATTATCCAGTCTGCATTGAAGATTTTATGCCGGCAGTGCTCCGAGTTGGCCTGGGCAAACATCATCAGCTCGGCATCGCCGGGGTTTCGCCTGATTGAGGTGAAATGCGCCACTAAATAATCGATTTCATCATCGGACAATGCCAGCCCCAGCTCACTATTAGCCGCTACCAGCGCCTCGCGCCCGCCCTGCAGGATATCCACATGACGACCCGGTGCGGGTTCAGCGTGTTCGAACAGACCCGCCGCCTGCTCGAAATCACTGAGCACAGTCTCGATCATGCGATCATGGATCTGTGCCCTGACCTGCGCCACATCCGCCTCGCTCAAGGGCTCAGACGACTGGATATAATAGGCCACACCTCGCTCCAGGCGGCGAATCGCGCCCAGGCCACAGTTATGGGCAATATCGGTGGCCTTGGACGCCCAGGGGGAAATGGTGCCAAAACGGGGAATCACCAGGAACAGCTGGCCCTGGGGCTCTTCCATCGAATAGGCCGGGCCATAGGTCAGCAGCTGGCGCAGCGTATCGGCCTGATCTGTAGATAACTCGCCTTCTACGTCCGCAAAATGAACGAATTCTGCATAAATATGTCCAATTGCAGGAATTGAAGATTGAAGCTGATTGAGCAGTTTTTCAGTACGAAAGCTGGAAAGCGCGGGTGATCCACGGAAGTAATGCATTGATGGCCTCAGGTAATGAAGGAATAAGCTGATAAGGGGCGAATTTTAAAGCAATGCGTGAACGACCGCTACCAATGCAGTCAATTGAGCTGTAAAATGGACACAGGCTTAACCAGCTGAATAGCGGGCCATGGCAGACAAGTGCCAAGCGGCAATTATTCATCATGGCCCCCTTTAAATCATCAATACCACCCCCATTTATGGGGTATCAGTAAAGCTACAGTGTTGAACATAGTAGCAACCACCTTAGTCGTTAAGGTGTAAAGTTTAAAAACTCAGTTTCGGGGACGACAAGGCTTCGACGTGGGTGAACCGAATGTTTTATGTGCGGCGGGTTAAGGAGCCGCACATGAGGTGAACGCGAGGCATGGATGCCGAGCTGGATCAACACGCCATGGATGGTGCGTAGTGTCACAACACCACTGACGGAGTCGTGACACAGTAGTAAAACACCTTAGTCATTTTAAGGTGTAAAGTTTTAACTCAGTTTCGGGGACGACAAGGCTTCGACGTGGGTAACAAAACTTTATGGTGCATGCCGAGGCGCAGACTACCTCGTTAATACAGCTGCAAACTTATAGTTGCAAACGACGACAACTACGCGATCGCTGCTTAAAAACCAGTAGATTGCCTTCCGGCCACTTCTTGCCTGTAGGGGGTGGATTTCGGGAGTCATATTATACGGGATCGTGCCCTGGTCGGTCTGAGGTCAGAGCATTAAAACCTAAACAGACTCGTTGTTTAAAATCCTGAATTGCCGGAGTTTAAACAATTAAACTAAAAGGCGAAATCTAAGCATGTAGAGCCTGAAGCGGAGTACTTGCGGACGGGGGTTCGATTCCCCCCGTCTCCACCAAATAACAAAGCCACCCAATTTTTGGGTGGCTTTGTTATTGGTGGAGACGGGAGGTTGAGAACCCCCAATGGTTCGAAAAAATTGCCGGGAGCAATTTTTAACAGGGTCATGTTTTTTATGACCCTGGCCCGAAGGGTGAAACACAGGGATGTGTTTCATATTCCCCCCTACTAAATCTCGCCAACTACACTCAGCGAACCTCACCACCTCGGTGGCTTTTTTATTTGGCGGATTCGGATGGATGACAAATTTGACGGGATCAAATTTGAACATGTGCTCAGCCTTATGGGCACATGGCCCGAAGGGTGGAAGGCAGGATGCCTGGAATAGAACCCGTCAAAAGTACTGAGTGCTTCGCACACATATATAGCGTGTCATCTTCACACGCAAGAACGGTTCGAAAAAATTGCCGGGAGCAATTTTTAACAGGGTCATGCTTTTTATGGCCCTGGCCCGAAGGGTGAAACACAGGGATGTGTTTCATATTCCCCACTAAACCTCACCCACCACAATCAACGGAACCCATCACCAAGGTAGCTTTTTATTATGTTTGGCGTAGTGTCTATTTAAACTACATTCTGAACACCATACATAGTCGGCAATCACCCTGTAGCAGACATAAGTAGAACAGTAATTAAGTGGAAAGGCGAACATTCAACGGTTGAGCTGTGGGGTGCGAGCCGCCTGGCGTCAAAGCCTCACAACGAGTGATTTGTTATGTTGTAATGCCATGATCGAGCAGCATTCGCATAATTTTAAAATCATCTACATTGAGTCCCTTATTTAAAGCGGTTTGAATATAATCTTTAAAGCTACCCTCTAACACCAAATCAGGATGCTTCGCAGCAAACCATATTGAAAACACCCGTGCTTCGCTAAACATATTACCTGTTAGACTTTCTACTGATAGGCACGCATCAAATATTAGCAATTCAGTCAGTTTAGGATTGAAATCGAACTCTGCATTCAGATCTTTATCTGGTGGCCAGCCCAGAATACTTCATTGTTCATTTTCCCTAATTATTCGTCAATTTCATTTTTGTGATTGAATTTCTAGCGATTAGCACCAACCATATCAATTTTGAACAAGCCTCAAATACAATAAGTTAGCTATATTGTCTAAACAAGCCATAATCTGTAAGCCGGTTTCATTATTGCGTTATTCCTGTTTACTTTAAATGGTTAATCAAATAACCGTCCTTCACCAGCTTCTTCCTCGGTACGACCATCCCGAATATGATAGATACGCTTGAATGTCGGGATGATTTTTTCATCGTGAGTCACCACAATAATGGCGGTCTCGTATTGTTGTGCCATGCTGTTGAGAATACGCACCACGGCCATTGCTCGCTCACTGTCTAGTGGAGCTGTCGGTTCATCGGCCAGAATAACTGGAGGGCGATTAACCAGTGCACGCGCAATGGAAACACGCTGTTGCTCGCCACCAGAGAGTTCAGACGGCATTGCCTTGGCGCGGTGAGCAACATCCAGTGCCTGTAGTAATTCTACAGCCCGTTGACGAGATTGCGCATTGGGAACAGCAGCAAGCATAGGCAGCAAAGCGACATTATCTGTCACATCAAGAAACGGTATCAGATAAGGCGCCTGAAAAACAAAACCGATCTTATCGCGACGCAGCGCTCGTAAATCTTTAATGCGCCAGCCATCATCATAGATAACTTCGCCACCCAGCGTCATTCTGCCCGCCGTCGGTTCAATCACAGCGCCTAGACATTTCAGTAACGTACTCTTGCCCGAGCCTGAAGGGCCAATCAGCCCTACGACCTCACCTGGATCGACCTGCATATTGACATCCTTCAGTGCATCAACCGCGGTATCACCCTCACCATAACGTTTACTCATACCCTCAATCAGAATGCCATTAGCTACCATCTTAGCCCCCAATCGCTTCTGCCGGATCTACTTTTAGTGCTGCACGAATTGCAAGCACACTCGCCAGCACACTGATAATAACAACAGCAATAAATCCACGAAGTGCATCCCCCGGTTCAAGCAAAACATATTTCGGAAACATGGGCGCCCAGAAGGTCGCTGAAATCTTTCCGACAACAAAACCAATCACCCCCAGGCCAACCGCTTGTTGCATAATCATGCTGGCGATGGTTCGATTGCGTGTACCGATCAGTTTCAGTACCGCGATCTCACGAATTTTCCCCATAGTCAGGGTGTAAATAATAAACGCAACTATGGCTGCACTGACGATAGCCAGAATCACCAGAAACATACCAATCTGTTTTGATGAAGTGGCGATCAGTTTTGCCACCAGTATTTCTTCCATCTGTCCGCGTGTATAAACTTGCAAGCGCTGCCATTGGCGAATAGTTTGTGCCACCTGCTCAGGTCTGTAGCCTGCTTTAATCTGCACTAGCACAGCATTAACATACGGGTTACTGGTTTGTGTGGCAATCACCGCATCTACCACATTCTGTGCGCCTGGTTTATTGAATGCCGGATTAGCTGATGTGCGGTTCCGCTGGCTGATAATCGCATCGTTATCTTTGAGAAACTGCGCTTCCTGTGCATCTTTTAGTGGAATAAAGATCATTGGATCACCACCGGATGACACCATACGTCGCGTCAGCCCAACAACGGTGTATTCATTGCGACGGATGCGAATTTTCTGACCGATTTTAAATCCGGTAGCGACATCCGCTATCGCTTCATAATGACTGCGGGTAATTTGTCGACCCGCCACCAAATAGCCCGGCATACCCGGGCCATCTGGCACTATACCAACGATCATGGCACGCACATCATGAATACCTTGACGTACCTGCATCGTCAGGTAGGTAACATTGGCCGCATCCGCAACGCCCTGCATAATAAGAATACTGCGGTAAACGTCATCATAAACACTGGAAGCTTCAGCATAGGGGCCCAGGGTATCTTTTTGCACCACCCATAAATCAGCACCGCTATTATTCAGCATGACTTTGGCATCATCTACCATGCCTCGGTACACACCAGCCATGGTCAAGGTAACACCAATCAGCAATCCAAGCCCAATGCCGGTGAAGACAAACTTCCCCCAGGCATGCATGACGTCACGTCCAGCCAGACTGATCACTGCACTGTACCTGCCCGTTGTTCTACAAGCTGCTCAACAATATTAATGCGACTATGTCGGGTCAGTTCCTGTTTACTGTAAGCTACAACGCTGTCACCAGCTTTAAGTCCATGCAGGATTTGAACATATCCATCCAGATCGGAAACACCAATCTCAACAGGCACATAGCTAAGCTGCCCTTCATCAATCAGCCAGACACCGACATCTCCCCCTTCCCGTTTAATACTGGCGTTTGGTAGCACAGGCATCGCGGATAACTCAGGCAAGGTTACGGTTACATTCGCCAGCTCACCAACGAGCGGAAGATTGTCTGGCAACTGGTCGAACATAATCTTGGCCTGTATCTCTTCTGTCACAGCATCCGCCAGAGGCTCGATTCTTGTGACACGGCCATCAAACTGTTCACCTGGCCTTGAGCGCAGGACGATATTGGTGGCTAGACCTACAGCAAGTCCGCTGGACTGCAGCTGATCGAAGCGTGCATTGATCCAGATGCTCAGTGGATCAATCACTTCAAGCACTGTCTGGCCTGCAACTACGGTACTCCCCGGCTCGATATAACGCCCAACGACAAGACCGTCTACTGGTACAGTCAGGTTTAGATTATTTTTTTGCTGAACCAGCCCATCATATTCTGCACGCAGCATTTGAAGCTCTTCGCGCGCAGCATTTAAATTTGCTTTTATAGCAACCAGACCTGCAGTGGCAACCTGATATTCCTGGGATTTAGCCTCAGCCACTTCATCACTGATTGTTTTTGCTTCGGCAAGACTGGCATAACGCAACGCCTGGGATTTTGCAAAACGCTCGCGAGCCTCAAAATCAGCCACATTTGCCTCTGCGGCTCTAATTGACGCCTGAGCACGTTTGATAGAAGCCGCCTTGCCAGCAATTTTATTATCCAGGTCAACCGGATTCATCTCACCCACCACCTGCCCGGAGACGACTTTGTCACCAACGTGACTTTCGAGCCGTAACACATGCCCGGTCATTGTAGGTCCTATATGATAACGATAGCGTGCCTCAACTAAACCAACACCAAATAGAGCAGGTGAAATGGCCCGGTTCTCGACCTTTACAACGGTCACTGGAATCGGTGCCAGTGGCCCTGAGCTTGTTACCACATAAATGAAGCCCGCCAGTACCGGCAGAAATATAACGATCAATGTAATAGCACGCTTACTCAACGACAGTTTAATCATACTCAAGACCTGATAAAGGCGATAAGTGACGTGATTGCTTTGCATAAAAGCTTTTGTAGAAAATTATAATCATCAATATTCTTCCGTATGATGCCTCATGTCATGTAGTAATAATCACTGCCAGTTTTAAGCAGTAATCACGATCCATGCAACAGAACGTAACACCATCGGCGTTATGGTGCGCACTTCATAGGCACCGTCATTAAATATGTCCTGACCTGATCAGGATCATAATAGTCTTGATTCAATAGAAAAACAGGGTATATTCGAACACAGTGTTCCATATTTGGAACGAACAGAGACTCAAGAATGGACTTGAACGACTGGCTGATGTTTACACAAATTGTTGAGATTGGCGGACTAAGTGCGGCAAGCCGTTTGCTCGGTGTGCCTAAATCGACTTTAAGTCGCCGTCTGTCCAGGCTTGAGGAGGATTTTGGTACACGGATAGTGATCCGTCGTGGACGCACTTTCGAGCTAACAGAGGCAGGACGACTATTCTACCAGGAGGCTCGCCTCCTTGCCGAGCATGTGGCCAGTTCCAGAGAGCGATTATCAGAAAGCACCCAGCAGGAAGGCGGTACTCTACGAATGACTGCGCCCAAAACACCGGGGGGTTATTTTCTTGGAACCTGGATAGCGGAATTTGTAGACCTGCATCCGAATATCCATATCGAACTGGACCTGACTGACCACATGGTCAACCTGTTTGAGCAAGGGTACGACCTTGCTCTGCGTGTCGGACCATTATCAGACTCCGCCCTTATTGCCCGTAAACTGGGCACAAGTGATCGTATTCTGGTTGCTGCCCCAGACTACCTGAGCCAACACGGTCAGCCCGAGTTGCCGGGTGAATTAAGTCAGCATAAATGTATCAGCTTTGGCGAACAGAGAAATGGGAAAAGTTCGTGGCTGTTAACACGTGGCTTGCAATCCCAGCAAATTAACTTTTACTCCACATTACGCTGTAATGATATGGCTACAATAATGCAGCTTACTCTAGCTGGCGCTGGCATTGCACTGATCCCAGTATTTGTATGCAAAGAATCACTGGAATCAGGAACCTTGCAGCAGGTTCTTCCGCAATGGTATGGCCCTGTCGCAGAGTTTCACCTGATTTATACGGAAAGAAAACTCATGCCAACACGCGTTCGTCTACTGGTAGACTTTCTTTTTGAGCGAGCACGCACAGAGATATGGAGCTTATCGCAGGAAAATGAAAAAATAGAAAAATAAGAGTATGTGCCGCGTTCCCTTATCGTTGAAAGCTATATGTTGACCAATATCCAGTGCGATAACTTAGCAAACACTGCCCATCAAAACCAGGCTTACATTATATTACGTTGATGCTGTTACGGCTCGAAAACAGCTTTATTTAAGCTTTTTTATAATAGTCCGCTTTTGGCTAATCAGTGCCCCTCACCAAAATAGTAACTCCCCTGCACAACAATGTTCAGCTATTACCCAGAACCAAACATTAACGCACAAATAAAAACGCCCCAGATCAGCAGTAATTCCTCAGGCCGTTTTCTTACGCCTGGCCACACCTGCCAGAGCCAGGAAACCTGAACCAAACAACCATGCAGTTGCGGACAAAGGCACATCAGCGACTTCAATCTCCTGCGTATACCAGTAGTTAACCTGCATTGAGCCTTAGATAAAAGGGACGATTTTCCCTTTTTGCCGGTTCCCATGCACCTGCGTGGAAACCCTTCAGGTAACGCTACCTTTTACTGTGGCTTATGCATTCCCACGCGGGAGCGTGGGAACGAGAAATGGCTTCTTCTATCTCAACCGCGTTCAATGGTATTTACCTTTAAACTCTTATCTGGTTTCTACAACATCTACAATGCCCTGTTCTAACTTCCTGAGCAGTTGTATATTTTCCTGGAGCACTTCACCTGGCTCACCTCTGGACATATCTTCTACTAAAGGGTATTTATCTCCCTCTGTGGTTTCCGTTTGTAGAATGTGTCGTACTGCTTCAATTGCAGCATCACTCAACACCTGCGCCATGTCTCGCCCCAGCAGCCTTGCACCTGCTCGAACATAGTCGAAGTCATCATCCACCAAGTCTCTATGTTCGTTTTGCAATCTCTCATGATTGCCGATATCCAGATAATTCTGAATAATAAATATCAGGTCTGTTGCGTCTTTAGTGTTTTCAGGCGATCTCTCTTTCCAGGCAACTAATTTTAAAGCCGCTAGCGAAGTTGGTGAGGCTACTGATATTTCAATCTGCGGTTTCGCACTCAGCCTGACCGTTAAGGTGTCGTTATATGCATCTTGAAACCCCAGTATGCTCATGCGTGTTGCAAAATTCGGGGGCCAGTTTATGGAGCCATCGGCTTCTGTAATTGTACCAAAGGGCACAATATCTACCGGTATGCTTTCCCTGTATTGCAGCCTTTGTGTCATTTTTGTGTCTGCAAATTCACCCGTGGCAATTAAGCTGTCTTTCAGGTTCAGAAACTCATCCCAGTTACTCACCTGAACCGCCAGGTCTATATCACGGGTGGCACGCCGTACCTCTATGCTATAGCCATGATGCAACACCAGGTCTCTTGCGGTTGCCCCTACAATAAAAAACTCGACACCCTGTGCCTTTGCAACCCTGGCTATTTGCTCATAAATAGCCATGATAAAGGGATCAATCTTCCCCGAGATGTCCAGCAATGCTCTTTTCATAGATCATCTCAGCGGTTTCAATATTTCGTGGATCACCTGTTGCCAGCAAATCTGCATAGGCCAGTATAGGGTGCACCACCTTTTGTGCTTGCTTATTGTCTTTATGGTAGTCACAGGCGACATTCCAGAAAGCATCCAGCAACTCGATATCACCTTCCGGGTCTTTGCGCATCCTGAACAGCAGTTGCAGATCCTGTGGCTTTTCCCGTACATAGACGGTTTTGATTTCCGGGGTTAGATAGTCAGTCAGGTATTCGCCTGCCAGCTCCCCGCCCAGGTAAACCGGCAAATTATTCAGTTTGTTGTTTTTCCACCAGCCCTGCTCCGGGGTGACATACCTGCCCAGCACCAGCTTGGGCCTTAACTGTTCGGGGTAGGCTTCTACCCAGCGGTCAAACAGCTTTCGGGTGCCCTTCAGGCGGCGATTACGTTTATCAATTTCTACGATGAAGCCCATATCCTTCAGGTCTGTGATGATCCAGCCTACGGTACCCAGCGCCACATCTGCCACCTGGGCAATTTCACGATAAGGAGCGTTAACCAGCTCAGGGTGGCATAACAAGGCAAATATCACTTTCAGGCCGGTAGGCTGAAAGGCACGCGGTTTGGTGCCCTTACCCACCTGCTCCACAGGCTTATTGCCCTTCACATAGATATAGACGGGTGCCTGATTAATATAGGCATTGCCCACGGCATCGATAAACCAGATATCCTGATGTTTCAGGCGCTCTGCCATGGCGGGATTGATGTAATCTGCCACCAGCAGCCCTCTTTTCGCCGGTAGGTGGCGGGTGAACTTCTGGTACAGATAACCCGTAAAAGCCTTGGTTGGCTGGGCTTTGGCCTCAATCGCCAGCGTAATCTGCTTATTCCCTGCCAGCATATAACCTATCGCAGCAGCCTTATCCCCATGAAATTCCTCGACATCCATTACCAGGCCGGTATCTTCATGGATACGCCTTACAGCCCTGTCTATCAAAGCCATATCTCGGTGATTTCCATGATTTGGATGGGTCTTGGTCACTATTTGTTCACTTTTTCAGAGCGTTCATTAATGATGAACATAGCATTATAGTGAACAAAAAGAAAGCGGGAATGAATAAAGGGAATAAGGGGGAATAAGGGGACGCTACCCTTTTCTGAGGGGAATAAGGGGACGCTACCCTTTTCTGTGATATGCATTCCCACGCGGGAGCGTGGGAACGAGAAATACTCAATTAAGTATACTGTCCCCGAAATTCCGCAATTAAGTATACTGTCCCCGAAATTCCGAAATTCCGGTACTCGAAGCCACTCACTCGAAAGCGGCGGCTTCTCGCTCCAGGTAAGTTTGATGGGCATTGCGACCGGCCAGTGCATCGAAATCCGCCAGGCCTTTCCAGGGAGCCTGGTCCAGACTGTTGATGGACTCCTGCAGCCCCAGCCCCTGATCTATGGCGCCATCCATGTGGCTCTTGAGCGTGGTCAGGTACTGGTAGGTCGAGTGCTCAAAATCGGAGAGTTTAGCGGGCTCGCCATGGCCCGGCACGAAGAGCGCATCTTGATAGGTTCTTAATGAATCAAAAGCGACAATCCAGCCATCGACACGGCTCACCGGAAGCACCGCGAGCAGGCGGCCTGCGTAGAGTACGTCACCGGCATAGACAACCCTGTCTTCCACCACTTCAACTATCAAGCTGCCCGCTGTATGTGCGGTGCCCACCGGGGTAACCACCAGGTTGATGCCGCCGAGACTGATTTCAGTCGCTTGCTGCAGGCCGCGATCCGGCTGACCGGGCTTATGGACGCTTCCCGCTGCGAGACCCAGAATGTTTTCAGCAGTGCCCGCCATCGCTGCACCCTCGTTCACCATGCGTGGTGAAGCCGTCTCGCTTGCGATAACCGTTGCCCCCTGTTTTCTGAACAACGCATTACCCAGGATGCGGTGCGGTTGTGAATTGGTGTTGATGACATAGCGCACAGGCCTGTCTGTAATTTGCCGTATTTGCGCCAGCATGGCGTTTGCCATGTCATCACCATAACCACTGTCGATCACCGCCACCGCATCCTCGCCGACGACGAAGCCCATGTTCATACGGTAGCCCTGGTTTTCTTTAGTCGGTGGCCCATAGGGGCCAATCCAGGCGTAGCTATGCGCTGCAATCTGCCGGGGAGCGGGCAGAATATCCGCGACCGATGCGACGGGTATAGTTATGAATAAAGTGAGTACTATGAGTTTAATCAGGCGCATATGCAGCCCTCCTGTTAATGTTTTATTGGGTTGTTCCACCGTTCGCTTTCCAGGCTTCCAGTCCACCTTCGATGAATCGAGCTTTCAATCCCCTGGCCTGGAGAACGTCAACCACCGCATTGCTGACCGATCCGCCGCGCGCGCAATACAGAATAATCTCGCTGTCTGTGTCCAGGCTGTTGCTCCAGTCTTCGACGGCTGCGGGATCCAGCCAACGGGCATTGGCAATGGCTGCCGGTTCTTTTTCACGGTCATCACTGCGACGCACATCGAGCAGTGTGATTGATGGGCCTGCGGCAAGCAGGGTCTGGAGTTCATTTAATGTAATTGTGCGTTGCATTCGTAATTTCCTCAGGAGAGTAATGAAAAGATGAGGCCGGTGGCTGCGCAGGCACCGATGACTGGAATAATGCCAACCTTGAAACGCCATAGCGCCAGGAAGGCACCGATGGTGATCAGCAGCGAAAACCATTCAAAGCGGCCGCTGAATGGCTCGGCATCTGAAGCTTCCGGCCACAGCACATGCCAGGCGAAGAACACAGCCAGATTGATCACCACACCGACCACCGCCGCGGTAATGCCGGTCAGCGGTGCAGTAAACTTGACATCGTGGCGGGTCACCTCGACGGCTGGCGCACCGACCAGGATGAAAATAAACGAAGGCAGGAAGGTAAAAATCGTGGCGACCGTTGCACCCGCAATACCGGCCAGCGCCATGTTATCCGGGCCGAAGATCTGCTGTGTCCAGCCACCGACGAAACCGACGAAGGCGACCACCATAATCAGCGGGCCGGGTGTGGTTTCTCCCAGCGCCAGACCGTCAATCATCTGTGTACCGGTCAGCCACTGGTATTGCTCGACACCACCCTGATAGACATAGGGCAATACCGCATAGGCACCGCCGAAGGTAACCAGTGCCGCCTTGGTGAAAAACCAGCCCATCTGGGTCAGCGGCCCCTGCCAGCCGTAACTGATAAACAGCGCCCCTTCGATCAGCGTCCAGATAAGCAGGCCTGCCAGCACATGCAGTATTGTGGAACGCCAGCTGAAACCTGCCCAGCTCGGCACTGGTGTGTGGTCGTCGATGAGTGCCGCACCAAACGACTTGTTAGACGCCCCATGGCCGCCGCCTGTTCTGAACTTATCCGGCGCGATGCGTCCACCAATAAACCCGATAGCAGCCGCTCCCAGTACAATATAGGGAAAAGGTATATGCATAGCGAAGATAGCAACAAAGGCTGCCGCAGCCAGCGCCCAGAGCACGCTATTATGTAACGCCCTGGAACCGATACGGTAGGCCGCAAAAAGGACAATGGCGGTCACCGCGGGCTTGATGCCATAGAGTATGCCAGCCACGACCGGCACATCGCCAAAAGCCAGATAGATCCAGGTTAATGCAATAAGAATTGCCAGCGATGGCAACACGAACAGCACACCCGCCATAATGCCGCCCAGTGTACCGTGCATCAGCCAGCCGATGTAGGTAGCCAGCTGCTGGGCCTCTGGCCCTGGCAACACCATGGTGTAATTCAGGGCATGCAGAAACCGGTGTTCGCTGATCCAGCGACGACGCTCAACCAGTTCGTTATGCATCATGGATATCTGCCCGGCCGGCCCACCGAAACTGATAAAACCCAGTTTCAGCCAGTAGAGAAACGCCTCCCGCAGAGACACGGGCGGCGGTGGTACCTGCTGGGCCGCCGGTATTTCAGGTGTCGCTGACATGCTGTACCCCCCTTAATTCCTGATTCAGTAAATCCGCTTAACAGTTCTCAATAGCCGAGAAACGGCGATGCAGGGCATCCAGCACCGGC
>DATCTK010000077.1:0-28353 GCA_036567985.1 Gammaproteobacteria bacterium | reverse complement strand
TATTACCTGCCTCGCCTGTCCAGTGGTGAGGAAATTCCCTGCTTCGGTTTAACCGGCCCGGAAAACGGCAGTGATGCCACCGCCATGAATGACACCGGTGTGGTGTGCCGTGGCCATTTCGATGGCAAGGACGATGTGCTGGGTATTCGCCTTAACTGGGAAAAACGTTATATCACCCTGGGGCCGGTGGCGACGGTGCTGGGCCTGGCTTTTAAACTCTACGACCCGGAACATCTGATCGGTGAAAAAGAAGAACTGGGTATTACCCTGGCACTGATTAAAACCGACACCGCCGGTATCGATATCGGCAAGCGCCACTTTACTTCGAACCACATGTTTATGAACGGCCCGAACCGGGGCAAGGATGTGTTTATT
Source organism: Gammaproteobacteria bacterium (assembly GCA_036567985.1). GTDB lineage: Bacteria > Pseudomonadota > Gammaproteobacteria > SZUA-229 > SZUA-229 > SZUA-229. The sequence continues at coordinate 27,978 of DATCTK010000077.1, read as the reverse complement.
CCCATCGACTGGGTGATCGGAGGCCAGGATTATGTCGGCAAGGGCTGGACCATGCTGATGAACTGCCTGTCCGATGGCCGCGCCATTTCACTGCCGGCACTGAGCACTGGCGCGGGTAAATACATTGCCCGTTATAGCGGTGCCTATGCACGCATCCGCAAGCAGTTCCGCACCCCCATCGGTTACTTTGAAGGGGTGGAAGAAGCACTGGCACAGATTGCCGGCAACTGTTACATCATGAACGCGGCGCGTGAACTCACCTTAAGTGGGCTGGACACGGGCGAAAGTCCATCGGTGATTTCCGGCATTATGAAATACCAGATGACCGAACGCATGCGCAAAGTGGTTAACCATGCCATGGATGTGCACGGCGGTCACGGCATCTGCCTCGGGCCACGCAATTTTCTCGGCCGTGCCTATCAGGGTTTGCCTATCAGCATTACCGTGGAAGGCGCCAACATTCTGACCCGTAGCATGATTGTGTTTGGCCAGGGCGTGTTGCGCGCCCACCCATTTCTGTTAAAAGAAGTGGAAGCGGTTAACCACCCGGATGCGGAGACTTCACTCAGCCTGTTTGATGACGCACTGTTTGGCCATATCGGTTTTATTATCAGTAATCTGTTCCGTTCATTATGGTTTGGCCTGAGCGGTGCGCGTTTTGTCGCCGCACCGGGCAAGGGCAAGGTTAAACATTACTACCAGCAACTCACCCGCATGAGTTCATCCTTTGCCTTGCTGGCGGATGCCTGTGTATTGATTCTGGGTGGCTCACTTAAACGCCGGGAAAAAATTTCCGGACGACTGGCAGACGCGCTCTCCAATATGTACTTAATGACCGCGGTGCTGAAACACTATGAAGACCAGGGCAACCAGAGTGACGACCTGCCATTACTGCAATGGGCCTGTGAAGACTGCCTGTACAACACACAGGAAGCAATGAAAGCAGTGCTGCGTAATTTCCCGGCCCCTGTGCTGGGCAGCCTGATAAATATGGTGATCTTCCCGCTGACCAAACCCTATGGCGGTGCCAAAGACAAACTTGGCCACCAGGTCGCCCGGCTATTACTCGAACCTTCTGCCACGCGGGATCGTTTAAGCCGTGATATTTTTATCACTGATGATGCCAACGATCCCATGGGTCGACTGGAATATGCACTGCAAAAGGTTCTGGCTGCAGAAAAAGCCGAACGCAAACTACGGGATGCGATGCGCATTGGTCTGGTCAGCAACACCCGGGACTTTGACCAGGTGATTGCCGATGCAATCCGGCAGAAAATTATCGACCAGAGTGAAGCCGACAAGATCAGCGCCGCACACGATGCCACCCTCAATGCAATCAGCGTTGATGAATTCAGCCAGACAGGATGGAAAACACAATGAGCACAACACGTGAAGTCTATATCGTCGATGGCAAACGTACACCGTTTCTCAAAGCCCGTGAACGCCCCGGTGATTTTACCGCTTCGGACCTGGCGGTTGCCGCCGCCCGCCCGTTATTACTCGAACATGAAATCGAGCTGGAAAAACTGGATGAAGTGATCGTCGGTTGCGTCATGCCCAATCCCGATGAAGCGAATATTGCACGGGTGATTGCGCTGCGCCTGGGCATTCCGCAAACCGTACCCGCCTGGACCGTGCAGCGTAACTGCGCCTCGGGTTTACAGGCAATTGATTCCGCCTACCGCAATATTAAAAGCGGCCAGAGTGAACTGGTGCTGGCCGGTGGCACCGAGTCGATGAGTCGCGCGCCGATTCTCTACAACGACCTGATGGTGAACTGGCTGAGCCAGTTAATGTCGGCAAAAACCACCGGCAAGAAAATCGCCCAGTTCGCAAAACTCAGGCCCGCACATTTAAAACCGGTGATTGCACTGATTCGTGGTTTAAGCGACCCCATTGTCGGTTTATCCATGGGGCAGACCACCGAAGAAATCGCCTACCGTTTTGGCATTAGCCGTGAGCAGATGGATGAATTCGCCGTGGCCAGTCATCACCGACTGGGGGATGCCATAGACAATGGCCACCTCGATGAAATTGAAACCCTGTACAACCACAGCGGAAAATTTTTCGATCACGATGACGGTATTCGCCGTGACTCATCACTGCCAAACCTGGCCAAACTCAAGCCCTATTTCGATCGTAAATACGGCATGGTCACCGCCGGTAACAGCGCACAGATTACCGACGGCGCGGCGATGCTGTTACTCGCCTCGGCAGAAGCAGTGGAAAAACATAAACTGCCGGTGCTGGCGCGCATCAAAGACACCGAATGGGCGGGACTTGATCCCAGCCAGATGGGGCTGGGCCCTGCCCATGCAATGGCGCCGATTATGCAACGCCATCAATTTAATATCAGTGATGTGGATTACTGGGAAATTAACGAGGCTTTTGCCGGACAGGTACTGGGCTGCCTCGAAGCCTGGAAACAGGACGACTACTGTAAAAATGAGCTGGGGCTGGATCAGGCGCTGGGGGAAATTCCCCACGAACGGCTCAATGTCGATGGCGGCGGTATCAGCCTGGGCCATCCGGTGGGTGCCAGCGGCGCACGTATCACCCTGCACCTGGCAAAAACACTGCAACGCAATGATGCCGCACGGGGCATCGCCAGCCTGTGTATCGGGGGTGGCCAGGGCGGCGCAATTATGCTGGAAAATGTGTCGGCTAAAGGAGCGCAGTCATGAGTTATAAAAACTGGAGCCTGGAAAAAGACAGCGAGCATATCTGCTGGTTGCACCTGGATGTAAGTGATTCCAGCACCAATGTGCTGCGCAGTGATGTACTGCAGGAACTGAGTGACATTCTGGGTGAGCTGGCGCAATCCTTACCCACTGCAGTGGTGTTTGTCAGCGACAAGCCCAATGGCTTTATTGCCGGTGCCGACATCAATGAGTTTCTACAGATCAGTACCACTGACGAGGCCACGCAGATGCTGCAGCGTGGCCACGATATTATGAACATGATCGAAAGCCTGCCCTGCACTACCATCGCCATGATTAACGGTTTCTGCCTGGGCGGCGGCATGGAGCTGGCACTGGCCTGTGATTACCGCATTCTGTGCGATAACAGCAGCAGCCGGGTGGGCCTGCCGGAAGTTAAGCTGGGCATACACCCCGGCTATGGCGGCACCGTCAGAAGCATCCAGAAAGCCGGCCCACTGGCGGCGATGAACACCATGCTTACCGGCCGCCTGTTACAGGGCCGTGCGGCAAAGGCCATGGGGCTTGTGGATGAACTGGTGCCGGAACGGCAGCTAAAACGCGCTGCACGTTACTTTGCGCTGAACCGCCCGGCAAAACGCCGGCTGGCACTGAAGGATCGGCTGCTAAACCACCGCCTGCTGCGACCCATTATTGCCCGACAGATGCGCAAACAGGTGGCGCAGAAAGCCTCAAAGGAACACTACCCTGCGCCCTACCAGATGATTGATCTGTGGGTTAGCCACATGGACAACCCGAAGCGCATGCTGCAGAAGGAAATCGAATCGGTAGCCAGCCTGGTCACCAATGACACCGCGAGAAACCTGGTGCGGGTGTTCTTTCTGCAGGAAAAACTCAAAACCCAGGGCAATAAAAAAGATTTTGCCGCGCAACATATCCATGTCATTGGCGGCGGCCTGATGGGTGGTGACATTGCGGCCTGGTGTGCACTGCGCGGCTTTCGCGTCACCGTGCAGGACCAGCAGGCAGAAACCCTGGCGGGCACCATGAAACGCGCCATGACGATGTTTAAAAAGAAATTCAAAAAAGATCGGCGTGCGATCCGTGATGCCATGGATCGACTGATTCCCGATACCCGGGGCGTGGGCGTGGCCCATGCGGACCTGGTGATCGAAGCGATTTTCGAAAATAAGGATGCCAAACAGGCGCTGTATAAAGAGATTGAGCCGCGCATGAAAGCCGGTGCCATTCTCGGCAGCAACACCTCCAGCATTCCACTGGAAGAACTGGCCAGCTGCCTGAAAAAGCCCGAACGGCTGGTGGGTATTCACTTCTTTAATCCGGTAGCACTGATGCCGCTGGTGGAAATCGTGCGTGGTGAAAACACCGCCGAAGACACCCTGCAAAAAGCCGCCGGCTTTGCCCGCCACATCGACAAGTTACCACTGCCGGTGAAAAGCACACCGGGCTTCCTGGTGAATCGCATTCTGATGCCCTATCTGCTGGAAGCAGTGGAAATGGTGGGCGAAGGCATAGCGCCGGAAATGGTCGACCGGGCCGCCTTAAAATTTGGCATGCCCATGGGACCAGTGGAGCTGGCGGACACCGTGGGGCTGGATGTGTGCCTGTCGGTGGCGGGCATTCTGGCGGGTGAAGATAATCTTAATCTTCCGCTGAAAATGCAGAAGATGGTTGAAAGCGGCAAACTGGGTAAAAAAACCGGCGAAGGTTTTTATAAATGGAGCAAGGGCAAACCGCAGAAAGACAAAAACGCCAGCTACGCCAATCTACAGGAATTGCAGGATCGCATGATTCTGCGTTTTCTCAATGAAGCGGTGAGCTGCGAGCGTGAAGCGGTGGCCGATAATGCCGAACTGATCGATGCGGGCATTATCTTTGGCACCGGCTTTGCGCCCTTCCGTGGTGGCCCGCTGCATTATATCGACAGCCAGGACAGGGATGCACTGCAGCAACGGCTGCAGCAGCTGAAAAGCCGTTATGGTGAGCGTTTCAGTGCAGATGACGGCTGGTAATCGACAACAAGTACCAGCTGATCACTTATACGCCAGAGGATTTCATATATAATAGATAGATACCTCGACACCAGCCGAGCTGGCAGCCAACATAAGATGACACCTGTTTAATGAAGCGACGACACTTTATCAAGACAACCGCCGGCTCCCTGCTCGGCGGGCTGTTATCCGCAAACACAGCGGCTGCCCAGGCGACCAGACAGTCACCTAAACCGTCGCCTCTGGTACTTGGTGTGTTTCCGCGTCGCAATATCAAACTCACCTTCCGACTGTTTTCACCACTGGCCAAATACCTGAGCGAGCTGCTTGGGCATGAGGTCAGGCTCACCACCTCCAGCAACTTCAGGCAGTTCTGGCAGAATGTACAGAGCCACCGCTATGACATAGTGCACTTCAATCAGCACCACTATATTCTGGCAAATAAGCTTTATGACTATCAGGTCATTCTGAAAAACCAGGAACAGGGTCGCGCCACCGTGGCCGGCACACTGATGGTGCGCAAGGATAGCAATATCAACCAGGTAAGCGATTTAAAAAACCGTACTATTTTGTTTGGTGGTGGCAGAATGGCCATGCAAAGTTATGTTGCCGCCAGATGGTTGCTCCAGCAGCATGGCCTGCACGAAGGCGATTACATTGAAAAAATTGCACTGAACCCGGTCAATGCGATTCTCTCCACCTACCATAAACAGGCAGATGCGGCAGGTTGCGGTGATGTGGTGCTTGAACTGGCTGCAGTGACTTCGCAGATTGACGCTTCACAAATGCGCATACTGGCACAGACCGAACAGATGCCACACCTGCCCTGGGCGGTCAAACAGACTATGCCGGAGGCCCAACGCCTGGCAATTCAGCAAGGCCTGAGTCAATTGAACAACAGTGAACAGGGTCGTGCCATACTGCTAAATGCGCAACTGGATAGATTGCTACCGGCAATCGACAGTGAGTACGATGCACACAGAAACATTATCCGCGATGTGTATGGTGCGGATTACGGCATCTCTCAACTAAAATAATGCGCCAATCCCCCTATATCAGTTCTGCAATTGCACGGCAGTTCGTGCTGTTTATTGCCAGCATTATTCTGCTGGCGCTGTTAAGCAGCGCGTTCCTGCAATACGAACGGGAAAAACAGATTGCCTTTAATAAACTGGCAGAAAAAGGAAATTCCATCGGTCGTTTGCTGAGCAGCATGTCAGTTGACCCGATGCTGATTTACGATAACCACACCATCAATGAATTTGCCCGCTACACCAGCCAGCAATATGGCGTCGTGTATGCCATTTACCTGGACAATGAAAAACATGCCCTGACCAATTATTTCAATACAGATCTGGCTTCAGTTAAACAGGCCGAGCAGATGGCACCGCTTAAAAATGACCCCTTCAGCACACTCAGCATCTTGCTGCAACGGGAGGACATTCTACACCAGGCATATCCAGTGAAATTCAATCAGCAGCAGCTGGCTGAGATTTATATTGGTCTCGATAAAACTCCATTGTTAACCGAACCGAGGAATAACCTGCAAATTCACCTCGGCATCAGCCTACTGATTGGTCTGTTTATTGGCCTGGGCATCTACCTGGGTTTTATCAGAAAAGTATCGCGCCCTATCAGGCAGCTCAGGGAAGCGGCCAACCATATCATTCACTTTAATTTCGACAGACCACTTGAGATCAGGGGCAAAAACGAATTATCGGAACTGGCGCAGACCTTTGAACAGATGCGAATCCGCTTAAGAGATGCGGTTGAATCCCGTGATCAGTCACTGCAGGAAATTGAGGAACTGAATATCTCGCTGGAAGACCGGGTCAGGGAACGCACCAATGCGCTGCAGGAGCTCAATGCACAGATTACCCATCAGGCCATGCATGATCCACTCACCGGCCTGCCCAACCGTGTACTGGTGATTGAGCGACTGAATCAGGCAATTGATTATGCACGCCGCAACAAAACACGTCTGGCAGTATTTATTCTTGATTTGAATAATTTCAAGGACATTAACGACACCCTGGGGCACCCGGAAGGTGACCTGATTCTGCAGCAGGTGGCGACACGTATTCCCTCTGCCCTGCGTGCCAGTGACACCGTGGGCCGACTGGGGGGTGATGAATTTGCCGTGGTATTACCGGATATAGATGAAAAGCACGCAGTTGATGTAGGCGAGAAAATTATCCATGCGATGCAACCGGCCTTCAACCTGAGTGACCAGACCGTAAGCATCAATGCCAGCATCGGCATTGCACTCTATCCCGAGCACGGTGAGGATCAGTCCACACTGATCAGACACGCCGACGTTGCCATGTATAACAGTAAACGCAGCAGCCAGGCTATATCCGTTTATAACCCGCAACTGGATACTCATACACCGGGGCGCCTGGCGTTAATGGCTGACTTACAGACCGCCATTAAGGAAAACCAGTTAACGCTTTATTACCAGCCGCAAATTCGCATAAAAGATAATAAAGCCTATGGTGTAGAAGCACTGCTACGCTGGAATCATCCACGACAGGGTTTTATCCCCCCGGAGCAGTTTATTCACCTGGCAGAAAATACCGGCCTGATTAACCAGCTGACCGACTGGGTGATAGAGCAGGCATTAAAACAATGGCGCGAATGGCAGGATGGCGGACTGGCGCTGGATATTTCTATTAATATTTCCGCACGCAACTTAAGTAACCCCCACTTTCCGCAAACACTGCACAGTGCAATACAGAAATATAATGCGGCGCCACAGCATATCAAACTGGAAATCACCGAAAGCAGCATTATGACCAATCATGATATGGCACTTAATTTAATGCAGCATCCAATGCTCGAAGGGGTACAGTATGCGATTGATGATTTCGGTACCGGTTATTCCTCATTGAACTCTTTAAAACAGTTACCGGTACACGAGGTAAAGATAGATAAGTCGTTTATTCTTGATATGAGTAAAAACAATGACGACACACAAATTGTGCATTCGATTATTGATCTCAGCCATAACTTCGGACACCGCGTGGTTGCGGAAGGCGTGGAAAACAGTCATGTGCTGAACATGCTGCATGATATGGGCTGTGACGCCATCCAGGGTTTTCTGATTTCCAAGCCGCGACCGCACAATGAAATTCCCGGGCTGATCCGTCGCCTTAATCAGGCACAAAAATAAATACAGAGCCGTCCGCCAGTAGATGACGTCTCTGCGTTTATTTTTTAATAACGACTAGCCGCTGTATTTCAGGCACTACCCACCTGCACCGAGGCCCGTATACAACGCAATACTTCGTATTCGTACTGGCCATCGAAATATTCAAAGATTGCCTTAAGCCGTTTCGCCTCCTCACCCAGCTCGAGAATTTCAGCCTGTATTGCCTGAATTTCCTTTTTGTTTAGATCAACCACATCCTCCACATCCACCCGGCCCTGCTGAATCAGGTTGGCAATATGACTGTAAATCGTCGACAGACCCAGCCCCCGCTGTTGCGCGATGGACTCCAGGTCCATGCCTGTATTGAACAGCTCATAGGTTTCATTGATGGTATCTGTTGAACTACCAGCTTGCTGGTTATCTTGATGCTCGCGTATCACTTTAAGAAAGACCTCACCGTAATTTTTCAGTTTGGTGGCACCCACGCCACTGACGCTGGATAACTGTTCCTGGTTTAATGGCATACGTTCCATCATATCCATTAATGTTGCATCGTGAAAGATAACAAAGGGTGGCACATCCAGTTCTTCCGACAAAGCCTTGCGTGCAGCACGCAGCGCTTCCCAGAGTTGACTGTTTGCAACCTGTACCCTGCTTTTAGATGATTTTGTTTTTGTCTGCAATAACTGTTTGCGCAGGTGCAGGGTTTCTTCACCCTTAAGCACCCCGCGGCAGTTTTCATGCAACAGTAAACTGCCATGACCCTGGACGTCCACCGTTAACAGGTTGCGCGCAATCAGCTGGCGAAACAGGTTACGCCACTGTTTGGCATCCAGCTCCTTGCCAATACCGAATACGCCCAGTTGATCATGGCCAAAATTCTTTATGCGCTCATTGCTTTTGCCCAGCAACACATCGGTGAGATAGGTAACACCGAATCGCTGGCCGGTGCGATGCACACAGGACAGGGCTTTCTGCGCCGCCACGGTGGCATCCCAGGTTTCCACCGGGTTCAGGCAGGTGTCACAATTGCCGCAGGGCTGGTCCAGCTGGTCACCGAAATAATGCAGCAGTGACTGACGCCGGCAGCTGGTCAGCTCGGCAAAGCCCAGCATGGCATCCAGCTTGTGTCGTTCCACCCGTTTATGGACTTCGTCCGCCTCCGAGCTTTCCATCATCTGCTTGAGGGTAATTACATCCTGCAGCCCGTACATCATCCAGGCGGTGGATGGCAGGCCGTCTCGCCCTGCCCGCCCGGTTTCCTGGTAATAGGCTTCCACGCTTTTCGGCAGATTCAGGTGCGCGACAAAGCGCACATCGGGTTTGTCTATGCCCATGCCGAATGCAATAGTGGCGACGATAATCACCCCTTCCTCGCTGAGAAAACGGTGCTGGTTCTGCTGCCTGACCTGCTGCGATAACCCGGCGTGATACGGCAGTGCGGTAAAGCCCTTTTCACACAGCCATTCGGCGGTCTGCTCGACTTTTTTGCGCGACAGACAATACACAATACCGGCGTCATTTTCATGTTCATTTTTAATAAAACGATACAGTGCATCCCGCGCATTGCCGCTATTCTCTGCCACCCGATAGCAGATATTGGGGCGGTCAAAGCCGGACACGTAACATTCCGCATTCTGCAGGGCCAGGCGTTCAATGATTTCCTGCCGGGTGGCTTCATCGGCGGTGGCGGTCAGGGCAATGCGCGGGATCGCGGGAAAGCGTTCATGCAATACCGACAGCTTGATGTATTCGGGGCGAAAGTCGTGCCCCCACTGGGATACACAATGGGCTTCGTCCACCGCGAACAGCGCAACCGGTGAGCGATTTAACAGATTAAGAAAGCGCTCGGTCATCAACCGCTCGGGGGCCACATACAGCAGGTCGATTTCGCCGTTGAGTAAACGGGTTTCCACTTCCTGCGCCTCGAACTGATCCAGCGAGGAATTAACAAAGGCGGCTTTCACACCAAGTTGCTGCAGTGCGGTTACCTGGTCCTGCATCAGCGCGATCAGCGGCGAGACAATAATGCCCACACCCTGACGCACAATGGAGGGAATCTGGTAGCACAGCGACTTACCGCCGCCGGTGGGCATCAGCACCACAGCATCTTCACCGTCGATCAGGCGCTGCACCACATTCTGCTGATGATGACGGAATTCGCTGTAACCAAAAACAGATTGCAGAACATTGAGTGCGGTTTCAGACATAAAGTATTTGCCTGGTGGCTGAGCCTTTGAGAATTAGGGGGCTGAACTTTACTTGCTGGGCCAGAAGATTGCCAGCCCTACGATCAGGACAACGGCGACCAGTATAAAGAGTTCGATAAGCATCAGCGGATTTTACTGATGAATCACATGCTATGCCAGTGCTGGCTGATTCAGAGCGTTAATCTTCGCTGTAGTAAACGCCGGGAATCCAGCTTTTCTTCACTTTGGTGGTTTTTTCCAGGTCTACTTCGTCTTCATTAATAAAGGTAAAGCTGTTCCAGCCCACCCGGATTATGTCCTTATGGTGCAATAGCTGGCGCTCAACCTTCTGTTCATTGACAAAAGTGCCGTTGGTGCTGTCAAGGTCCACCAGCGAGTACTGCACCTCGCCATTTTCCGCCGTAAGCGGGGTCAGCCGCGCATGTTGCGAGCTTACCGCCAGGTCGTCGATCACAACCTGGTTATCGGCGGTGCGCCCAAAGGTCAACCCACTGCTGCTGATTTCAAATCGGTTAGCCACCACGCCGTCAACCAGTTGTACTATACATGCCACGTTATTCTGCCTTCACTTTGTCGATAAGTGCTTAAGCTACCTTAAGTATATGAATCGGGAAATTAAGTCCACAGATACCCTAATCTTTTCTGTGATTTCACACAAGCAGGGCGTTCCAACTTTGCAGGCTCTTCTGTATAATGCCCCGCGTGAAAGCAGGTATATCACTATCTATAAATGTACTTATGCGATAATTTACTGAAATGTCAGTGAGTTATTGATGTGGGTCAGTTATGTGATATGACACACCTTCTATAATCACGCTCGATTTTGGCTGCCGACCGGGCAGACTGTGACAGCTGAAGACTTCAGACCAGTGGTCTTGCCACTGATGCGCGCAGCCAGCGCCCCGTCGACAGCCATGAAAATGACTATCAGCAGGCAAGTAAGTCTCTGAAATTTCGAAAGAAATTAAGGGCCTTAGATAATTAAAGAAGGTACGTGATCCAGTAATCCGCTGAACGTTATGTAACACAGACCCGGCGCCCAGGCACCTGATCAGCGACTTATTGATCCTCACACGCCTCACCTGAATGATAGCAATTAATTTTTGGGCTATATAAGACCTGTTTATCCAGGTTTTGTTCCCGTCCAGAAATGGGGTTGCTGTTCGCAGCATTTAGCTCCCGAAAGGCCGGTTGTGAGTAAACACCATACAGCTGGGATTTATATGGCAAATGAACACATGTGAAACAACCCGCTACTGGTGGTACACAGACGTTCAACTTGCCAGTAAGGCCCCGCTTCCGGGTGTTTATTGACGACTGGCCATTTCGGGTCAAACAGAGGAGACATTCTCGTGCAAGCTTCGCTTGATCAGAAGTATAACTTTGAAGTCATCAAAGCGTTTACCGTCATGGCGGTGGTTTACCTAGTGGTAGGCACCGGTGTTGGCGTGTATATCGCCTCAGAACTGGCCTGGCCTTTTCTGAACTTTGATATCGCCGAACTGACCTTCGGTCGTTTACGTCCACTGCACACCAATGCAGTTATTTTTGCTTTTGGTGGTAGTGCCCTGATGGCCACATCCTACTACTCTGTACAGCGCACCTGTGGTGTGCCTCTGTGGAGTAATAAGCTGGCATGGTTCGTATTTATTGGCTGGAACCTGATTATTGTGGCGGCGGTTATCACCCTGCCACTGGGCATTACCCAGTCCAAGGAATACGCCGAACTGGAATGGCCGATTGATATCGCGATTGCGGTGGTGTGGTTAAGCTATACCTTCAACTTTGTGATGACCATTGCCAACCGCAAGACCAAGCACATTTACGTGTCGAACTGGTTCTTCCTGTCAATGATGATCATGATCACCTTCCTGCACGTGGTTAACAGCATGGCTGTACCGGTGGATATGTTCAATTCATATTCCGTGTTCTCCGGTGTACAGGACGCGATGATCCAGTGGTGGTGGGGACATAACGCGGTTGGTTTCTACCTGACAGCGGGCTTCCTCGGCATTATGTACTACTTCGTTCCCAAGCAGGCTGGACGTCCAGTGTTCTCCTACCGTCTTTCGGTTATCCATTTCTGGGCGCTAACCTTCGGTTATGTATGGCTGGGTGCTCACCACCTGCAATACACTGCTCTGCCAGACTGGACCGGCTCTGTTGGCGCGGCTATCTCGCTGGCGATGATCATTCCTTCATGGGGTGGTGCTATCAACGGTATGATGACCCTGTCCGGCGCATGGGACAAACTGCGTACTGACTACATTCTGCGCTTCCTGATCGTGTCACTGGCGTTCTACGCCATGTCCACCTTCGAAGGCCCGGTTATGTCATCCAAGACCGTTAACGCCCTGTCTCACTACACAGACTGGACCATCGGTCACGTTCACTCAGGTGCCCTGGGCTGGGTTGCCATGGTGGCGGCGGGTGCGCTTTATCACCTGGTCATGAAGCTGTGGAACACACGCATGTACTCGGAAAGCCTGATCAACGTGCATTTCTGGATGGCGACAATCGGTGCCGTGGTCTACATCATCGCCATGTGGGTTTCCGGTATCATGCAGGGCCTGATGTGGCGAGACTACGACGAGTTCGGCACCCTGACCTACACCTTCGCTGAATCCGTTGCGGCCATGTATCCCTACTACGCAATGCGTGCCATCGGTGGCTTTATTTACTGGTCCGGTGCGGTAGTAATGCTATACAACGTAATTATGACAATCCGCATGGCCAGCGCTGAGAAATCTGCTGCAGCGCCTGCGACAGCAACGGCTTAAGGGAGGGACGATTAATGTCTGATAACAATCAAACTGGTCCTATCCAGAAAAAGTTTGAAACCAATATTGTGGTGATGGTTATCATCACCATAATGCTGGTTTCTGTGGGCGGTATTGTAGAGATCGTACCTCTGTTCTATCTCGATGAAACCATGGAACATAACCAGCACAAAGAGATCCTGTGGGATCGCAAGGAAGGCCAGACATTGAATGACTGGCAGCCAGGTGACGGTGTGCGTCCATACAAGCCATTAGAGTTAATGGGTCGTAAAGTTTACATCCGTGAAGGCTGTTATCTTTGTCACTCACAGATGATCCGTCCATTCCGTGATGAAAAAGAACGCTATGGCCATTACTCACTCGCCTCAGAGTCTATTTACGACCACCCATTCCAGTGGGGCTCGAAACGTACCGGTCCTGACCTGGCACGTGTCGGTGGTAAATACTCGGACGAATGGCATGTGCTGCACTTACGTGCACCTCGCAGTGTTGTTCCTGAATCGGTAATGCCGAACTACGTCTGGCTGGACGATGCAACCATCGACCCGGAAATGACGGTTAAAACCATGGAAGTGATGCGCAATATGCCAAGCAACCCCGCGCCTTACACCGATGCAGACATTGCATCTGCAAAGGCCGAAGTTGAAGGCAAAACTGAAATGCAGGCACTTGTGGCCTACCTTCAGGTGCTGGGCACCATGGTCAAGTTCGACGAAACTAAAGATTATCGTTAAGGGAGGTTGCGTAAATGTCTGACTTTTTTCAAACCGACTGGGCAGCCATGACACTGAATGACTGGGCAGGTCTCATCATTACAGTGGGGGTGTTCTTTCTGATGATCTGGGCTTACGTTTACGCATTTCGTCCAAAGAACAAAGAGAAGCTGGAGTCTCATCGCTTTGATATTTTCAAGGACGATGAAGACGACTCTGGTTCACAGAATGAGGACTCAAGAAAATGAGTGAAGAAAACAAGTTCCCCGGTGAAAACAACACAGGGCATATCTGGGACGAAGACCTGCGCGAGCTGGACAATGATCCGCCAACCTGGTGGACCATTGGCTTTCACGCCAGCTGGATTTTCGTCATTGTGTACACACTGCTCTACCCTTCATGGCCGTTAATCGATACCCATTTTAAAGGCCTGCTGGGCTGGACCTCGATTGGTGAATACCATGAGGATATGGCGTCGATCAAGGAAGTGCGTGCACCCTTTGAGAACAAGATCAAGGACATGAGTGCGTCCGAGATCCTGGCCGACCAGGAACTGTCACAGTATGTGAATGCGTCCGGCAAGGTACTGTTCGGTGACAACTGTTCAGCCTGCCATGGTGCAGGTGGTCAGGGCAACGTCGGCTTCCCCGTACTGGCGGACGATGACTGGCTGTTTGGTGGAAGCATTGACGATATCCAGGCCAGCATTACTGGCGGTCGCCAGGGCATGATGCCCGGCCATGCAGCCATGCTGAATGACGAGCAGGTCAACACCCTGGCCCAGGCGGTTGTTGACGGCAATGTCACAGAAGTGCCCGCCTATATGGAAACCGGTTGTGTGGGCTGTCACGGTGCGGACGGCAAAGGCCTGAGCTTTATGGGTTCAGCTAACTTGATGGATGGAATTTACCGTTTTACTGCGCAAGATCAATTAGAAAGCGTAAAACACACTATAAAATATGGGGTAAATGATCCATCACATGAACAGACTCGCAATGCAGTGATGCCAGCCTTTGGTGGCGGCAAGCTGACAGATACCGAGATCAAGAAGTTAGCTGTCTATGTGCACAAACTTGGCGGCGGCCAGTAGGTAAAATATGCAGCTAACGTAAACCCAATTGCTTTACTGTTTCATTAACAAAACCTGGGGAGGTGAATTATGGATGCAGTAGTAATTGGTTCAATCGCAACAGTGGTTGCAACAGTGGTCGTACTGGTCGGTTTCATTGGATACTGGGTCAGTAAAATCATGAAGCATCCACACACACACGATTGAGCTGCAAATGCTAAAGGGGCCTTGTGCCCCTTTAGTCATTTCTGGAGAAGGTGTTTTTACACAAAATTTACAGGGAATTAACGGGTCTGTAATTAACACCCCCGCAAATGACTTCAGCGACAGTAACCAATTTACGGTAAAATTAACGCAGTTAAGTTAGATGGTTGGAGAAACTGGTGGACGAAAAAGCAGTAAACGCCTCAGCAGAGCATGAAAAAAGTGTTGCTGAACTTTATGAGGAATCAGATCACTGGCATGTTAATACCGGCGACGAGATTATCCATGCCAAGCGCATGCCGGGTAAATTCCGCAGCCTGAAGTGGAAATCAATGACGGTATGGCTGGTATTTTTCCTCGGCCCCTATCTGCGCTGGAACGATTCACAGGCGGTGCTGTTCGATATTCCCAACCGTCAGTTCCATATTTTCGACATCACCATCCTGCCACAGGATGTGTGGCTGCTCGCACTGATACTGCTGTTTTTTGCGATACTGCTGGCCGCTGTCACCTCGGTGGCCGGCCGGGTGTTCTGTGGCTACTTCTGCTTCCAGACCATCTGGACCGATATCTTTACCCTGATTGAAGAAAAGCTGGAAGGCTCACCGGCCAAACGCCGCAAGCTGGACGAAGCCCCCTGGGATGCCGCCAAGGTTCGCGTTAAGGCGATCAAGCACAGCATCTGGATTGCCATCGGCTTTATAACCGGCCTGTCGTTTACCGCCTGGTTTACCGATGCCTACCAGCTATGGATCGATATTTTCACCCTTGAAGCAGCGATGTTTGTGTACATTATGCTGTTTGCCTTTACCGTGGGCACCTATGTGCTGGCCGGCTTTATGCGCGAACAGACCTGTTTCTGGCTGTGTCCCTATGCCCGTATCCAGGGGGTCATGTACGATACGCAAACCATTCTGCCCACCTACGATTTTGTTCGCGGCGAACCCCGTGGCAAGCTGATTAAAGGCAAGCCCGTGGAAGGCAATGGCGACTGCATTGCCTGTAACCAGTGTGTGGCCGTCTGCCCAACCGGAATTGATATCCGTGGCGGTCAGCAGGAAGGCTGTATTACCTGCGGCCTGTGTATTGATGCCTGTGACTCGGTAATGGATAAAATCGGCAAGCCCCGCGGCCTGATTCGCTATGCCTCGCTGGACGAAATGAAGCATAAGGAGGTCAAACCCTTCTTTAAGCGCCCACGGGTGCTAATTTACAGTGCTATTATCCTGTTTTCGGTAATCGGCATTCTGTATGGGCTGACCAACCTGGGCACCTACGATCTCAAGGTGATACATGAACGCCAGCCACTGTACGTGCTGATGAGCGACGGCTCGATCCAGAACCGTTATGACCTGAAGATTCTCAATAAGACCGACCAGGAAATGCACATCAGTATTCGGGTGACTGGCGCTGAAGGCATAGAAACCAAGGGCATTCGTGAAAAGATGACCCTGGCTCCCAGCAAGCTCACCAGCTTCCCGGTGTTTATCAGCATTCCGAAAAAACATATCAAAAAGGAACGCACACCGATTTATTTCACCATTGAGTCCTACCAGGAGTATGGTGATTCGGTTGAGTACCAGAGTATGTTTTATGGTCCAAGAATGTAATCCTTCTATTTGTCCCTGTGTCATGATGCCTATATCACGACACAGGTTTTTAACAGCACAGGTAATCCGGCAATGAGCAATCCAGTCATAAACAAAAACACTTTTTCACAGGACAACCCCCGCGCTCTGAAAAACCCCTGGGTGATCGGCTGGCTGGCACTGCTGGGCACTGTGCTGGCGGTCAACGTCGGCTTTATTACCCTGGCAGTTGTCACCAACCCCGGCCTGGTGGACAAGAACTACTATGAAAACTCACAGAATTTCGAAGAAACCCTGGTTACCCAGCGCCAGGCACGGGCAGCCCTGGGCTGGAACTACCAGGCCGACTTCCCCTCTCGTCCTGTGCAGAATAAAGATGAGCTGTACCGTCTCAGCGTGGTAGACAAGGCGGGCATGCCACTTACCGCAGCCACGGTCACGGTCAACGCCTATCGCCCGTCCGATGCCTCCGCCGATTTCCAGACAGGCCTTACCGAAGTCGGTGCCGGCATGTATGAAGGTACCATTAATTACCCGCTGAAGGGCATCTGGGAAGTTACCGTGAATATCAGCCGTGGTGACGACCAGTATGACTTTACCCGACGTGCGAGCATTGTGACCCAGTAATCCATTGCTTTTCAGACTCGCAGCTAATCTAACCCGAGCTGTTCTGCAACGACACGCAGGACAGCAACCACCAGCCAATGAATCAAGCCTCTGATGCAACACACGCTGACTGCTTTCACTGCGGTCTGCCTGTGGACAATAAAAACCGCGTAGAAAACACTATCCAGGGTGAAAAGCGTCAGTTCTGCTGCCAGGGCTGCAGCACCGTGTGCGAAATGATTTATGCCTCGGGGCTGGAAGGCTTCTACCAACGCACCCCGGACGGCCAGCTACTCTCACCACCACCGGAGCCACCCAAAGAAGCCGCCCTGTATGACATCGATGAAATACAGAGCGAATTCGTACATGAAAGCGGCAATGTGCGGGACATGCACCTGATTGTTGAAGGCATCCATTGTTCGGCCTGTGTGTGGCTGATCGAGCGCAGCCTGGCCAATCTTGCCGGTGTACTGGACGTTAAAGTCAATCTCGCCAATAAGCGACTGTTTGTGCGCTGGGATAACAACCAGATAAAAATATCGAAAATTATCGATCACCTGGGCAGCATCGGTTACGCGGCGATTCCGTTTAATCCGGAAACCGCTGAAGGCGCGATACAGAAAAGCAACCGCGCGCTGTTACTGCGCATGGCCTTTGCCGCTTTCTGCATGATGAACCTGATGTGGGTGTCGATTGCACTCTACAGTGGCGCGGACCAGGGTGAATTTAAACATCTGTTTCACCTGGTGGGTTTTGCCCTGGCCACCCCCACCCTGTTTTATTCCGGCTGGCCGTTTTTACGCAATGCCTATACCGGCATTCGACACCTGCACCTCAGTATGGATGTACCGATTGCCATCGGTGCCCTCACCACCTACAGCTATTCGGTGTTTATCACCTTTGGTAATGCAAGCATTGGAGAAGTGTATTACGACACCGTGGTGAATTTTATTTTTATTATCCTGGTGGGGCGCTTTCTTGAAGCCAAATCAAAACGCCATGCGGTAGCCGCGACGCAACGCCTGATGGATTTGCAGCCCCGTGTAGCCAATGTGGTGCGTGGCGAGGAAACCCATATCGTACCGATTCGCGCAATTCGCCGCGATGACATTATTATTGTAAAACCCGGCGATAAAATTCCGGTGGATGGGCTGGTGATCAGTGGCCAGTCCTCGGTGGATGAATCGCTGTTAAGCGGTGAGTCACTGCCGCTTAAAAAACAGCCGGGAGATCAACTCTCCGCCGGTACGGTGAATATCGACGGCAGCCTTACGGTTAAAGTCAGCGCGACCCTGCGCAATACCTCACTGGGTAAAATTATCAGCCTGGTTGAAGAAGCACAGGCCAGCAAGGCGCCGATTCAGTGCACCGCCGACAAAATCGTCCCCTGGTTTGTTGCCACCACACTGGCCCTGGCGACCTTTACCTTTTTCTTCTGGCTCGACACCAGCATCGAAATTGCACTGCTCGCCTCCACCTCGGTGCTGATTATTACCTGCCCCTGTGCGTTTGGCATGGCCACCCCCATGTCGATTGCGGTGGCTTCGGGGCTTGCGGCACGTCACGGCTTGCTGATTAAAAACGGCGCTGTGCTGGAATACCTGTCGGGCATTACCCATTTCGTATTCGATAAAACCGGCACCCTCACCGAAGGTAAAATGCGCATTAAAAATATTATCGGTGATAGCGACAATAACGAACTGCTGCGCAAGATGGCGCACATCGAAAGCCTGTCGGAACACGCTATCGCCAGGGCGATTACCTTTGAAGCCAGGCAGCAGAAAATAAAACTCGACAGCAGTGCTGTGAGTGATTTTAACAACCAGCCGGGCTATGGTGTAAAAGGCCGGTTTGAGGGCGAACACATCTGTGTCGGTAATAGCAAATGGCTGCAGAAAAACCAGGTTAATTTAAACCCTGACTTTATCGAGCAGGCCGACACACTGGAACAACAGGGTATCAGCTGCGTGCACATTGCAATCGATAACCGACACCAGGGCTTTGCCGCCATTGCCGACCAGCTGCGCGCCGATGCAAAACAGCTGGTGCAGAACCTGCGAGATGCGAGCATTAAGCTCACCCTGTTAAGCGGCGACAAACAGGCGGTGGCGCAATCGATTGCCGATGAACTCGGTGGCATGCAGGTGATCGCCGAGGTACTGCCCGGTGAAAAAGACCAGGTAATTCAGCAACTGCAGAATGCCGGGGAAAAAGTCGCAATGATTGGCGACGGGGTAAACGATGCACCGGCACTGATTCGAGCCGATGTGGGCATTGCCATTGGCTCGGGCACCGATGTCTCCATGGAAAGCGCAGACATTGTGCTGCTCAGCAATGAACTGGATAAAATCCGCCTGGCCGCCGCCCTCTCCCGTCGCACCCTGCGCACCATTCGTCAGAACATCGGCCTGTCGATCACCTATAATATTATTATGATACCGCTGGCCATGGCGGCGTTCATTACGCCCCTGTTTGCGGCGATAGCCATGCCCATCAGTTCCCTCGCGGTAATCGGTAATGCCGCGCGGATTCGCACCCTGTTTAACAAGAGACCCTAGCCACTATGGATGTTATTTACGGTTTAATTCCACTGATGATCGGTCTGGGACTGATCGGTGTGGTGATTTTTATCTGGTCGGTACGCAGTGGCCAGTATGACGACCTGGAAGGCGATGCCAACCGTATTTTAATGGACGAGGATGACCCGTTGCTGCCGCAAAACCAGCAAAAAGCCCAGCACCCAGACGTCGGAAGACAAAACACTGAGGAAGGCCATCCTGACAGCAATCACAGGCAACAGTAATGCTCCCACGCAGATGACATCCCCCTGAACGGAGTATGGGTTTTTATTCAGGCTCGTCTATACTTTGCACTGAATACAGACTCCCATTAAAACAACCATTTAGCGCCTGTGCGTCAATCCACAAGCAGGCCATAAGGACGTAACAAGCCCGTGTCGCAACAGGATAAGGTCAGGAACTCACCACAAGCCGCACAGAAAACCCAGCCGTACCAGCCACTGGACGGTTTTCTTAATCTTAAATTTCTCGAACCCTATATTGGCCTGGCGCTGGTCTGCCACGGCATTCTGATTACCGCTCGCCTCGGCGGTGATAACCCCCACTGGCCGGCACTGGCGCTGGTCGGCCTGGTATCATTGCTGGCGTTTATTCCGGCGCTGCAAAGCAAACAGATTATTCAGTTACGGGCGGTTTTCTACTCCCTGATCACCGCCTACCTGCTCCTCAATACCGGCGCCAGCAAAAGCTTCTTCCTGCTCTGGTACCTGGTGATTGTCGCCTATTATCCGCTGTTGCTGGGTACCATCTGCGGGCTTGCACTGATCGTCCTGATCAGTGGTTTTTATCTCAGCACCCTGCTGATTGAACCTGGCCTGCCGCCTTCTGTAGTGGTGGCGCGTACCCTGCTGCTGACCTTTATCGGCGTGATCGCCTTTACCCTGTCCTACCGTTTGCGTTCGTTTGACCGGCTGCAGGTGCTGGCCAATAGCGACAGCCTCACCGGCCTTAAAAACCGCCGTTATTTTTTCCAGGTTGCGGAAGTGGAGTTTAATCGTGCGCGACGTTACCAGAGCCCGTTATGCATGATCATTGCCGATATCAATAACTTCAAGCAGGTGAATGACCGCTATGGGCACGCGGTTGGTGATGATGCGCTGATGCTCTGTGCCACGCTAATTTCACGCCACACACGGGAGTCTGATATTGTCTGTCGCCTCGGTGGGGATGAATTTGCCATACTGCTACCCAGCACAGACAAACAACACGCCCAGGCCAGCATAGAGCGCCTGCAGCAAGCCTTTCAGCAGAACCCGCTGAAAATACCCGGCGAGACCCTGCAGTTGCAGATGAGTTTTGGCCTGGCTGAGGTCATCCCCCATACCGACAATATCCGTGCGCTGTATAAAGCCGCGGATCTTTCCATGTATAAAGACAAACCGGCAAGGCCATTATCAACTGACATAAAGCACGACTCGGACAGCAAAGCGACAACCCAGGGCATTTAATCACCACTGAGGCATTAGCAGCAACTGAAAACCCGGGGATATCAACCGCTACATATGCCTGCCAGCTACAGCTGACTCACCTGCTTCAGAATCTGTGCCAGCTGGCGGGTTGCCGGCCCGGCCTGTGCCGCATCGGCATAAATCAGGTACAGTATTTCGCTGCGCGTCTTACCTTCACTCAATGGCAGGGGCACAAGCTGTCCACTGGCCAGCTCCGCCTCAATTTCCGTGCTGGGTAGCCAGCCATAACCCAGGCCACTGCTGATCAGCTTGCGCGCCGAGTCCACGCTGCTTACCGCCCAGCGGCTAACATCACTCAACCAGCCGGAGTCGATGCCACGTTGACCTGAATCACTCACCACCACCTGGGTTTGACGACTGAGGTCACCCAGGCTAAGTTCACGTCCCAGTTGCTGCAATGGGTGTTTCGCCACCGTCACCGCAATAAATTCAACCCGCAGCAACTCATCGCCAATAAACCCCCTGGGTACAAACGGGCTGATCACCAGATCCGCCTGGCCCTGCAGCAACAACTCCTCAGCGCCCGAGAGTACCACCTCCTGTAAGCGGATACGGGTATCCCGGCTAATGGGTTCAAACTGTTTCAACGCCCGGGTCAGCTGCTGCGTAGGATAGGCCGCTTCCACCGCCAGGCGCACTTCCGCCTCCCAGCCCTGCTGCAGATGCAGTGCCTGCTGCTCAATCGCACTGGCATCCGCCAGCAGCTGCCGCGCACGCTGCAATAACACCTCCCCGGCTTCGGTCAGTACCGCCTTGCGACCATCGATATGCAGTAATTTAATGCCGAGCAGATGCTGCAGCCGCTTTACCGCGTAGCTCACCGATGACTGGCTGCGGTGCAACTTTTCCGCGGCCTGCGCAAAACCGCCGCAGTCGATCACGGTTTGCAGGCTACGCCACTGGTCCAGGCTTACTTTGGGTGCGTTCATAGGCCGGATTATATATCTATTTATTAGATATTTATACGCGATATTTTGCGCTTTTTAATCTAATTAATTCATTCATACTTTAGTCATCAACCAACAACGAGGAACACATAATGAATCAATTTATCGATCTGGGCGCACGCATCCTGCTGGGACTGATGTTTGTGGTCGCCGGCATTGGCAAACTGGGCGAAGCCTATGCCGGCACGGCTGGCTATATGGAGAGCATGGGCGTCCCCGGCGCGTTGCTGCCGCTGGTGATCGCAACCGAGATAGGTGCAGGCCTGCTGATTATCATCGGACTGCAAACCCGCCTGGCGGCTCTGGCACTGGCTGGCTTCACCCTGCTGGCAGCCATTATCTTCCACAGCAACTTTGCCGATCAGATGCAGTCGATACTGTTTATGAAAAACCTGGCAGTGGCCGGTGGCCTGGCACTGCTGTTTGTCCACGGCAGTGGACAGTTAAGCATTGACCAGCTGCGACAGAGATAAACACAAAACCGGGCTTGAAGTAATCAATAGCCACGGCATGCATGAGCGGCAACGGGCCGCTCATGCGCCACAGCATCACTGCACGAATAATTGAGCATTAACAACTGAAAAGAGGACGCGAATATGGGTATGTTAATTAACGGCGAACTGGCAGACAGCTGGCTGGACAAAGAACTGGATGAGGGTGAATTCAAACGCATGGAATCCAGTTTTCGTCACTGGGTTACCGCCGATGGCAGTGCCGGACCGTCCGGTAACAGTGGTTTCAGGGCAGAAGCGGATCGCTACCACCTGTACATTTCCGATGCCTGCCCCTGGGCACACCGTACGGTAATTTTTCGCAAGCTGAAACAGCTGGAAAACATTATCGGCCTGTCCTGTGTCGAGGCGGAGATGCTGAATGATGGCTGGACCTTTGCCGAACAGGGAAAGTACAGCGATTCATTACACGGCTTTCGTTATGCCTACCAGCTGTATCAGAAAGCCGACCCGCATTTTACCGGGCAGATTACCGTGCCGATTCTATGGGACAAAAAAACCGGCACGATTGTGAATAACGAATCATCGGAAATTATCCGCATGCTCAACAGCGCGTTCAATGAATTCACCGAGGTTAAAACCGACTTTTACCCAGCGCATCTACAGGCGGAAATTGATGCCGTCAACCAGCCGATTTACGACAATATAAATAACGGTGTGTATCGCTGCGGTTTTGCCACTACCCAGGCGGCGTATGAAAAGGCTTTCGACCAGTTATTCGAACAGCTCGAGCTCACCGAGCAACGGCTGGCGCAACAGCGTTATCTGTGCGGCGATCAGATCACCGAAGCCGACTGGCGTTTATTCACCACCCTGGTACGTTTCGACGCGGTGTATTTTGGCCATTTCAAGTGCAATCTGAAACGCATCATCGATTACCCCAACCTGTCCAACTACCTGCGTGAGCTGTACCAGGTAGCCGGCATTGCCGAGACCATCGACCTGGATTACATCAAGCGCCATTACTACTATAGCCACACCACGGTTAATCCGACGCAGATTATACCCAAAGGCCCGTTACTGGATTTTAACGCGCCCCACGACCGTGACCGCAGCTACTAGCCGACACACCATTGGGGTATAATCGCCGCTTTTAAGCAACACTGTGTGAGTCGATCGTGAGTAAAGATGTCTACGTTTTTGAAGTAAACCAGAAAACCTTTGAGCAAACGATTCTATTCAACTCACATAAAATTCCGGTGATTGTCGAGTTTATGGGGGTCTGGTCCGGCCCCTGTGTAGCGATGGACATGGTTTTCTCCGCACTGGCCAGGGAATTTGCCGGCCAGTTTATATTTGCCAAAGTCGATATCGACGAACAGCCGGAATTACGCAAACAGTATAAAATCGAAAATGTACCGACCCTGCTGGTATACAGGGATGGTCAACAGATACGCAGCGAAGTCGGCGAACTCAAGGAAAGCGATGCCCGTGCACTGCTCAAAGAGCTGGGTATTTATAACCCGTCCGACCTGATGCGTGAACAGGCCCGTGAAAAACACCTGGACGGTGACACCCCCGGCGCCATTCTACAGCTTACAGAGGCCATCAAGGCCGACCCATCGAATACCCGGGTTGCTATGGACATGGTGCAGATTTTTATCGATATCAGCGAAATCGAACAGGCACGCAGTTTATATGAGCGCCTGCCGGAAGCAGCGCGCAATACGGACATGGGCATGGCCTTAAATCGGCAACTGAGCTTTGCCACACTGGCGGCGAAGACCGACGATTTTGAAACCCTGCAGGCGCGACTCGCAAGCAGTGCGGATGATGCGGATGCACAGTTCGATATGGCCCTGCATATGATTGTAAAACACCACTACAGGGAAGCTGCCGAGCATCTGTTTACAATTCTGCAACAGGATGCCGATTACAAGGGTGGCGCAGCCAGGGAAATGATTATTACCATCAGCAATATGATGACATCGGTAGACAACGAACTATCACAGGAACTTCGCCGTCGACTGGCAAATTTTCTGGCAAGCTGACAACGCCTGAAAGCATCTAACAGCTGCCGCGGATGGCGCACTCGCGCCGCCGGTTTAAGGCCAGATATCCACATAATCACAGCTACCCGCTCAACCGCCACCTTCCTGTTGAATAATCCATGCCTGATTGACCCGCATCAATACCTTCCAGGTAAAATTCACTAAAATCGCTAAATACGCTAATATCACTAAATGGAACTTACCTATGCGCAGAACACCCCCGCGGAATGGTTCCGTCCCTGTCATGCAGGACGTGACAACATCAGCTGACACGGTTGTGCAACCAGGGCAGAATCACTGGCTCTGTCCCAGGGAGGTTGCGGCACAGCTGGGGGTATCACCGGTTACGGTGCGGCTCTGGGCACAGGAAGGCAAACTCGGCTTCAGCATCACCGCAGGGGGACATAGACGTTTCCGGCAACAGGATGTATCTGCATTCCAGCAGCAGTTAACGCAGAGAATAAGCCCACGGTGCTCGATTCTGATTGTTGATGACGACCGGCAACATGCAGAATTATTAAAAGATTTTATAAATGGTTTAGCGATAACAACCGATAGCTACATCGCCCACGATGGCTTTGAAGCAGGCCGGCTACTGGCACAGCATCACCCGGAGATTGTCTTGCTGGATTTAAAAATGCCAGGCATGGATGGCTTTGCGGTTTGCCAGCGCATTAAGCAACAGGCAGAGCAACGACATGTTCGCGTCATTGCAATGAGCGGATATGACACAGCGGAAAATACACGGCGCATTCTGGCCGCTGGTGCAGAACACTGCCTGAGCAAGCCCATTCAATTGAGCAAGCTGGCACAGCTGCTCGGCACTTGATGCAGGAAAACTTATTACAACCCCCCGACTACGTGGAGCTTTATGAAACGCAATTTACCTGTTACGCAGACAGAACATAAACTGACGGGTGAAACAAGGATAGTCTCTACAACCGATTTAAAAGGCGCACTCAGCTACGTCAACCAGGATTTTCTCGAGATCAGCGGCTTCAGCGAAGACGAGTTGCTGGGGCATAACCACAATGTGGTGCGCCATCCTGATATGCCGCCTGCGGCCTTCCAGAACCTGTGGGATGACATCAAGCAGGGCAAATCCTGGATGGGCATAGTAAAAAACCGTTGTAAAAACGGTGACTACTACTGGGTGGATGCCTTTGTCACACCAATAAAAGAAGGCAACCAGATCACCGGCTACCAGTCGGTGCGTTTACGCCCCGAAGAACAATACGTTAAAACCGCCAGCGCGTTTTACAAGCGCCTGTGGAAACCCATGCCACTGTGGCGTCGATTGGTTAACAAACTGCGCCCGGCCTTAATGGGACGTATCTGGCTGGGCAATATCGCCAGTGTGTTGATTGGTGGTGCTATTGCGATAAGCGCCGGCACCAGTCTGTCACCGGGCCTATTGGTCGGTCTGCTTGCCATGCTGATTACCGGCGGCGTGTTTGCAAAACTGATTGCCCGCCCCTGGCAACAGGCTGCACAGGAGTCTAAATCAATTATCGATAATCCGGTGACACAACATGTGTACAGTGGCCGTCACGATGAGCTGGGGCAGCTGCAGATGGTGATGCGCATGCAACAGGTGCAACAGGAAACCGTGGTATGGCGCATCAACGACGCCATCGGCTCATTACAGAATGCAGCGACCCAGGCAACAGCGGCAACCCGCCAGGTTGAAACGGATATGGACAGGCAAAAATCCGAAGTGGAACAGGTGGCCACCGCAATGAACGAAATGACTGCCACGGTGCAGGAAGTTGCACGTAACACCGCCTACACTGCCGATGCCACCGGTACCGCCGATGGCGATGTACGGGATGGCAAGCAGGTGGTGGATCGCACCATTGTTAACATCAACAACCTGGCTGGCAAGGTAGAAGAAGCGGTGGGCGTAATCCAGAACCTGGCACGTGACAGCGAACAGATTGGCGGGGTGGTAGATGTGATTCGTGGTATCGCCGAACAGACCAACCTGCTCGCCCTCAACGCCGCGATTGAAGCCGCCCGCGCCGGTGAACAGGGACGTGGTTTTGCGGTGGTGGCGGATGAAGTGCGCACACTGGCCAGCCGCACACAGAACTCCACCGCCGAGATTCAGCAAATGGTGCAGGACCTGCAAACTGCTGCAGAAAATGCGGTAACGGTAATGGAACAGGGACAGGCGGTGGCACAGATGAGTGTCGATCAGGCAGCTAAAGCCGGTGAATCGTTAAGCGCGATTACCCGTTCTGTGGACACCATCTCCGATATGAGCAACCAGATTGCCACCGCAGCGGAAGAACAAAGCGCGGTATCCGATGAGATCAACCAGAATATTGTAAACATCAACAATGCTGCGGAACACACCCTGAATGTAACCCGTGACTCAACCCAGGCGAATCAGCGCCTGAATGGTGAAATCAATAAACTCAAAGACATGGTGAAACAGTTTGGGCTTAGCCACTAATGGCTAGTCATTAGTCATTGCTCGCAGATGGCACATAAAAAAGGGGCGCTAGCCCCTTTTTTATGTATCGGATCTTTATCTAACGATCCAGTCGATCTACAGGAACTACTTCTTCTTCCTGGCAGCTGCCTTCTTACGCTTTTTCGCAGCAGGCTTTTTCGCAGCAGGTGCAGAACCTGACTGCATCGCCTTGATCAGATCATCAGAACGTTTGGCAACGGCTTTGGTCTCGGCTTTAACCGCTGCAGTTTGTGCGGTAACTTCAGCTAACTTAGCCTTCATTGCGGCTAAAGGATTGTTTGCTGTCGTTGCTGTTTTCTTAGCTTTTTTCTTTACGGCCATTTCTTCTCACACCAAATTTTGTTTGAAAGAACGTATCTTATTCGTTTTTGTTTAAAAATCATACAATTTATTTTAGATGGTATAGACCATCTGTCGGGCATAAAACACGGTCAGTAACCATCATCGCCCGAGCACTAAGTGTAGACGCAGATTTCAGATACACAAGTATTAGTGTCGGCTATAAAAGGCAGACCCTGATGACATGAATTGTGTGAGTGTGCACATATGTCACGTTAAACAGGCAAGCGGTGAGTTAATTTGAGTTGAATCACTTGATACGCATACAAAAGCCCCTACAAATTCCGGACGTACAACCTTGCCTGTCACTTGCCGAAAATGCTTTCTTCATAGGGGCAAGATCACAGGGATGTGATTTTGAGTGCTGATGAGCCTGGACGGCTCTCCAGCACGACCCGGCAACGAAGCCAATGTCATAAAGAAACTTATCTAAAGAAAAATACCCTCACATAGCATTTTTGGGAACCCGCCGCTTTTGCGGGCAAGTGACCGGGAACGGCATTTTCTTGCTTACTTCTTTGCTGCTGGAGGCCACTACTGTCCGGAATAATTCTCATAGTGGCAAGGCTCCCTGCAATCTGAACCACTCTTCGCGTTCCCTTCGCCGTCGTAGAGCGATTTGATACTCTGTTTCAGGTCGCTGAAATAAACCCGTTTTAAGCGTACTC
>DATCTK010000076.1:0-3354 GCA_036567985.1 Gammaproteobacteria bacterium | reverse complement strand
TGCGCCTGAAATTCGGGTTTAGGCCCGGAATTCAGGCAAAACAAGAAACAAAACGGCAGTATTTCGCCTTTAATACAGACTTCTGAATAAATGTGCGCTGATATGTGAAATTTTAAGAGAAAATCAGAGGTTCCTTAGCATCACCGGGGAGAATACAAATTCGTATCCCAGTGCATGCACTTCACTGCCGCTCATTACCGCCGCCAGTGCTGTTGCACCGCCGGGTGGATGGATACAGCGCAGGTAATACATACTGTAAATACTCACCGACACCGCCAGCGCCGCGGCGATAAACAGGTCATCAACCAGAAAATAGCAACTCACGCCGATAAGACCCGATACCAGATGACTGGCCAGTACCGGCCAGGGTTGCGACAGAGGGCCGTGGGGCACAGCAAACAGCAGCACCGCCGAGGCACCCATTGAGGTAATAATCAGCAGGCTGGTGGTGGACTGCAGGCTGATGTCCAGGGTGGCGCGGGTAACCAGCAGCACACAGAAAATGCTGATAAAGGCACCGGTCATAGAAATAAATTTTTCCAGGTGTGAGGTGCTGTCGAGCTGTATGCCCAATAACTGTTTTAACTGCTTCATATCACGATGATCTGCGTATGCTTATAAAAACGGTAGTTGTTGATGACTATAGCTGTTGCTGCAACGAATTGCCTGTGGCTCAGAGCGCGCCGCTACTGCTCTGTATCAGCAAATAATCATCAATCAGGTCGGCGAGGTGATTGTGAAAATGATCTTCAAAATCAGCAAGTGGCTGATTGAAGTGAGCCAGGTAGCGTTCTGTCTTGGCATGATCCAGGCTTTTCCCCGAGACACTGTAGTGCATCTCCGGCAGGGTTTTATCATGTCGTGGGACCAGTTTCCAGATTACGAACGCTGCGTCTATGTTCTTTACACGTGATTGCGCATAGCGACAGAAATCGTCAATTAAGTCCACGCCGTTCGGACCCAGGCAACCGGGTTCAATGCGACAGAGTACGGTCAGTTTATGTGACTCCTGTAATACAGCTTTATTGCTCATGTTTATGGTTTATAGCCTGCGAATCTATTGAGTGATTATTTGCCGCTTAATGGTTAAGCTGGGCACTGTGGTTGCGCTTGCCAGCTGGTTTGCGCATAGTCGCTATAATATCAGTTCAGCTGCCACAACAAGTTAATTTTTCCTATGAACACACAAGCCTCACTTAAGCGCAGCCTGTCACTCGGCATGATTACCTTCTTTGGCCTGGGGAATATTCTCGGTGCCGGTATCTATGTGCTGGTGGGCAAGGTGGCCGGCGAGGCTGGGTATTATGCACCGCTGGCGTTTTTTGTCGCCTCGATTATCGCCGCGCTGTCGGCCTTTACCTATGCGGAACTGTCTTCCCGTTACCCGGTGTCGGCGGGTGTGGCAGCCTATATCCACCAGGCATTTCACAGGCGTTACCTGAGTGTGGCCATCGGGCTGATGATGGTGCTGGCGGTGCTGGTATCCACCTCGGTATTGATGCAGGGGTTTGCCGGTTACCTGCGGGTGATGGTTGATCTGCCCGAGTGGCTGATAAGCTCGGGCCTGGCACTGGGGCTGGGTGTGCTGGTGGCCGCAGGCATTACCGCATCAGCCAGGGTGGCTGTGGTGCTTACCCTGGTTGAAATTGCCGGACTGTTACTGGTTGTTTTTTACGGTGGTGATTACCTGCTGCAGCATCAACCATCAGTTGAAACGTCGGACCATTCGCCGGGAGCCGTTGGTGTCAGTGGTATTCTGGCCGGGGCTTTTCTGGCTTTCTATGCCTATATGGGGTTTGAAGACATGGTGAATGTGGCAGAAGAGGTGAAGGCCCCTGAGAAAAATATGCCCCGTGCCATCCTTCTGGCACTGTTAATTTCAACCATCCTCTATGGGTTAGTATCAACGATTGCTATCTGGGTGCTGACACCGGCAGAGCTGGCCACCAGTGATGCACCCCTGGTAGCGGTGTACCAGGCTGCCAGCGGCAATTCGCCGCAGCTGATGAGTATTATCGGTTTAATTGCACTGATCAATGGTGCGCTGGTGCAATTAATTATGGCCTCACGCATGCTGTACGGTATGTCGAGTAGAGGCTGGATACCGGCGTTTCTAAGCCGTGTAAACAGGGTAAGCCGAACACCGCTTAACTCAACCCTGCTGGTGGTTATGGTGGTGTTGTTATTCACGACATTATTTGAGCTGGTCATGCTGGCGCAATTGACCAGCTTCATTATTCTAACCGTATTCGCAATGGTTAACCTGGCGCTGCTGGTGATTAAAAAAACACAGCCCGTACCGAGTGGTGTGGCCATTTACCCGGCATGGGTTCCATTGCTGGGTTTTATCAGCTCGCTGGGGTTTGTTTTGCATGAATTGTTGAGTTAATAGCTGTAACTGTTATGGCTGTATTGGTAAATTCGGTAAATTCGGGGACAGTATACCTATTAAAGTAAATTCGGGGACAGTATACCTATTAAATATCGTTTGATAGACTGACAAGCCAGGATCGCACAAACGCACAAGGAGGTGCCAAGATGGCCAGGATGCCACGTGTTGTAGTGCCCGGTTACCCACATCATGTTACCCAGCGGGGCAACCGTCGCCAAAAGACTTTTTTCTGTGATGATGATTATCGCTATTACATACGACTGCTGTCCGAATCTATCTCCAAATCTGACACCGAAATCTGGGCTTACTGCCTGATGCCAAATCATGTGCATCTGGTTATGGTGCCCGGCCGTGAGGACGGGTTGCGGTCCGTACTGGGCGAAACCCATCGACGTTATACCCGCTATATCAATCACCGTGAAGGCTGGCGCGGGCATTTATGGCAGGAGCGATTTCATTCATTTGCTATGGATGAAGCCTATCTACTGGCGAGCGTCCGCTATGTTGAGCGTAACCCAGTGGCAGGACAGTTATGCCGTCACCCGGCTGAATGGCCCTGGTCAAGTGCCGCAGCACACATAGCGAGCAAAGATGACAGCCTGGTTTCAGTGAAACCTATGCTGGATCGGATTGATAACTGGGAGGCGTATCTGTCAGTCGTTCAGGAAACACAAGTAACCCATAAACATATCCAACAGCACACACGAACTGGACGACCACTTGGGAGTTCAGGATTTATAGATAAACTTGAATTACTTACCGGTAAAGAACTGGCCCGGAAAAAGCCTGGCCGTAAGTCAGCGGAGACCAGGGATAAATAGGGAACCTCTGATTTTCTCTTAAAATTTCACATATCAGCGCACATTTATTCAGAAGTCTGTATTAAAGGCGAAATACTGCCGTTTTGTTTCTTGTTTTGCCTGAATTCCGGGCCTAAACCCGAATTTCAGGCGCACTGACCC
>DATCTK010000075.1:0-18295 GCA_036567985.1 Gammaproteobacteria bacterium | reverse complement strand
GGTTTCGGCTTCTTCGGCGCTGACCGGGGTGGCAAAAAAGGCTTCGAGTTTTTGCTGGCGTTCGGCATTGAGCTCATCCAGCTGCTGCCAGTTCTGCTGCTGGAATTCGCTTTTTAACTGCTCGGATAACTGCAATATATCCTGCCATTGTTGCTGGCGTGGTTGAGTGGGTGTCATGCTTGGCTCCCGTCTGTATTGACCTTGCAATGTGTGCTGGTAATTCGGGGTTTAATTCGGGGTCAGAGTAACAACTCTGTGTCAGCACATCTGATCTCGCCTATTAACGAGGGAGTTGTTACTCTGACCCCGAATTACCAGCAGGGGCAACTCTCAGCTTTTGGGTGGTACGCTGCGCATGTCCTGGGGAATTGCCATCCAGCCGGCGCGGATTTCGCCCAGTAATGACAGCACTTCATCGATCAGTGCGGCATCGTTCTGCAGGTTGGCCTTGAGCAATTGACGCTGCATATAGTCATACAGTGCTTCCAGGTTGGCTGCCAGATCACCCCCCGCCTTCATGTCCAGCGAAGAACGCAAACCATCCACAATGCCGATGGCACGGCTGATGTTTTCACCTTTCTGCGCAATATTGTTCTGCTGGATATGCATTTTCGCCATATTCAGACGTTCCATCGCGCCATCAAAAAGCATCTGGATAATGGTGTAAGGATCTGCATTTTCCACCGATGCCCGTACATTCACCTGCTTGTACTGGTTCATTGCCGCTGCGTTACGCATAGGTTTTTTCCTGTCTGTTGGGTTGTCTTTGTCCATGCTGGCTTTATAGCAAACTATTGCGCCTGAATGGGTTATTTATTGTTGCTACCGATGGTCGGTAAGGATTGTAACTGCTGAGTCAGGTAATCCCCGGTGGACTGCAGACTGGCTATCAGCCCGTCCAGTGCGCCGAACTGCGCGCGTAGTCGGGTTTCGATGGTTTCCAGCCGACGCTGCAGCGCTGCACGGTCATCATTGACCGACTCGATGCGCGACTGCAGTGCCTCGGTTTTCGATTCCAGCAGGCCATCGTTGCCCAGCAAGCTCTGCAGATAAGTATCCATTCTGTCCGCATATCCGCGATTGAAATTCACCGTGCCGCGATCACCCGCTACGCCGCTCACATGCAGGGTAAGGCCTTTGGCATCGCCGGTACCGGAGAGTATCTGGCCGTTACCGGTGGCGGCAATGCCGCCGATGGTGCCCGCCACATCATTACCCTCGGTACTGACGGGGTCATTGCCAAATAAATCAGTGCTGCCATTTCCACCGGTAATCTCCACGCTGGAGGCCGAGCCATAGCGTTGCGACTGGATTGACAATACGCCACCGCTTTCGCTGACCAGCACCGAGGCACCGGCATTTTTCAACGCCGTGGAATTATTGATCTGCGCCTGCAGTTCCGCGGCCAGCTGGCTCGCGCTGTAACTGCCCGCGGTGAGCACGATTGAGGCACTGACACCGTTTACGCTTAAATCAAGACGGTCATTACTGCCTTCCACAATTTCCAGGTTGGCCAGCGCCGAGCCGCTTAAACTGCCACGGCTGGCGGCGGTGGTGATATTCACCGAGTAATCACCAATCGCCGTGTCATCACTGGCGCGCAAAAAGCTGATGCCCGCATCGGAGGGTTCGCCGTGGGCGGAAAACAGCCCGGCGAAGCGTTCGAAATTGTCATCCAGCTGTTGATTGAGAGTCTCAGTGTTGAGCTGCAATCGACCGGTTTTGCTGTCGGTGGTCACACCCACTTCACTGAGTATGCTCAGGGTATCGCCCATCTCCCCCACCGGGTCACTGATCAGGCGGCGCAGGCTCGAGGTAATGCCGCGGGTCAATGCGTCACCATTGAGCGCCCCGGCTTCATTCGACTCGGGGTTGTAGGCGGTCAGCTGGTTCATAATGTCGATAAAACCGTTATAGTTTTCGACAAACTTACTCACCGCAGCGGACACCTTGCCCTTGTCCAGCGATACACTGACACTGGCATTGCCCACGCTTTTCAGGTTAATTGTCGCCGACTCAATCGCATCACTCACCGTATTGCTGGCACTGGTGATATCAATGCCATTAACCGTAAACGCCGCATCGGTGGCGGCACCGGTTTGTGCCAGGTGGGTGGCGCTTTCATTAAACGACAACATCGACAGACCACTGGCATCATCGTTGACGGTATCCGCATCGGTAACGCTGATCTGCATCGCGTTCTGCTCGCCGGTATCATCGGAAGTGATCGCCAGACGGTAGAACTCACCATCAAACACTAATGATGCAGTAGCACCTATGTCCGCCTGGTTAATCGCATCGCGAATACCAATTAAACTGCCATCGGTAATCTCGATGGTTTCACTGGCGAGATCAGGGTTCTGGGTAAAACCGCTGTAGCTGTCGGTATCCGGATCGTAGTCATTACTACCAAACTTAAAGGTCAGGCTGCCGGTACCCAGCACATCATTTACATCGGTAAACTGTGCCGCGGCCAGGCCGGGATCGGTGGATAAGGTATGGCTTTTTGCAAGGCGGCTGACATCGATATCGTAACTGGCACGGGTGGTTTTACCATTGCTGGTCACCGTGAGTACGTCATCGTCACTGCTGGAAATAGAGCGTCCCTGAAAGGTCGAGGGCTTGTTCAAAGCAGTTAAGGCAGACTGCAGACTGGACAGACTTCCGCGCATCGCACCATAGCCACTCAGCTCAACCTGAAGTCGGGCTTCCTGACGATCCAGTCGGTTCTTGGGTGCACTTGCCTCAGCAGACAACAGCTGCTCGACAATATTGTTTACATCCAGTCCCGAACCGATTCCGGGTGAGTTTATGGTCGCCATCGTATCCTCTTAATACCGGGCCCCAGGGCCATGATAGTCAGGGCTATGCGAAATCAGTGCCAGTTTACCCTGCCCCTGCATCGGGACCGGTCAATCTGGCGGTTGTCTGTCCCGGCGCGCCATTGCAACGCCGGGGCAAACCCTGCACAAGCTCCACGGAGGCTGTGCAGTTACTTGCTAGGCCTGATCAGAAATAAACAGACCGCCCACATTCGCAGTCTCGCTCAGACGCTCTTCCTGCAGGCGTTGCGCCAGCGCAAGGGCTTCCTTGGAGGGAATTTCACGAATGGTTTCCTGGGTATCACTGTCAATAATACTGATCACCGCGCGTCCCAGCGGCAATGCCTCATCAACACGAAAACGCAGCTCGCGATTGACGCTTTGCAGGTAGTCATTAATCTCACTCACTGCCTGCGACACCTCACTGGCGGCGGGTTCCTGCTGCCTGACATCGGCAGCCGCTTGCCGCATTTCTGGCCGCTGCTCTGTTGTTGCTTGCCGTGTTTCCGCCGCAACAGCAGAACGGCCGGAACCATCTGACGATGCCGGCACTACGTTCTGGGACATTGATGTTGTTGCATTGATTGTCATGTTCCTGTCCTCACAGAGTTCCTAAGACAAGTACCCTGCCATCCAATATGGCAGGGTACTTTCCATCACCCGTTTACTGCAGTAGCGACAGCGCTAACTGAGGTAAGGAGTTTGCCTGTGACAGGATGGATACACCGGCCTGCTGCAGGATCTGATTACGTGTCAGCGTAGCGGTTTCCGATGCAAAGTCTGCATCACGAATCCGTGAACGCGCAGAGCTCAAGTTCTCAACCGAGGTCTCGATGCTGGCTACAATGGATTCAAAGCGGTTCTGAATCGCACCCAGTGATGCGCGGCTGGTGTTAATGCTGGTCAGCGCGCTGTCTACCGAGGCAATCGCCGCATTGGCACCGGCTACGGTGGAGATATCGGTATTGGCGATGGTTTCACCCTGCAGTGTTGCCGTGATGCTGGCGACTGTCAGACCCGCAGCACCGGGGTTAGCACCCGCAATCACCAGCTCGTCTTCATTCACACCGGTGACTTCAACTGAACCGTACAGAGTGGTTGTGGCTGCTCCTCCAGTACCATCTGTATCCAGACCTTCCGATGCACCTGAATCCGCACCACTTTCAACCAGCACCAGGTTGCTGCCATCTTCCTTGGTGATATCCAGGGTACCAGTACCTGCAGTTGCAGTATAACCAGCCAGGTCGTTAATCAGATCCGCAACCTCAGCCGCATCAATGGTGCCATCCGCACCGGCTACACTGAAGTCCAGCGTAGTACCATCGATTGACAGGGTGTAGGCTGGAGCAACACCAGCTACTGCTGGAGTACCTCCAGTTGTTTCAGACTCAGTTACGCTCGCAGCCACGCTAGTCAGAGTACTGGTACTTGTATCAAAGGTAATTGCAGTGCCATCGGCTTTGGATAACACCAGGTCTTCACCGGATAGACTACCCGATACAATGCTATACGCACCATCACTAGCTGCAATGAAAGCAGCAAAATCACTATCCAGTTCAGCAGCATGGTCCGCAATAACTTCCTCAGCACTGGCCATAGTAATATTTACAGCCTCAGTACCATCAATAGTCAAAATAAAGTTTTCAGCACCACCAGCAGTACCCGCGACTGCCGTGACCGTATTTTCAGTTGGTGACGCAGGTGCAGCCGCGGTTCCCACTACATCAGCAAAGGTAATACCGGTCTGCTCATTGGTGGCAGTGGCCGATACATTGCTATCGGTGGCGGTAATCGCATTGGCAATTGCCAGCGCATCCTGTTCTACCGCGCCTACGTCATTGCCGTTAATTAACAGATCACCGGCAGTCAGCGCGCCTGTAACCGCTGTACCTTGCTGTGATGCGGTCAGCACCTGGCCGATGTCGCTGGTACGTGCACTGGAGATATTGGCAATCGACACAGTCTCACCGGCATTTGCACCCACCTGGAACAGCTGGCTGGAGAAAGAACCGTCCAGCAGTTTTACGCCGTTAAAGGCACTGGTAGAGGATACACGTTCGATTTCAGCAATCAGCTCGGCGGTTTCCAGTTGCAGTGCCGCACGGTCTGATGATGAGTTAGTGGCGTTGGCCGACTGTACCGCCAGCTCACGAATACGCTGCAGGTTATTGGTGACCTGGGCCAGGTCGCCTTCACCGGTTTGTGCCAGCGATATACCGTCAGACGCATTACGCGCGGCCTGGCTAAGACCGCGAATCTGGGTAGTAAAACGTTCTGAAATCGCCAGACCCGCCGCGTCATCTTTGGCGCTGTTAATACGCAGACCAGAAGACAGACGCTGCAATGAAGTTTGCAGGTTACCCTGGGATGTATTCAGATTACGTTGAGCATTGAGTGATGCTACGTTTGTGTTAATGACTTGAGCCATGGTATGTCTCCTGATGCTTCAGTCGCCTTGCAAGTCGACTGAAGGGTTACGACTTGTATCAGCGAATTAGGGTTAATTCGTTCTCAGTGAATGTATCGGCCGCCGGAAAAATACCTTTAACTAAATTTCACGAAAAAATCGACCCGCCGGACCATGCTAAGTTGTTGTTTTTATTGAGATTGAATTTATTAGCAAAAGTTAATACACAAAGTATAGTCATTTTTCAGGGGAAAAACCGACCGGGAAAGCGGCCTGTGGGGGTGGACTGTAGGACGCAAATCGTAGGTTGGGGTAAGGAACGAACCCCAACTTCAGTCAATATGACCGATATCGTTGGGGTTCCTGCGTCACCCCAACCTACAACACTGTACCAAAAAGGGGACGCTACCCTTTTCGTATACGTTCCCACGCGGGAGCGTGGGAACGAGCGCACGGACAAATTACTTTTCAAACGATGGGCTTGCGACAACCTTCCCTGTCACTTGCCGAAAATGCTTTCTACGCAGGGGCAAAATCACAGGGATGTGATTTTGAGTGATGATGTGCCTGGACGGCACTCCAGCACGACCCGGCAACGAAGACAGTTCAATCAATAAACTTATCCAAAGCAAAATACCGCTTCATAGCATTTTCGGGAACCCGCCGCTTTTTGCGGGCAAGTGACCGGGAACGGCGTTTTCTTGCTGACTTCTT
This sequence comes from Gammaproteobacteria bacterium, assembly GCA_036567985.1. Taxonomy (GTDB): domain Bacteria; phylum Pseudomonadota; class Gammaproteobacteria; order SZUA-229; family SZUA-229; genus SZUA-229. Next base: position 12,352 of record DATCTK010000075.1, on the reverse strand, counting down.
TGTCGCTGTTGACAAAGAAGACAGTCGCCAGAAAGGCGAAACAGCACAGGCAATTTCATCATGAAGGTTAATTTGAACTATCGCATTAGAAGTTGATTATCACAGAGTGCTTTTAAAGCATGGTATAAAAAAACTGGCTCAATTCTGGCCAGAGTACTATCTCCCAATATTTACGTGCATAGGGAATTTGTATGGGAATCAGGTGGATCCGCTAACGCTTGATCCACCCTACTCGAGATGTCATTAGACAAAAGACCAATGACTACCGACTAAAGACTGCAAAAAAGCCAATGCATTTTCAGACACGCAGCATTAACTTATCGAATTAAAAAAAGTCTTCCCTGACCAATAACTGCTGCTACAAACTGAAAACACATGGCTTCGTGCCGTGTAATAATTCGGGGTCAGAGTAACATCTCATTTCGTCCACACGTGATTTAATTAGCCTTGTACGGGAGATGTTACTCTGACCCCGAATTATTATGACCCCGAATTATTAGCAGTGCCTAGAACGGCCACCACTTGCTGTTAAGAAACTGCCCGAACCAGCCCTGGTTATTGGCGTCTGCCAGAAAACCTTCACCGCTGTAGGCGATTTGCGCATCCGCCAGTTTGGAGGATGGCAGGGTATTATTTGGCGATACATCCTGCGGGCGTATCACCCCGGCGATGCGGATGTATTCCTTGCCCTGATTCAGGGTAAACCATTTTTCACCCTGCACCACCAGGTTGTTATTGGGCAACACATCCACCACGGTAACAGTGATCTCACCACTCAGGCTGTTGCTCTGCGAACTGTCGGCTTCGCCGTTGAATTCCCGCTGCGGCGCAATATTCATTCCCAGCACATCATCACCGTTATAGGTTGGGTTGCGGCCAAAAATGGTTGGCGTACCCATGCTGATGTCTTCTTCCTTGGAGGTACTGGTACCGGCAGATTTGCTGGCGCTGGTGCTTTCCTGCAACTTGATGGTTAGCACATCACCGATGCGATAGGGTTTCGGGTCCTGAAACATCGACAGGCTATTGGTCTGGAATAACGAGCCTTTATTATAGGTCGGCGGCGCAGGCGCTACCGGCCTTACAATCGGTTCGAACTCAGTCAGTTCCTGTGGCACAGTTGCACAACCGTATAGTGATGACAGTGTCAGCAGTAACAGCAGTTTAAATAACTTGAGCATTTTCATAAGCCACCTCTGTGTCATACCCTACAGGTTATTGCCAACGTATTGCAGCATCTGGTCGGTGGTGGAAATGACCTTGGAATTCATTTCATAGGCGCGCTGGGTTTCGATCATATTCACCAGCTCTTCCACCACATTCACATTGGAGGTTTCAACCGAACCGCTTTCCAGGTTACCCAGGCCATTCAGCCCCGGCGTGCCCACCAGCGGTGAACCACTGGAGGCGGTTTCGGTAAACAGGTTATTGCCTTCCGGCTGCAGACCCGACGGGTTAACGAAGTCGGCCAGCTGTATATTGCCGATCTGCGTGGGCGCGGTGTCGTTGCCGGTAATCACCGACACCACACCATCCTGACCGATGGTGATGCTTTGCGTGTCCGAGGGAATGGTCAGCGACGGTTGCAGCAGCTGCCCCTGTGAGGTCACCACCTGGCCATCCGCATCCAGCTGGAAGCTGCCGTCGCGGGTATAGGAAACCGAACCGTCGGCCTGCTGGATCTGGAAGAAACCGCGACCCAGAATCGCCATATCCAGTGGCTTGCCAGTCTGCGTGATATTGCCCTGGGTATGCAGTTTTTCCGTGGCCACTACGCGCACCCCGGTGCCCAGCGACAGGCCGGACGGCAAGCGGGTGTCTTCGGTGGTCTGGCCGCCGGCCTGACGTTTGTTCTGGTAAATCAGATCCTGAAAAATCGCCTGGTCCCGTTTGAAACCGGTGGTGTTTACATTGGCCAGGTTATTGGAAATAACTGACAGCCGTGTTTGCTGTGCGTCTAAACCTGTTTTGGAAATCCATAATGCGGGATTCATAATTACTTCTCCGGGTTACGCGCTATACGCCTAACTGTTGCGCAATAATCTTGCAGAAACTTCATCGTTCGACTTGGCTTCCTGCATTAATTTAATATTGGTTTCAAATTGCCGTGCATTTGAAATCAGCTCGATCATCTGCCCCACCGCATTTACATTGCTCTGCTCCAGCATGCCGGATTCCAGGTGCACATCGGGGGCGGCAGGTTGCAGTAAACCACTGCGCAGTTGAAACAGGCCGTCATCGGTTTTAGTCAACTGGGTAACATCGGGATTAACCAGCTTGATGCGCTCGGCAATCACCATCGCATTGGCTTCCTGCCCCACCGGGCGAATGCTGATGGTGCCGTCGAAACCGATATCAATTTTTTCCGCCGGTGGCAATGCAATTGGCCCGGCATTGCCGATTACCAGATGCCCCTGGCCCGTGGTGAGTCGCCCCACACTGTCCAAACGCAAATCACCGGCACGGGTATAGGCTTCTTCACCGGTGGCAGTTTGTACCGCAATAAAACCCTCGCCGTTAATCGCCACATCCAGTTCACGCTCGGTTTTTACAATCGAGCCCGGGGATAAATCAATGTCATCCGCCGACTGCTGGTTCATCACCCGCGTGTTTAAACCGGGGCCTTCAACGTGCCAGCTGGTAAAGGTATTAAAATGCGATTTAAAACCGACGGTGCTGACATTGGCCAGATTATGGGAAATCGTGGTCTGTGCCTGCATCGCCTGTCGTGCGCCGTTGGTGGCTGTGTAGAGCATTTTATCCATTGTCTTTACCTGCTGTGATGGCCATACGCATACTCAAACCCTATCGAATATTGATAATGGTCTGGGTAATGGTATTGGCGGTTTCAATGGCTTTTGAGTTGGCCTGGAAATTACGCTGCGCGGTAATCAGGTTCACCAGTTCACTGGTTAAATCCACATTGGAGGTTTCCAGTGCGCCGGTCTGTACCAGACCGAAGTTGCCGGTGCCAGCCTCGCCGCCCACGACCGGGCCGGACTCAACCGTCTCAACCCAGGAAGTATTACCCACCTGGCGCAGGCCCTGCGCATTATCAAAACGAGCCAGCGCAACCTTGCCCAGCGCGGTGGTCTGGCCATTACTGAAATTGGCGCGCACCAGGCCGGTGTCATCGATTTCGATACCACTCAGGTTACCCGTGGCATAACCGTTCTGGCTCAGTGACTGCACACTGAAGCCGCCCTGGGTCTGTTGCGTCAGTGTATTGCCCTGGTTGGTAAAGTTAATCGACAGGTCAATCGGGTTTGCCCCATTGCCCGGATCATAGGCGTCGAAATCCAGAATGCCCCCGGTGGTGGAGCTGGCGGTATCCAGCTGACCCGCACCATCAAAATCCAGGCTGGCATTAGGGAAAGGATCACCTGGGAGCGCGGGGCCACCGGCAGTGGTCATGGGCACACCGTCCATAGTCGAGCGCACTTCCCAGGTATTGTTAACATCATCAGTCATCACAAAGTACATGGTGAGGATATGTGAGTTACCCTGTGAGTCGAATACGGTGGCCGAGGTGGAGTTGTTATAACTGGAGACTGGCGGCGTTACCGTGGAACCGGGGGTAGCCAGCGCGGCGTTGAACGCGGCATCGATATCAGTAATAGCAATCTGTTCTGCGTCTGATGGCAGATTAAGGTTCAGGTTCACTTCGCTCGTACCACTGGGGCTGCCCACGGTATTGGGCACCTGCAATGGCACCGTGCCGGTCAAACTGGTGGTGGATACATTGCCGGTCGCATTATTCACAGGAAACACCTGCAATATCTCACCGGCGCTGTTGGCAACCATGCCGTTGCGATCCACCTGGAAGGCACCGGCACGGGTGTAGACTAAATCACTGTTGGTCTGGTTGGCGCGCATCACGAAAAAGCCCTCACCACTCACCGCCATATCAAGGGTGTTTTCGGTGAATTCAAGATTACCCTGACCAAACTGCTGTGACACTGAAGCCAGTTGCACACCGGCACCAACGGCATTGGAGGTGGTTCCCAACGGCGAGGCCGCAAAGATATCGGCAAACTCGGCACGGGAACCCTTAAAGCCAGTGGTTGCCACATTGGCGACATTATTACTGGTGACTTCCAGGTCTGACGATGCGGCATTCAGCCCGCTGAGTGAAATATTAAATGACATGATTGTTTCCTCGCCTCTACACCTTGATTACGCGGCCAGTTACTCAACTGCACCGTTATTGTTAAGCAACGCCCGTCGCTATTGAATCTGATTGACCTGGTTGAAACCGACGGTTCCAAGATTTTCCAGTTCCACCTGCATTTGCTGCCCAGCAGCACCCAGGGTCAGGCTACGCACCTGATCTACCACCTGTGGTGTCAGCGCTTCTGTATTACCGCCATAGTTGGCCTCCACTTCAATGCGGTAACGTCCACTGGGTGCACGCTGTCCCGACAGGGTGGTGCCATCCCAGTTAAACTGCAGTAAACCCGCGGGCTGTGCCCCCAGCTCTTCACGACCCAGCAGTTCGCCACTGGCATCGAATACATTCACCGCTACATTATCGGAGCTGGATGCCAGTTCCACCGCGCCCTGCAGGTTACCTTCTGCAGGTAAATGCCCCTGGTTATGATTTACCAGTACCTGGCGGCCAATTAAATTGGAAGCCTGCAGTGCCTGTGAGGATTGCAGGTTACTGGCCAGATCCTGAAACGATGTGAGCAGCTCATTAACACCGTTCACTGTACCGAACTGGGCGATCTGCCCCATAAACTCACCGTTTTCCATGGGCTGGAACGGATCCTGGTTAGATAGCTGGGTGGTCATTAATTTAAGAAATTCATTTTGCCCAAGCTTGGTTGGATCTTTCTCGCCTTTTGGTCCTTCCAGCGCGGTGCGCAGACCGGGAATATTTTCAAAGTTGTTTATTTCCATTGTCTAATCCTCGTATCGTCTGCGCGGTTTAACCCTGACCCAGCTGCAGGGTGCGCAGCATCAGTTCTTTGGCGGTGGATAACACTTCAACATTATTCTGGTAACTGCGTGAGGCAGAAATCATATTGGCCATTTCAGTCACCGCGTCTATATCCGGGCTGTACACATAGCCTTCTGCATTGGCCAGCGGATGGGATGGGCGGTAATGGGGAATTGCCGCAGTTTCCTGTTCAACAATGCCGCTCACCTTGACCATGGCCATTTCGTCCTGCTGCCCTACTTCGTTCAACACCGACTGGAATACCGGGTGGCGTGCCTTGTACACCGCCTGCTCACTGCCGGCGACGGTTTCTGCATTGGCCAGATTCGATGCCACCGTATTCAGGCGTAACATCTGTGCACTCATGCCGGAACCGGCCACATCAAATACTTTAAAAACGGACATGTTTATTCACCTCTAAACGCGTTTTTCAGGCCACTGATACGTTTTGACAGGATGTGCATGGTGGTCTGGTAGCGCATCGAGTTTTCCGCAAACGCAGCCTTCTCTTTCTGCACATCCACCGTATTGCCATCGGCGGCACTCTGTTCCACTTCGCGGAATTGCACATCCTCGGCAAAGGCCGGCTGTGATGGGTCAATATGCCCCTTGTGGGTTGCCTGCATTTTCAGCTTCTGCCCCTGGTTAAGTCCCTGGGCATTCTGCAGTACCTTGTCAAAATCGATGTCCCGTGCCTTGTAGCCGGGGGTATCGGCATTGGCAATATTTTCCGACAACAGCTGGGTGCGGCGTTCAAACAGCAGCAGCGCCTTATCGTGTATTCCAAATGCCTTATCAAAATTAATTGCCATAACGATCCTCTTGCTGGATCTATTGCAAAGCCGATGCCAGTTTTATTAAGTGTTAGTTTTCAATAACTTGGATAATGGGGCGGGTGAAATAAACGGCAGAGCGGCAAGACTTGCCAGTGCCGTTTGCCGCCCATAGTTGCCGCCCGCAGTTGCCGCCGTACTCGCCCTGCGGCAAGTACAGCAGACCCGCCACTGGAAGAACCCGGTTCACGAATTGCGGCCCCGGGGTGGCGAAAACGGGTTAATTAAGGGAAGAAGTGGATGAGATAAAAAGAGGACTATAAATTAAAAACAAACCGACCGCGGTCAATAACCGCGGCCAGGCCGTACTAAACCGCTTTTAAACGGTACACCACACCACTGCTGGCGCGCACCATTTCAAATTTGTCGGAGTATTGCGCAATCGACTCGGAGGCACCAAGCAATAGAAAGCCACGGGGATTTAATGCCTGTGCCATGCGCGCCAGTATGTCTTTCTTGGACTCGGCGGAAAAATAGATCAGCACATTGCGGCAGAAGATGACATCGAACTTGCCCAGCGCACTGTAACTTTGCAGCAGATTGGCTTCACGAAAAGTCACCCGCGAACGGATATTGGCATTCACCTGCCACTGATCACCGAGGGGCGAAAAATACAGCAACTTGCGTTCTTCAGACAGGCCACGGGCCAATGCCAGCGCATCGTACTTCGCCTGTTTGGCCTCATTAAGAATGGCCTGGGATATGTCCGTGGCCACCACTTCCACCTTGAGACCGCCATTGTGCCGCACAAACTCATCGGTAATCATGCTGATTGAATAGGGCTCCTGGCCACTGGAACAGGCCGCCGACCAGATGCGCACCGAGGATTTACGCTGCTGCTTGAATTCTTCGAGAATCGTCTGGCTGAGAATCTGGAACGGATAGGTATCACGAAACCACAGGGTTTCATTGGTGGTCATGGCTTCAATGACTTTGGTGCGCAGTGCCGAGCTGCTGCTTTTATTCAGGTTATCCACCAACGCCTGCAATGTCGGAATATTATTTTCCTTCATCAGGCGGTTAAGGCGACTGGACACCAGATAATGCTTGTTGTCGCCCAGTACAATACCGCAGGCTTTTTCCAGAAACTGCTGGAAATTCCTGTATTCTTCTGGCGAAAAATTAACGCTCATATAATTGTACTGTGTTGCCTGTTAGCCATGCCCCGCTTAAACGCAGCATGGTGAATTGTATTCAGTTGATAAAACCGGATTTAAGCGCGGGCTATTATGCACCAGATCCCTAGGTATCGACAATTTGATCCATGCCTTCCAGTGGATCTTTATTGTTTACGATATTAATCACCGAGTGCGCCAGCTCATTAGGCTTGAACTTGGGTACAAAGTGATTGGCACCCACCTGCTCCACCATGCTGTTATTAAACACACCACTGAGCGAGGTGTGCAGCATCACGTAAATATCTCTCATCTGCGGATGCTGGCGAATTTTCGTGGTCAGGGTGTAGCCATCCATGCGCGGCATTTCGATATCCGAGATCACCAGTGCGATCTTGTCTGACAAAGCACTGCCATCGGCTATCATCTTCTCCAGCGCCTCATATCCCTCCTGTCCATCATTCGCCAGGGTGCAATCAATACCGACTTTTTCCAGCACCCGCTTCACCTGGTTTCTCGCCACCGAGGAGTCATCTACCACCATCACATGACGGGGTTTTTCGTTACTCATACCGGCGACGCCCTGCAGTACATTCTCGGATACTTCTTCACTGAAGCCCATGATATCCGCAAATACCCGCTCCACATCGATGATGGAAATCATCTCATCATCCACATGGGTAACTGCCGTCAGGTAGTTGGCTGAGCCACTGCCTTTGGGTGGCGGCAGAATATCCTTCCAGTTCATATTGGTTATGCGATCCACACCGGCCACCAGGAAGCCCTGGGTGTAGCGGTTGTATTCGGTCACAATCACATAGCTGTTCTCACGGTCGGTAATCGGCCGATTGCTGATGGCCAGCCCCAGATCCATTACCGGGATGGTTTTATTACGCAGATGCGCAACCCCCACCACCTTGCTGTTGGCATTCGGCATATGGGTGAGCCTGGGACAGCGAATCACTTCCTGCACCTTGAACACATTGATGCCATAGCGCTGTTTGCCCTGCAGCCGGAACAGCAGCAGCTCCATGCGGTTATGACCTGCCAGCCGGGTACGACTATCTACACTGTCTAATACACCTGCCATTATTTACTCCCGGTGTGTCAGTTTTTTTTGATTCTGTTTGAGTCTAATCAAAAAAACTGCGCTCGATGAAATGATTACGATAAAGTTCAGTCCTAAGTTTTACAGATTTTCCACTATACTTGCGGTGTGCGGGAACACATTGTTCACTGAAGAGTCAGTATAATCATATGAATATACTAGCTTAAACTGAGTTAATCGCTAGTCATTATTTACAATCACAGGCAGATTCGTATTAGCGCCAGGCGTCCACTCATAAATAACAATAAAACCGATTTAAACCACGACCCTAAATTGCCAAAACACCTAGAGAGACGGGAACACCATGCCCAGCCCATTTATTCTGACCAAGCTAGCACTACCCATTCTTCAAGCAGCACTCCAGGCCGACATCAAGCAACTTACCAGGCTCTCCTCTGAACATTCAGGTTCTGCCGCCGCACTGAGTAGCATCACCGACCTGATTAACCAGCAAAACAGCAGTATTGCCAATGTGGCAGCGGCCGGTGTGGATTCGCTGGCTGCCACCTACGAGATTATCAACAAGAACCTGCAGCTACAGCAGGAAGCGGCCACCATTAGCGATGCCATTAACAGTGTGGCCACCGCCACCGAAGAAATGGCCGCCTCCGCCTCGGAAATTTCACAATCCGCCAATGCCACCGCAGCGCGCGCCAATGAAAGCTATGCCAAAACCGAATCCGGCAACCAGGCGATTGCCTCGATGATGGGGGATATGGATTCACTGGAAAATGCACTTGGCTCGATGTTTAACAATGTACAGAAATTTGCCGGCTTTACCGACGAAATCAATAACCTGACCGCAATTGTGCGTGACATTGCCAACCAGACCAACCTGCTGGCGCTCAATGCCGCGATTGAAGCAGCCCGCGCCGGAGAGGCCGGTCGTGGCTTCGCGGTGGTGGCGGATGAAGTTAAACAGCTGGCATCAAAAACCGAAAAGGCCACGGTGGAAATTGAAAATGTCACCACCACCATGAACAGCCTGATGGATGAAGTGGGCAATTCAATGGGCGCCAGCAAGGACAGCCTGGGCACCAGCCTGGACAGCCTGGAGACCGTGGCGATTGCCCTGGGGGATGTCACCGCGGTGGTCAATGACGTAACCTCCCAGGTGCAGACCATCTCCGCATCGGCTAATGAACAACAGTCGGTGTCTGCGGAAATGGCCTCCAAACTGAATGAAATCACCCTCGCGGTACAGCATGAAAACCAGCAGGTACGTGATATTTCTGACTATACCCGCTCACTCAATACGGCCATTCTGAGCCAGTTTGCCCAGCTGGCCGAACTGGGCCACGACCAGACCCTGCTGCAAACCGCCAAGGCGGATCACATTACCTGGAAAATTCGCCTGACCAGCATGGCCATGGGGGGCGAGATTATTCCCGAAGACGAACTGAAGGATCACACCCAGTGTCGACTGGGCCAATGGTACTACAACCAGGGCCGACAGGAATTTGGCAGCAGTGAGTATTTTCAGCAGATGGAGGCCCCACACGCCCGAGTGCATGAAGTTGGCAAAGAAATTGCAGAATTAGCACTACAAGGCCAAACCGATGCTGCCTGTCAAAAACTCGTTGAGATGGACGGGTACAGTCAGCAGCTGTTTGAACTGATTGATCATCTGCTACACGAGGCTAATTCGTCATGACACACGGTTCTGTATATCTGAGAAAATTCGCCCGGATTTTCGCCAGCACCTGCGCCCTCGGCAGCCTGCTTTGCCTTTATCCACTGCAGGCCGCCAGTCAGCCAGCTAACCCCGACAGCCCAGAACAGCCCCCCGCACTTCACAGCCATCAACAGATTATCCAGACTGCCCGTGATTACCTCGGTCAAAATATTGACAGGGATGATTTCTCGCGCAGTGAGATTATTATGGGCAGCCTCGATAGCCGCCTACGCCTTGCCCGTTGCGAGCGCCCCCTGAGCGCACAACTCGCCCCTGGTAGCCGCTTTTCCGGCAAAACCACGGTGCACGTAAGATGCGACTCCGCCAGCCCCTGGACGGTTTTTCTCAATGCCGACATCAACCTGTATGCCGAGGCACTGCACAGCGCAGGCCCGCTTAACCGGGGTGATATACTTCGCGAGAACGACCTGGAATATATCGAGGTCAATCTCAGCCAGGTTCGTAATGGCTATTACACTGAAATAGACCAACTGGTTGGCCAGCAACTGAAGCGTCGCCTGCCACAGAACCGGCTGATTAAAGCCAATTATGTAGAACCACCCACCCTGGTAAAAAGAGGCGAACTGGTATCCATTGTTGCCGAAAATCGCGGATATTCGGTTAAAATGTCTGGAACCGCCATGAGCAACGGCAGCAGGGGCGAACGGGTACAGGTGCGTAACAACTCCTCGAAACGCATTGTCGAAGGCGTAGTACAGGATCTCGGCGTGGTCAGTATTAATTAATTGCTAAAGTTATCTGCACTGCGGCCGATACAGGCTGTGAGAGAAAGAAATTGGAGCACCACGGTGCCTGGAGCAAGATATGACTAACCCAATCAACCCAATGAACAGAGCGTCGGCCAATGCGCTTAATAACAATACTGCGGCCGGCTCAAAAGCCAATGATGCAGACGCGCTTGCAAAAAGCGGCAGCAAGCCAGCATCCGAAGACACGGTAAGCCTTTCTACCCGCTCGCAGCAGGTGATTGAATTACAGCAGCACCTGGACAGCTCTACCGGCATCGACCGGGCGCGCGTGGATGCCATCAAACAACAGATTGCCGATGGCAACTACCCGCTGGATGCGGAAAAAATCGCCGAGAACATGCTTAAAATCGAACAATCACTGATCGAGTAAAGCACCACCCGCACCAACCAGGACATTACCCATATGACTGCTCCACTCTCTCAATTACAGTCACAGGTTCAGGCACTGTTCGAGCAAAGCCAGCTACTGCACGACTATCTGTTGCAGGAAAAACAGGCGCTGGAACAGCAGGATTATACACAACTGCTGGAGATCGCTCCGCGCAAACAGCAACAGGTGGAAACCCTGCAGCAACTGGAACAGAACTGCAAACAGCTGTGTGGTTCACAGAGCATTCACAGCCGCATTATGCAGGCAGCAGACCCTTCGCTAATCCAGTTATGGAACAACACCCAGAAACTGGTTAAACACTGCCAGAAACAGAATGAGGTCAATGGCCTGCTGATACAACGTAGCAGCCAGATCAACCAGGCCACGCTCTGCATTCTTACCGGCAAGTCGCCACAACAGGAACATGGCCAGACCTATAATGCAAAAGGCAACCAGCAAAGCAACAATTCAATTCTGAATGATATTCAGGCCTGAGTGGATAACACTTAAAAAGTGGATCCGCAAATAAACGCTAATGCACGCAAATATAAACATGTTGATTATGTTGATGTGATGCAGCGAATTTGTTCAGACATAAAGCAATTTGCGTTTATTCGCGTTCATTTGCGTTTTCTTTTAGCTTTTGATTTTGCTTAGGCAGGTCGCAAGGTGACTGTCTAACGAAACAGCTCGCGACTTCTAAGCGGTTTTCCCTGCAGATAATAATTAAGGATGCTGCGCATCAGGCGCTTGGCATCCTTCAGCGACTGCTCTGTTTGCAGCTGGTTATGATGCAGACTCAATAAACTTTCACCGGACAGCCGCGTAATAAACAGTTCATCCGTCACCGTGGCAAAACTTACCGGGCCGTGCTCCAGGTAATAGGCATATTCCTCGTCTGCCTGCAGCGGCTCGCCGGTGTCGGCATTGCTGTTTAAATTCAGACCAAAACCCAGTGCTTCCAGCAGCTGTTTTTCAAACAGCCGCAACACCGGTTCGATGGCTTCACCCTGCCCCAGCAACCCGATCACCGACGCATACAGGTGATAAATACCTTCATGTACATCATGCTTATGCAGCAGCCTGACCAGCAACTCATTCACATAAAAAGCACTGGGCAGCGCCTTACCTGTGAGACGCAAGGGTCGACCATTGTCATTATTCTGCTGCAGATCCACCGAGGTCACCGTGGGCAGTTCGCCACGCCCGGCCCAGCTCAGCAGTAATGGGGTAAACACCTGCAGGCTGGCCCTGTTGTGTGATCTGGCGCTGCGACTGCCGCGACTCATTAAGGACAAACGGCCGTGGTCACGGCTCAGCACATCGATAATCTGACTGCTGTCACGAAACGGCCGGTGGTGAAGTATATAGGCGGGTTGCTGTTGAACACGCATCATCTGAGATTTACAGGTTTATGGAAGCCAGCAATCAATCCGCATCATAGCCCAGGCTGCGCAACGAGGCTTCACTGTCGGACCAGCCCGCCTTGACCTTGACCCATAACTGCAGAAATACCTTGCGACCAATCAGCGCTTCTAT
>DATCTK010000074.1:0-75360 GCA_036567985.1 Gammaproteobacteria bacterium | reverse complement strand
ATTATAAGAAGCCTGAATCCAGACCTCTTTTCCGCCTTTACCAATACGCTTATATTCAGCTGACTCAAATTCACCACGATTAAGTTTTGCCCAGAACTGAGTGTATTCAACACTGTCTTTGTATGCCGGCTCAACGAATATACTATGGTGTTTACCTTGAATTTCTTCCAGTGTATAACCCATGGCACTGAGGAACCTGTCATTGGCAGTAATAATCGTACCATCCATATTAAATTCAATTATTGCCTGAACTTTATCGATTGCCTGCATGGCCGAACGTAGGGTTAACAGTTCATCTCTGTCTGCATTGTTCATTTTTGAATCTCCTGCGCCAGTGGCTGTTGCTTCAGCTGAACTGGAACCTTTGTCTGTTTCATAGGCACCGATCATAATGTCGGCAATCAGGTTAAGTGCATCGCGCCAGGCGGTTTCAATGGTGTTATTCCAGGCATCACCGGCAATTTCCTGCATTACATCAATCAGGGTATTGGCCACCGCGGTGTAATGCTCCGGGTCTGCGCCGTAATTCTGGTGACGTTTACCCATGTCCATCAATGCATTTGCCAGGGTTTCCGGCTTGCGAATATTGTTAATCACCAGTTTTAGCGAGGCCAGCAATTTTCTTTGCTGCTCAGCCGGTGATGTATGTGCGAACAGCGGCGCGACCGCTGGATAGCGTTTAAACAATTCTTCGTAAAAACGTGCGACCAGGGTTTCTGCCTGGGGAGCCAGCAGATTAAAACTGGACTCCAGAGTTTCTACATCCAGCCCGAGCGGTGATTCATAGTTGGCTTGACTCATGGTTTTTTCACCTGATCCTGTCTATTAATTTTTTATTGAATTTGTAAATTTAATACGCTTGTCAAACCACTGTATTTCGCAGCCTGTAAAAACGCATCCGAAGGCTCAAGCCATTGTAAACTCACGCCATTGTTTTCTGCCTGCGCAAATAATGCACAGAGTAATTGCAGAGCCGAGCCATCAATGCGTTCCACGCTGGAGGCATCAATCTGAATCGTCTGCTGTGAATCCAGTAACGACAACATCTCTGTTTTAAGTGCCGCCGACTGACTAATATCCTGTATGGACTGTAATTTTAGTAAGGACTCAGCAGGCATGGTCTGGCTCTCATCTGGCTCAATTGGTGTTTGCTTATCTAACGGCACTGTGTCCACAGCAGGCACTTCTGCTTCACTTGATATCTCACTCACACTGGTATCGTCACAGGCATTACACATCTCGGCGGACACCGAATCGAGCAATGTCTGCCATGCAGTGTTGATGGCTTTTGTCCAGCGACGCCCAAGCTGCTTTTTAAAGCTTGCCAGCAGTTGCTCCACCACCAGTGGATAATGTTCCGGCAGGACACCGTATGCCTGATGCCGTCTACCCAGGTCCTGCAAGGCCTGTTGCAGTGCCTCCGGCTGATGCAGGTTATCCACCAGCAGCTGAATCGCAGCCTGCAGTTTTTTGCCCTGTGTAGACAGATCACTGCGGGCAAACAAGGACTGGACTTCCGGGTATTGACTGAACAGTTGCCCGTAAAAATTCTCGACAATGCCGTCCAGCTTATCCGCTGCCAGCTCATAGCCCTTCATCAGAGCAATCTCGTCCAGCGTCTGCCCCAGTAGCTCAACCTGTTTAACACCCGTGCTGCTTTTCCGGCCAGTCGTTTTACTGGCAGTCGTTTTACTGGCAGCCGATTTTTTACCGAGCGTTTTTTTGTTTACTGCCTCAGGCGAAGCTTTCTGTTTCTGTTCGACCTGCCTGGGTTCAACCTGACCATCATCGCCGCCCGCTGTTTCTTCATCCAGCCAGGCCAGCGGATCAAACCCGATCATGGATTTTTTATTTTTTGCCATTAGCTGGTCCGTCCTATACAGAAGTCATCGGCCAGGCTGTAATAATCTTGAGCACCATGACTGTTTTTCTGGTACTCATCAACGGTCTGGCCAAAGCTCGGGCTTTCAGCCACGGCGGTGGTCTCGCGTATCGGTGTTTGTAAAACCTGCCCCGGAAAATAGGACTCCAGCTTGGCCTTTACATCCTGCGCCAGTCGACGCCGCGGATGAAAACGAGTGATTACAAACCATTTTTTAATCCTGTGTCCAAGTCGTTTTTCAAAGCCTTTCAGTGTACCCAGCAAATGTGACAGGCCATGCAGTGTCAGGTAATCACTGGCAATGGGTATCAGCACTTCTTCCACCGCATAGAGCGCACTGACAATCAGAAAACCCGAAGAAGGTGGACAGTCAATCAGTACATAATCACCTTCCAGCTGTTCTACTATCTGCTTGAGTTTTTTTGCTATCGCGGATGACTCCTCGCTCATAAACTCCACCTGCCCCAGGTCATTACCACAGGGAATCAGGCGCAGATTATTCCGCGTTTCAATCACTACATTCGACAGAGCTTCGCCATGCAACAGCACGTCTTCTATGCCCGCATGTTCCTGCCAGTTAACACCGAGGCTTACCGTGAGGCTGCCCTGGGGATCAAGATCAATCAAACTGACCTTGTAACCCTTTTTTGCCAGCATATAACCCAGATTTGCGGTAGTGGTTGTTTTACCAACGCCACCCTTCTGATTAATTACCGCGACCTTTCTGGCCATGCCTGATATTTACCTCGAATCATCTCTTGTTGTGTCGTGCACCAGTTAATACATTTTTTCGTTAAATGCATTTATGTTAGCTGCTTTATCATTTGGGGGGAGAGGGACTTACATTGTGCTATTGATTACTGCATTTATATTTTACGGCTGATTGATAAACCTGCTCATTTATATGACATCACTTTAATAATGGATTATTCGGAAAGCTCTTCGATCACTGCCAGTTCCGCCGCATTCAGCATCTGATCTATATCAAGCACAATAATCATCTTGTCTTCGATGGTGGCAAGCCCGGTAACAAAAGCTGTATCCACTGCCGAGCCGAAATCCGGTGCCGCTTTCACTTCATCATTGGGTACGTTGTATACATCGGACACCGCATCCACCACTATACCCATGGTTCGGTCTTTTTTCCCGCTGCGGCTTTTTACATTTAATACAATCACCACGGTGGTGGCATCGTATGCTTTTTTCTCCAGCTTGAAGCGCAGGCGCATATCGATTATCGGCACGATACTGCCGCGAATATTAATCACACCGCGAATATACTCAGGCGTATTGGGAATATTGGTGACTGCGTCCCAGCCTTTAATTTCCTGTACGCGAAGAATATCCACACCATACTCCTCACCCGCGAGGAAAAATGTCAGCAGTTCCTGAAAGCCTTTCTGTAGATCGCTGTGAACTAGATTTTCTGCTGTTTCAGACATTATTTTTTCCTCAGGCGGCGAGGCCGCCGTTTTTAACTGTTTGCGGACCGGCATCGCCGCCCATATTTCGCTGATAAAGCTCGATCAGCCCGGCTATATCAATAATCAGGGCTACAGTACCATCGCCGAGAATAGTAGCACCGGACAGGCCCTGCACTTTCTTGAAGTTGGTTTCGAGGCTCTTGATCACCACCTGTTGCTGTGCCTGTAATTCATCGACAAAAATAGCGATCTTCTTGCTTTCCGCCTCAACCACCACCAGCAGGCCTTCATTGAGTGAGGTGGACAGGGGTTCAATGCCAAAAATCTCATACAGTCGAACAATGGGAATGTATTCATCACGCAGGCGATAGACTTCAGCACGACCGGCCACCGCATTGACATGTTCCGGTTTCACCTGCAGCGATTCGATAATTGAAATAACCGGCAGAATATAGGTTTCACTGCCGATACCCACCAGCTGGCCATCGAGTATCGCCAGTGTCAGCGGCAGGCGAATGGTAAACACCGACCCCTGCCCCGGCGTTGACATTACCTCCACCGTGCCGCCAAGTTCACGAATATTACGGCGCACCACATCCATGCCTACACCACGACCGGAAACATCGCTCACCACATCGGCAGTGGAAAAGCCGGGACGGAATATCAGGTCATCAATCTGTTCATCGCTAAGACGTTCGTCTTCGCTGACCAGGCCATTCTGTTTTGCCTTGGAAAGAATTTTTTCACGGTTTAATCCGGCGCCGTCATCTTTGATTTCAATCACGATATTGCCACCCTGGTGATAGGCGCCAAGCTTAATCACACCGCTTTCAGGTTTTCCCGCCTTGCGCCGAACATCCGGCATCTCAATACCGTGATCGAGGGAATTACGCACCAGGTGCACCAGTGGGTCCCCGATTTTTTCCAGCACGGTTTTATCCAGTTCGGTGGCTTCACCGGTCATCACCAGCTCTATCTGTTTACCGAACTGCGCACTCAGATCATGCACCAGTCGTGGAAAACGCTGGAAAGCAAAACTGATGGGCATCATACGGATGCGCATCACACTTTCCTGTAACTCGCGGGTGTGACTCTCCAGCTGAGCCAGACCATCTTTCAGTCGTTCAATATGGCTTTCATTAAAATTGTCGTCTTCACCAAACTGGCTGAGCATCGACTGGGTAATAACCAGCTCGCCCACCATATTAATCAGCTCGTCCACCTTGCTGATATTGACGCGAATGGATGACGACTCACCGGACCTGGCCGAACTACGACGCTCACCCTGACGACGATCATCCTGGCGACGATCGGTCACTAGGGCTTCACGGCGCTCAGTATCGCCCTGCGCCTCTGCGCTATCGCTCGCTGCATCATTGATTGCCTCAATACTCAGATCACACTCATCATCCACCCAGGCAAACACATCGCGAATATCTGCTTCACTGATGCTGTCCCCTTTAAGCTGAATGCACCAGGACTGGTAACAGGCTTCGGGATCAAGCTCCGCCAGTGGCGGCAGTGCCTCGTTATTCACCACCACCTCATAGTCAGATGACAGCTCGCACAGCTCACGCAACAGGCGCACGGTGTCATTGCCGCTTTGCATAATTTCCGCATGGGGTTTAAACACAATATTCCAGCCACTACCAGCATTGTCGGCTGTGGTTTCAGCCGCAGTAGCTGCATTGCCCACATCAGACGCTTCACCCAGAATCGCTTTCAGCTCACTGGTCATCTGCGCCACACTGGCGCTGTCTATTTCATCACCGTCTTTAATCGCATGCAGCATATTACGCAGTACATCGACACAGCCCAGCAGGGTATTCACCACCGGCAGGCTGACCTGACGCTCGCCATTGCGCATCTGATCCAGCAGGGTTTCCATATCATGGGTAAAGTCGGCGACGGCACTGAAGCCGAAGGTACCACTGCCGCCTTTAATCGAATGAGCGGAACGGAAAATGGTATTGATATTGTCCATATCCACTTCGCCCTGCTCAAGCTGCAACAGGCCGGACTCCATAATGTCCAGGCCTTCAAAACTTTCTTCGAAAAAGGTTTCGTGAAACTGCTGCAGATCGATTGACATAGACAGGCGCTCCCGCGGCGGGCGATTAACCCAGCACTTTTTTAACGGTATTCAGTAACTGGTCAGGGTTAAAGGGTTTGACTATCCAGCCGGTGGCACCGGCGGCCTTGCCTTCGGCCTTCTTGTCCATGGAAGATTCGGTGGTCAGCATCAGCATGGGGGTGAATTTATAGCTGGGTTCGCCCCGCAGTTGGCGAATAAAGGTAATGCCGTCCATTACTGGCATATTTACGTCGGTGATCACCAGATCAAATTTCTGCGATTTGGCCTTGTTCAAGGCTTCCTGGCCATCAGCGGCTTCTACCACCTGATGCCCTGCACCTTTAAGGGTGAAAGCAACCATCTGGCGCATTGAGGATGAGTCGTCGACGGCTAATATGCTTGCCATAATAAATAATTCCCCTGAAAAAATTTCATTCTAGATGCTCACTATCATAGTAGAAATATTCAGACCATGTGCTGTTATTTCAACAAGCAAATCAATTGCTTAAAGTTTAATCACGGATGGTTTCGCGATGTGCCACGCCCGCCCTGCGCCTGACGTAAAATCCGCACCGGGATGGTGCAGGCATGGACTGACAGGCCCGCAGGCTTATTACACACTAGCGGCAGGGAGATAGATAACTTAAGCAAATAGTTGCAGTTAATGTAGCAAGCCCTTGATGTGCAGGAAAAGCCGCAGTGAGACCGGGCACCTTGCACGGCGGTTCCCTCAGGCGTACAGATTAATGCCGGATTCAAGCGTGAGATCAAGCTGGGTCAACGGCTGGGCATCACTGCCTGCCGCGCCTGTTTCAGCTACTTCGCCCTGTGACAGCCCGCCAGAACCCGGCGACTGCTCTGCCCCCGCCTGTGCCTGCTGCTGTTCCGACTGGGTCGAGACATCCACATCGCCCAGACTCAGGCCCTGCTGTTCCAGCATTTCACGCAATCTGGGCAGGGCCGAGTCAATCGCATCCCGCACCGGTGCATGCTGGGTGACAAAATGGATGCTCGCTTTGTCATCATTCATCGACAGCTTGATTTCCATCGGCCCCAGGTGTGCCGGATTGAGTTTGATATCCGCCTGCTGAAAACCACCCTTCAGCATCAGGCTCACCTGGTCGGTCATCTGCTGCGACCAGCCGGGGCTTTGCAACGGGGTCATAATCGAAGTGCTCAGACCAGCTGCACCCAGCGCGGTACTCAGTGGTGCATTAAAATTAAAGCCTGCCGAATCCAGTGCGCTGGCGGGGGCTGCATTCACATTGGCCGAGGCAGGCATACTGCTGGCCAGTGCCGTGCTCAGGGGAACCTGCTGCAAACGGCTGGCTTTGCCGATCATTTCCGCCGCCGGTAATTCGCTCATGGCTTTAAACTGTGCATTACGCGCGGTCATCAGGTCATCAGACAGATTGAGCTTCAGCCCCTTGGCATCCACAGCGGGCATCTCAGCTGCGCCATCCCGATTGATACGGCTCGCCTGCTGGTTCAGTGACTGCAACATTGCCTGATCGGCCGCCGCTTTCTGCTGCAGATTGCGTGAATTCAGCTTATCCCCATCCGCGGTGGCAGCAACGGCGTCAGCTTCTGCCTTGCCCATATTGGCTGAAGCGGCATTCACCGCCTCGGCCTGGGATGGCAAGACCTTGCCACCCTGCGGCAACTCACTGCTCGGCAGTGCACCGGTTTCTGCCGTGGTTTCTGTGCCGGATTCAGCATCGGTCAAACCCGATTGCAGCTGCGCCGCAAACTCACTGATCGCCTGTTCTGTTTCAGCCTGCTCAGCTGCTGTGGCGCTATCATCAACCGCTGCAGCCTCTGTCTGAGCCTTATCGGTAGCCTCGGCATGGCCCTCTGATGTGCCTCTGGAGGCCTGCTCGGCATCCTTAGCTACCTTGCTATCTTTTTGATTATTCGATGAATTTTCCCTGGCCTGCTGGGTTCTCTCCCGCTCCAGCTGCTTTTTCACCTGTTCATTGAAACTGCTGTCCCTGCGGCTGTCATCGGCACGCGGGTTACTGCCCGCATCCGGCTTCTGTGTAGATCGGGCCGCACGCGGCGCACCAATATTAAGTTCAGTTCGCTGTTGTAATTCCATAGGGATACCTGCTGCAATCAAATCATACCTGTTGATACCTGTTTACTCTTTTGCAATTCACAGGCCAATAATTCACGATTGCCTGTACATATCACATTTCCGGGTATCGGCATGAAACTGGCTGCAATATTTACGCCCTGTTGCCACCACCTGAAAATATTGAAATCAGAGTTCAATTGCGATTTGTGCAACACTTTGAAGCTTCAACAAAATATTTCGTGTTAGTATCCATTACATCCAACTAAACCAAGATAACGACTGACTCAAGGTGATTAGCATGAAAACACTTCGTTATATTTCCCTGTTACTGGCAGCCACGATGCTGAGCCTCAGCCTCGGTACCAGCCAGGCAGCCATGGTTTCCAACCAGCAGATTATTTATGCCGCTGAACAGACCGATGCCAGGCAAACACTGCTGCAAACACTGAAACGGGACGAAGTGCAACAACAGCTACTAAGCCTGGGTGTGAGTCCAGCGGATGTGGAATCCCGTATACAGCACATGAGTCATGCGGAAATCAGCCAGCTTAACCAGAAAATTGATGAGCTGCCTGCAGGCTCCGGCGTACTGGGCGCAGTAGTATTTATTTTTGTGGTGTTTGTCATAACCGATGTGATTGGTGCAACGGATATATTCCCATTTATTCACCCGGTGAATTAAGGCGGACAGAGAATCACATGCATATCCAGGCACAGGCAACCGTTTAACCACGCTTTATTCGAGTATGTGTTTCAATACCCGATTATGCGCAGTTACCTGCCTGCTGCTATTGCTGGGTGGCTGCGCCAGCACCCCGCAAACCCGGCAACTGGAAACACAGATTCCATCCAGCCTGCCAGCCGCATTCGAACTGAAACAAGCCCCCTTTAACCCGCAAAGTAAATATCAGTGTGGTCCCGCGGCACTGGCCACAGTGCTGCAATTTCATGAATACAAAATCAGCCCGGAACAGTTGGTGAATGAAGTCTATATTCCACAACGCAAAGGCAGCCTGCAAATTGAAATCGGCGCCTCGGCTCGACGCCACCAGATGCTGCCCTATGTATTAAACCCGGAACTGGAAGACCTGCTTGCAGAAATTGCCGCAGGCCATCCGGTGCTGGTATTTCAGAACCTCGGTTTTGCATGGTATCCACAGTGGCATTACGCGGTAGCGATTGGTTACGACCTGCAACAGCAACACCTCATCCTGCGCTCCGGCACAGAAAAGCGCTGGATCACCCCATTCAAGGTATTCGAACGCACCTGGCAACGCGCCGATCACTGGGCGCTGGTGATATTACCCGTAGGCCAGATTCCACAAACCGCCAATGCAGGTAGCTATCTACAGATTGCCCATGCATTCGAACAAACGGCACAGAGCGATCTGGCTTACAAAGCCTATAAAGCCGCCAGCATAAAATGGCCAGACAACCACCAGGCATGGATGCTGCTGGGCAATATGGCCTACCAGCAGAACGATTACCCAGGGGCGGTGAATGCGTTTAGTAAAGTTACACAACTTGATACATACCACGCGGATGGCTGGAACAATCTGGCCTATGCTCTGCTCGCAGACAGCTGTTCGCAGCAGGCCGTCAAGGCGTTACAGTGTGGTTTGAAGATTGCGCCGGATAATAAAAATTTACAAGATAGCTGGCAGGAAATTTCTCAACAGAGCGACAGGCCTGAACGGAAAGACTGCCCGCCTGTTGGTTGTGAAAAGCTAGAAGCAAAAGAAAACGCACTAAAGTGCAGGAGCACTTTGAACGGGCGAATGCACGGCCCGAAGGGTGGAGCACAAGGATGTGCGGAATAAATGAACGCAAATAGACGCAAATTTATGTTGGAGTGTGTTCCTACCCCATCAACCTACACAACGAAAAACTACATTACTCTCTCATCAGCTTGTGCGAAGGGGAAAAGGCTCCATACTGAGCGGTCAAATTACTTATTAAACTAATGGGCTTGTGACAACCTTCCCTGTCACTTGCCGAAAATGCTTTCTACGCAGGGGCAAAATCACAGGACGTGATTTTGAGTGCTGATGTGCCTGGACGGCACTCCAGCACGACCCGGAAACGAAGATAGCGTCATCAAGAAACTTATCTCAGGAAAACACCTTCTCATAGCATTTTCGGGTACCCGCGCTTTTTGCGGGCAAGTGACCGGGAACGGCATTTTCTTGCTTACTTCTTTTTTGCTGGAGAAAAAGAAGTAAGTCGCCAGAAAGGCGAAACAGCACAGTTAAATTTTGCGTGAAAGTAATATCGAAATAAAGACTCAAGTTTCTGATTCTCATTCCCACGTGGGAGCGCGGGAATGAGATAATGAACGCGAATTTATGTTGGGGTGCGTTCCTTACCCCAACCTACACAACTAAAAACTACATCATATATTTTTTAAAAAATCGTTTGTTTTTATTTGCGTATTCTTTTTACGCTTCAGAATCTCTAAATAAACTCAAACAGACTCAACCCCTGCACCCGCACAAAAGTCTGCTGTGACGCCTGCAATGCAGTGGTCTGGAAGGTCAGCTTACTGATCGCTTCTGCCAGGTCCAGGTCTTCAATTTCCGAGCGTACTTCCTCGAGCTTGACGTTCACGGCTTCGTTGTCTGCCTGCTGGCTTTCAATTGAATTAAACCGCCCGCCGATTTTTGCCTGTACATTGAGCATGCCGTCCATCGCGCGGTCGATATTGTCCAGCGCATTGGCAATTTTCTGTGACAAAAATGAAGGCGAGGTTTCACCGGGGGCGAACTGCCCTGTTTCACCCACAGTGATGCTGGCGGGTGAGGCCACGGTATTACCATTGTTAGCTAGCAGCAGGCTGGCGTCGCCCGCCCCGGTATCGGCCAGATTATTCAGGGTCAAATTGCTGCTGATTTCACCGTTGCCGCCACTGCTGCTGAATTCAATCGCACCGCTGGTGGCATTAACCGAGAAGGTCGTGCTCAGACCCGGTGTGGTACCCGCCAGGGTAAAGGTGCCATCACCATTGTCGGTGACATTGGGGTCTATGCTGATACTGGCAAGATAGGCGTTACCAATATCAACATCCGTATCCGCCGCATCCACCAGATGCGACACACTCAGCGTGCGGCCATCAAACTGCAGATCAAAACTCACCGTGTCGCCCGCAGCAAAACCATTGGCCAGATAATCGCCGCCGAAATTACCGGTAATATTGCCGGTGCCGGGTGCATCCATTTCCCTGGCCAGCTGGCTCAGGGTGGTGAATATATCCTGGTGACGACTGGCCTCAACACTGAACTCATCACCGGCAGCCGGACTGCCGTGGACTTCAACCGCAATGCCATCGAAATTAATCGTGCCACCGTCGGTATAGGGGCGCGGTGTTGCACCTACCACTGCCCCGCCATTGGTGTCATCGACGATTTGATAATTGTCCGCATCAATAAACTGGATGCGGTAATCGTGTTGCAGAAAGTTAGCGCGATCGACCACTGAACCACTGGAAATTCGCCCCGTGCCGGCATTGGTGCGGCTGGCATCCACGGCAAAGTCACCGTTACCGGTGCGCACCAGCTGAAATATTTCCGCGCCACTGTCGCTGGCAATCACCTGCCGATCGGAACCGATCTGGATCGATTGCTGGCCCTGGTCGCCATTGAAAATATAATTACCTGCGCCATCGGTACTGAAGGCGGGTGCTTTTGACTGGAAACCGGCAAAAATATAATCACCGTTTTCATCACGGGTATTGGCGTAGTCGAATAATTCCTGCAGCTTTTCTTTTATTTCACTGGCAATCTGCTGTTGTGAACGGGTGTCATAGGTGCCGGTGTTGGCGGCCTGAATCGCCAGTTCACGCACCCGCTGCAATACCAGCATGCTGCTATCAATTTTTGATTCTTCCAGCCCCAGTCGTTGCGTTGCATAGTTGATGTTTTCATCATACTGCTTGATCTGGTTTTGCGCTTCGCTGATACCCATCAAACGTGAGACGCCACTGGGGTCATCGGAGGGTGTCAGAATTCGTTTGCCACTGGACACCTGGTTCTGCAGGCGCATCAGTTCAGCCTGCTTGTCCAGCATGCTTTGTACGCCCTGTGAATGCAGAAGTGCTGTTGAGACTCGCATAATTAGACCACGCTAAGCAGAGATTCAAATAAGGTTTGTGAGGTTTGCACAATACGCGACAGAGCCTGATATGCCTGCTGGTACCGAATCAGGTCCGCCGCCTCTTCATCCAGGTTCACCCCGGAAATACTTTCCCGTCGAGCCTGCGCACTATTGAGCAGGCTTGTATCCACCTCGAGGTTGGTGTTGACCTGCTGGGTTAACACCCCCACTTCAGAGACCAGGCTGTTATAGGACTGCTCAAAGGTGGTATTGCCACCATCCAGCACAGAGGCCAGTTGCAGATTGGCCATGGCCAGTGCATTACGGTTGTCCGAAGCTGCACTGCTATTGTTTTCAACGCTGATGGTATCACCGCTTGCCGGTTGGCCTGTCAATTTGACCTGCCAGCCATTCTGGCTCAGCGTCATGCCACTGTAATAGGGCACCGCATTCTGCAACACCGTACCACTCTGCCGATCAATCACATCAAAGCTCGCCGCGGAACCACTGCTGTTGAATACGATGTCCACCGCACGGGTCAGGTCGCCATTGGTCACATCCAGCACTTCAGCCTGTGATGCCTGGGTGGAACCGATATTGGCAGCACTGACCTCTGCCCTCACCGGCAGCGCCATCGCCAGCTTATTGGGGTCGATAATATTGCTGCGCATATCAATCGCACCCATACTGGTGGGCCTAATCCTGAACGAGTCACCCACATCCGGGGTGCCGCTGACGCTGATATCCAGTCCGTCCACCGTAAATGGCCCGGCACCGCTGGCCACCGTGGCGTTGTCTGCCAGACGCACCACATTGTAGTTGGCGCCGTCATAGGTCACTTCATAATCCGACACACTGAGTTGCCCGGCATCGCTGACCGCAAAATTGATCACGCCACTGCCGCTGTTTTCCTGGTTAGCAATGGCCTCGCTAGATGGCCCAACAAAGCTGGCAGGAGATCCGGTCGATACCAGTGCCGCAGTCAGCCGGGTACTGCTGGAACCCAGATTGGCCAGCTGGATGCGCGCATCATCGGCGACGCCGTCGGTGAGTGCCGACAACTGTAAATTGTGTCCCAGCGGGCTGGGGCCACCATCAGAGGTAAATTTAATATTGCTGCCATAGAGTTCAAAGGTCAGGCTGCTGCCGGGGGTTGTGCCCGCCAGGGTATAGGTGCCATCACCATTGTCGGTAACATTGGCATCTCCATTGATGCTGGCGAGCAGGCCATCGGCAATGTCCTGATTCGTATCACCCGGCTGCACCGCATATGATACCGCCACGGTTTGCCCATCGAAATCCAGGTTAAATGCAACCGTGTCACCCACATCAAAACCATTGGCCAGATAATCACCGCCAAACTGGCCCTGCAATGGCCCCATGGGCACGCTGCTAAACAGGTTTTTACCCAGCTCGCCGTTTAAATCATAGCCCTGCACCTGCAGTTCATTGACACTTTGCGCAATGCCGATGGCGGTGCGCCCCAGGCGGTTTTGTGTGTCCTGTAACAGGTTGTCACGAAAATCCAGCAGGCCGCCCAGTGTGCCACCCACCAGGTTCTGGGTGATATTCACCGAGCTGGAACCACTTTCAATGGCAATCGCTGCCTGGCTGGGTTGTGCCGGGTCCTGCCCGGCCACCAGATTGAGTGCAGTGCCATTGGTGACCAGCAACTGGCCACTGCCCACCAGCACATTGAGGTTGCCATTGGCCTGTTCCACCACGGTCACTGAAATTTTTTCCGCCAGCTGTTTAAGTAGCGCATCCCGCTTATCCAGCAGATCACTGGGGCGATTATCCACATCAGTGCGTGAGGGAATGGCGGTATTCAGCTTGGCGATCTGTTGCGCGATCTGGTTGATTTCTGAGATTTCACTGCGCAGGCGACTGTTGACCTCCGCTTCCATGCGTTGCAATTCCTCACCCATGGAAGACAGCCGCTGCTGCAGGTTTTCCGCCGCACCCAGCATGGCAACCCGCGGCGCACTGGCGGAGGGATCATTGGCAACATCGCTGACTGCATTGAAAAAACCGTCCAACGCCGGCATTAAACCGGCATCCTGATCCGCCACCATGCTTTCGATGCGACTGGCATAATCGGCAAAGGCTTCCAGCCGCGAGGTATTTGCGGTGAGGTCGCGAATATTGATGGTATTGAAGTTATCGATAATGCGATCGACCGAGGTCAGGTCAACGCCCTGGCCGAAATAGTTGTTACCCAGGCCGATCGGGTTTCGCGCATCCAGCTCGACCCGTTGCCGTGTGTAACTGTCATTACCCACATTGGCAATATTATGTGATGTGGTGGATAAGGCGCCCTGATAGGCTCTTAAACCACTGAGTGATACATTCAATAAATCAGGCATGGTGCCTCACATCCTACGTTTATTGGTCAGGTACTGGACGACCTGATAAACGCCTTCCCGATACCTCAGGTTAGCGGCGATTCAGACAAATTCTTTAATTCAGATACGCCCGTCTGCAGCAGCTCGCTGTTACGCACCCGGTTAATCTTGCGCGCGTAATCCGGGTCGGTGGCATAGCCCGCCTGCTGCAATTCGCGGGCGTAGGCCTCGGCGTCATAACCATGCTCCAGCGCTTTCTGGTAACGGGGGTTGCCGCGAATAAACTCCACGTAATCATTCAGCGCCTCGGGCAGCGAGTCATAGGCGCGGAATTCCGCCTTTTCCTGCTGCATTGCCCCGTGGCGGAATTCCCGTGTCACAATTTCCACACGTTCACCCTGCCAGCGTTGATCGGCCTTGATGCCGAACAGGTTATGACTGCTGCTGCCGTCCGCTTTAACTGGCACATGCCGGCCCCAGCCGGTTTCCAGTGCGGACTGTGCCAGCAACACTTCGGTATCCACCCCCAGCGCACTGGCAGCACGCTCGGCATAGGGCCAGACATCCTTAATAAACTGTTGTGCACGCTGGTCGACAGAATTGCGACTATCGCCCGAGGCGTTGCTCGCCGCGGCAAATGGATTGACCCGACCGGTGAACTGGCTGTCGGCGGGCAACCTGCCCAGCTCAATGCCGGAATCTGTTGCCTGCGCCGGCCTGGCGCGGGCGCGATAATTTTCCATAGCCTGGGCCATTGCCGGGGCTTGCAACGGCTCTGGCTCACCCCCCAGCTGACGCTCGATTACCCGTGCCAGGCCGATGCCCCTGCCCTCGGAGATATTCATGCTCAGCTGTTTGTCGTACATATCGCGGTAGGTGCGCTCGGCATTGCTGCCAAACATCTCGTTTTCCGGCACCGTGTCGCGCATGCTTTTCAGCATCATCTGCACAAACAGCGATTCAAACTGTTTTGCGACCTGGCGTATCGCCTCCGGGCTCTGCTCCCGCGCACCCTTTTTCAGCCGGGTAAGCGAGGCAAAATCGGTATAGATGGCGGGATCGGTCTGCATGCTAGATCACTATCAGCTCGGCGGTTAAGGCACCGGACTGTTTCAGCGCTTCCAGCATGGCCACCAGGTCACCCGGCGCGGCCCCCACCTGGTTCACCGCGTCAACCAGCTCGCGCAGGCTAACCCCGGTTTGTAACAGGAACATACGTGCATCTTCCTCTTCGATATCAATCTGGCTACGATCCACCACCGCCGTGGTACCCTGGGTAAAGGCACCTTCAGGCTGACTGACAATCGGGTCGGAGGTCACACTCACCACCAGGTTACCGTGGGCCACCGCAGCGCGTTTCACCCGCACATCGGCGGTAATCACAATGGTGCCGGTGCGTGAGTTGACCACGATGCGTGCCGGTGCGTTATCCGGTGCCACTTCCAGGTTTTCCAGAAATGACACAAATTCGACCTTCTGCGAGGTGGTGGGCGGGGTCAGCACACGAATCGACACAGAATCCAGTGCATGGGCACTGTCCGGGCCAAGCACATTATTAATCGCTTCCACCACGCGGTGCGCGGTGGTGAAATCGCTACGATTCAGGTTAAGCACCACCTGATCCATATTGGCAAAGGCATTGGGCACTTCACGCTCAATGGTGGCACCATTGGGAATACGGCCGACACTGGGCACATTCACAGTCACCTTTGAGCCGTCACTGCCGGACACGCCGAAACCACCGACAATCAGATTGCCCTGGGCCACCGCATAAATCTGGTTATCCGCGCCTTTTAGCGGCGTCATTAACAGGCTGCCGCCGCGCAGGCTCTTCGCATTACCCAGGGAGGAAACCGTAATATCAATCTTCTGCCCCACCTTGCTAAACGGCGGCAGATCGGCATGAATGGCCACAGCGGCAACATTTTTCAGCTGTGGGGTCACCCCTTCCGGCAAAACTATGCCGTATTGCTGCAGCATGTTCTTGAAACTCTGGATGGTGAACTGGGTTTGCGTGGTCTGGTCACCACTGCCATCCAGCCCCACCACCAGGCCATAACCCACCAGATGGTTATCACGCACACCCGAAACGCTCGCAATATCCTTAATGCGTTCGGCATAGGCGGTGTTATAGCCAGTCAGCAACAACACAAACACAGATACAAGGCGTAGCCAAAGCATTGACAGTCTCCAGTAAAAAAACACTCTGGCAGATACATTGCAATTCACAGGCCAAGTTACCAGTCGGACATAAACGGACATTAAATATGCTTTTTTCCCACAGTCAGCATAAAACTGGCTACACTCAAAACAGTCATATGAAAAAAGCTTGCCGATTGAGGAACAGAAATGAAACGATTCATCAGAACCGGCCTGACTGTACTGCTGTGTACTTTGCTATTTACCCCGCTGTCGGCAGCCGCCAGCCAGAGTAAGGTGGTGCTACACCTTAATACCCCGCAGAAAATGACCATGCTGGTTAACAATGTGAAGAACCTGCGGGAAAAGCTCGGACCCAAAGCGGACATTGTGGTGGTGATTAATGGCCCAGCGGTAAGCCGTTTTAGTACCCTGGCTGAATCCCGTGAGCAGCTCGACGAACTGCTCACGGAAAAAGCCGAAGTCATGATCTGTTCCTACGCCATGAGCAACCGCAACCTGACCCGGGTGCAGCTGCTGGAAGGCACTACCTTTCTGGAAAATGGCGGGGTCGCCAAGCTGGTGGAATTGCAGCAGGATGGGTATGCCTATATCAAGCTGTGAAGTGACTGTCTGAGTTTGTTTCTCGTTCCCACGCTCCCGCGTGGGAATGCATTCGTAGAGAGCTGTTAATGAAAACACCCCGTATAGAATAGCAACGGGTTCCCACGCAGGTGCATGGGAACCCGTCATATTTGTTCGTTTCCACGGAGCGCATGGGTACCAGCCAATCAACTTTAATTTTTATCTATTCTTAACTTCACGACGTTCTGACCTGTGCTATTTCGCCTCTCTGGCGAAACACTACAGTTCAGTTTATCGTGCAGATAAATCGTGACAAAACACCCAAGCTAATTGTCACAAAATGCTTTTAAATCAAACAATGTAACACGACATGGTGGATCCGCTTCGCTTGATCCACCCTACAGTACTTGCGTGCTTTCGCGTTTGTTTTTAAATGAATCAACTCTCGTTTTTCGCCTGCTGTTGCCGCGCACTGATACGACTTGCGTATTCGTCCTGTTCTTTCTGCTCGATACGTGCAGCGATGATGCGTTCCTGTTGCTGGTATTTTTCAATCACACTGTCCAGTGCCTTTGTTCTGGCGCGGGTTTTCAGCCAGGCCTGGCGCTGTTTTTCACAGTTCTGTTTTTTGAATTCAATCTGTTTATGCGCCTGCTCAATACTCAGATTCAGTTTGCTGAGAAAATGCTGGTAATCCCGTAGCTGCTGAATACTCATGCCATTGCTGGTACGACGACTGCTGTACTCGATGCGGTATTCCAGCAATTGTTCCAGCTGCAGCTGCGCATCAACCACGGCCTGTTGTGCGGACACGTAAACCTGCACTGCCTGTTGCTGTACCTGCTCGGCGTGTCGGGCAATGGGTTGCATTCGTTTGGAGCGCATCTGTTTACCTGCTTATCGAATGACGCTGATCAACCGTGCTGGCTGTTTATTTGGCAGCATCCTTTTGCGCCTGCTGGCTGCGATTAATCTCTGCCAGTAGCTGATCCATCTGCTGGCGACTGTTCGCCATATTGACTGATTCGTGCATGCCCTGCTGCATAAAGCTCTGAATCTGTGGCTGCATTTTTATCGCGCGGTCAATCGCCGGGTTACTGCCCTGCTGATAGGCACCGACATTGATCAGATCACGGTTCTGTTCATACAACGAGTATAGCTGTTTAATCTGCTGGCTGGCCTTGATCTGCTCTGCCGGCACGACCATCGGCATTACCCGGCTGACCGATGACTCCAGGTCAATCGCCGGATAATGGCCCATGTCGGCCAGCTGGCGCGAGAGCAGTATATGCCCGTCGAGTATGCCCCGAGCCGCATCGGCAATGGGGTCGTTCTGGTCATCGCCTTCTGCCAGTACGGTATAGAAAGCAGTAATCGAACCCTGCCCTGTGGAACCATTACCGGCCCGTTCCACCAGCTGCGGAATACGTGCAAACACCGAGGGTGGATAACCACGGGTGGCCGGGGGTTCGGAAATTGACAGACCGATCTCCCGTTGTGCCTGGGCAAAGCGCGACAGTGAATCCATCAGCAATAATACTTTTTTACCCTGATCACGAAAATACTCCGCCACGCTGGTGGCCAGCATGGCGCCGTGAATACGCACCAGTGGCGAGGCGTCCGCCGGTGCCGCCACCACGCAGGCACGACGTAAACCTTCTGCTCCGAGGATATCCTGTACGAATTCCTTGACCTCACGTCCCCGTTCACCAATCAGCCCCACCACCACCACGTCGGCTTCGGTGTATTTGGTCATCATGCCGAGCAGAATACTTTTACCTACACCGGTGCCGGCAAACAGGCCCATGCGCTGGCCGCGACCAACAGTAAGCAACGAGTTAATGGTGCGCACACCCACATCCAGCGGCTGGTTTATGGGGTCACGTAACAAGGGATTAATCGCGCGGCCCGCCAGTGGCATATCGGCGGCGTGTTCATGATCAAGCTGTAACGGGCCTTTACCATCCAGGGGGCGACCACGGCCGTCGATAACCCGCCCCAGAAAACCCTCACTGATGCGCACACTGCTGGAATGCCCCGCCGGAATCACCCTGGCATTGGGCACCAGGCCACGGCTTTCACCCATCGCCATTAAATAGGTTTTGTCGCCGGAAAAACCCACCACTTCCGCTTCAATACGGTGATTGCCCGGCGCGACTATATCGCAACTGGTGCCCACTGCTGCTTCACAACCGACCGCTTCCAGGGTCAGCCCCACCATACGGGTCAGGCGACCTTCAACAATGGGTTCGGGCATGCGGATCAGCTGCTGCTTTTTATTCAGCCCCTGCAACCAGCGACGCGCGTGTTCACTCTGCGCTGTCATCATCCGTTTCCCCTGTGCTGGCTGAATGCAAACCCAGTTGTTCCATCAGTTGTGTAATACGGTTTTCCACAGTGGCATCCACCACCGACTGATCCGACTCAATAATACAGCCACCGGCGCGTACCGTTGCATCCGCTACGCATTTCCAGTCCTGTTCATCGAGGTTTAGTTCGCCCAGTTTCAGTAATTCGATATCGGCGGGATTCAGGCGCACCCGGATATCCCGTGATTTAAGTGGCAGATATTGCAGTGACTCATGCAGCAGGTTCTGGATATGCTGATGATCGACACTGCTTTCCTTTTTAAGTAAATGTTTTGCCAGTATCATTGCCAGCTCGGTGAGCTGCTGTTCGACTTCTTCATCCATGTCATTCAGCGGTTTCTGCAGAAAGTTAATCAGCGCCTGCAGTTTATTTGCCTTCTGTTTTACATCCTGTAAACCCTGTTTTACGCCTTCCGCATGGCCAGCCCGTTGCGCTTCTTCATAGGCCAGTTTTTGCAGCGCTTCAATTTCTTCCACGGTTTGTGGGCGCACAGCTTCATCACGCAGGCCAACGATTTTTCCCTGCAACTCCGGTGCAATATAATGCCTTACCTGGTCGTCTGAAACGGTGTAGGGTTTTTTCATAATACGGTTTACTGCCTGTCTGACAATACGTGTTTCACGGGGTGGATAAATAAACCAGTCACCTTACAGGTACTCTTCACTGCCGGCACCACCCAGCATCAGTTCACCTTCATCTGCCAGACGTCGTGCTGTAGCAAGAATTTCTTTCTGTGCGGCTTCCACTTCGCTCAGGCGAACTGGTCCGCGCGCTTCCATATCTTCACGCAGCATTTCCGATGCACGCTTGGACATGTTTTTCAGAATCTTTTCCTTGAGCTTTTCGTCTGCACCCTTCAATGCCAGGGTGAGAGTATCGGTTGAAATTTCTCTGAGTAATGACTGAATACCACGATCATCCACATCCTGCAGATTATCAAATACAAACATCAACTCGGAGATACTGTCCTGCATGTCCTTGTCCAGTTCACCGATGGTATCCAGAATTGCGTTTTCAATATGTGGATCCATAAAGTTGAGAATATTGGCAGCGGTTTTGAAACCACCCATGCTGTTATGGGTTACATTCTGCGTACCGGAAAACTGCTGCTCCATGATTTTATCCAGCTCCTGCAGTGCAGATGGCGGGATACCTTCGAGCGAGGCAACGCGCATTAGAATATCCGGGCGGGTACGTTCCGGCAGCATCTTTAATACTTCCGCCGACTGATCGGGATCCAGATAGGAAAGTACAATTGCAATAATCTGTGGGTGTTCCAGACGAATCACCTCCGCTACGGAACGGGGGTCCATCCACTTCAGTGATTCCAGCCCCTTATTGCCACTGCCCAGCAAAATGCGGTCGATCATATTGCTGGCCTTGTCTTCACCCAGCGCATTCACCATCATTTCACGGATATAATCTTCCGAACCCACACCCACCGAGGTCTGGTTATTCACCTTATTGACAAACTCATCCAGCACCGACTCCATGGTGGTGCGATTTACATTCTGCAGGCTGGCCATGGCCGCGCCCAGGCTTTGCACTTCCTTGGGATTGAGGTGCTTGAGCACAGCCGCGGCATTTTCCGAGCCCATGACCATCAGCAGAACCGCTGCTCGCTGTACGCCCGTCAATGTCATTGGAGGGTTATCAACCATACTTTAATTCTCTACACTTGCGGACACTTAACCGCCTTAACTCGCTTCACTGCCGATCCAGTCTTTTACCACATTGGCGACTTTTTTCGCATCCTGTTGCACCATTGACTGGGCAAAATCGACTTTTGCATCATGCCCAGAGGGCAGCGGAATCGGCCCGCCCTGATGCGCCAGCCTGGCTACATTTTCTGCAGCGGTATTACCTTCTTCATTGCCACCTTCCTCGTCACCTTCCCGCCTGGGTAGTGCTTGTCTGGGTGGTGTGTAATTGGTCAGGCTGCTGATCGATGGCTTCAAAATGGTGAAGATTACCACCAGAATCAGCAGGAATGGCCAGATCCATTTTAAGGCAAGCTGCACGTATTTATTATCCATCAAGGATGGTTCGGGCAGATCGGCAATTTCCTCCAGCGGCGTGAATGAAGCATTAATCACATTCACCTGGTCGCCGCGTTCTTCATCATAACCCACGGTTTGCTGAACCAGGGTGGTGATGCGTGCAATCTCTTCTGCACTCAGCGGAGTACGTACACTTTCACCATCTTCAACCACAACGCGATCATCCACCAGCACGGCCACAGTGAGGCGTTCCACCGAGCCACTGCTCTGCCTTGAATGACGAATGGTTTTATCCACTTCATAATTGCGCACTGTGTTCCTGCTGCGATTAAGCGGATTGACTTCTTCTTCAGCAGCGTTGACTTCACCTGCACCTTCCACCAGCTGGCCACCCTGTGGCGGCTGATTCGCCAGTGCACCGGGTACACCGCCGGTTTCGCGGGCAAAACGGCTGGACTCGGTGGTCTGCTCACTGCGCAACGTCTGGTCTGCATTATTATACAGTTCTTCTGTGCTTTCCTGCTGGGTGAAATCAATATCCGCATTCACCGTTGCACGCACCTTGCCCACACCGATAATCGGTTCCAGCAGTCGCTCGATTCGCTGCTGGTAATCCTGTTCAACCTGACGTGAATAGTCGTACTGCTTGGCAGTCATCGCCACATTGCTGGACATATCTCCCGAGGACAACAGGCGACCACTCTGATCAACCACAGTCACTTTTTCCGGCGCCAGATTGGCAACACTGGAAGCCACCATATGGATAATCGCATTCACCTGGCCCTGCTCAATGGTGCGACCACCGTACAGGTTCAAGGCCACCGAGGCACTGGGGTTATCACGCTGACGCACAAACACCGAATTTTTCGGAATTGCCAGGTGCACTCGAGCCGATTTCACATTGCGCATAGTGCCAATGGTTCGCGCCAGTTCAGTTTCGATAGCATGGTGATAACGCGCACTTTCCACAAATTGCGAGGTGCCGAAGCTCTGCTCTTCCTGCAACATTTCCACACCCAGCGCGGTGCCTTTGGGCAAGCCCTGTGAGGCCAGCTTGAGCCGCGCTTCATGCACACGACCGGACTCCACCATCACCGAACCGGAAGCGGCATTGAGTTCGTGGGGAATACCCGCCGCCTGCAGTGCAGTCACCACTTCCGAGGCATCACTCGGTTCCAGGCCATTATACAAAGGCGCATAACTGGGCGCGGTGCCCCAGCTGTAAATACCAATACTGATCAATACCGTAACCACAACACCCAGTATGCTGCCAATCAGGCGGGGCACGGGAATCATCATGGTGCTGGGAGCGGTTGCTTGTTCTGCCATTTTTAAAAACCTTTAAGCTGAATTAATACCTGATCAGTCACTACACCGACATTCTCATGATTTCCTGATAGGCAGACAGCAGTTTATTTCGCACCTGCTTCATTGCCTCGAATGACACGCTGGATTTTTCCATGGTCACCATCAATTGAGCCATGGAAATACTGGAATCACCCTGTTCAAATGCACTCGCCATTTTTGAGGCATTCAATGAATTTTCATTCACCGCGTTAATCGAGTTGGCCAGCACCTGTGAAAAATCGGTTTTCTCGCCGGGTTTCACTTCATGCAGTGCCATTGCCTCCGGGCCAATCGCCGACTTGGCCTGGGCTTCCATCACACGCATCTGCGCAAGAACCTGTTGTACGTTGATATCTGACATGACAAATTCCTCTTAATTAATCAAGTGCTAATCTATAAAGCATTGCTTAAACACTGATACCGGCATC
The DNA here is from genome assembly GCA_036567985.1 of Gammaproteobacteria bacterium. GTDB lineage: Bacteria > Pseudomonadota > Gammaproteobacteria > SZUA-229 > SZUA-229 > SZUA-229. The sequence goes on along the minus strand of DATCTK010000074.1, from coordinate 52,600 downwards.
GCGCATGCGTGCCAGTTTGTAACGCAGGGTACGCGGACTGATACCCAGACGTTCCGCCGCGTATTTACGGCTGCCGTTGCCGGCTTTTAAAGCTTCCAGAATCAGTTGCTGTTCACGGTCTTTCAGGCCATTGACCAGCTCGGACTTCTGTTCATCCTGCGACTCATCAAAGGCCGGTTGCATCGGGTCATAATCATCGGTTTGCAGATGAATATGCTCGGCGCAGATCTGGTTGCCCTCCCTGAAGATCAGCGCACGTTGCATGACATTATCCAGTTCACGCACATTACCGCGCCAGGCGTAGTTGAGCAGTTTCTGTTGTGCATCCGCCGACAGGCTCAGGCGGTTATCCGCAAAGCCCGCATGTTTATTCAGCAGGCGAGTCGCTATCGGGATAATATCCGAGACCCGTTCGCGCAGTGGCGGAATCTGGATCGGAAACACACTCAGGCGATAGAACAGGTCTTCGCGGAAATTGCCCAGTTCAACCTGTTTTTTCAGGTTACGGTTGGTGGTGGCAATCACCCGCACATTCAGCTGAATGGTTTTACGGCCACCCAGTCGGTCGACTTCCTTTTCCTGTAACACACGCAGTAACTTGGCCTGTAATGACGCATCCATTTCGGAGATTTCATCCAGCAACAGGGTGCCGTTCTGTGCCTGTTCAAACTTGCCCGGGGTTGTCTGGTGCGCGCCGGTAAACGCGCCCTTCTCATAACCAAACAGCACCGCTTCCAGCATATTTTCTGGAATGGCAGCACAGTTAATTGCCACAAACGGCTGGGACTCACGCTGTGACTGGTTATGAATAAACTGCGCAAACACCTCTTTACCGCAACCACTCTCACCGTTTAGCAATACCGTGGCATCACTTTGCGCCACCCGACTGGCCAGCAGTTTGAGGGATTTCATTTTCTCATCTTCTGCAATCAGCTCGGTTTCATGTTTTTCAACAATCACATCCGGCATAAAGCGGCGGATCACCTGTAACAGCGCCTCCGCTTCGAAGGGCTTAACCAGGTAATCCGCCGCACCCAGGCGCATCACATCCACCGCTTTTTCAATGCTGGCATAGGCGGTCATCATTACCACTTCCAGCGATGGCTGCTTCTGCTTGATCAGCCTGAGCAGCTCCATGCCATCCATGGGTTGCATCTGCACATCGGAAATCACCAGCCTGAAACTGTAATCGTTTAAACGTGCCAGCGCGGCCTGACCATGCTCTGCACAGATAACACTGTAACCCGCCATTTCGCAGGTATCACAGATGGCTTCACGCAACTGCGTATCATCTTCCACCACCAGTACATCAACGGGTGTTTTATTAATTTGCATCATACTCACTCTCCGGTGCAGCCTGCTGGCTGTCATCCGCGTTTAACTCGATTGAATTTGCAGAATTTGCCTTGCTGTTATCATTTGCTGTGCCGCGATGACCGTGCGCACCGCTGGCAATAAACTGTTCATTGCGATTCAACGGTAAACACATATAAAAGGTCGCACCCCGGCCGGGTTGCGAGCGCACCAGCAGATCACCATGGTGTGCATGCACAATCGACTGGGCCACTGCCAGGCCCAGGCCGGTGCCTTTCTCCCGTTGTGTATAGAATGGCTGAAAGATTTTTTTCTGCTGCTCGGCACTCAGGCCCGGCCCGTTATCACGCAGTGCCAGAATCAGGTAACCCGCCTGTTGATAAACTTCCAGTTCCAGCTTGCAGGGCAAGGCTTCATCGGTCTGGTCACTGCAGGCTTCAAGTGCATTTTCCCCCAGGTTCATTAGCACACTCACCAGTGCGTCCAGGCTGCCCACCAGTTCAATTGCATTTAACTGGCTGATAATCACCAGCTGTGCGTTGTGTTCACGTAAACGGTTTTCAATGCGCGTATTAAACGTAACCAGCAGTTCATCCAGCAGAAATTTCTGTTCGGAAAACTCACCGCCCTTGGCGTACATCAGCATATCGTTGATCAGTTTTTCCAGGTAACGCAAGGAAGTGCGCACCTTGTCCGCCGCTTTATGCTGTGGCTGATTATGTTCACTAAACTGACTCAACTGCGAGGCATACAGCACCGCCGATGCCAGCGGTGTACGTAACTGATGCGCCAGGCCAGCGGCCATCTGTCCCATCGCCGCCAGCCGGTTCTGTCGATGTGCCAGGTCTTCCAGCATGCGCTGCTCGGTGACATCGTCCAGCAGAATAATTTCACCCTGGTGGTTTTCCAGTGGCTGGGTTTTCAGATGCAGGGTACGGCCGGATTTCAACTGCAAATCCTGCTCACTGCGCCGCGCCACGCAATAGCTGTAAACCCGCTTCCAGTTTTTGCCGCCCAGCGACTGTTCCAGTAACAGCTCCGCCGCCGGGTTGGCGGTCTGGATCACCCCGTCATTATCAATCAGCAGAACACCAGCTGGCATGGCATCCAGCACCTCTTCCAGGCTCTGCGTACGCTGGGTCTGCTGCGCCAGTTGCTTTACACTCTGTTCATGGGTTTGGGCCAGCTGTGAAGTCAGCTCAGCCGCGCGCTGATCCAGCTGCTGGTAGGACTGCTGCAGCTGATCCGATAAACGGGAGAACTGTTCAAACGCGGCAACCAGCTGCTGCGGATCGGATAAATCCGATGGATAGGCGGCGTTGTGGCACTGCTCTGTAGTCTGGGCTGTAGTCTGCATGACGTGATTGTGTCACCTGAAATTCACTTATCAGTACAGCAGCATTAATTATGCCAGTTTGATTTTTAGTTATTTTTCAATGAGTTAACAAGAAGGCGGCAAAGTCGAGTCAATTTTCCGGCTTACAGGGAAATCGATTGCCGTGGGAGATGGAAGTCCGCACTAAAGTGCAGGAGCACTTTGAACGCGCGAACGCACGGCCCGAAGGGTGGAGCACAGGATGTGCGGAATAAATCAACGCATTATTGATGTTGCGTGGCATCAAACGAAGCGGGTCGCCTGATGCCTAATAATTCAACTTCACTAAGTCCTGAACCGGTCTGTTTCGCCTCTCTGGCGACTCCCTTCTTTATGAAAGCCATCCCTGGCTTTCACCCTTCGGGCCAGGCAAAGCCTGTTCTAAAACGCTCCAGGCGTTTTAGTATCAACAGCGACAAAGAAGGAAGCAAGAAAACGCCGCCCCAGCACACAAGCTTTTATTTTTGAAAAGCAAAAATAAAAGTGCCTTCTTCACTCCCGATTTTTGTGGCTGCTGCGGAACTCACGAATCATGAAAAGCATGATTCGCTCAGACATCCTCGCAGGTAAAATTGCCGGAAGCAATTTTAAACATGCTTGCATGTCCCGAAGGGTGAAGGGCAGGACGCCCTGAATAAAGCTCCCACAAAAATCACTCGTTCATCAGCTTGCGTGAAGGGGAAACAGCTGCGTACCCAACGGTCAAATTACTTTTTAAACGATGGGCTTGCGACAACCTTCCCTGTCACTTGCCGAAAATGCTATCTACGCAGGGGCAAAATCACAGGACGTGATTTTGAGTGCTGATGTGCCCGGACGGCACTCCAGCACGACCCGGAAACGAAGACTATTCCATTAATAAACTTCTCTCAGGAAAACACCTTCTCATAGCATTTTCGGGAACCCGCGTTTTTTGCGGGCAAGTGACCGGGAACGGCGTTTTCTTGCTGACTTCTTTGTCGCTGTTGACAAAGAAGACAGTCGCCAGAAAGGCGAAACAGCACAGGTAATTTCATCATGAAGGTAAGTTTAGGATATTTTCTCGTTCCCACGCTCCCGCGTGGGAACGCATACGCAGAGGAACGTTAATGGGAATAAGGCGTATAGCGAAGCAAAGGGTTCCCACGCAGGATCATGGGAACCAGCCAAAAAAGGGTAGCGTCCCCTTTTTAGGAGCATGGGAACCAGCCAGTCTCTCGTCGATCGGCAACCAACGACTAGCCCACCATAAATCTGCCTGATCACACCTGTGGTGATATCAGATTTATCAATATCGCCGCAAACTGCTATATTTAGAAGAATTATTACTATCTAACACTCCCTGGAGGAATTGGTGACTGATCGAGCCTATCGTACCCTGTTTGGTGCCTGTATCCTGCTGGCGCTGTATTTCGATCTGAGCCTGATGATGTACATCCTGATTGGCCTGCTGTTTGCCGAGGGGCTAACCAATCAACGTGTGCCCATTCTGGTGAGTGATATTCGTAACCGCATCAGTGTGGGTGAATTTCATTATGTAAACCTCGATATGGCGGTAGACTCACGCTTTGACACCGATGCCGAGCGGGTCTGGCGGCTGACTGTGGGCTTTTTTCTATTGATCAGCTATTCCCTTATCGAGCCGCTCTGGTGGTTTCCCTGGTTTATGGGCTTTGCCATTTTCGGTGCCGGTTTAAGCGGCATCTGCCCGGTGCTGATGGCGATTCGCTGGATCGGGTTTAAATGACAGAACCCGTTCAACAGCCTGGCAAGCTGCCATTCAGTACATCATTACCCGCCAAACTTACCGGTATCGTGTTCTGGGGCATGGTGCTGATCGGCATACTGGTGGCGGCCTATCTGCTGAATGAGCGGGAGCAGCGCCTGCAGAATGACTATAACAGTGCGGTCAGCTTTGTTGAGTTCGAGCTTGAGCGCACCTTCCGGGTACTGGCTCCCCATCTCCAGGACAAAGCCTATATTGGCCAGCAACTCAGCGCCATGTATAACGACATCAGCGAGGATCTACCGGTGCGCGGACTGCACCTGAACTTTGCCGGGCAGGAATACCGGCTGGGTGGCGATATCCAGGATCAGGTGGCAGTCGGCGGTGTGTTTTCGGTGAGTGTAAACAATGGCTCCGAAACCAGGCCGGTGCATTTCGACCTGTATCTGCAGGATCTGGACGAGATGATTATGGATGCCCGAAAGGACATGCTGCTGGTGATCGGTGTGCTGGTGTTCAGCTTTGGCATGATTCTGCAGCAGATTCTGCAGCGCGTGTTATCCCGGCCTATCCTCGCCATGGTGGCCTCGGTGCAGCAGTTTGCCGAAGGCGACCTGACGGCACGCTTCAATGAAAAACGCAATGACGAGCTGGGCTACCTGGCCAGGTTTATCAACCAGGCGCTGGACTCGATTCTGCAGCAACAGCAGGAACTGGAGCAGTCCCGCAAGGAACTGATCAAGGAAAAAATCCAGGCGGAAATCACCCTGCATTCGATTATGGACGGGGTGATTACCACCAATGCCGAGGGACTGATTGTCTATCTCAACCCGGTGGCAGAGCGCATGCTGGGGCTGGAAGCACGCCGTGCGCTGGATTTACCACTGCAGGATGTGATTAAGCTGATACACGAAGACAATGGCGAAGTGATAGTGTCACCCACCATTGCCTGTCTGGCGAATCGCCAGGTTGAAGTGCTGGAAAACCACGCCGCACTGGTGCGTGGCGATGGCAAGATCATTCCCATCGAAGCCACCACCGCCCCCATGCGCAATGGCGAGGGTGAGGTGATTGGTGCGGTGATGGTGTTTCAGGATGTCAGTCAGCAGCGTCGCATGAGTCGCCAGCTGTCCTATCAGGCCAGCCATGACATGCTCACCGGCCTGTATAACCGGCGCATGTTCGAGGAGCAGGTGGAAACGGTACTGCTGAATGTGCTCAGCGAAGACCGCCACCATGCGATGTGCTATGTGGATCTGGATCAGTTCAAAATCGTTAATGACACCTGTGGGCATATTGCCGGGGACGAGCTGTTGCGCCAGCTGGCCGAGCTGTTCAAGAGCTGTATCCGCGAAGGCGACATACTGGCGAGGCTGGGAGGCGATGAATTCGGTCTGCTGCTGGAGAACTGCGAGCTGAAAAAGGCGGCACAGGTCGCAGAAAAGTTGCGCCAGTCGGTAAAAAATTACCGCTTCGTATGGCAGGATCACAGCTTCGAAATCGGCGCGAGCATCGGCGTGGCGGGGATCAATGCGGATAATATGGATCTGGCGAGTATTCTGGCAGCAGCGGATATGGCCTGTTACGCGGCAAAGGACATGGGACGTAACCGGGTGCACATTTACGAGCCCTCGGATGCGGTATTATCCGAGCGACACGGGCAGATGCACTGGGCCGGGCGCATCACGCGGGCGCTGGACGAGGGCCGTTTTGTGCTGTTCCAGCAGCCGGTGGTGGCGCTGGATAATGCCCAGGCAGGGCATGCCAGCCATTGTGAAGTGCTGATCCGCATGAAAGACAATGATGGCATTATCAGCCCGGATTCATTTATACCCGCCGCCGAGCGTTATAACCTGATGCCCGCCATTGACCGCTGGGTGGTAACACAGGTATTTCAGATGCAGCAGGGGAATGACGACAGCCAGGTGGTGGCGATCAACCTGTCGGGTACGTCGCTGGCGGATGAAGGCTTGCTGCGCTATGTGCTTGAGGCGGCGGACAAATACCAGGTGGACTTAAGCCGGGTGTGTTTTGAGATCACCGAAACCGCGGCAATTGGTAACCTGCACAAGGCGTCACAATTTATAAAAGAGCTCAAGTCGCGGGGCTGCCGCTTCTCACTGGACGACTTCGGTAGCGGCCTGAGCTCGTTCAGTTACCTGAAAAACCTGTCGGTGGATTATATTAAAATCGACGGCTCGTTTGTGGTGGACATGCTCAACGACCCGGTCGACCGCGCCATGGTGAAGGCAATTGTCAGTGTCGGGCATATAATGGGTATACAGGTGATTGCCGAGTGGGTGGAAAACCGCGAAACCCTGGAGCTGCTGCGGGAGATGGGCGTGGATTATGCCCAGGGCTTCCATCTGGGGCGGCCGGAGGCGATCCGCCAACGTCTGGAAGAGGTTTAAAAGAAAGCGCACTTTAAAGTGCAGGAGTATGATGGAGAAATGTAGGGTGGTTCAAGCGAAGCGGATCCACCGCACCAGGCGGTGTTGTAGGTTGGGGTGAGGAACGAACCCCAACAGTGTCGACACCGGGAAAATCTGTTGGGGTTCCTGCGTCACCCCAACCTACGACACTTGCCAGAAACTCGTTCCCACGCAGGAGCATGGGAATGAGAATAATGGGATTAAAATGAATAAGAAAAATATAACAATATAATTAAATACTTAACTAAAAGCAGCCGATGCAAAGTCTTTGCATCAAAAGGGGTGATTGCCTATCATGTGCAGTCTTTTATACGGATTTGTATTAGCGGTTTCTAATGAATATGATAAATAATGCTCGAATCGCGCGGCGTGTTTTTGTGCTTGTCGCCTGTCTTTTTGCCAGCTCACCCCTGTTAGCGGCCACTCCCCAGACACCTTTAGCGATGCCCGCCTATAAGATTGGCCCCGGCGATGTGCTTGCCGTGTCTGTGTGGAAAGAAGAAGGCCTGCAGCAGGAAGTGCTGATCCGCCCTGATGGCGGTATGAGCTTCCCGCTGGCGGGTGACCTGCAGGCCGGCGGTAAAAGCGTGGCCGAGCTGAGTGCCCTGCTGGTGGATAAAATCAAGCGTTATATTCCAGACCCTGTTGTGACGGTTGCGATCCGGCAGATCCAGAACAATAAAATCTTCGTAGTGGGCAAGGTCAATCGCCCAGGCGAGTATGTCGCTACCCATTATGTGGATGTAATGCAGGCACTTGCCATGTCCGGCGGACTGAATGCCTATGCCAGTTCCAACAATATAAAAATTCTGCGCCGGGTTAATGGCAAGGTGCAGAGCATGCCGTTTGAGTACGGTGATGTGTCCAATGGTGAGTCGCTGGAACAGAACATCATACTGCAAAGCGGTGATGTGGTTGTTGTGCCCTAGTGAGTAAGCCGGTGGTAAAGCTGCACGACTATAAATCTGCGTTTGTTGGCTGTGTGTCCCTGTGGGCCTTGCTGGCCGTCAGCGGCAGTGTTGCTGCCGCTGAATGGAAACTGTCACCCTCACTGACCAGCCGTGTGGAGTACAATGATAACCCACGCCTGTACCCTGATAGCTTCGAAGCGGAAGGCTCAACTGTGTATACGCTTAATCCACGACTGAATATGTCGGCGGAAGAATTGAATCGCTGGGATGCTTCGCTGGATATCAATGCAAAACTCACACGCTATGAAGACATAGACAATGCAGACAATAATAATATCTTCGTTGCACTGGACACGGGCCGCAAAACCGAGCTGACTGAATGGCGGCTGGGTGCACGCCTGGAAGAGAACACCAACTTCGACAGCGACTTTGATACAAAAACCCCGGATGCCGGTCTGTTTCTGGATGATAAAACCGTGCGCAATACCCTGGCCGTCACCCCATCCGCACAGTGGATGCTCAGTGAAACTTCAATGCTGAATTTCAGTATCGGTCGTACCGATGTGTCTTTTGACGAGACTTCTAACACGAATTATTTAGATTATACCTACGATAACCTGCAACTCAGCTACACCTGGCTTTTCAGTGAAAACCAACGCATCGGCCTGACCGGCGCCTATTCCGAATATGACAGCCCGGAAAGGAAGTATTCTTTTGACCAGACAGTGCTGAGCCTGGATTATACCTACACGATTAATGAAACCTCGAATATTTCCATGTCGGTGGGCAGTCGCCAGCTGGATTCACTGGTCGAGGATGTGACGGTGGCCTGTGATATCAATGGTACAGAGTGGCCAATTGCGCAGGTTTCTACAACAGGGGATTGTCCTGCCTCGTCACCGCCATTTTTAGTGGTTTCCCCCATTATCGACGACATCACTCAAAAGAATGATGGCACGGTGGTTAATCTTGCCTATAGTAATCAGTACCAGCGTTCCTCATTCAGGCTGGATATGAGTCGCTCGGTCATCCCCTCCAGTTTCGGTAGCGCACAGGAAGAAAAACGCGCCGGGCTTTCTGCCAGCCATGCACTGACTGAGCGACTCAATAGCGGTATACAATTATCGGCCTCGGAAACACGCACACTGGATGGGGTCAGTTCGATCAGCGACAGGGACAGAATGCATCTGTCCGCGAGTCTTGTTTACAAGCTGAGCAGGGATGTCAGTTTGAGTTTACTTTATAACTATATTGAACAGACAATTATTGCAACCGGTCAGGATGGCTCATCCAATGCAATAATGGTCAATTTACAGTTCGGTTGGCCAAGACTGGCAACCACCTACTAAACCAGCGATAAAATTATAAATATGGAAAATCAGCAAAAAAGCGTACAGGACTATCTGGCGATTTTAAGTCGTCGAAAGGTGTCGATTATATTAACCGGCCTTCTGGTGTTTATTATCGGATTGGTCGCTGCTCTGGTGTGGCCTCCAACCTATAAATCATCGGCCACTATCCTGATTAAGGAACAGGATATCCCTTCCGAGCTGGTGCGCTCCACCGTCACTTCCTATGCGGCACAGCGCATCCAGACCATCAGTCAGCGGGTAATGACCCGTCCAAATCTGATGGAGATTATCGAAAAATATAATTTATACAAGGATGACTTTAAACGAAAAACCACTGAACAGGTATTAGGGCAGATGCGTGATGCCATCGACCTGAATATGATCAGTGCTGATGTGATGGATCCTCGCACAGGGCGACCTGGTGTGGCTACCATTGCATTCACGCTTTCCTTTGAAGGTGACAGCCCGGGTTCAACACAAAAAGTGGCGGGAGAATTAACGAGTCTGTTTCTCGCGGAAAATATCAGAACGAGAAAGGAAAAGGCATCAGAAACCTTGCAGTTCCTCACCGACGAAACGACTAAACTGGAAACACGAATTGCCGAAGCAGAAAAGAAACTGGCGGAGTTTAAAGAACAAAACTCTGAAAGCCTGCCTGAAATGAATGCGATGAACCTGACAATTCTAAATCGTACCGAATCAGACTTAATGAATACAGAGTCCGAGCTGCGTACACTAAATGAACGCAAATTCTATCTGCAAAGCCAGTTGTCGATGATCAATCCGCTCACCAATATGCGTTCGGCAACTGGCGAGTCCATTCTTGACCCTGTGTCGCGTCTGAAAGCACTGGAATCCGAATTGGCCAGCCTGTCGGCGCGTTATTCCAGTGAACACCCGGACATTGTAAAAATCAAACGTGAAATTGATGGCTTGAAAGCGCAAACAGGAGCAAGTGGAAGCAGTGATGAAACCGCAAAACTGCTCACCAAAAAACGTGCTGAGCTTGCAGCGCTCACGGAAAAATATTCAGCGGACCATCCGGATGTGATCAGTTTAAGCAAGCAGGTTAGCGAGCTGGAAAATAAACTGCAGGCCAAACCGCAGTCGGCCGAAAATGTCGCCATGACCTTGAATCCGGAGAATCCGGCGTATATCTCGGTACAAACCCAGCTGCAAACAGTCGAGTCAAATATTGAATCGCTCGCGGCTAGAAAAGCGAGATTAAAAGCAAAAGTCCAGCAACTTGAAAAGCATATCGCCAGAAGTCCGCAGGTTGAAAAAGATTACCAGGTATTAGTGCGTGAACACCAGAATGCACTGGCGCGCTTCCAGGACATCAAGGCGCGGCAAATGGAGGCTGCGATTGGGCAGGAGCTGGAAAAGGAAAGCAAGGGTGAGTCTTTTGTGTTGATCGACCCGGCGCAGTATCCGGAAAAGCCGGTTAAACCTAACCGTATCGCGATTATTTTCCTATCCTTTATGTTTGCTATGGCCTCAGGGCTGGGTGTGGCTATACTGAAAGAAGCCATGGATAGTTCAGTGCGCGGTGTTTCCGGTATCACCAAATTACTCACAGCCGCACCGCTGGCGGTGATCCCAGTTATTTATAACACCTATGATCTAAGGCGTAAAAAACGCATTAATATGCTGGTTGCAGGTGCGGTAGTGGGCAGTATTCTTGGGGTATTGCTGGGTATACATTTTTTCTGGACACCACTGGATGTGCTGTGGTTCAGGGGAATGCGCAAAGCTGAAAATGTAATGGGTGTGTAAGGGTAAAAAATTATGGAACGTATAAAACAGGCGCTGGAACTGGCACGTCAGGAACGAGAAAAAAACGGTGGCAAGGTCACGGGTTCGATTGCGCAGCCTAAAAAAGGTGTTCAGAGTGTAGCAGAGGCTGACATTACCTACACCAAAACACGTACGGTTTCATTGCCGGTACACGAGTTGAGAGAAAAACGCATTATTACCGAGCAGCAAAACAGTATTTCTGATGCCTACCGAATTTTGCGCACCCAGGTGCTGCTGCGATTGAATGAAAAGAAATGGAACACACTGGCGATAACCAGCCCCGGTAATGGTGCGGGGAAATCACTTACGGCGATAAACCTGGCTATCAGCCTGGCGCGTGAGGTGGATAATACCGTATTGTTGATCGATGCCAATCTGCGTTCGCCCAAGCTGGACAAGTATTTTGAATTCAACACCAATTACGGCTTAAGTGATTACTTACTGGAAGATAAACCACTGGGTGATATGCTGGTGCATCCGGAAGGCATTCCCCGTTTTGTGATGCTGCCCGCAGGCCGCGCCATTGCCAATTCCTCCGAGATGCTTAGCTCGCCTAAAATGCAGCGGCTGGTCGAGGAGGTTAAACACCGTTATCCGTCACGAATCGTGATTTTCGATCTGCCTCCAATGCTGGAAAGCTCGGATGCGCTGGCCTTTATTCCCAATGTAGATGCTACCTTAATGGTGATTGAAGAGGGTAAAACCCTTGAAGCGGAGTTGCGCCAGGCGTTTGAACTGATGCACGGTAATGAGGTAATCGGTACGGTATTGAATAAGGCGTATACGCAGGATCGTGACTATGACAACCTGGATGTAAAGCAGAGCTGGTTGTCGCGCTTTTTAAGCAAGCTGAGCAAAAAAAGCCTGGCCAGTCATCAGGAACCGGTGAGTTAAAACCATAAGTCATAGTAATCAGGTAGATGAGGATGCAGATAAAACATGCATTGAAAATTTACCTGCTGCTGATTCTGGTACTGTTAAACAGGCCGCTACTTGCAGAGGTAAATAATAACAATATCGCCCTGCTGGTTAACGGTAATGATCCTGAAAGTATCGAAATTGCTGAATACTATCAGCAGCGAAGGCATATTCCGGATCAGCATGTGATTTATCTGGATTTTGTGCCAGGTAAGGATCATTTAAGTGAGACTGAGTTTGCCGACATCAGTCGTCAGCTTGCGGTTAAGGTAAACGATAACATCCAGGCCTATGCGCTGGCCTGGCGAAAACCCTGGCGCGTTGGCTGTATGTCGATTACCTCGGCTTTTGCCTTTGGCTTTGATAAAAGCCATTGCGCCAGTGGTTGCAAAGCAATACAGGCCAGTGACTATTATGACAGTGACAGCCGCGCGCCTTATGCAGATTATGGGCTAAGACCTTCGATGCTGCTGTCGGCAAAAAGCGTGAAGGCAGTAAAAGAGTTGATAGACAGAGGTGTTGCAGCGGATTATTCGCGGGGCAGGGTCAGTCAGGTATCAGGCTCACAGATTACCGGCGCAGCCTATTTGCTCAGCACCAGTGATAAATTGCGTAACGTGCGGGCTGGTTTTTATCCGCGCATAGAGCAAATGCTGGGTTCCGTGCTTGTAATTAATCGCATACAGGCGAATAAGCTGCAGGACAGGAATAATATACTGTTTTACTTTACCGGGCTCAAGCGGGTGTGGGGTATAACGGATAATTACTATCTTCCCGGTGCCATGGCCGATCACCTTACCTCGGCAGGTGGGCAGCTATTTTCTGACGGGCAGATGAGCATACTTGAATGGATAGATGCCGGGGTTACCGCTTCATACGGTACAGTGGTCGAGCCCTGTAATTTTACCGACAAGTTTCCGCAACCCGGTGTGGCGATAGAACATTATCTTGCCGGTAACATGTTGCTCGAAGCATACTGGAAAAGTGTTCGCATGCCAGGGCAGGGAGTGTTTGTGGGTGAGCCACTGGCAGCGCCGTTTAAAGGCTGTGATATTGAAAATACAGCTGGTCAATTACATATAACCAATAATACGTCTAAGGAACTTTTTAGACTGGAGGCAAAGTCATGTCTCAAATTATTTTAAAGTCATTATATTAATAAAATAGAATCAACAGGATATAAAAATGAATGTAGTAATGATTGGCTCTGGATATGTTGGCTTGGTATCGGGGGCATGTTTTTCTGAGTTTGGCGCAAATGTTATTTGTGTTGATAAAGACGAATCTAAAATAAATGCATTATTAAATGGTCAGATTCCAATATATGAACCAGGCCTGGATGATCTAGTAGCACGCAATGTAAAAGCTTCACGCCTTTCTTTTTCTCTTGATCTGAAAGAAGCTGTCGCAGACGCCGATTTGGTCTTTATTGCAGTAGGTACACCAACCAGACGCGGTGATGGGCATGCTGATCTCAAATACGTCTATGCAGCTGCAGAAGAAGTAGCAGGTTATTTAACCGGCTATACAGTAATTGTCGACAAATCGACTGTGCCAGTTGGAACGGCACGTGAAGTGTGTCGCATTATAAAGAAAACAAATCCGGTAGCAGAGTTCGATGTTGCATCTAATCCGGAATTTTTACGGGAAGGCTCAGCTATCGGCGACTTTATGCGTCCTGACAGGGTTGTTCTGGGTGTCGAGTCTGAAAGAGCGGAATCCTTGTTACGCGAGCTCTACAGACCATTGAATTTAATTGAAGCGCCTATTCACGTAACCAACCTGGAAAGTGCTGAGCTTATAAAATATGCATCCAATGCATTTTTGGCAACAAAAATCAGTTTCATTAATGAAATGTCCCAACTATGTGAAAAAGTGGGTGCGGATGTTCATTCAGTAGCCAAAGGGATGGGGCTGGATGGCCGAATCGGCAAGAAGTTTTTGCATGCCGGTCCAGGCTATGGTGGCTCATGCTTCCCAAAAGATACACTGGCATTAATTCGTATCGCGCAGGAACACGGCGTATCCAGTCGGATAGTTGAATCAGTAGTTGAAGTTAATGCTTCGCAAAAGGCCAGAATGGTGTCAAAGATTAGAGAAGCCCTGGGTGGAACAGAATCTGACAAGATCATTGCTGTGCTGGGGTTGACATTTAAACCAGAAACTGACGATATGAGGGATTCACCCTCATTAGCAATTCTTCCAGCTATGGCTGACAGAGGTGCAATCATAAAAGCGCATGACCCTGAAGGTGTGAAAGAAGCGAAAAAACTGCTGCCTGACTCAATCCAGTATATGGATAGTATTGAGGATGCGATCAAGGGTGCTGATGCAATTGTGCTGATGACTGAATGGAATCAATACCGCGGGCTTGATTTAGATAGAGTTAAGTCGCTTATGAAAGGTAACGTATTTGTTGACCTCAGAAATGTTTATGAGCGACGCATGATGGAAAGCCACGGATTTAAATATACCTGTGTTGGCCGTTAGTTGCTGGCTATGAAGATTAAGGGTTAATAATGAAAATATTAGTAACGGGAGCAGCCGGATTCATCGGTATGCATCTGGCAAAACGTCTATTGGAAAGGGGTGATGAGGTTGTCGGTATTGACAACCTGAATGACTATTATTCGGTGCAGTTAAAGCACGATCGCCTGAAACAGCTGGATGGCTTCGAGAATTTCAGGTTTATTGAAATGGACATCGCCGACCGGGAAGCCATGGCAAAACTGTTTAAAGACGAGAAGTTTAACCGGGTGATGAACCTGGCTGCACAGGCAGGTGTGCGTTATTCGCTGCAAAACCCGCTGGCGTATGTTGACAGCAACCTGGTTGGCTTTGCCAATATACTGGAAGGTTGCAGACACAATAAGGTCGAGCATCTCGTATATGCCAGTAGTTCCAGTGTTTACGGTGCGAATACCGATATGCCATTCAGTGTACACCACAATGTGGATCATCCGGTTAGCCTGTATGCGGCCACCAAGAAATCCGGTGAGCTGATGGCGCACACTTACAGCCATTTGTATGGTCTGCCCACTACCGGCCTTCGGTTTTTTACCGTATATGGGCCATGGGGAAGGCCGGATATGTCACCTTCATTGTTTGCAGGTGCCATTTTGCGGGGCGAAGCCATTAATGTGTTCAATGAAGGCAAAATGCAGAGGGACTTTACCTACATTGATGACATAGTAGAGGGTGTGGTCAGGGTGATTGATAAGGTGGCCGAGCCAAATCCTGACTTCGAGACCTCTGAGCCGGACCCTGCAAGCAGTTATGCGCCTTACCGAATTTACAATATCGGTAATAACGAGCCGGTGCAGTTAATGGAGTTTATTGAAACCATTGAAAATGCAGTGGGTAAAAAAGCCGAGAAAAATATGATGGGTATGCAGGACGGTGATGTGGTAGCAACTTACGCCAATATTGATGCGCTGGTCGAGGCGGTTGCTTTTAAACCGGCCACACAGCTGAAAGATGGTATACAGCAATTTGTTGACTGGTATAAAACCTACCACGCTTAAATGTATGACTATAAATAACAATAGCAGTTATAAGAGCAGATAAATAAAAATGGATTATTACGGGCAATCAGAGTTTACCATTATGCTGGCAGAGGATGTCAGCGAGCAGCTGAAGAAAGAGATTCCAGCCAGCTGTACGGTAACGCTGTCACAGCGCCAGTTGTGTGACCTTGAAATGCTGCTCAATAATGCCCTGCATCCACTTAATGGTTTTATGAACGAGGCCGAGTATTATTCGGTTTTGGAAAACATGAGCCTGAGTAATGGCCTGTTGTGGAGTATGCCGATTACACTGGATGTTTCTAAAGATCAGATTGATGCTTTTGCTGGTGCGACTAAAATCAGCCTGGCAGATAAGGAAGGCTTTACCCTGGCGACACTGGATATTGAATCCATCTGGCAAGTGGACAGGAAGAAAGAAGCCGAAAAGCTATATGGCACAAAGGATACCGCACATCCGGGTGTGGAATACCTGATGAACGAGGTCAAGGACTACTATATCGGTGGTACGGTAAATGGTATGCAGCTGCCCAGTCATTATGACTTTGAAATGCTCAGGCAAACCCCTGAAGCACTGCGTGCAGAATTTCATCAGTCTGGCTGGCAGGATGTGGTGGCATTTCATACCAGTAAACCAATGCACCAGGTGCATACGCGAATTACCGCCGATGCGGCCAAAGCATTGGGCGCGAATTTACTGATCCATCCGGTGTCCGGTGTGGGTAAACCCGGCGACCTGGTCTATTACAGTCGGGTGCACTGCTACCAGGCAGTGATGAAGCATTACCCGAAATACCTCGCCAAACTATCGCTGATCCCACAGGCCATGCGTATGGCCGGCCCCAGGGAGGCGATTCATAACATGATTGTGCGACAGAACTACGGCTGTACACATTTTATCGTCGGCCCCGAACATGCCTCGCCACCGGGTGTCAGATCCGGCAGGCCACGCTTTTATGAAAAATATTCGGCACAGAAATTTGTTGAATCCTTCCAGGATAAACTGGCAATACAGATGTACCCGGCTGAAGAACTGGGTTATTCGGTTTCGGATAAGCGTTATGTCTCCTGTAAGCAGGCTAGAGAAAACAAACTGGAAACCCGGGACTATACCGAAAAAGATTTTAATTACGCGCTGGAACACGATGAGCCGATTCCCGAGTGGTATTCCTACCCCGAAGTTATTAAAGAACTGAGCAAGGTTCGCCTGTCACGAAAGCACAAAGGCCTGACGCTGTTTTTTACCGGGCTTTCCGGTTCGGGTAAATCCACCCTGGCAAAACAGATTTATGCCCGCTTTATCGAACAGGGGGATCGGCCGGTTACACTGCTGGATGGTGATGTGGTGCGTACCAATCTATCCAGTGAACTGGGTTTTAGCAAAGAACACCGTGATATTAATGTTAAACGCATCGGTTATGTGGCGAGTGAGATCACCAAAAACCGTGGTGTGGCTATCTGCGCACCAATTGCGCCCTACACCAGTATTCGCCGTTCAGTACGGGACATGATTGAAGAGTATGGTGCCTTTATCGAAATATTTGTCGCCACTCCGCTGGAAACCTGTGAAGGTCGAGACCGCAAGGGCATGTACGCCAAGGCACGAAAAGGGATTATTAAAAACTTTACCGGCATCAGCGACCCGTACGAAGAGCCGGTTAACCCTGAAATAAAAATTGATACTTCCGGCAAGACACCGGTTGAGTGTGCACAGCAAATTATGCTGTACCTGTTTAAAGAAGGCTATATCGCCTGAAAAAAAAGTGTAGGGTGGATCAAGCGAAGCGGATCCACCGTATTCGCAATATAAATCCGCAAATAAACGCGAATATTAGACATATGATCGATAAAGTGAAGCGAGCCGATTAAAGCGGGAAACGTAATTAAAACAGGCGTAGGGTGGATCAAGCAACGCGGATCCACCGGCCCCAATAAAAAGAGCAATAATTATGTGTCATGGTGATAAACACAAGCGAGCGATATACCGAAACCTGATGACACGACACGGTGGATCCACTGCGTTTGATCCACCCTACGCCAGGCAACATGAAATAGATTGTAGATGAATGAAAATAATGAATAAGGTATACCAATGATTATCCCGGTCATATTATCCGGCGGTTCAGGTACGCGACTGTGGCCATTGTCCCGTGCGCTACGCCCAAAGCAACTGCTGAGCATGACATCGAACTTCACCATGATTCAGGACACCGTGAGTCGGTTGGACGGGGTAAATGAACTGGACGCACCTATCGTGGTGTGCAATGAAGAGCATCGCTTTACCATTGCCGAGCAGATGCGTGAAATTAATATCACGCCATCATCCATCATCCTTGAACCATTCGGTAAGAATACTGCACCAGCGGTGGCCATTTCTGCATTGCAGGCACAAAAGCAGGAGCAGGACCCGGTATTGCTGGTATTGCCTGCAGACCATGTTATTTCAAATACACAGGCGTTTCATGCGGCGATAACTGCGGGCTATAAGGCCGCCATGGATAACCAGCTGGTAACCTTTGGTATTATGCCCAATAGTCCGGAAACAGGATACGGGTATATAAAATCCGGTGCAGAGCTGACGGACGGGGTTTATAAAGTCGATGCCTTTGTTGAAAAGCCCGATGCAGAAACCGCCCAGGCGTATCTGGATGAAGGCAATTACTTCTGGAACAGCGGCATGTTTATGTTTAAAGCTTCCAGGTACCTGGAGGAGTTAAAGAAACATAACAGCGAGATGCTGAAATATTCAACACAGGCGCTTGAGTTAGCCAAAACCGATATGGATTTCACCCGGCTGGATAAAGAGGCTTTTGCTCAATGCCCGTCAGACTCTATCGACTATGCAGTTATGGAAAAAACAAAGGATGCAGCAGTGATCCCGGTTGATATCGGCTGGAATGATATTGGTTCCTGGTCGGCCCTGTGGGATGTAGGCGTATCTGACGCAAGCGGCAATGTTACTCACGGCGATGTGCTTCTACATGATTCAACTAACTCCTATGTGCATTCAGACAGTCGCCTGGTAACTGTGGTGGGCTTAAATGATCATGTGGTGGTTGAAACAGCCGATGCGGTACTGGTGGCGCACAGGGATCGTTCACAGGATGTAAAGGAAATCGTCGAAAAACTCAAGCTGGCTAACCGCGATGAAGCGATTATACATAACAAGGCCTACCGCCCATGGGGGGCTTACGAATGCATTGACCAGGATGCACGCTTCCAGGTGAAGCGAATTACGGTAAACCCTGGTGCCAGCCTGTCATTGCAGTTGCATCACCATCGTTCGGAACACTGGATTGTAGTGCAGGGTACTGCGCGTGTTACCTGTGGTGATAAGGTATTCCTGATGTCTGAAAACGAGTCCACCTATATCCCGTTGGGTGAGAAGCATCGGCTGGAAAACGCCGGCAAGATTCCATTGGAGCTGATTGAAGTGCAAACCGGCACCTATCTGGGTGAAGATGACATAGTGCGCTTTGATGATGTATATGGCAGGAATGAAAGCTAGTTGCTGGCTTCTGATCTTATTATGGTAACAAAGCAGAAAAAACCAATTGCGTATATTGTTGCGATAGGCGCTGGGCTGGAGTCATTTGTATACAGGGAAGTTGATGCTATCACTAATATGGGTCAGGAAATAATCCTGTTTGCTACAAAGTATGTGAAAGGTGATGTGTATTCTCCAAAAGATAAATGGCAATGCTTCTACCTGTCACTATTCTCACTTATATTTCAGCTTCCCTGGTTGCTTTTGCAGTCTCTTTTAAAGCCTGCACTTTTAGTAGAAGCTATAAAAACCAATAGTCTTATTGACCTGATATTTGCACTTAAATATTCCCCTATTATGAAAAAGCAGGGCGTAAAGCAAATACACTGTCATTTTGGCGATCATAAGCTGTTCATTGGTTATTATTGCAAAAAACTCACGGGTTTACCCCTGTCAGTCACAATCCACTCGCATGAGTTACATGTCAATCCGAACGAGGAAATGTTTAAAATTGCAATAAAGGAATGTGATCGAGTGTTCGCAATATCACAGTTGGCTGTCAATATATTGCTTGATCGATATGGGGTAGATTCACAAAGAGTTATTTTGAGCAAGCTTCCTCTTGATCTTGATGTATGGAATAACCGGAAGCCTGTTCGTGTCGTAACTGTCGGAAGGTTCCAGCCACAGAAAGGGTTTAATTATTTGTTTGAAGCTGCGCAGCTGGTGAGCGATAACATTGAGTTTATAGTGATTGGTTTTGGACCGCTTGATGTCGTAAGTATGGCGGAAGAGTTAGGTGTAAGTCATAAAATTACATTTTTTGAAAAGTTGAATCAGGCACAGTTAAAGTTTATATATCAATCATGTGATATTTACTGTCTACCATCTATAAGTCACCCAGAACAGGGTAAAGAGGGAATACCTGTGGTTTTGATGGAAGCTATGTCATGTGGTATGGCTGTAGTCGCAACTGATGCTGGTGCAGTAAATGAGCTGGTTGAGAATGTTCTAGTTGAGGAAAAATCTGCCGAACAACTCGCTACTGCAATTCAGAAACTTGCTGATAATGAAGCGTTACGGAGGCAACAAGCAGAAAGGAATATGCAGATAATCCGGGAGAGACACAGTTTAAAAAATTTAAAATTATTTTCAGATAAACTTTTTGAGTTATCAGAGTAGACAATTGTTATGGATAGCCTGTTTGTACTCGTTGCCAACGGATTTACTAAAGAAAATTGCAGGCTGCAGCCCTGGCGATATGTTTACGAGCTGGCTAAACACCAGTCTGTAAACAACAGGGTTATTGTAATAACTGAAGGATCTGAAGAGGCCACTAGAACAACCTGGAGCAATAATTTCGATGTAATTGAGACGGAATTACTTAGTATCAAGCGACAATCTAGGCTTTACGAGTTGATAGAGCATCTACAGCCAGACGATATCTGGTGGAGTGCTACACCTCGAACCATCGCCTATTATCCATTACTGAGGCGTCTGTCCTGCAGGAAAGTGGCGTTTATAACCTGTCCACTGTACCGTTGGGCTGAATTGCTACGTGCAAGCATGGCCGGCTTACCATACTCACAGACTAAAGCCCTATGGAGTCAAAGGCTGGTACCCAGGTTTATGCTACGCAGAATGCTTAACAGTCATATATTTGACCACGTGGTAGTGCAGAGTCGGAATAACTACAGCATCCTTGACGGGCATGGCGTTCGACGGACGAAATTGTCTATATTGCCAGTCGGTATAGATGCAGAAGACTCAGAGCCGGTGAGTGATGAAGTGCTGGAGAAGATCAGGCAGACAGTGGTCTGCTCAGAAAAGCAAACCTTGTTTCTCTATCTGGGGGCATTAAGGCCAATTAGAGGCTTTGATGCACTGCTGAAAGCTTTTCCTGAGGTGGTAAAGAAAAATCTACATGCAAAACTACTGGTGCTTGCTCGTGGTGCGAATGATGAAAAATGCGCTGACTATATGCGAGAATTTCAGCAACAAGGTATAGCTGAGAACGTATCAATTATCGGTGGCTGGCTAGAAAAGGATGAGGTCAGAGCCTATATAGAAATATCCGATATTGTGGTGCTGCCATTTGTGCTGGTGCCATCAGATATTCCCATTGCTGCCCTTGAAGCACTTGCGCGTGCCAAACCAGTGATTGTTTCAAATGTAGACGGTCTTCCAGAGCTTGCTCAGGGACGTGGCCTGGTTATTGATCCGCTAGATAAAGATGAATTTGCATCGTGCATGTCTGATATAGCTGGCGACGAGAAGAGTTTAATAAAGTACCAGCAGGCTGCAAATGATTATATGACCTCTTACCCAAGATGGGCAGATGTAGGGAATTTAATGGATAAAATCTGTAGTAAATACAGGTAAACAGTATGGCAAAAAATAACAATAATAATATACCGAAGCTAATATATATTACAGGGATTGACGGTTCAGGAAAATCAACCGTATCAGAGTATCTTGCTGATAAATTACGTAGTCAAGGCTATGAGGTGAATATACTCTGGCTGCGCTTTAATCATGTCTTCTCAAAGCCTTTACTGGGTTTATGCAGATTGCTCGGTTACACCAAATATGAAAAGCCGCAAGGAATTCATGTTGGTTACCATGACTTTTACAAGTCAAAAGTCATATCTTATCTATTTATACTTTTTCAGTATCTTGATGCAGTGAGGGTTAAATATACCAAAATTCTCCCACTTTATCGTAAAAAAAACTCGATTATTATTCTCGATAGATATGTATATGATATTTTGATTGATATATCAGTTGATACACGCTTTGATGGCTTGTTTAGCTCGTGGCTTGGTAAAAAATTTATTGCTCTACTGCCAGATGATTCTATCAATATACTAGTCTGGCGCGAACTTGACGATGTACTGGATGTTAGACCTGAAGGTAGAGTTGATAGAAATTTCGAATCCAGGTTTAAATATTTTAGTGAATTAAAGAATAACCAGAAAATTCACACAATAAATAATGAAGGTACGCTAGACGAATTACTAGATGCAGCAGGTAAAATAACAGGATTAAATGATGAAATTAAAGCCACAGGGTAGATTTGAAGGGACAATGATTGGCAGGTTGTTGAAAACAAGACTGGCCGTGATTGCTTCAAACTGGGTATTCCAGGGTATGCGCTATATGAATATGTACGAAATATCCCTAAAGCTACTCATAGATATTGTGTTTACAGTTCTTTTATATCACCTGTTGAGTTTTTACCTCAATGTGGCATCGTCACTTATAGTATCAGTTCTGGTTGCTCATACACTCAATTGGGTGTTTAACGGTCATATCTTCGTCTTAATGAGGTATGTGGCGCCTGTGCCGAAAACTGAGCAAGACTTTGAGGACTTTATACAGAAGATGAAGGATATATCGTTAAAATGGTCATCTGTTGACGGTGTGGCTATATATGGCAGTTACTGTCGTGGTGCGCTGCATAAATTCTCTGATCTTGATGTGCGTGTTATTACACAGCCCGGTATGATTAATTCTATATCAGGTGCTGTATTCTGTTTATATCTCAGGCTGATCGCTTTTTTTGATGTTTTTCCACTGGATATCTATGCATGCGACAAAATGATGCTTTTGGATCGTATGCGAGATGACGAGTGGCCTTACATACTGATTGATCATTCAGGACGTTTGTCAGATCGTTATGCTGAGAGGGGCGCTGCTGGTGTTCGTTAAGCGGTTCAAGCGTGAATTGTGTGTGGTTTGTTCAGCCGGTGGGCATTTGTCAGAGGCGTTGTCTGCTATAAAACTGGTTGATGTTGACACATTCATCGTCACCAAAAAGGATAAGCATGTTGCAGGACGAATTGAACGCTATGATCATTTTTATATAAACGATCCACATACTAGTCTTACTGGCTTTTTTGTTAATGCTATACGATCGCTCTACATTTTCTCTCTACAGCGACCTGCTATCGTTCTGAGTACTGGTTCAGGAATTGCACTTGCTATGTGTATGCTTGGCAAACTGTATGGTTCAAAAGTGATTTATATCGAATCTGGTGCGAGAGTGCTAGAGCCTTCAAAAACTGGACGCTTTATGTACAAGTACGCTGATGTATTCTATGTCCAATGGAAGACTATGCTGAAAGTCTATCCACGCGCGATTTATATGGGGCGGTTGATTTGATACTGGTCATGCTCGGCACAAATCCATACCCGTTTACGCGCCTTTTAGAACAGGTAGTGAAATATGCCGAAAATTCGGGCGAAAAAATTATCGTTCAGTCCGGCAATACGCCTGTAATAAGTGACATTATTGAGGCATATGACTTTATGCCCCATGAAAAGCTACTCGATCTGATGAAATCTGCCGATGTTGTAATAACCCAGGGGGGATTTGGCAGCCTGCAGGATTGTATAACATCAGCTGCAAAGGTAGTTGCAGTACCCCGTATCAGGGAAAAGGGCGAGAGTATGGATGACCAGACTGAAATAGTTAAAGCACTTGCAGAAGAAGGACTTATAATCCCGCTTTACGATACAGGAAAACTGCCAGAGGCTATAGCATCAGCACGTGCGCTATCAATAAAGACTGAAGTAGATCATACAATGGCGACGCATATAGCGCAGACAATAAATCAGATGCTCGGTAAATAGGTAATGAGACTAAGTATAATAATAATAGAATACCATTGTATGGATCAGGTTCAGGACTGCCTTCAATCGATACAAACACATCTATCTGAAATTGAATATGAGTGTTTCATAATATCCAACTCTGAATACAGCGAGACAGATTTAGCCAGCCACTGTAAATCGATAAGCGGCGCTACAATGGTCAACACAGGTAATAATCTCGGCTATGCAGGTGGAGTCAATATCGGCATTTCACATGCAAGTGGTGATTATATTTATGTACTTAACCCTGATTGTCTGCTAACAGACTCTAATATCAACCAGATTATGTACGAAATGGATAAGGAGAGCGACTGGGCGATTTCTGGACCAAAAGTCGTAGACCAGAATTATAATGTACAGCCCTCCTGTAGGGCGTTTCCGAGACCGTGGACATTTCTGATGGTTAGGAGCATATTGTCCAGATTTCCAGGTGCAGCTAGCGAAAAGGGGCGCTATCTGATGGATGCTTTTGATCACAATTCCTTAAAAGAAGTTGATTGGGTCTCCGGCGGTGCAACCTTGGTTAAAGCAGAAGTACTAAATGTCATCGGTGGTATGGATGAGCGTTACTTTCTTTATATGGAAGATGTTGACTGGTGTAGGGGTTGCTGGAGAAAAGGCTATAAAGTTAAGTATATGCCTGTTTCAACAGTAATCCATGCAGGCCAACATCAAAGTATTAAGCTGGGTCTAAAAATGTTCAGTAATATACACTTGAGGTGGCACCTGATTAGTATGTTTAAATACTTTATAAAAGGTTCATTGCTTGCTTTGCCTGGAAATAATCAATGAATCGTCTGATCAACGCCGATATTATGTGGATTCGATGTGTCGATAACATTTCCGAAATAGTCTGTATTCATGATTTTGTCTTGATTGCCTTTTCGAATTGCAGGAGACATTGGTTTTAGCATGAAGTCAGTGGCTTGATTATATACACCGCTTTTATTGATGAAGGCAGGATCAGCTGCTATTGAATTAGCATCTAATCTTAATTTGTTTCTCCAGCCAGTCAGACTGTATATGTCCTTGTTATGCCAACCGAACGGTATTTCATTGCTCTGATATAAATTATGGCTAAAACTAAATTTGCTTATATCTTTGCCTTGTATATAAACGTGTTTATTTATGTTATCTGAAAATATGTTGTTCGTGATACTAAGGCCGCTATTGTCAAAGTTTGTTATAAAAATACCTGCTTCGCGTGATGTTGATGATTGATGTCCGTTGTGAATAATGTTATTTAATATTTGTATGTTTTTTGACCCGGATGTCCCACCGCCAATTCTGATACCAGATAATTTTCCTATTGACGTCATTTTTCCCATTGCAGTGCCATATCCAGAAATTATGTTGTAACTGATAATGCTATCATCTCCGCCTTCAGCAATTTGTAGGCAGCCTTGACGGCAGTCATATATGAAGTTCCGTTGAATCGAAACTCTTCCAGTTCCAACGATTGATATTTCATAGTCAGCATTACCATTTATTGGGCCGTTACTGTGTACTATATTGTTCTCAATATTGATGTTGGATCCTTTGAATGACCCAATACCACCCCTGTCACCTGAGTCGCTAGCGACAATCCCATTGTTGAATGATCTACAGTCCTTAATTAAGCCATTTTGACTATTCATATATATTCCGGTGCTAGCATTATCGTGTGATATGAGATTTAAATATTTGATATTCGTAGTGTCAGACTTGGCGGATACACCAATGCTATTGCCATGGCTCACAGTCATATTTTTTAGTGTAATATAGCTCGAATTACCTATAATCATGACGTTCATGTATCCGGTAGAACCACCTGATGTTGCGCGTCCACCTGGGCCAAATGCATCAATATTCTCAATTACGACATGATGTTTGTTCTCGACTATGATCGCGGCCTTACGAGCTCCGATTTCTGCTATTCCGGGATTTCCTGTATCGTTTCGTAAATAGAAAACATTTTTGTTCAAAGGTGAGTAAAAATACCTGTCATTTAATGAGCTCAGTTTAACCTTATCGTATTGTTTGTGAACTGGAAGTCTTTGACCATCGATTATAATTCCCCATGAATTTCTCAGCTTGGGTATTCTTCCTTCCCATATCTTACTCTTTGAGTTATCAGTTTGAACAAGTTTCCAGTCTGAGAATCGATCGGTGCGTAAAATTACGGGGTTAACGCCTTCTCCATAAGCGCCGAAATAAACTGGATTTAGTTCGGTGCCTGATGTTGGTGGTACTAGTGTTTCTCTCCATTTCTGGCCTCTATGGAATAGAATATTATCACCCGGGTTAAATATATGTGAGTTTACCCTGGCGATTGATTTCCACGGATTTTCTAATGATAAACCTGAATTGGTGTCTAGACCATCGGCCTGGTTTACATAGTATGTTTCGGCCTCGGCGTGAAATACTAGTGCCGTTAACAAAATTATCTTATATAGAATTGAAATTTTTTGCATTATAAGATTACCTACATAACAGGTCTTTTTTTGAATTTTGACATTAATTTTTTAAACAACAGGTTTGCATCGTCAATGTTGAATATTTTTATAAGAATGATGTAGATAATACAATATACAGATATCATAGATAATATTAGTATAAAAGAATTTGTGGTGTTGGCATATATTAAAAGTGGCAGTGCAACGATAGAGGCAATAGCTATCAATATTATTTTTCGCCATAGAATTAGCTCACCAAGTCTAATCCTGTATATTGTAAGTATTTTTAAGGTTAGATAGCCAGCCATTATAAAATCTGAGATCACGTATGCAATAGCGGGCGCTAGTAATTTGTATTTTTCGAACAGTGCTATCGTTATAATTATATTGATAGTAAGGGCGATAATATTACCTCTAAAGAAGTATTTGTTTTTATTTTTAGAGCGTAGCGGTGTACCAAGTTCGAAACAACGGCGTACCATTAATATGAGCATTAGCTGGAAAATAGGTGTTGAATCGATATATTGTTCCGTGAACATAATCGTTATGAATTTTTCAGCGAAAACCATGAATACTGTGAATACAGGAAAAACAATAATGCAGAACAGAGTATTAGCCCGTTTCCAGAGGTGTAGTGCCTTTTTCTCGCTGGACTCGTTCATTTCTACCATGTCTGGAAAAATAACGTCGGAAACCGCGGAACGGACGATAGCTAGTACAGGTATCTGGTAGATGCCGATGGAGTAAATTGCCAGAGCTGTTGCACCAATCATGGTCGAGATATATATGCTACCGAATTTTAGGTTGATTGCAGCTATCAAACCTCCTATACCTAGAGGTGCTATATATGTTAGTTGTTTACGTGCAAACGTTGTATTAAATCTAAACGATATTTTTTGTTTAAAACCCCACCAGAATGCTAATATTGAGAACTTCAGTGCCTCCGCAACAGTCATGAAAAATATAATGTCATGAATGTTTCGCGTGATATATGCAGTAATAATTACTACAAGCATACGCGCTGTCAGCACTGTTGTTGAGTATAAAAATACATAGTTAGAACGTTTTTTTGCGAGCCAGAAGGATTCGATAATATCAAGGTTGAGGTAAAAGAAAATATACATCGACATAATGTCAATATAATCAAAGCTCAACTTACTGGCTATAGGTGTGCTAAATACCTGGATCAACAACAAGCCGATCAGAGATGTAATAAAAATTAAATAAATAGAATTACTTACATAGGTCTTTTCGTTAGCCTCATCTTTAGGTATGAAATAAAGTAGATTACCTTTTATGCCGAATGAAAAAATTGTTACAGAAAGAAGTGCATATAGTGTAAATTCACGATACAGGCCGTAGGTCTCTATATCGAGTATGCGTACAAGAAAAAGTGGGCTGAGTAACAAAACGGCGTAATTTGAAAGGCGCGCAAATATAAGAACGATACTTCTAGAAGATAATGAGGCCAATGTGTATGAT
Organism: Gammaproteobacteria bacterium; assembly: GCA_036567985.1. GTDB lineage: Bacteria > Pseudomonadota > Gammaproteobacteria > SZUA-229 > SZUA-229 > SZUA-229. The sequence continues at coordinate 25,212 of DATCTK010000074.1, read as the reverse complement.
ATCTCTGTTTATGATGTTGTGCTTCTGATTTTCTGGCGTAATAATTTAGACATGTGCTAAAGTTTACCCATTAATTCTAGTAGTCTATATTCCGCACGGTAGTTTAACGGAGCTTTTTCTCTCTTGTTTTTATAAATATTTTTAACGAAGTGTCCGGGAGTTATATCATAACCGAGTTCTTCAAGAAGTTTTCCTGCGATGGTGCTAAATCTACGCGACTGTTTTTCTGTAAATTTTGATTTCCATTTTGATTCTTGTCTTGTTATGGGTCGTGCCGCACCATCTTTGTTCCGTGAATCAACGCGAACTTCATGTTTGTATTCTCTCTTTTCATGTGAAAGAAGTGCATCGTCCCAGTCTTCTCCGATGAAAGATAGAATTTTTGCTAATACCTGTTTAGGACTCGCTGTGAGGTCTTCATAAGTAATTTCCATGTAGTTGAGATTCTTGCCATGTTCTCTCCCTGTTTCCACGTATTCTGCCCATCGCTTCGCAGTATTGTAGAAGGTTACCGGATTTTTTAATGGTTCCCCCCACCAGTCGACATTATTAAGAGAACACAGGCAGTCTCGCCCATCTCTAATAACGTGTATGAAGTGAGCATCTGGAAATAACCTGCCTAGAAAATCAAAGTGCAGGATGTTGCTTGGTGTTTTGGTAGCCCATCGTTTTTTATCATTGGCTTCACAAAATGGGCTAAAAAATGAAGCAATAGGGTCTCGTGCTGCCAGGTTAAGGAATGCCTTCTCTGTCAAGTTGAAGTTATCCAGGGTTTCAACAAAAACCTCTGAGCATAGTACGTTGTCAATGTACTGTCTAAGTTCGGGAATAAATCGTACTGTTTCTGGACCACAGGAGATATTAGGGTGGGAATCTAGCAGATAACGTAACAGTGTTGTACCAGAACGCATAAAACCACCTATAAAGATGGGCTTCTTTATTATCATATTTAAGTAATTACAGCTGCTCAAAGGACCTGAAATTATACTGGATATAGGGTGACTATAAAATATCTATTTGTATACTCACTATTATTTGCTAAGTTGTTGTATATTAACTGGCTGTGATAGCTAGCTGGATGTATATCGCTGTATCCTAATATAGCATGTCATGCATAAGATATTAAAATATTCTAATATAGTGCTGTTAGTTGGCCTGATTTGAGACATTTTGCGTGGGTTTTGTAGGAGTTCAATTATTTCTTTTAATTTTCAGGTTTTCATTAACCGCAATATCGAAGACTTTAAAGAGTTTCTATTTCGTCGTCGTTTTACCTTTCCTGTTGAGCTTAAAGAAGCAAATAAACTTAGTGATGCGCTCTGCGTTATACAGCAAAGGTGGCCCGAAGATGTCGAGAATGAGGCACAAGAGTCGCCGATCTTTGTCTTTTCTGCTGGTTGGCGCTCAGGCTCTACATTAGTACAAAGGTTGCTAATGTCGTCTGGGAAAGTCTTGATTTGGGGTGAGCCGCTGGGTGATACGGCTGGTGTCGCCAGATTGAGCCATAGTCTTACGGCAATCACTCAAGACTGGCCCCCTTATTCCTTTTTTGAGACTACGGCAAATGTGTCCGACCTTTCTGGTAAATGGGTGGCGAATCTTGCACCCAAAATTAGCTATTTGAAAAAAGCACATAAAGCCCATTTTAATCAGTGGTTGTCAGTCTCATCGAAGGAGGAATTCGGGGTAGAGCGCTGGGGTCTAAAGGAAGTACGTTTAACAATCGATCATGCTCGATATTTAAAATGGCTGTATCCAGATGCCAAATTTCTTTTTGTGTACAGGAGCCCGTTCAATGCCTATCGTTCTTGGAAAGGCAATCGCTGGCGTAGTGTCTGGCCTGGCTACTATCGAAAGTCTGCAATAGCGTTTGCAAGACACTGGAAGCTTCTACTATCTGGTTATCTTGATGGTTGTGCGGATGTAGATGGCCTGATGATCAAATTTGAAGACCTGGTCAGTGGTAAAATTGATATTACACATCTAGGCGATTATCTGGGAATAAAGGATCTGGACGAGTCAGTGCTTAATAAGAAAATTGATACGCCTAGAGGGAAGGTGACCCACAAGAAAAAAAATATAGGTTTTTTCGATCAGCTAATTATACGGCTGATTTGTAAAGATCTTCTATCAAGGGTCGGATACTAATAAGGTCATGTCAAATATTCTTGTTTTAAATATCACGCTTCCATATCCAGCTAATTACAATGGAAATACAATACGTGTGTTTCCATTGAGTAAAGAATTATCCAGTGAGCATAACTGTTTTTTGGCCGTATTCGATGATGACCAGGCTCGGATTGAAGCGCTTAAACAAACGAATGTTTATGATGATATTTTGGTATTACCGAATAAAACAGGTGGTTGCAGTCCTTTACGGCACCTGTTTTATAAAACAGGTGCCTCATTTAGAAAAAGTTCGCCAGCATATTATGCGCATATAGTTTCGTTGTTATCAGGCTATATAGAAAAACATAATATTGAGTTTATTATTGTACATACGCTTTCTGCATCTGAGTTTGTGCAGCCCTTTACAAATATACCTAAGCTGGTAGACGATATTGATTGTAAAACACTTTCCGTTCAAAGGCGTTACCAATATCTGGGTCAGCCAGCCGGACTTATAGCCAGGCTTAAACAACATATCGAAATGATCAGGGCTCAATACCAGGAGTCTAACCTGGCTAAACATTTTGATTTTGTAACGACTATCTCACCTGTAGATAGAAAGGTTCTGTCAGATCTTAATAAAGGCGCAGATGACAGGATATTTGATATACCAAATGGTTTTTTACCTGAATTGCTGGATTATAAAATACCAGCCATGCAGATGAGTAGAAGTATTGCCTTTTGGGGATCACTGGATTTCCCGCCTAATAGCAGTGCGGTGCAATATTTTTTCGAGAACGTATATAAACCCTATCTCAGTGACAAGAACATTGACTGGTACATTATCGGTAGAAACGCCAGTGAAGACATTGTTCGAATGGGTGAAGAGTATGAAAACATTAAAGTTACAGGTTTTGTTGATGATCTGTTTGCGCTTGTGTCCAGAATACCAATAATGATTAATCCAATGCAGATGGGCGGGGGCCTCAAAAATAAAGTTTTGGAGGCGTTCGCACTTGGACGCCTGGTTATTTCTAATGAAATGGGAATTGAGGCTGTGCCAGCTACCAAAAACAGGCATTACATTGGTGCCAATACGCCTGAGGAATTTTCAGGCGCAATACTTCGCTATCTCGATGAAGCAGAGAGTGCTAGAGCTATCGGACTGGAAGCTCAAAGATATGTTCGTGCTAATTATAACTGGCAAGCCCTGGGGCAGCGCTTCAATAGGCTGATCAAGGCAGTTTCTACTTCTGATTGATGTGGGAGGTATTTTGTCATTGCTAAAGTTATTATATATAAAGTGTCTAAAATTTGTACAGCATGGCTGTCAGGTTGCTGTTCATAAATTTTTATAAAAAAATATAAAAATAATTTATTAAATGTGCTGTAAGCCGGTGAGTGTTTGATAAGTTACGAGTTAGTAGCGTAATAGATAAGATGGGGAATCTGTGGAACGGTTTGTAAATATTCTTTTTGTGTTGTTGATGGCTGCGTTCGTCCTGGAGTTTAGTCTCGGTGTTCGCATATCGAATATACCTGGCCTGAGTCTGAAAAATATCGTTTTATATGGTCTGATCGTTTCTCTATTTGTCGTCAATATGATGAGAAATAAGCCTGTTATTGCGCCTAATGCAGTCAATGTGCCGATAGTGCTATTTATTGTCTATTGCTTGTTCTCGATGTTAGCTACAGCGTTGATGAAAGTTGTTCCCAATTATTCCATATTACCGCAGTTGATTTTTATTAAAACGTACATGGATCCTTTTGTGCTATTTGTATTGGCATATAGCATTCTTCATGACGAAGAAAGCATAAAGAAGCTGCTTTTTTCAATGGTAGTATTGCTTGTCGTTTTTCTAGCGATTACTGCATTGAGTGCCTTTGATATAGTGAGTGTTGAAAGGGCGACTGTCGATGAAAAATGGGGTAGATCCAAAGGTGCTTTCGCTGAGCCAAACCAGTTTGCAGCCTATTTGGCCGCCTTTGTTCCACTTGTGCTGGCATTTATATTTACAAGTACGAAAAAAGTAAAAAAAATAATTTATACTATTGTGCTCGTGCTAACTATCTTTGTTCTTTTGCTTACAGGGTCTCGTGGTGGTCTTGTATCACTTGCAGCATCGATTGGTGTTTATTATGTGCTTCATTCAAAGCAGCCGATAATGAAATCAATTTTCAATCTTGTTGGTGTCTACAGCGTCGCATTCGTAGGCCTTGTTCTAATCTTTTTCTTATTGCCAGAAAATACAGCAAGTGGTCTAATGCTTAAGATAAGCGGCGAATTTGTTGAAAATTCAAATACAGATTACACTTCTGGTCGCTTATCTATCTGGACAAGAGCATTAGAAGCATTCATCTATTCGCCTATATTCGGTACTGGCTGGCAAACATTTATCCCCTTGTTTGGAGCGAACTCACATAGTGATTATATTCTGTTTCTTGTAACAACTGGTGTTGTAGGGCTCGGTCTTTTTTTAAGTATATTTTACGCGATGTTTAAAGAGGTGATGAAATGGCGTTCCAAGGATGATTGCTATTCACACTTTTATAATTCATACATAGGTGGACTGGCGGCTTTTATGGTTTCTATGTTGTTCGTGAATATTTATAATCCCACCTATTTCATCATGCTGTATTCTGCTTTAATTTTAAGGCTGGGTGTGCTCGCGGCAGGGAGGGCTAATAATGATAAAAGTGATCGACCTGACAAGTATGATGAGAAAGCTGAGAATCTTATAATTGACACAAATACCAGATATAAGAGTGTAGAATTAAAGTAGCTTATGTTGAAAATGATTTTTCAGTTTTGGAATATTGTTTAATGAATATTGCGCATTTCATAGGTTCCTTGCATGTTGGTGGTGCAGAAAACCAGGTTGCTTTGCTTGCAAATGGGTTTTCAGGGAAGGGGTATGAGTGCCACGTTATTGTTATGCATTCAGCAGCTGGTTATGACAAGGATCTTACGCCTGCTGTTAATCTTTATAATCTGGATTACCGGACTCGTTATGCACCTCTTGGTTTGTACAGGCTTTATAAATACTTAAAAACTAACAGGATAGAAATTTTACACTGCCACATGTACCACGCAATTGTTAAAGCGGCGATTATTGCCAGGATTGCTGGTGTCAGGGTAGTTGTTACAAGTGAACATGGAAAAAATCCATGGAAAAAATGGTATCATCATCTGGCCGAAAAATATCTCGTGAATCCTTTTGTTAATAAGCGTGTTGCCGTGTCGGAAGATATCCGTCAGATAAGAATTCATAATGATGGGGTCAAGCCCTCTAACATCATTGTTATGCCAAATTCTGTCAATACCAATGTTAAGCTATCAGATAATGCACATGAAATTGTAAACATAGGTACACTCGGTCGTCTGGTGGATGCCAAGGATTTTCCGGTTTTGATCAAAGCAGTAAAGATCCTCGTTGAAGAAAAATATAAAATATCCTTAACAATAGCGGGTGAGGGTGATCAGCGGTCTGTACTTGAGGGTTTGATTGATCGGACAGGTATGGGTGATTACATTAAATTGCCCGGTATTCAGCCAGCAACAGAATTTCTCGAATCTATTGATATGTTCGTTATGTCATCAAAAAGGGAAGGGGTGCCCGTATCACTTCTTGAAGCAATGGCGCACGGGTTACCTATCGTAACAACTAATGTTGGAGGTATACCTGAGGTCGTATCTGATGGTAAAGAAGCTCTGTTGTGTGAGCCAGGCGACCCGGCTTTATTGGCTCGTGTTATGCGACGAATCATTGATAATAAATCCTTGCGTATAGAACTGGGGAATGCGGCAAGAACAAAGGTTGTTGAACATTATAGTGAAAGCTCTGTTGCGGAACAGTGGGAAGGGTTGTATAGGGATTTATTAGTAGGTAATGGATAATGGTTAACAATAAATTCTTTGGTAATAATAATATCATTCCTGTGGTTATGTTTCACAGTGTTGGAGCCGAGAATAATGACTGGGTATTTAGCTATATTTCAGAACCATGTTCTGCATTTGAATCAAAAATAAGGCATTTAAAAAAAGGTGGTTTTAACTTCATAACCTGGTCTGATCTTTACGAATATATGCAGGGAATCAGACAGTTTGAATTGCCAGCAATACTGCTAACATTCGATGATGGGTACCTGGATAACTGGGTGAATGTGTATCCGATTCTCAAGAAATATGGAGCTAAAGGTACCATTTTTATGAGTACGGATTTTGTTGATCCGTCGACTGACTGCAGGCCAAATATTGATGATCTTCATGCTGGTAGATGCACAGAACAGGATCTGGATATATCCGGCTTTCTGAACTGGAGTGAAATGAGGGAAATGGAAAAAAGTGGCGTTATGGATATTCAGTCCCATGCAGCAACTCATACCTGGTATTTCACTGAGGATGCTGTTATAGATTTCTGGGGGCATAACTCGAGGGAATATCCATGGATGCCATGGAATGTATGCCTGGAAGAAAAAACAAATTATATGAGGAATGACCAGGCTAATCTTGTTGCTCCTGGTACTCCGATTTATAAAAACCAGAAGTCACTTGTGGCGCGTAGATTCTTTCCGGCAAAAGAGATTGCTGATGAAATAACTGAGTATGTTAAAAATAATGGAACAGATAAATTCTTTCAAAAAACTGGATGGGAGAGTGAGTTGCGAGGGCTTCATCAAACGCTTTCGCAAAAGTATTCCGAACATTCACGGTACGAAACAGATGCTGAGCGCCGTGCCAGAATGATGGATGAGTTGAAAGGCTCAAAAGATATACTGGAGAAAAATCTGGGCAAGACAATCGATTTTATATGTTGGCCGGGTGGTGGTTATGATGACACTACACTTGATGTGGCTGTTGAGGCTGGGTATAAATCATGGACTCTTGGTTCGCAGGATCAGTCCGATTATAGAAACGTGCCTGGTGCTAATCCTCAATACATAAAGCGTATAGGTAGCGCTATCACTCAGAAATGGCGTGGTAAAACGCTCGGTTATACAAATGGGCTCGAGTTTTACTACGGCGTGAAGCGTCATCAGGGGTCTGTTTATCACAAATGGGGTGGTAGGGTTTTAAGGGCGATACGTATCGCTTTATCAAGGTTTTAGTATGTTCTCCCTTAGAGAAAGGTTAATGTCAGGTCTGGTTTTTCCCTTATACCATATTCTCAGGAATGATGGTGTTATTCCCGCAATGAAAAGAATGGAGAATAATCAGTGGAAATCTCAGGCGGAACTGAAGGATATTCAGGCTCAAAAATTGCGTATTCTAATCGAGCACTGTCATGAAAATGTGCCCTATTATCGAGAGTTGTTCAATCGGGAAGCTGTTTTCTTTGGGGATAATTTTTTAGCTGCGTTTAATAAAATACCTCCATTAACCAAACAGTTAGTTAATGCTAACCGTGCTCGGCTTATGGCTGATAACGTTAGCTCAGTCGATCTGGTTGAAAACTCTACAGGTGGTTCCACAGGCGAGTCTATGCGTTTTTACAATGATAGAAACTCCCTTGTTGAAAGGCAGGCTGTGGTTTTGCGTAATCAGAAGTGGGTCGGAGCAAGTTATTCTGACAAGGAAGTTCGTTTATGGGGGGCGCAAATGGATCTGAACAAGGCCTCGGGATTGCGTTCAAAAATTCATGGTTTATTAAATAATATAGTACATCTATCAACCTATGATCTGTCTGACGATTCAATGCAGAGCTATGTTGATATTATCAATCGTTACAAACCTAAGCTATTAATTTCTTACCCGAGTCCACTTGCAGCTTTTTCCCGATACATTACCTCTAATAATATTAATATCTATCCTGTTAAGTCTATTATCACTTCTGCCGAGAAATTATACGACTGGCATCGTATTGCTATTCAACAGGCTTTTCCTGACAGTGAAATATTTGATCGATACGGTTGTCGTGAATTCGGCAATATTGCTCACGAATGTAATAAGCATGAAGGTTACCACGTTAATGATGAGCGGTTCTTCCTGGAAATACTTAATGATAAATTTCAGCAAGTCAACGAGGGAGAGGTGGGTAAATTATATATAACCGATCTAGATAATTACGGGTTTCCTTTTGTGCGATATGAAATTGGAGACCTTGCATCGTTCACCAGTAAAACTTGCTCCTGCGGACGAGGTTTGAGCTTATTGTCTAGTATAGAAGGAAGAAGCTTTGATGTTATTATGTGTCCGAATGGTAATCGTGTCGCTGGTACTTTCTGGACAATATGTTTAAGACGGTATGATGGTGTTGTGCGTTTTCAGGTTGTACAGGAAAATCTGGAAACGGTAAGGCTTAAACTGATCACAGATAACAGTTATAAAGATAGTTTCGAATCATTAATAAAGTCAGATATTTATGATAAGTGTGGGAAGCTAAATATTATTTTTGATTATGTTGAGACAATTGAATTAACCAAAAGTGGAAAAGAGAAGCTGGTAATCTCAAACGTTCAGGAGAAATAAATTGAAAAAAGTATGTGTGATTTCACCAGCTGCATTTCCCTTGATTGCTGATATTTCAGATAGAGGTGTTTCAGGTGGGGCTGAAATACAACTAGTTACCCTGGGTTTTTTATTTTTGGAGAAAGGCTTTTCGGTAAGCTTTATTGTAAATGAAAGTAAGCCGCCTATGGTAGAAGATATAAAGGGAGTTAGGGTATTTAAGTCACAACTCAAACATTTCGGCATGAGTAATTTGCATTTGCCATTCGATATTTTAAGATTTATGCGAAATCTAGTAAAAGTTGATGCTGATGTGTATTTAATTAAGTTGCCTCGTCACATGTTGTTGCCGCTCGGTCTCTACTCTAAAATCTTTAGAAAAAAAATTATTTTTATTGGTCAGGTTGACGCCGACGCTGATAAATCAAAATTAAAAAAAACAGACAGTCGCGTAGCTTCATTGATGTATAACCTGGGTTTGAAGTTTATAGACGCCATTGCAGCCCAGACTGATGCACAGAAGAAAGGATTCTTGCAGAGTTTTTCAGGTGACGTAAGAGTTATTCGCAATATATTAACAATGGATGTAAATCCAGATTCAGAAAAAGAGGACTATGTACTATGGGTGGGGAATAGCGGAGTGCACAAGCAGCCTGAGCTATTCCTGGAGTTGGCGAAAGTATTACCAGATATAAAATTTAAAATGATCATGTCACCCAGTGCTCAGCGCCCTGACGATGCATTTATCAGGAGAAAGCTGGATGAGGTCCCCAATCTTGAATTTATAGGTCCTGTTCCTTTTTCACAGATGCCGGAGTATTTTAGCAAAGCATCACTGCTTGTTAGTACATCGTATTCAGAAGGGTTTCCTAATATATTCTTACAGGCATGGCAGTTCAGGACACCGACCGTTAGCCTGAATATCGATCCAGATGATGTTATTCAGCGCTTTAATCTCGGTCTACTTTCAGGCTCATTTGAAAAGCTGGTTGAAGATGTGGCTATGCTTCATTCAGATGATTCCCAGAGAATGGAGATGGGTGATAATGCTTTGCAATATACGCAGCAGCATCATGCTAAAGAAGTTGTGATCAGACAATATCTTGAACTGTTTGAGTCGCTAAGATAAAACTTATGCTTGCCTCTCTCCTCGGTTGAATACCCTGTAACATTGATGGTAGTGGTGTTTATTTTACTACATATTTAGTATGATCTGACTCCAGTTTCTACGTCGCCAAAAATATAAATATTATTAAATAATTATTTGCTTATAAGGGTGTAGTTTTGAAAATAGTTGTTACAGGCGGAGCCGGTTTTATCGGCTCGGCAGTCATTCGCCAATATATAAATGACACTGATCACGAAGTGATCAATCTCGATGCGCTCACCTATGCGGGTAACCTGGAGTCGCTCAAGGACGTGGACAGCAGTCCGCGTTATCACTTCGAGCAGGCGGACATCCGTGATATAGCTGCGATTCAGGCGGTATTCGACAAATACCAGCCGGATGCGATTATGCACCTGGCGGCCGAATCCCATGTGGATCGCTCGATAGACGGCCCGGCGGATTTTATTCTCACCAATATCGTCGGCACCTATAGCCTGCTGGATGTGGCCAAGCGCTACTGGAGTTCGCTGCAGGGGGAGAAAAAGGCCAGTTTCCGTTTCCACCATGTATCAACCGATGAGGTGTATGGTGATCTGGAAGCCACAGGCTTTTTTACCGAAGAGACGCCATACGACCCTAGCTCGCCGTATTCCGCCAGCAAGGCTTCATCCGACCACCTGGTGCGTGCCTGGCATCGCACCTATGGCTTGCCAGTAGTGGTAACCAACTGCTCGAATAACTACGGCGGCTACCAGTTCCCGGAAAAGCTGATTCCGCTGGTAACCCTCAATGCGCTGGAAGGCAAGCCACTGCCGATTTATGGCAAGGGAGACCAGATCCGTGACTGGTTGCATGTGGATGACCATGCCCGCGCGCTGCGCCTGGTGCTGGAGCAGGGCAAGCTGGGGGATACCTATAATATTGGTGGCCATAATGAAAAGACCAATCTTGAGGTGGTGAAAACCATCTGTGAGCTGCTGGATAAGTTACTGCCTAATTCGCCGCATATTCCCCATGAACAGCTGATTACCTACGTAACCGACCGCCCCGGCCATGATGTGCGCTATGCCATTGATGCGGACAAGATCGCCAATGACCTGGGCTGGACGCCAGAGGAGACCTTTGAAAGCGGCATCGAGAAAACCGTGAAATGGTACCTGGATAACGCCGAATGGTGTCAGCATGTGCAGGATGGCAGTTACCAGCGCCAGCGGCTGGGTACTGGCCAAAGTGGTAGCCAGGGTGAAGGCGAGACAGCAGGGGTGGCGTCATGAAGGGCATTATCCTCGCCGGTGGCTCCGGCACGCGCCTCTATCCCATTACCCAGGGGGTGAGCAAGCAGCTCACCCCCATCTATGATAAGCCAATGATCTATTACCCGCTGTCGGTACTGATGCTGGCGGGTATCACCGAGGTGCTGATTATCTCCACCCCCAAAGACCTGCCGCAGTTCGAAGCACTCTTGGGGGATGGCAGCCAGATCGGCATGCAGTTCAGCTATAAAGAGCAGCCTTCTCCTGATGGACTGGCACAGGCCTTTATTATCGGCGAGGAGTTTATTGGCGACGATGATGTGTGCCTGGTGCTGGGGGATAATATCTTCTATGGCCACGGCCTGACCGAGATGCTGGCCAGTGCAGTGAGTAATGTACGCACTGAAAACAAGGCCACGGTGTTTGGTTACTATGTAAGGGACCCGGAGCGTTACGGCGTAGCGGAATTCGATGCCCAGGGCAATGTGCTGAGCCTTGAGGAAAAGCCCGAGATGCCGAAAAGCAATTACGCGGTGGTGGGGCTGTATTTTTACCCCAACAGCGTGTGCCAGATTGCCAAAGCCATCGAGCCGTCGGATCGGGGCGAGCTGGAAATTACCACGGTTAACCAGCGCTACCTGCAGCAGGGCGACCTGAAAGTGGAACTGATGGGTCGGGGCTATGCCTGGCTCGATACCGGCACCCACGAAAGCCTGCTGGAAGCCTCCAACTTTATCCAGACCATCGAGCACCGCCAGGGCCTGAAGGTGGCCTGTATTGAAGAGATTGCCTATGAAATGGACTATATCAGTCGCCAGCAACTGATCGAGCTGGCACAGCCGCTGAAGAAAAACCAGTATGGCCAGTACCTGCTGAGCCGTGCCAAAGAAGATGGTGTGGGCATATGAAGGTGATTGCAACGGCGATTCCCGAGGTGCTGCTAATCGAACCCAGGGTGTTCGGTGATGCACGCGGTTTTTTCTTTGAAAGTTTTAATAAACAGCAGTTTAAGCAGGCCACTGGGCTGGACTGTGATTTTGTACAGGATAACCACTCCCGTTCCGCACAGCATGTGTTAAGGGGCCTGCATTACCAGATCAAGCAGCCCCAGGGCAAGCTGGTGCGCGTGGTGGAGGGTGAGGTATTTGATGTGGCAGTGGATGTGCGTAAAAGCTCTCCCACCTTTGGCCAGTGGGTGGGCGAGCACCTGAGTGCCGAGAATAAAAAAATGCTCTGGGTGCCGCCGGGTTTTGCCCACGGTTTTGTGGTGCTCAGTGAAGCCGCGCAGTTTCTCTATAAAACCACCGACTATTACGCCCCCGAGCACGAGCGTTGCATTGTCTGGAATGACCCGCAGATTAATATCAGCTGGCCAGTCACTGCAGAGCCTTTGCTATCGGATAAGGATAAAGCCGGTGACTTGTTCAGGGATGCCGAGGTGTTCGCGTGAGTGGTGCTAAGTCTGCCAATCAGCCGACGATACTCATTGCCGGTAAAAACGGTCAGGTGGGCTGGGAGTTGCAGCGTTCACTGTTACCCCTGGGGCGTGTGATTGCCGTCGATCGGAAACAGATGGACCTGTCTGATGCTGACAGCGTGCGTAAGCTGATTCAGCAGATTAAGCCGGATGTGATTGTCAATGCCGCAGCCTATACCGCGGTGGACAAAGCAGAAGAAGAACGTGACCTGGCTTATCAGGTGAATGCGCTAGCCCCCGGTGTCATGGCAGAAGAAGCCAGAAAACTTGGTGCATTGCTGATTCATTATTCGACTGATTATGTATTTAACGGTGAAAAAACCTCGCCCTACACAGAAATTGACCAGCCATCACCCATCAATGTGTATGGTGCAAGCAAGCTCGACGGTGAGCAGGCCATTCAGTCAAGCGGCTGTCACTACCTGATTTTCCGTACATCCTGGGTCTTTTCCTCCCGTGGGCATAACTTTTTACTCTCTATGTTGCGTCTGGCGAAAGAACGTGAGGAATTACGCATTGTGGCCGATCAAATCGGTTCGCCTACATCAGCGCGTTATATTGCAGATGCCACTTCGCATATTTTAACCCGCACCATGCCGGAGCTTGCGGCAGGTAGTTTCGAGTCCGGTTTATATAATGTGACATCAGCGAGTAAAACCAGCTGGCACGGTTTTGCTTCGGCCATTATTGATTCTGCATCCGGTCTGATGGCTGAGCATACGTTTAAAGTAAAAAACATCCAGCCAATTACAACAGCAGAGTACCCGGTGCCTGCCAGGCGGCCTGCCAACTCGCAACTTTCCAATCAGCGTTTAGCTGAACGCTTTTCCATCTCGGTGCCGGAATGGCAGGTGCAGATGGAACTGTGTATTGCGGATGTTATATAAAGCAAAACATCAGTCGGCTTCTGGTGATGTGGTTATATGGAATTTAAACGGATAGTGTATTGATTATGAATAATGTAAATGAAAATACTCAAGTTGTGTGGAAAGAGTCTGCGGTTCTGTGGGGCGTTTTTGCTGCATTCCTGGGCTTAACTATCTTTCTGTTTTTTGATGCGCTGGTGGAAATGGAGCATATATGGAACGGCCAGGAAGAGTATGGTCATGGTTACATTATTCCGTTTATAACCGCATTTCTTATCTGGCAGAAAAAAGACCAGATAGAACAGATGGAGTTTAATGGCAGTCGGCTTGGCATACTGGTGATATTGCTGGGACTGATTCTGTTTTACATGGGCGAGTTGAGCGCAATTTATGTGATTTCACAGTATGCCTTTGTGTTTGTTCTGTACGGTGCACTGCTGTCAATCGTGGGCATAAAAATATTCAAGCTGATTTTTGTGCCATTGCTGATCCTGCTGTTTATGATTCCTTTGCCAGCATTTTTGCTGAATAACCTGTCATCTTATCTACAGCTTATTTCTTCAGAGATCGGCGTGTTCTTTATCCGCCTGTTCGATATTAGCGTGTTTCTTGAGGGCAATGTCATCGATCTGGGTGTCTATAAGTTGCAGGTGGTTGAAGCCTGTAGCGGTCTGAATTACCTGTTTCCGTTAATGACGCTGGCATTTATTTCAGCCTATTTCTTTACCGGGGCATTCTGGAAAAAAGCCATTATCTTTCTGTCCTCGATTCCTATCACCATTATTATGAACAGTATACGCATCGGCATTATCGGCGTTACCGTTGAATACTGGGGTATCGAGATGGCCGAGGGCATTCTCCATGACTTTGAAGGCTGGGTTGTGTTTATGAGCTGCATCGCCATACTGGTGCTGGAGATGTGGATTCTGGCCAGCATTGGTGAAGACAGACTGCCACTGCGGGAAGCTTTTGGCCTGGATTTTCCGGAACCAACGCCGGATGATGCCGAAGTAAAGGAACGTGCTGTGCCTAAGCCGTTTTATGCCTCACTGGCGATTATAGTGCTGGTTGCAATCAGTACATTCGCCTTGCCTGAAAGTGAAGAAGTGGTGCCGGACAGAAAGAACTATGCTGAGTTTCCGTTGGAGTTTGATGAATGGCAGGGCCGTACCGGTTATATAGAAAGCCAGGTCCTGGATGCGCTTAAACTGACCGATTATGTAAAAATTGACTACCGTAATAAAAATGACGGTGGGGTACTGAATTTATATTCGGCCTATTACGATTCGCAGAAAAAAGGTTCTTCAGCTCATTCGCCTCGCTCATGTATACCGGGTGGTGGCTGGCGTATTACCAGTCTGCAGCCACATCCGATAACCGGTGCTGTGATTGATGGTGTGCCACTGGTGGTGAATCGTCTGGTGATTGAAAAAGGCAATGTAAAGCAGCTGGTGTATTACTGGTTCCAGCAGCGTGGTCGCGTGGTTACCAATGAATATTTGATGAAGTGGTACCTGTTCTGGGATTCAGCAACATTAAGCCGCACCGATGGCGCGCTGATGCGCTTAACTACTGTACTTAAGCCAGGGCAGGATATTTCAGTTGCAGATAAACGACTGGAAAGTTTTGTCAGGGAGATTGCACCTTTAGTTCCTGAATATGTGCCGGGTAAATAGATCAAGCTGATGCTGTTTATCTTCGCCTTTATTATCTCGCTGGTGGTCACCATGTCGCTGATTCCGCCTATTATGAAATGGGCGGATAAAATCGGCGCAATTGACCTGCCCGATGCACGCAAGGTGCATTCACAGGCGATTCCCCGTGTGGGTGGTATCGCCATGGTGCTGGGCAGTGTGATTGCGATTGTCCTGCTGGCGGAGCTTAACCAGCAGGTGATCGCGATACTGGCGGGGTTTGTGGTGATCTGGGGGTTTGGTCTGTGGGATGACCGCTGCGAGCTGAACTACAAAATAAAATTTCTGGGACAGCTGCTGGCCGTGGTTGTGGTGGTAACCTGGGGCGATGTGGTGGTGCGCACCTTCCCGTTTATCGATGGCTATCTTCCGGATTATATCGCCATACCCTTTACTATCTTTGCCCTGGTGGGCATAACCAACGCGATTAACCTGTCCGATGGGCTGGATGGTCTGGCCGGTGGTACCTCGCTGATTACCATCAGCATGGTGGCGCTGCTGGCCTATGATGCCGGTGGATACGAGGTGGTGCTGATCGCGATGGCGGTGGCAGGCTCAATACTTGGTTTTCTGCGGCATAACACCCACCCGGCTCGGTTGTTTATGGGGGATACCGGCAGCCAGTTTCTTGGTTTTAGCCTGGGTGTACTGGTGATTGTGCTTTCGCAGTCGGTCAACTCGGCAATGAGTCCGCTGATTCCGTTAATGCTGCTGGGTCTGCCAATTCTTGATACCTTCGCGGTGATGGGGCAACGGCTGTATGAAAAACGCTCGCCCTTCTCGCCGGATAAAAATCACATTCACCACAAGTTGCTGGCGATTGGCCTCGACCAGTACGAGGCGGTGTTTATTATCTATCTGCTGCAGAGCAGTTTTGTTGCGCTGGCGTACTTTATGCTGTATGAGTCGGATGCACTACTTACGCTGATTTACCTGGCCATCAGTGCGCTGGTGCTGGGTGTGTTCCAGCTGGCCACTGTGACCAGCTGGCAGGTAAAGCGACAACAGGTAAAGCATGATTCCAGACTTAAGCAGCTGATTAAGTATTTAAGAAAAACCGGTCTGCTGGTGGGGGTGCCAACCTACACACTGATTACCCTGGTGCCAGTGCTGCTGTTATTGCCGATTGTGTTTACCCAGCAGGTAAATGCCGATATGGCGGTGCTTGCGATAATCCTGCTGCTGGTACTGCTGGCAGCAATTGTCAGTCGCTCCGCGCATACTATTCTGCTGGAGAAGGCAGTGGTGTATGTGGTGGCGGTACTGTCTGTTTATCACCTCACATCCATTGCTGAAAGCAGTGCCGTGCTGGGCGTGATGAACTGGTTGTATCTATTGCTTTTCATTTCTTTTGTGCTGCGCATTCGATTTTCACATGAAAAAACATTTCAGGTTACACCGCTGGACTATTTAGTGATAATCTTGATAGTTCTTGTGCCGCACTTGCCGGAAATGCATATAGAGAATGAATTTATAGGGGAAATGGCCATCAAACTGGTGATTTTATTCTATGCCTGCGAGGCTGTAATGGGGCTGTCTGCTTCGAAATGGAATCTCATGCGGTTTGGTGCCATCAGTACACTTCTGCTGGTTGCCTATCGTGGCTTTTAGCAAGTTTATACAATAATAGAAAATTAAAATATATTTATATAGTTATAAGAATTAATGGTGGAGATCGACTAAATGAAACATACATTTTCAGGATTGATAAAAACAACACTGGTATCAGCAATTGCAGCCGCACTAATTTCCTGCGGCGGCGCGGAAGAGCGCAAGGTTAAGTACCTGGAAAAGGGTAAAGCTTATATTGAAGAACAGAATTATGATAAAGCGCTGATCGAAATAAAAAATGTATTACAGATAGATCCGAAATTCGCCGAGGCCCATTATGTCATGGGGCAGATTAATGAGCAGGAAAAAGAGCTCAGAAAGGCGATGGGTAATTACAATAAGGCGATTGAGCTGGATCCCCAGCATATTGGGGCAAAAGTTGGCCTTGCTAAAATCTATGTAATTGCCGGTACAGAAGACTATATAAATAAAGCGAGACAGCTATTAGCCGAGGTTAAATCCTCAGTAAACGATCACCCGGAAGCAGATTTAATTTCAGCAACCATTGACTATAAAACTGGCGAAAAAGAAAAAGCGACCAGAAGTTTAGAGATTATTGTTAAAAACAATCCAAAGCTGGTTGAGGGCGCAAGCCTGTTATCTACCATATATATGGCCGATGACAAGGAGCCTGCAGCTATTTCAGTGCTAAAGAAAAGTGTTGAAGATAATCCATCAAATATACCTTTAAGAATCAAACTGGCGCAGATACTGGCTAAAAATGGCGATTATGTAGGTGCCGAAAAATACCTTAAACAGGCGATTGAAGTTGAGCCTGAGCGCTATGCATTGCAGGTCGCGTTATCATCATTTTATGCCAGCTCTAACCAGGTAGATAAAGCTGAAGCTGTATTGCGAGATGCGATTAAGCAGGATCAGCAAGATACGCAACGATATCTTGTGCTGGTCGAAATGCTTTCGTCGCGTGTGGGGGTGAAAGAGGCTGAAGAAGCACTGTTAGATTTTATCAAGCAGAACCCCGACATGCATGAGCTCAAAATGGCCCAGGTCAAGTTTTATGACAAGCTAGGCAAACGTGATGAGCTTAAGGCTGTTCTGAATAAAGTGATATCAGACAATGAGTATGATATTGAAGCAGTTGAAGCAAGAGCATTGCTTGCAAATTACTTGCTGGAAGAAGGTGACCATGAAGGTGCGCGTAAGCATGTCGATGTCGTGCTTGCTGAGTATCCCAGCAACAATGACGCGCTGCTGGTTGCGGCAAAGCTTGATCTGATGAATCTCGACTCTATATCCGCAATTAACAGGCTGCGTACTGTTGTTAAGAATGATCCTAAAAATGCTGATGCTGCAGCATTGCTGGCGCGTGCCCATGAAATGAATAATGAGAGTTCGCTGGCTGAAAACGAGCTAAGAAAAGCAATAGAAGCAAATCCTGTTAATAATCAGGTGCATGTCAATTATGCAGGGTATCTGGTAAGCAAGGGTCGCACAGATGAGGCGCTTGATATTGTTGATAAGGCATTAACTTATTTCGATAATGACTATGAGCTATTGAAAGTAAAGCTCAGGATTCTGGCATCACAACAGAAAAATGATGAACTACCAGTTGTGCTAAACAGAATGGAGACTGCTGATCCATCGCTGGCAGAAGTTAATACCACCCGAGCCCAGCTGTATCTCTCACAGGGTGAGGTTGATAAAGCACTGGAGCAATTCGAACTGGCTTATGAAAAATCAGTGGAAAAATACAAGCCACTTGAGAATATCGTTAAAGTCTATGTTTCCCAGGGTCAGCCTGAAAAGGCCATGGAAAGACTGCAGAAGCGATTTGAAATTGATGCTGATGACTCTATTGCTAATTATCTGGTGGGCCATGTGCTGCTATCACAAAATAAACAGGATGAAGCTCGCCTGAAATTCAGAGCGGCAGCTAAAGCATCCAGTGAGTGGTTTCCGCCATATTACGGGATGGCTGCGAGTTACCTTTCAGAAAACAATATAGATAAAGCGATTGAGGCATATACTGAAGCTGTCGATAAATTAAAGGTTAAAACACCCGCACAAATGCAATTGGCCGCCCTGTATGAAAGAAAACAGTCTTATACAGATGCAATGGATGTGTACAAGCAGATTATTCAGGAAAATCCCGGTAATCAGGTTGCCTCTAATAACTATGCTGCATTGCTACTGGACTATGGTGCAGCAACAGACGTAAGCAGAGCGCTGGAGATTGCCCAGAAGTTCGAAAAGCTACAGCAACCGGCTTTCCAGGATACACTGGCCTGGGCCTATACCAAATCCGGTGAACACCAGAAAGCGATTGATATTCTCTCACCAATTGTCGAGCGTGCATCGAATGTAGCTGTGTTTAGATACCATCTGGGTTATGCGCTGTACCATTCCGGTGACAAGGCAGCCGCAAAATCCCATCTGGAAATTGCCGTGGACAGCGAGCAGGACTTCCCGGGTAAAATTGAAGCGGAAGCCCTGTTAAAAGAGATTTAAGCCACTTAAGGTAGGGTGGATCAAGCGCGAGCGGATCCACCAAAACCGGTTAGAACGAGTGTAATAACCGTTGTCTTTGTTATCAGGTAATTGAATTGCAAGTGTTGCCCGGATGCATGACACGGTGGATCCACTTCGTTTGATCCACCCTACGCGAAGAATCAGATGCAGGGTGGATCAAGCAACGAGGATCCACCTTTTTTATCAAACCCAAACAAACCAGACCCCTCAAAAACTGCATAAATGAGCTAACATTCCTTTCATGTTTATTGAATCCATCAGCTTTGGTATCTCCACGCTTCTGTTTCTGATGCTGGGTCTGATTATGCTCACCGGCAAACGGGATAATCTGCCGAAAAATATGCTGGTGGTGGCCTCACTGGCCAGTGCGGTCTGGTCTGGTACCGTTACCTATCAGGCTGCTTTCGGTGGTTTGTTAAGTTTTACCCTTCTGCTTGAGCTGTTGCGTTCGCTTGCCTGGTTTGCCTTCCTGCTGGTGATGTTGCGCACTGCCTATAAGAATTCCGATCAGGTTAATAAAAACTTTAAAATCACCTTCGCTGGGCTGAGCATTTTTATTGTCGGGCTTATGTTGCTGGCGCTTTATCGTATTTCCGGTGGTTCGTTGTTTGAATTTATTGCCGGTAATGACGTACTGGTTGGCCATCTGCTGATTTCCATCGGCGGTATTGTGATAGTTGAACAACTGTATCGTAATACATCGGAAGAGCAGCGCTGGGGCCTTAAGTATCTGTGGATTGGCATCGGTTCGATGTTTGCCTATGACTTCTATCTGTATTCCGATGCCTTTTTATTCCAGCGTATTGATAATGAGTTGTGGAATGCCCGTGGCTTTATCCATGCCATGGTGGTGCCACTGATTGGTGTCGCCATCAAGCGTGAGATGCAATGGTCACTGGGCAAGGAATCGATTGATGTTTTTCTGTCGCGACGCATGGTGTTTCATACCACTACTTTGCTGGCCTCGGGTGTTTACCTGATCTTTATCGGCTTTGGTGGCTACTATGTGCGGGAAATGGGTGGCGGCTGGGGTGAAGTCGCGCAGGCGACCTTTATGTTCGCAGCTTTTCTTGGCCTGGCCGTGCTGTTTTTCTCTGGGAAAATTCGCGCCAGAATAAAGGTAATGATCGATAAACATTTCTTTCATTATAAATATGATTACCGTGACGAATGGTTGCGCATTATACGTACACTGTCGCAGCAGAACGAGGATAAAACCCTGCATGTCCGCGCCATTCGTGCGCTAGCACAGATTATCGACAGCCCCGGTGGCCTGCTGGTGATGGAGCGGGAAAACGGCTTTTTTGAGTCCGATGAGCGCTGGAATTATGAGCCGATAAAAGTGCGTGAGCCAGCGGATTCAACCCTTAATCGTTTTCTTGCCGACTTTCGTTTTGTTATCAGCCTGGATGAATATAACGATGACCCGGAGATGTATACCCGTCTTGGCCCATTAGTGCTGCCGGAGTGGCTAACCTCGAATAAAAATGCCTGGCTGGTGGTGCCGTTGATGCTGCAGGATCACCTGCTGGGCTATGTCGTGCTACTTCGCTCACCGGCCCATGAACGTTACTTTAACTGGGAAGACAGTGATCTGCTGAAAACCGCCGGGCGGCAGGTTGCCAGTCACCTGGCACAGCATGATGCGGCACAGGCGCTACTCAGTGCCAAACGCTTTGAAGAGGTGAATCGCCTGTCGGCATTTATTGTGCATGATATTAAAAACATGGTGGGTCAGCTTTCCATGGTGGTGTCGAATGCGGCCCGGCATAAAGATAACCCGAGGTTTATTGATGACGCGATCAGTACCGTTGAAAACTCGGTGAATAAAATGAACAAACTGCTGGTGCGTTTGCGGGGTGAGGGTGGTGCAGACAAAAAAGCACCGCTGAACCTGTGCAGTCTGCTGGAAGAAAGCATTCGTACCTGTACTACCGCGGGTACACTGCCGGTGCCGGTTTTAAGCTGTACCACTGAAGCAATTATGATTACCGCCGATAAGGATCGTATGTCGGCCAATATTGCCCACCTTATCCAGAATGCCCAGGATGCCACTGATGACAGTGGCAGCATTAATGTGCGCCTGCGTAAGGAAGGCGACTATGCAATAGTGGAAATAGCTGACACAGGTGAGGGTATGGATGAGAAGTTTATTCACGATAAATTGTTCCAGCCGTTTGAATCCACCAAAGGCACCATGGGCATAGGTGTATTTCAGGTGCGTGAATACGTACATAAGCTGGGTGGGCAGCTGGATGTTGAAAGCCAGGTGGGTATCGGCAGTATTTTCCGTTTACGCATTCCGCTCAGCAATCAAAGCAGTAACACGGCTCAGGTCGTGCAGTTGCATGAACATGGGAGTCGTTAGATGGGCAAGCCAAAGCTATTAATCGTTGATGATGACCAGGGAATCAGAAGTCAGTTGCAGTGGGGTATCGAAGGCTTTGATATAGCCACCGCCGATTCCCGTGAGAATGCGATTAAGCAGCTTGAAGCGCATCAGCCACAGGTAGTGACACTGGACCTGGGGCTGCCGCCGGATGTAGATGGTACCAGTGAAGGTTTCGCCATACTGGATGCATTGCTGACGCGACAACCGGATTTAAAAGTGATTGTTGTCTCCGCATCGGATAAAACGGTTAATTCAGTCAAGGCGCTGGAGTCTGGCGCATTTGAGTTTTATCCCAAGCCGGTGGATATTTCCAGCCTGCAGCAAGTGCTTGATCGGGCGTTGGCGGCAATTGAATAAAGCCTTGCGTGGTCGCGAGTCATTAGTCTCCAGTCGTTGGTCGAAAAATAAAATCTCGTGTAGGGTGGTATAAAGCGAAGCGGATCCATCGTGCAGTGTTATATGGTGTGATTTAAAGGCATTCTGTGACAATTGGCTTCAGTATGATAATCGAAATTGATCTCATGATATTCTGAGCTGTGCTGTTTCGCCTTTCTGGCGACTGGCTTCTTTTCTCTCCAGCAGTTGGTAGGTTGGGGTGACGGAGGAACCCCAACGGTGTTATGGGCAGTGATGTATATGTTGGGGTGCGTTCCTTACCCCAACCTACGCATTCACGAATCATAAAAAGCATGACTCGCTCAAACATCTTCGCAGGTAAAATTGCCGGGAGCAATTTTAAACATGCTTGCATGAACCAAAGGTGGAGGGCAGGACGCCCGGAATAACGCTCCACAAAAATCACTCGCTCATCATATTAAACTGATGGGCTTGCGACAACCTTCCCTGTCGCTTGCCGAAAATGCTTTCTACGCAGGGGCAAAATCACAGGACGTGATTTTGAGTGCTGATGTGCCCGGATGGCACTCCAGCACGACCCGGCAACGAACACAATGTCATAAGTTAACTTAGTTAAACTCAAATAATTTCTTGAAGCATTTTCGGGAACCCGCGATTTTTGCGGGCAAGTGACCGGGAACGGCACTCTTTTGCTGACTTTTCTGTTGCTGCAGACAGAAAAGACAGTCGCCAGAAAGGCGAAACAGTACAGTTTACAATGTCGTGAAGGCAAACATGGAATACGGCACTAATGTTGATTAACGGAATGCTTTAAAGCATGTCATATTTCAGTGCTGTAGGTTGGGGTAAGGAACGAACCCCAACATTCATCAATCCATCCGGGGCGTTGGGGTTCCTGCGTCACCCCAACCTACAAAACGGGCATGTATTTTTTGCATAACTAATTTGCGGTTATCTATTCCGCACATCCTGTGCTTCACCCTTCGGGTCGTGCATGCGCACGTTCAAAGTGCTCCTGCACTTTAGTATTCCGCACATCCTGTGCTCCACCCTTCGGGTCGTGCATTCGCCCGTTCAAAGTGCTCCTGCACTTTAGTGCGTTCATTTGCGGACTTGTACCATAAGCTTTACGCCATACATCACAAATCTAAATCGACTGCCGATGCCCGCCGGGTTTCCATGAAGGCGCAATCACACTGGGCATTTCAGATTTATTAATCAGGCGTCCCGGGCCGACGGTGCTTTCACCATAGCGCTGGTTGATGCTGTCCATTACTGCATTGACTTTGCTTTGTTGCTGGTTGTATTCGCTGTCGATAAACAGGTCCAGCTGGCAGTTTTCACGGCGTGGATTAAGTGCGGTGATCTGCACCTGGTATACCGGTTGGCCGTTGTGGATATCATTCAGCACATACTTGCACAGATGAATCAGGGTCTGCGTATCGTTGGTGGGGGACGAGGTTTTTACCCGCCGCCCCAGCCATTGATTGTTAATCAGCAGGCCGATATAAAATTCCGCCGCTTCAAACTGGTGACGTCGTAGCCGTGCGCACACCCTTACCGCCATATGAATCAGGTAGGTTAGCAGCACCTCCTTATCAACGGTTTTCGGTGGCAGCACCTTGCCGTGGCCCAGGGTTTTCGGGTCGGCCACGTCAAGGTGTAGCGGATCCGGATCCAGCCCCTGTGCCATATACCAGATGCGCCGTCCGCTGTTACCAAAATGCCGTGCCAGCTCGCCGATGGGTAGATGTTGCATATCACCGCATACATGCACGCCACGCTCGGCGAGGAAGCGGCCAATGCCACCGGCAATGCCGCAGAGTTCGGTGACCGGCGCATTGGCCAGGCGCTGGCGGGCCTCCCAGGGCGGAATAATGGTAAAGCCATCGGGTTTGTTCAGCTTGGCAGCATACTTGGCGGTGGTTTTGTCACCGCTGATGCCAATTGAGCAGGGGAGGCCGGTGGCGTCAAACACCGCCTGTTTCAGCAGGCGGCCGATGTAGCCGGGTGAGCCGTACAGTGACTGACAGGGTGTCATGTCTATAAAGGCTTCATCCACCGAGAAAATTTCCATATCCGGGCAGACATCGTGCAATGCGCGCATAATCCGTGCTGACATGTCCGCATACACATGGGGACGGGTGGGTCGCTGCAGCAGTTCGGGGCAGAGCTTGCGTGCTTCTTTCAGGCGCATGCCGGTTTTGATGCCATAGGCGCGTGCCTCGTAGGAGCAGGTGATAATGCAGGTGCCCTGGCTGCCATTGGTAATCGCCAGTGGCTTGCCGCGCAAATCGGGAAAGTCCTGCATCTCCACTGCCGCAAAGAAGCAGTTCATATCAATCAGGGCAATCGCCCGTTCCCAGTGAACCGGGCAGCTGTTTGTGTCGTATTGCATAATCGCCTAGTAGGTGCGCAGTGTGCCCACCAGCACGCCCTGTATCTGCACGCGATCGGCCTGGTACACCATCGGTTGCAGGCTGGCATTGGCGGGAATCAGCTTGATGCGATTATGGGACAGCGGGTGGTAGATTTTCAGGGTAACTTCATAGTTATCAATCAGCGCCACTACGATTGCGTCCTTGCGTGCCTCATTACAGGCTTCGATAATCACCGTATCCCCATGCAGAATACCCAGCTCGATCATCGAGTCGCCTTCCACCTGCAGTGCAAAGCGGTTTTCACCACCAAACATCTGGTTGAGGTTGACGCTGTCATAGCCGCTGATCGCCTCAATCGGCAAACCGGCGGCGATTTTACCCAGCAGTGGAATGCTCATGCCCTGTTCCGCCACCTCATCCGGCAGGCGCAGCCCGCGGTGGGTGCCTTCTTCATGGCGCAGGTAGCCCATCTCCAGCAGTGCCTTTACATAGCGGTGCGCCGTGCCCTGTGACTGAATGCCAATGCCCCGGGCGATTTCCGGGTAGGTGGGGCTGTGGCCGCAGCGCAGAATATAGGCCTGTATAAAATCCAGTGTGCGTTGCTGGCTGTCGGTTAACATAAAAATTCTCTTAATGTTCTCGGTAGAGAAAGAATAGAGAATATTTGCACTAAAGACAACAACGAGCGGCTGTATTTTTAATTGAGTTGATGAATTTTCATAAAATCTTAATAAATGGTATTGCGAATCACTATCATTTACATTAGCATGCCTCCCCATGAGCTACAGCAAGCCGCATTCAGTTAACAGCCAGCCTAAGCAGATACTCGCTGCTGGCTTGAGCCTGGGTTTGCACCTGTTAATTGTTGTGGCGCTGGTGGCCCGGGCCGAGCCGGAAGCGGTGGAGCCGCGCACTGTGGTGATGGTGTCGATGGTGGAGGCGGCAAAGCCGGTGCCGGAGTTACCAGTAGAACCGAAGCCAGAACCGAAGCCAGAACCGAAGCCAGAACCGAAGCCAGAACCGAAG